>NZ_JBHXVP010000005.1:157630-251358 GCF_042672245.1 Rhodococcus sp. NPDC127527
CGGGGGTCCCGGCGCCGTACCTCCCCGCACCAAACCACCCCCGCAGCCCCCCCCCCCTGCGGCGCCACCGCCAGTTTGTTTCCCAAACCCCGAGTGAACGCTTCCGTTCACTCGGTCTGACGCAACTGAACTTCCGTTCAGGTCATGGACCGGACGGAGATCCGGTCGACCGACAGTCGACGGGGGCGAAGCGGGCGTGCGCGACCTACCTGTGGATCGAATTCGCCCGGTGGACATCCGAACACCGGGTACGAATCGTGTGCAGGCGGCGGAGGCGCGCTAGCCGATGTAGCGGGACAGGCGCGCGGAGAGGTGCGGCTTCAGCGGACCGTCGGCGAGGATGCGTTCCTCGACGTACGCGAGGTCACCGCCCTCGACGATGCCGTAGAGGCGCTTGGCGCCGCCGACCAGTGCGCCCTGCTTGCTGCGGATGACGACGTCGGTGGCGAGCTCCCAGCTCGACTGGGTCAGGGCCTGGCCGTAGTACAGCTCGACGACGCCGGAGCTGTGCGTGAGCAGCAGTTCGACGACCTCCTCGTCGATGCTGCCGGGGATGCCGTCGCCGGCGACCCGCCAGAAACCGCTCTCCCGCAGGTCCGGACCGGCGTACTCGCCGTCGTCGTCCAGTCGCCACGACCGGGACTCCCACGCGAGAAAGTTGCCGCCGTCGTGCGAGACCACGATCTGCTGACCGAACCGGTAGTCGCCGGATTCGGGACTGCTGGCCTCGCCCTCGCCGCGCCACACACCGACGAGCGGCAGCAACGCCAGCATGCCGGGGTTCAGGTCCGGGCCGAGCCGCAGGTTCGCCGTGTCGTCGGGCAGCGGAAGGTCCGGGAGCACGGGAATGTTGCGTCCGGCGGTGTCCCTGGCGCGTTCGGCCGCGTCGGCCACGGCCTGGTCGCCGCTGCCTCGGCGCACGGACTGCTCGGCGGAGGCGCCGGCGTCACCCGCCGTCGCGGACGCGTCGTCGTTGGGGCCGACGGTGTCGCCGTCGCCGGGCTGGCTCACGGCTTGTCGGTGACCAAGCGGTACACGACGTAGAGCGAGAACCAGGTAATCAGAATCGCTGCGAGAACCAGCAGCACCTCGAAGAAGATGACCACGGCAACAGTCTAAACCGGGGCCCGCGGCGGCCGCGCCCGGGGTGCAGGGAGCCGGGCGGGGACGCGAAACGGCCCCGCTCCCGTGCGGGGAGCGGGGCCGAACCGTGCCGGAGGCGCTTACTTGCTGACGGTGATGTCCACGTTGTGGATGCCGTTGGCCTCGGGGCTGATCGTGGTGTCGCCGTTGCCGGTGCTGGACAGCGCACGCACGGTCCAGGTGCCGGGGGCGGCGAAGAAGCGGAAGTCGCCGGTGCCCGACGCCACGACCTCGGCGGTGAACTCGCCGGTGCCGTCGAGCAGGCGCACGAACGCGCCGCCGACCGGCTGGCCGTCGGCGGCCAGCACGCGACCGGTGATCACGGTCTCCTTCTCGACGTCAACGCCGGCGGGCAGGGTCTGACCCTGAACAGGTGCTCCACACATGGTTATCGAACCTCCAGCTCGATCGGGGCGCCGACGAGAGAGCCGTACTCGACCCAGCTGCCGTCGTAGTTCTTGACATTGCTCTTGCCGAGGATCTCCTGCAGAACGAACCAGGTGTGGCTCGAACGCTCGCCGATGCGGCAGTAGGCGATGGTCTCCTTGCTGTCGTCGAAGCCCTTGGCCGCGTAGAGCGCGGTCAGGTCGTCGTCCGACTTGAAGGTGCCGTCCTCGTTGGCGGTGGTGCTCCACGGGATGTTGATGGCGCCGGGGACGTGGCCGCGCTGCTGCGCCTGCTCCTGCGGCAGGTGCGCCGGCGCGAGGATCTTGCCGGAGAACTCGTCGGGCGAGCGGACGTCGACCAGGTTCTTGTTGCCGATCGCGTCGATGACCTCGTCGCGGAACGCGCGGATCGAGGTGTCCGGCTCGGCGGCCTTGTACTCGGTGGCCGGGCGGGTGACCTCGGCGCTCGACAGCGGACGGCCGTCGAGCTCCCACTTCTTGCGGCCGCCGTCGATCAGCTTGATGTCCTGGTGGCCGTACAGCTTGAAGTACCAGTACGCGTACGCGGCGAACCAGTTGTTGTTGCCGCCGTAGAGGACGACGGTGTCGTCGTTCGCGATGCCCTTGGCGGACAGCAGCGCCGAGAACTGCTCGCGGTTCAGGAAGTCACGACGAACGGCGTCCTGCAGGTCCTTGCGCCAGTCGAGTCGGACTGCGCCCTCGATGTGGCCGCCGTCGTAGGCCGAGGTGTCTTCGTCGACCTCGACGAACACCGTCTTCGGTGCGTCGAGGTTCTGCTCGGCCCAGTCGGCTGAGACCAGGACGTCGGAGCGAGCCATGGTTTTCCTTTCGGTACTTTCTTGCGTGGGTACGGGGGCTGTGCGGCTACGCCGCGGGGATCGGGTTCGACCTGCGGAAGCGGGCCACGAGCGGGTAGATCTGGCAGCCGAGGCAGATGCCGAAGGCCGCGTTGAGCAGGGCCGCGAACAGGGCGAAGCCGGTCGCGATGGTGCCGAGCAGGGTCAGCCCGGACAG
Source organism: Rhodococcus sp. NPDC127527 (assembly GCF_042672245.1). Classification (NCBI taxonomy): domain Bacteria; kingdom Bacillati; phylum Actinomycetota; class Actinomycetes; order Mycobacteriales; family Nocardiaceae; genus Rhodococcus; species Rhodococcus sp. NPDC127527. The sequence goes on from NZ_JBHXVP010000005.1 coordinate 160,195, forward strand.
GAACCCGACGACGCCGACGACCGCGAAGACGCCACCGACGAGCTGGGCGAACTTCAGCGGCGCGACCGGTTCCCGCTCGGTGGGCGGACCCACGCGGGGCGCCACGAACCGGGCGAACACCCGGCCGTAGGGGCTGCGGCGCGGGCCGGCGACGGCGCCGAGGGCGAACACGACGGCCTGCACGGCCAGCAGGACGCCCGCCAGGACGGGGGAGAACGCGGACACCGCGAGCACGACGACGAGAACGGCGGTGGTGATCCAGGCGGCGAACCGGGGTCCGCGAACGTCGACCTGGTCCGCGGCACCCGTGCTCGGGGTCGCGGTGCGGGGAAGGGTGGTGGGCATTGGAGGGTGCTCCTGCACTTGAACGGATGCCGTGAGATGCGGAAACGGGGCGCGGCGAACGGATCGGTCACGGCGTGGGGCTCGGGCGCTGGAGGCCGGGGCAATGGGCGCGAAGGCGCGGCCGTGAGGATCTACAGGCAGGTACAGCAACAACCGCCGAGGCGGCACAGGTCGACTGTGCGGCGTCGGGTGAGCAGGAGCTCTTGGCGGGTTTGCACGGGGCGAGCTTACCCGTTTTCCGGGGGAATTGAAGCCTCGGGTCCGCACAGCGGGAACAGGGCGGCCTCGAGATCCGCGGCCGACGGGACGCCGGACACGCGGTATCGCTGCTGCTGGGCGCCGTCGAAGATGAAGGTCGTCGGCAGCGACAGTACGCCGAGTTCACGTGCCAGCGCCGGGTTCTCGTCGATGTCGACCTCCACCTCCACCGCGTGCACCGCATCGGGTCCGAGTCGGGCGTCGAGGTTCTCCAGCGTCTGCCCGACCACCCGGCGCACCGCGGCGCACGGGCCGCACCAGTCGGCGGAGAAGTGCAGCACCGTCGGTCCGGCACCCGCGACCCCGGCCTCCGCGAGCAGGTCCAGTCGCAGGTCGGTGGTCCTGCCCTCGGGTTCGGTCGCCCGGACCCGCCCCGACCGGGACCGGAGGGCGAGCCCGACCGCAGTCGCGGCCACCACGACGACGGCGAGCACGATCAGCGCGATCATGCCCGCACCATCTCGTCGAGGTTGATCACCACGTTGTCGCCGGAGCCCTCGATCACGACCTGCGAGCCCTGCGCGTACACCTTGGTGGGGCGCAGCCCGAACGGCAGCCGCTGGGCGTCGATGCTCTTGGTGAACAGTCCGAGCACGGCCGGTTCGAGCGCGGGAGGGACGGTGAAGTTCGCGTGCCCCTCGGGGCCGAAGTAGAGGTTGGTGGCCACGATCTTGACGTCGTCGCCGTCGAGAACCAGGTTGGACTGCACGCTGACGGTCGCCTTCAGCGGTCCGACGGGCACGGTTCCCGTCAGCACGATGCCGCCCGCGGTGGACATGCCGGAGCCGCCGGAGCCGCCGGTCCCGTCGGACTTGTCGGCGGGCGGGGCCGAGACCTCCAGGTCGGGGATGCCGAGGAATTTGCCCAGGTTGGTGGCCTCGATCAGCACCCGGCCGTCGAGGTGGTCGACCGGGACCGTGCGGACGCTGCCGTTGACGAGTTCGGAGGCGGGCACGTGCGCGCCGTGCAGGTTGGCCTCGACCGTCACGTCACCGACGACGTCGCTGTGGACCCCGCGGGCGCGGATCTCGACGTGCTTGTAGGTGCCCGACGCCGCCTGCGTGAGGAAGGGGAAACCGGTCACCGTCACCTCGGGGTCTGAGGTCAGGACACCGCCCTCTCGCAGGCTCCGGGAAACGCGGTACTCGGAGTAGGCGGCGGCGCCGAAGTCGACGACCACGGCGAGAGCCAGCAGGCAGGCCAGGGCGAGTATCAGTTTCCGCACGGTCCCCATTGTGACGGACACGAATGGGACGAGGGTTGACTGCCCGCCGGGACCGGCGCGCTAGTCTGTTCTCGAAGTATCGCGTCACCGTCGCCGCGTGCTCAGGCACATCGACGTGCTCAGGCACATGAACGACGAGAGGGGAAGGCTGCGTGGAGCTACTCCTGCTGACTTCTGACCCGAACCCGGACTCCGTCTTACCCTCCCTCACGCTGCTGGCGCACACCGTCCGGCCGGCGCCGACCGAGGTGTCGTCGCTACTCGAGGCGGGCTCTGCCGACATCACCCTGGTCGACGCCCGGACCGATCTCGCGGCCGCACGGGGCCTGTGCAGACTTCTCGGGAGCACCGGATCCACCGTTCCGGTCGTCGCGGTCCTCACCGAGGGCGGGTTGGTCGCGGTCAATTCGGACTGGGGCCTCGACGACATCCTGCTGCCCGGCACCGGTCCCGCCGAGCTGGACGCCCGACTGCGACTGCTGGTCGGGCGCAGCGGCGGTGCCGCCACGCCGGAGAGCGCGGGCAAGATCACCCTCGGCGAGTTGGTGATCGACGAGGGCACCTACACCGCCCGGTTGCGCGGACGACCCCTCGACCTCACCTACAAGGAGTTCGAGCTGCTCAAGTACCTCGCCCAGCACGCGGGCCGGGTGTTCACCCGCGCCCAGCTGCTGCAGGAGGTGTGGGGGTACGACTTCTTCGGCGGCACCCGCACGGTCGACGTGCACGTCCGGCGACTGCGCGCCAAACTCGGGCCCGAGTACGAGGCACTGATCGGGACCGTCCGCAACGTCGGCTACAAGGCGGTCCGGCCCAGCCGCAAGACGGGTGCGGTCGCGGGGGCCGCCGACAACGACGCGCCGGACGACGAGTCGGGCCCCGACGGCGGCGAGTCGGACGGTTCGGCGCTCACCACGGCGAACGGCACGGCACCGTAGATGACCGAAGCCGCGATGAGCTGGTTCTACCTGCTCGATGCCGAACAGGAACAGCAGATCGGTGCGCTGGTCGAGCGGGCCACCACGATGGACGGGGTCGCGCCGATCTCGGAGCAGGCCGTGCACCGGCTGACCGGACGCTCGGGCGCCGAGCACGTGCTGTGGACCCTCGACGACGCCATCGTCGGCTATGCCGGCCTCGAGCCTGCGCACGACGGGCACCCCGCGATGGTCGAGGCGGTGGTCGACCCGGAGCACCGCGGTCGGGCCATCGGGCGGGCGCTGATTCGCGAGGCGCTGCGACGCGGCGGCCCCGGCACCCGGGTTTGGGCGCACGGCGACCTGCCCGCAGCGCGTGCGGTGGCCGACCGGCTCGGCCTGCGCGCGGCCCGCGAACTGCTGCAACTGCGTAGGACGCTGGCCGAGCCCGCGCTGCCCGAGGTCGTCGTTCCCGACGGGGTGACGCTGCGAACCTACGCGGGCCCCGCCGACGACGCGGACCTGTTGCGGGTCAACGCCGAGGCCTTCGACTGGCACCCCGAGCAGGGGGCGTGGACGCAGCGCGAGATCGACGAGCGGGTGGCCGAGGGCTGGTTCGATCCGAAGGGCCTGTTCGTCGCGTCCGACGCGGAGACCGGGGCGATGCTCGGCTTCCACTGGACCAAGGTGCACACCGCGACCGCGGACGCCCCGGCGATCGGGGAGGTGTACGTGGTGGCGATCGCACCCAGCGCGCAGGGCCGCGGACTGGGTAGACTTCTGACCGTCGCGGGCCTGCAATACCTGCGCGATCGGGGACTCGATTCGGTGCTCCTGTACACCGAGGCGGACAACGTCGCCGCACTGCACACATACGACCGGCTCGCCTTCGAGCGGTATCACGTCGACGTCGCATACGAAGGGGCACAAGGGTAGTCATGTTCTACTGGCTGTTGAAGTTCGTGTTCGTCGGGCCGTTCATCCGTTTCTACAACCGTCCGAAGGTCGAGGGTCTCGAGCACATCCCGGCCGAGGGTCCGGCGATCCTGGCGGGCAACCACCTGTCCATCGCGGACTGGCTCTTCGCGCCGCTGTCCTCGCCCCGACGGATCACCTACCTCGCCAAGAGCGAGTACTTCACGACCCCCGGTTTCAAGGGCGCGCTGCAGAAGGCGTTCTACGCCGGAGCCGGCCAGGTGCCGATCGACCGCAGCGGGGCCGACGCCGCGAACGCCGCGCTCGAGACCGCCCGTCGCCTCCTCGACCAGGGCAAGCTCGTCGGACTGTTCCCCGAGGGCACCCGCTCGCCCGACGGCCGGCTGTACAAGGGCAAGACCGGCATCGCCCGACTGGCCCTCGCCACCGGACTGCCGGTGATCCCGGTCGCGGTGATCGGCACCGGTGAGGTCTGCCCGCCCGGCCCGTTCCGCTGGCGCCGCCGACGTGTGCAGGTCAAGTTCGGCAAGCCGATCGACTTCGCCCGGTTCGAGGGCATGGGCGGCAACCGCTGGGTCGAGCGGGCCGTCACGGACGAGATCATGTACGAGCTGATGCGGATGACGGGCCAGGAGTACGTCGACACCTACGCGGCCTCGCTCAAGAATCCGAAGGCCGGGACCGTGGTCGCCGCGGACTTCCGGATGCCCGAGACCAAGGCCGGTTGAGCCGCTCTTCGAGCGCGCGCGAGTGATCTGCGGCTCATTCGCGCAGGTGTTCACTCTCCGTTCACCCTCCTGGGTCCGACTGGCTACCACTCCCGCTTACCTTTCACGGCAGGGCGGCGCCGTGCTGCCCGGACAAGTGAGCTTCCCGGAGGAATCAGCGTGAACTTCAAGCGCAATGCTGCGGTGCTCGGAGTGGTGGCCGTCGGTGCCATGACCCTGGCTGCGTGCGGTAGCGACAACAACTCGGCGTCCGGCAGCACCACCGTCAACAGTGCCGCCTCCACCGCCACCTGCGAGGGCAAGGAGGCGCTGTCGGCCGCTGGATCCTCCGCGCAGAAGAACGCGATGGACGCCTTCACGTCCACCTACATCGCGGTCTGCAAGGACAAGGGCAAGACCGTCAAGCTCGCCTACAACCCCAGCGGTTCCGGCGACGGCCGCACCCAGTTCATCGCGAAGCAGATCGACTTCGCCGGCTCGGACTCGGCCATCAAGGGCGACCAGGCCGCCGCGGCCAAGGAGCGTTGCGCCGGTAACGACGCGTGGAACCTGCCGCTCGTGTTCGGCCCCATCGCGATCGCCTACAACCTCGACGGCGTGGACAACCTCACGCTGAACGGCGAGACCCTCGCCAAGATCTTCAACGGCGGCATCAAGAAGTGGAACGACCCGGCCATCGCCGCCCTGAACAGCGGTGTCAGCCTGCCGGACCAGAACATCACCCCGATCGTGCGTTCGGACTCCTCGGGCACCACCGACAACTTCCAGCAGTACCTGACCGCCGCCTCGAAGGGCGCGTGGACGCAGGGCGCGGGCTCCGACTTCGTCGGCGGTGTCGGTGAGGGTGCCAAGGGTTCGGCCGGAGTCTCGCAGGCAGTGGCCAGTGCCCCCGGCTCGATCACCTACGTGGAGAAGTCGTTCGCGGACCAGAACAAGCTGAAGGCCGCGCAGATCGACAACGGCTCCGGGGCGGTTCCGCTGACCGGCGACGCGGCGAGCAAGGCGATCGCGGGCGCCAAGTTCAAGAACGAGAACTCGGGCGACCTGGCCCTCGATCTCAACTCGATCTTCGGCAGCACCGAGGCCGGCGCGTACCCGCTGGTCCTGGCCACCTACGAGATCGTCTGCTCGAAGGGCTACGACGCCGACACCTCGGCCGCGGTCAAGTCGTTCCTGACCAGCGCCGCCAACGAGGGACAGGCCGACCTCGCCGCGCAGGGCTACGTCCCGCTGCCCGGCACGGTCAAGGACAAGCTCAACTCGTCGGTCGCCGCGATCGGCTGAGTGTCCCGCTCGAAGCAACCGCTCTATATTCAGACCTACAAGATTGCGAGCGCAGATGAGCGACGCGCCCACCCAATCGGCGCCTCCCGCGCCCGGTCCCGCTGACTCCGGGGCCGGGGCGGGCGGTCCGCTCGGATCCCCGGAGGCACCGATCACTTCCTCACCCGCAGCCCCCGCGAAGACGGTCACCCGACCGGCGGACCGGATCTTCACCACGCTGACGACCGGGTCGGCGGTGTTCGTCACGGTGCTGATCGGGGCGATCGGGGTCTTCCTGGTCTGGCGTGCGGTCCCCGCGCTCTCTCGCAACGAGGTCAACTTCCTCACCAGCAGCAAGTGGGTCACCACCGACATCAACCACATGGCGTTCGGCGTCCTGGACCTGTTCCAGGTGACGGTGCTGGTGTCGTTGGTGGCGCTGGTGCTGGCGATGCCGGTGGCGCTGGGTATCGCGATCTTCCTCACCCAGTACTCGCCGAAGCGGCTCGCCAAGCCGCTGGCGTACGTGATCGACCTGCTGGCCGCGGTCCCGTCCATCGTGTACGGCCTGTGGGGCCTGCTCGTGTTCGCGCCCGCGATCAGGCCGGTCGCGGTGTGGCTCAACGAGCACCTGGGCTGGTTCCCGCTGTTCGCCACCGGGTCCGGCTCGATCCAGGGCGGCGGCACCATCTTCACCGCGGGCATCGTGCTGGCCGTGATGATCCTGCCGGTGATCACCGCCGTCACCCGCGAGGTGTTCACGCAGACCCCCGTCGCCCACATCGAGGCGGCGCTGGCGCTCGGCGCCACCAAGTGGGAGGTCGTCAAGACCACCGTCATCCCGTTCGGCAAGTCCGGCTACATCAGCGGCTCGATGCTCGGTCTCGGCCGCGCGCTCGGCGAGACGATGGCGCTGTACATGATCCTGCGCACCACCTCGAAGGCGTTCGGCTGGTCGGTCTTCGACACCGGCTCGACCCTCGCCTCGAAGATCGCGCTCGGCTACGCCGAGTTCAACAACGACATTCAGGCCGGCGCCTACATCGCCGCCGGTCTCGTGCTGTTCGTCCTGACCTTCGTGGTCAACGCGGCGGCCCGCGCCGCCATCGCCGGAAAGAAGGACTGACATGACGGCGACACTGGACCGCCCCGTCAAGAAGCCCACCTTCCAGGGCGTCAGCGGCCGGCGACGCTTCAACGACCTCGCGGCCCGGGTGCTCGTCACCGGGTCGGTGCTGCTGGCGCTGGTGCCGCTGGCGTGGGTGCTCGTCACCGTCGTCGCGAAGGGCCTGCCCGCGCTGACCAGCCCGACCTGGTTCACCAACTCGTTCAACGGGCTGTCCGCGTCCGCGTCCGGCGGCGGGATCTACCACGCGCTGATCGGCACCCTGATCCAGGGACTGGTGTGCGCGGCGCTGTCCATCCCGCTCGGACTGTTCGTCGCGGTGTACCTGGTCGAGTACGCCGGCACGTCCAAGCTCGGCCGGGTGACCACGTTCATGGTCGACATCCTCAGCGGCGTCCCGTCCATCGTGGCGGCCCTGTTCATCTACGCGCTGTGGATCGCGACGTTCGGCTTCCCGAAGTCCGCGTTCGCGGTGTCGCTGGCGCTGGTGCTGCTGATGGTTCCGGTCGTCATCCGCAGCACCGAGGAGATGCTGCGGATCGTGCCGCAGGACCTGCGCGAGGCCTCCTACGCGCTGGGCGTGCCGAAGTGGAAGACGATCATGCGGATCGTCGTGCCCACCGCCCTGCCCGGCATCATCACCGGCGTCATGCTGGCGCTGGCCCGCGTGCTCGGCGAGACCGCGCCGCTGCTGATCCTGGTCGGCTACGCGCCCTTCATCAATTTCGACATGTTCAACGGGGAGATGGGCTCGCTGCCCGGCGTGATGGTCGCCGAGATGAACAACCCGACCCCGGCCGGCACGGACCGGATCTGGGGTGCGGCGCTGACCCTGATCATGCTGATCGCGGTCCTCAACATCGCGGCGAAGGCCATCGGCCACCTGTCCCGGGTCCGGAGCAAGTGACCCCATGACGACCCGCAAGCTCAAGCTCACACAATCTCGAGGGAGCCACCATGGCCAAGCGTCTTGACCTCAAGGACGTCAACATCTTCTACGGCAAGTTCCACGCCGTCGCGGACGTCGGCCTGTCCGTTCCCCCGCGCAGCGTGACCGCCTTCATCGGCCCGTCCGGCTGCGGCAAGTCCACGGTGCTGCGCTCGCTCAACCGCATGCACGAGGTCACCCCGGGCGCCCGCGTCGAGGGCGCGATCCTGCTCGACGGCGAGGACATCTACGGCTCGCAGGTGGACCCGGTCGGCGTGCGCCGCACCATCGGCATGGTCTTCCAGCGCCCGAACCCGTTCCCCACCATGTCCATTCGCGACAACGTCGTCGCCGGCCTGAAGCTGCAGGGGGTGCGCAACAAGAAGGAGCTCGACGAGATCGCCGAGCGGTCGCTGCGCGGGGCGAACCTGTGGAACGAGGTCAAGGACCGCCTCGACAAGCCCGGCGGCGGACTGTCCGGCGGCCAGCAGCAGCGCCTGTGCATCGCCCGCGCGATCGCGGTCTCGCCCGACGTGCTGCTGATGGACGAGCCCTGTTCGGCCCTGGACCCGATCTCCACGCTGGCGATCGAGGACCTGATCACGGAGCTGAAGAAGGACTTCACCATCGTGATCGTCACCCACAACATGCAGCAGGCCGCCCGCGTCAGCGATCAGACCGCGTTCTTCAACCTCGAGGCCACCGGCAAGCCGGGCCGGCTGATCGAGATCGACGACACCGAGAAGATCTTCTCCAACCCGACGCAGAAGGCGACCGAGGACTACATCTCGGGCCGCTTCGGCTAGCCGGACGGCGCACGCACCAGGGGCCCGCGACCGACAGGTCGCGGGTCCCTGGTGTCGGCTGTCGATCCGTTCGACCCGATCAGACCGGAGCGGTGAGGCCGAAGTCGAGGGTCCCGTCCGCGTTCACGTCGTAGATCTCGACCCCCTCGCTGACCCGGGCCTGGTCGGTGCCCGTCGCGACGGCGATCTTGGAGCTGGCGTTGCGCATCATGTCGACGACGAGCTCCACCGCCTCGGCCGGTGAGAAGTGCTGCCGCACCGCGTCGATGACATCGGCTCCGATGTGACCCGGCTGCCAGACCATCGCATCGGTGAGTGCGAGTGCGGCCTTGTGGCGGTCGGAGAGTGCGCTGTCGGAGTGGTTGTCGACCTGATCGAAGGTCGATTCCTCGGCGCCGGCCGCCAGCGCCGACCTGCTGCGCAGGGACTTGCAGAGCCGGCAGTTGTGCTGACGCGCCTCGCGGAGGCGGACCAGCTCGGTGGTGACCGGGTCGAGGACTCGCAGCTTGGCGACGCTGCGCAGGAACGCGTCGACCAGCGGCCACAGGTCGTCGTCCGCCTCGTTCCATCGATTCGGGGCCGCCCAGCCGGTGGGCGCGGGCCCGAACAGCTGTTCCAGGACGCGTCGAAGCCGGGGCGCCCAGTCGGCGACGTAGACGGACGTGACGAACGTGCCGGTCCGGTGACTGAGCGCGTCCACGAGCGCCGCCCGGGTGGCGGCGTCGACGACGGACACGTCGACGCTGAACTGTTCCGCGAACTCCAGCGCAACGCGCTCGCGGCCGGCGACCGTCGCAGGGTTCGGCGTGGGCAGGTCGGGCGTCGGAAGCGGTGTCAGCGCCAGTGCCTCGGCGCAGGTTGTCCGCACGAACGCCACCAGCGGCCCGGCGAAGCCGGTCGGGTTCGTGGCGACCAGGTCCGCGAGGGCGGCAGCCACCTCCGGTGCGTACCTCGCGAGCGCTTCGGGAGCGGATTCGCTCGCCCAGCGACTGTCCGTTTCTGCACTCATGTCTGTGGCATCCTTCTCGCTCGTCCCGAGGACCAACACTGTGTGAGCCACACAACAGCCAGTGTCGACCGGCCTCAATCTGCACCTCCCGGTGAGCGGGACGGTCGGGGAATTGAAAAGCAGAAAGCCCCGACCGGATTCCGGTCGGGGCGTTGGTGGTGGGTCGGGTCAGGCCTGCGGCTCGGTGGTCTCGTCCGGGTCGACGGGCATCTTGCCGGTCACCAGGAAGATCACCCGGCGGGCGACCTCGACGGCGTGGTCGGCGAAGCGCTCGTAGAACCGGCCCAGGAGCGTCACGTCGACGGCCGCGGCGACGCCGTGCTTCCACTCGCGGTCCATCAGCACCGTGAACAGGTGGCGGTGCAGGTCGTCCATCGCGTCGTCTTCCTCGCGGAGCCGGGCGGCGCGCTCGGGGTCACGGGTCTCGAGCACCTCCTTCGCTCCGGCGCCGAGGGCGACCGCGAGCCGGCCCATCTCCGCGAAGTACCCGTTGACCTCCTCGGGCAGCACGTGGTTGGGATGTCGCCTGCGCGCGATCTTGGCCACGTGCAGCGCCAGCGCGCCCATGCGGTCGATGTCGGAGACGATCTGGATGCCGCTGACGACCGAGCGTAGGTCACCGGCGACGGGCGCCTGCAGCGCGAGCAGGGCGAAGGCCCGCTCCTCGCACGAGACGCTGAGTTCGGTGATCTGGTCGTGATCGCTGATGACCTGCTCGGCCAGCGGGAGGTCTGCCTGTAGCAGCGACTGGGTCGCCCGCTCCATTGCCGTTCCCGCGAGGCCCGCCATCTCGCCGAGCATGTCGGCGAGTTCGGTCATCTGTTCGTTGTAAGCCACGCGCATGAGGTCACAGCCTAGTTCCTGCCAGGAACCAAGTCACGATGACGAGGTGAACAGCGGGTGAATGACGCCGCACGTCAGAGCGCTATGCGCAAGAATCGTCGGCCGCGTTCGTGAACGAGAGATCGGGGGGGAGCTCCTCGATCGTGGTGCCCGAGACGACCGTCGACTTCGGTGCGACGGTCGGGTGCAGCGCACTGCCGGCCGCCGGCGGCGAGGTGATCTTGCCGGAGAAGCCCGATCCGAGAACCACGTCGACGATCGCGCCGAGGTCCGAGGTCTCCTGCAGCAGGGCGCCCGGGATGGTGGCGGCCACGGTCGCGGCCTCCGCTTCCTGGCCTGGGCCGTAGCGGACCAGGGTGGCCCCGCTGATGCCGGTGTAGTTGCCGACGCTGTAGATCTGGAAGCCGTGGGCGCCGAGCGAGCTGGCCGCGTCGGCCGCCACGCCGGTGACCCCGGACGCGTTCGAGACCTGCACCGACACCGCGGCCGGGGACAGTGCGAGCAGGCTCGGTGCGGGCGCCGGAGTCGCCGCGGTCGGGGGTGTGCTCGATGCGGACGCCTTCGCGGCGTCGGCCTTGCGGGACTCGCCGGGCAGCGGCTCGTCGTCGATGATCGCCTGGAAGATCGAGTGGATGTCGTCGAGCCGGGGGATCTCGTTGCCGAGCTCGTTGGTGCCGGCGGTGGGGACGGTGAGGAAGGTGACCGCGCCCGCGTCGACCTTCTGCAGTGAGCGGCCCAGGGTCACGAGCGACTTGGTGTCGACGTTCTGGACGAAGGTGTCCCGGGTGAAGGCGTTGATGAATCCGTTGAGCTTGCCCGGGTCGAAGAGCACCTTGTTCGACAGCGCCGAGCGCAGCAGCGAGGACAGGAACATCTGCTGGCGTTTGATGCGGCCGTAGTCGCCGTTGCCCTCGGCCTCGACCTTGCGGGCGCGCACGTAGTTCAGCGCGGTGGCGCCGTCGAGGGTCTGCTTGCCCGCGCGCGGGAGAACGGTGCCGAGCTCGTCGTCGATCAGCGGGGCGGTCGCGCACACCTGCACCCCGCCGACCTGGTTGACCATCGACTCGAACCCCGAGAAGTCCATCCCGATGAAGTGCCCGATCTTGAGGCCCGACATCTTCTGGATCACCTTGACCAGGCACTTCGGGCCGCCGAAGGCGTACGCCGAGTTGAGCTTGTCGTTGTCGGCGCCCGGACTGACCTCGTTGGTGTACTCGCCCTTGTCGTTGTCCCAGCCCTGGCAGCTCGGGCGGACGATGTCCAGGTCGCGGGGAAACGACACCGCGACGACCCGGCTGCGGTCGGCCGGGATGTTCACCAGGATGACGGTGTCCGAGCGGGACCCTTCGGCGTCGGCGACGGACCCGGCGCCCACCCCGCCGTTCGCGCCAGCGCGGGTGTCGGTGCCGACGATCAGGTACGTCTCGTCGCCGTACTGGCCGCCGGGGTCGACGACGTCGGTGCTGTCGGGGTCGAGCGCGGCCACCTGAAGGAAACCGTTGTCGGTCGCGCGCAGGTAACCCCACACGACGCCGGTGAGGACGAGGGTCATCACGGCGACCATCGCGACCGCGCTGCGGCCGATCACCCGCAGCCGCTTCTGCTTGCGGCGCTTGCTGGCGACCAGCCGTGTCTCGGCCGGGGCCGCGTCGTCCTCGGCGGCGGGCACGACTTCCGGCTCGGCCCGGTACATCCAGCCGGTGGGCTGCGGCTCCGGGTCGGGTGCGGCCGGGCGCTCGCCCGTTGGTGGATCCGGGCGCTGCGGCGGCGCCGGATTCGCCGGTGCGGCGTGCTGGGGCGGCTGGTGCCGGGGCGGCTGGCTCTGCGGAGGAACTCGACGAATGGGGCGGCTCACATGGGAGATCGGTCTTTCCCACGGGGCGCGGCCCTCGGGCGCGGGGCCCGGACCGTGATCGTCGCCCACCTACAGATCCTCGCCTCTCGCGTAATTGCCACCGTCGCCGCCGGACGGTTCCCACATGATACTTACCGGACCCGTGTGATCCAGTCGGGTTCGATCGCTGCTGGTCAGCCTCCGGAATGCATCAGATCGGCGCCCGCCGGAACGAGGCAGTCCTCGGGGTCGTCGAGCCAGCCCTCGGGTAGGGAGACCTTGCCGGGTGAGCCCTGTCGCCCGCGCGGGCCCTCGGCGTCCTTGGGAAAGGGCACGTCCGGGGGCAGTTGGACCAGCAGCCCGTCAAGTTCCTCGAGGGTGGACACCATCGCCATCGCCACCCGCATGTCGGAGCCGGCGGGGAAGCCGCGGAGGTACCACGCGACGTGCTTGCGCAGCTCCCGCAGGCCCTTGTCCTCGCCGTGGTGGGCGGCGAGCAGTTCGGCGTGCCTGCGGATGATCGTCGCCACCTCGCCGAGGGTGGGCGGGGTGGGCTCCGGGGTTCCGTTCAGGGCCGCGCTGAGCTCCGCGAACAGCCACGGCCTGCCGAGGCAGCCGCGCCCGACCACGACGCCGTCGCAGCCGGTTTCCGCCATCATCCGGACCGCGTCCTCGGCGGCGAAGATGTCGCCGTTGCCCAGGACCGGGACCTCGGTGACGTGCTCCTTGAGGCGGGCGATCTCGCCCCAGTCGGCGGTGCCGGAGTAGCGCTGGGCGGCGGTCCGGGCGTGCAGCGCCACCGCGGCGGCACCCTCACCTGCGGCGATGCGTCCGGCGTCGAGATGGGTGTGATGCTCGTCGTCGATGCCGACCCGGAACTTGACGGTCACCGGGATGTCGGTGCCCTCGGTGGCCTTGACCGCGGCGGCGACGATCCGGCCGAACAGGGTGCGCTTGTACGGCAGCGCGGCGCCGCCGCCCTTGCTGGTGACCTTCGGGACCGGGCAGCCGAAGTTCATGTCGATGTGGTCGGCCATGTTCTCGTCGACGATCATCTTCGCGGCCGCGTAGGTGGTGTCCGGGTCGACCGTGTACAGCTGCAGCGACCGCGGCGTCTCGGTGGGGCCGAAGGTGGTCATGTGCAGGGTCGCGGGCTGGCGTTCGACCAGCGCGCGGGCCGTGACCATCTCGCACACGTACAGGCCCGAGGTGCTGCCCGACCGTTCGAGCTCGAGCTCGCGGCACAGGGTGCGGAACGCCACGTTCGTGATGCCCGCCATCGGGGCGAGCACGACGGGGCTACGCAGCTCCAGCGAGCCGATGCGCAGGTGCTGAGCGGTGGGAGTTGACATCGATACCTCGGAAATGACTGTGCCCGGTACCGAAGTTCGGTACCGGGCACAGAATAGCGGGCGGGCGCAGGACGCTCGTTCGCTCAGGAGGCCTGCTGTTCGCGCCGGGCTTCCTCACGGGCGAGCATGCGGTCGCGCTGCTCCTCGAACTTGGTCGCCTGCACGCCGAGGTCGTCCAGGAACGTGGACAGGGTGTCGCGCGACGCCTCGCCGGCGCCGGAGAAGTCCTCGCGCTCGAAGATGCGCCACTTGCGCAGCACCGGCATGACGACCTCTTCGAGGTGCTGACGCAGGTCGTAGATGCCGTGCTTGGCCATCAGGACGCCGTTGCGGCGGAAGTTCGGCATGCCCGCGCCGGGCATCTCGAAGTTCGTCACCACGTCGGTGATCGCCGCGATCGTCTGGTCCGGCGACACGTCGAGGGCGGCCTCGCAGACGTTGCGGTAGAAGATCATGTGGAGGTTCTCGTCGGCCGCGATGCGGGCCAGCATCCGGTCCGCGATGTCGTCGTTGCAGGCCCTGCCGGTGTTGCGGTGCGAGACGCGGGTCGCGAGCTCCTGGAAGGTCACGTACGCGACCGAGTGCAGCAGACCCTCGGTCTCGCCGGGGGAGGAGTAGCCGTTGGTCATGTGGATCATCCGGGCCTCTTCGAGGGCCACCGGGTCCACGCCACGGGTCACGGTCAGGTAGTCGCGCATGACGATGCCGTGGCGGTTCTCCTCGGCGGTCCAGCGACCGACCCAGGTGCCCCAGGCGCCGTCGCGGGAGAAGTTCTCCGCGATCTCGCGGTGGTACGAGGGCAGGTTGTCCTCGGTGAGCAGGTTCGTGATCATCGCGGCCTTCGCGACCGGATCGAGACGGGACTGCTCGGGATCCCAGTCCTCGCCACCCATCGCGGCGAAGTTGCGGCCCTCGTCCCACGGGACGTAGTCGTGCGGGTGCCAGTCTTTCGCCATGGAAAGGTGTCGGTTGAGGTTCGATTCGGCCACCGGCTGCAGCTCCTGCAGTAGCTCCAGCTGGGTCAAATCTCTCGCCATTACTTTGCCTCCATGTATCCGCGGAAAATCGGCTCAACCTAGCCTACGGGACCGTAACCACGTTGGGTATTGCTTCGGATTGGTCACGACCTGGGAAGTCGGTGCAGACTCCAGACACATTCCCGCACGGGAATCGCGCCCGAGCGGTCTTTCGTTACACCGTCGGGATCTCTCTCGATCACGAACAACGGCGACGCCCGGACGCCCCGGGAGCCGCCGTTGTGAAGGGCGTTCGAGAGTCGCGCTACTTCTTGCCACCGCCGAGCAGACCGCCGAGCAGGTCGCCGAGTCCGCCGCCGGCGGACTGTCCGCCGCCGAGCAGGCCACCCAGCACATTGCCGAGGCCGCCGCCGCCCGACTGTCCGCCGCCGAGCAGACCGCCCAGCAGGTCGCCGAGCCCGCCGCCACCGGCGGACTGCGCCTGTGCCCCGCCGCCGGTGTTGCCCGACATCTGCTTGGCGACGAACGCCAGCACGATCGGTGCGAGCATCGGCAACAGCTTGCTCACCAGCGAGCTTCCGCCCGCGCCGCCCACCCCGCCCAGTGCGCTGACCACCTGGTCGGTGCTGTCGCCGAAGACATTGGCGACGATCTTCTCGCCGTCGGCGGCATCGACCTGGTCGAGGTCGACGCCGCCCGCGAGGAAGGCGGGATCGGAGTGCTGTGCCAGCGCGTGCTCCAACGATGCGGCGCCGTCCGGATCCTGGGCGTTCGCTTCGAGCCCGCCGACGAGAGTCGGGATGGCGGACCGGACCGCGGTGGTCGCGGTCGCCTCGTCGACGCCGAGCTGCTCGGCGATCTGGCTGATGGGAATCTGGGACAGGAGCTCGTCGATCGATGCCATGTGTGCCCGTCTCGTCGAGGACCGCCGTCGGCCGGCGGTCCGGTTTGTCCGACAGTAGTGAACGGGTGTCGTACACACGCTCCTATCGGACCGGTGGCGGATTCCGTGTCGTGCGAGCAGGATTCACCCATGACCAACGGGAATTGGGCTGGTTCCTACGACCAGCCGGTCGATGCCGGCAGGAAGGGCTGGCCCGGTTGGGCGAGGAAGACCGTCGCCGCGGTGGTCCTGCTACTCGTCCTCGTCGTCGCGTACTTCGTTCTCGCGGCGTTCCTGCCGAGGTGGTGGGCGCAGCAGGCGGGCTCGCTGTCCTCGGGCAGCTTCAGCCGTGGCATCGCGTGGGGGCTGCTCTACGGACTGCTGTGCACCCTGCTCCCGTTGTTGCTGATCCGGCTGGCCTGGCGGGTGCGCGGCCGGAAGTACAGCCGGGTCGCCCAGATCGCGTCGGTGGTACTCGCCGTGGTCCTCGCGCTGCCGAACCTGATGACGCTCTCCGTCGTGCTCGGCAACAGCGCGGCCGCGCACGCGGGGGAGCGGATTCTCGACGTCGACGCGCCGGGGTTCCGGGGTGCGTCGCTGGTCGGCGCGATCCTCGGCGCGATCACGTTCGTCGCCCTGACCTGGCTCGGGGCCACCTACCGTCGGCGCGGCCGGGAGTTGGCGAAGATGCGCGACGACGCCCGCGCTGCCGACCAGGCCGCGGACCAGCCGGCGTCGCCGAGCCCCGAGGGCTGACGTGGGCCGGGTCAGTGCCCGTGGTGGCCCCGGTCGCCCACGACGAAGTCCCGGAACCGGGCTGCGGGCGGGGTCAGGGTCCGTTCCCGCGACCACACCATCCCCACCTCGCGCACGGCCGCCGCGTCACGCACCGGGACGACCACGACCCCGACCGGCCACGACGCTGCCTCCCGCACCGGGACCAGCGCCACGCCGAGGCCCGCGGACACCAGCCCGGTGACGGTCGCGAGTTCGCTGCTCTCGAAGACGATCTCGGGGGTGAACCCGGCGTGTTCGGACGCCTCGTCGAGCAGGCTCCGCATCCCGAAGTCGGGGTGCATCGCGACGAATCGTTCGGTCGCCGCCTCGTCCAGTCCGATCTCGGTGCGGCCGGCGAGCGGATGGTCCGCGGGCACGGCGAGGGCGAGCGGTTGGCGGTCGAGCAGCACCCAGTCGAGGTCGGGGTCGTGCGGGCGGGGCGAGGTCACCGCGAGGTCGCTGTGGCCGTCGAGGACGCGGTCGGCGAGCCGTCCGGCCGCGTCCTGGTGCAGGGTGAAGCGCACCCCCGGCGCGTCCGAACGGAAGGCCCGGATCAGGTCGGGGACCAGCCAGGGACCGAAGGAATGCAGGAAGTCCAGTCGCACGGTTCCGGTCGACGGACTCGACAGTTCCGCGATGCGGTCCTCGGCGGTGGCGAGTTCGTCCAGGGCGCGTCGCGCGTGCTCGTGCAGCAGGCGACCGTACCGGTTCAGGGTCAGCCGGCGTCCGTGTCGGTCGAACAGATCGACCCCGAGGCGGCGCTCGAGCGTGGCGAGTCGCCTCGACAGGGTGGGCTGCGAGAGTCGGAGTTCGTCCGCGGCGGCCGTCACCTGACCCTCCTCGGCGAGGACGACAAACCACCGGAGGTCGGCGCTGAGCATGACCGGCTCCCATCGGTCGAACCATCTATATGTTGATTGAGCATATAGAAGTGCCATTTCAGTCATTTTGTGGATAAGTTGAGCAGGTCGAGGATGGTGCTCGGAGGTGCCATGACAGTCGACATGCTCACCGCGACCGCCGCGCGGTCCGAGCCGTATCGGCGTGGATCGGCCGGCTACACGCGGATCACGCTCGCGTTGTTCGCGGCCGGGCTAGCGACCTTCGTCTCGATGTACTCGGCGCAGGCGCTGCTCCCGGCGCTCTCCGAGGACTTCCGCGTCGGACCAGCGAGCGCCGCGCTGGCCGTCTCCGCGACCACCGGAGTGCTCGCGCTGTTGATCGTTCCGGCGAGCGTGCTCTCCGAGCGGTTCGGCAGGACCCGGGTGATGGTCTTCTCGGCCGCGGCCTCGTGCGCAATCGGACTGCTGCTGCCGCTGAGTTCGTCGATGGGCGTGTTGGTCGCCGGTCGCGCGCTGCAGGGTGCCACCCTGGCCGGCATTCCGGCGGTCGCGATGGCCTACCTGGCGGAGGAGGTCTACCACGGCGACCTCGGCGCCGCGATGGGCCGCTACGTCGCCGGCACCACCATCGGAGGGCTGGTCGGGCGGTTGGTGCCCTCGGCGGTGCTCGACATCAGCGACTGGAGGTGGGCGATGGCCGTGGCCTCGACGCTCGCGCTGCTGTTCGCGATCGTCATGACCAGGACCATGCCGCCGTCGCGGCACTTCCGCCCGCAGCCGGTGCGGCCGCGGGTGGTGCTCGCCAACCTCGCCGGCCATCTCCGGAATCCCGCCCTGCGCGTGTTGTTCGGCCTGGGGTTCATCCTGATGGGTGGCTTCGTCTCCGCCTACAACTTCCTCGGGTTCCGGCTGGTCGACGCGCCGTTCGGGTTGCCGGAGGCCGCCGTGGGTCTGGTGTTCCTGATGTACCTGGCGGGGACGGTCACCTCGTCGGTGGCCGGCCGGGTCACGGATCGGCTCGGCAGGCGCTGGGTGCTGCTCGCGGCGGTCGTCGTGACCGCGGCGGGCCTGGTGTGCACCCTCTCGGTCCGGCTGCCGTTGGTGCTCGCCGGGATGCTGCTGTTCACGGGTGGGTTCTTCGCGGCGCACTCGGTGGCCAGTGGTTGGGTGGGCGTGCTCGCGACGGCACACCGGGCGGAGGCGTCCGCGCTGTACCTCTTCTCGTACTACCTGGGGTCGAGCGTGGCGGGCGCCGGCGCGGGCGTCGCGTACGCCGCGGGCGGGTGGCCGGGCACGGTGGCGTACATCGGTGTGCTGATGCTCGTCGGCCTCGGACTTGCGCTGACGATGACGCGGGTGGGGCGGACCCCGGTCAGGCCGGTTGGCGTTCCGCTTCCCGGGTAACCGCCGCGGGCTGGTCGCGGCGGGCCATCAGCCCGAGCACGCCCGCGCCGGCGATGATCGCTCCCGCCACCACGGCGACGGTCGCCGCGGTGGTGGTGCCGCGCGGGAAGTTCATCGCGAGCGGCGAGAGTATGAGCATCGCGCCGAGGATGACCAGCGCCCAGTGGCTCGTCCTGGATTCGGTCGTCATTGCCCACAGTCCGGCGGAGTAGGTGACCAGCCCGAGGACCAGGATCGATCCCGTGATCTGCTGGTCGCCGTTGACCGGCAACCACATGCTGAGCAGGATCAGGGCGACGCCCGTCACGACGACGAGGATGTCGCGGCGAACTTCGCGGGCGTGTGCAGAATCCATCATGGTGGCCTCCCTGCGTCCGACCTCTCGGAACCCCATTCTGTGCCCGACCGGCGCGCCCTGTCGACCCCGGCTCTCGCGGGTGCCCGATTGTTCCGTTACCTGGTGGTTTCGGTCCCGCGGAGCCGATCGAGAGTGCGTTGCATCGCGATCCGGGTCTGGTCGACGGTCGGGCGGGCGCGTCGAGCGTCGAGGTAGCTGCGGCAGAGGTCCTCGACGGTGTCGAAGCCCCCGGTCAGCCCCACACGGCTGTTGACGATCCGGCGCACGAGCTGTCCGAGGCCGGCGGCCTGCTCGTCGGTGAGAGCGGAGACCACGACGTTCTCGAGGGTGCGGAAGGTCGTGTGACCGAGCTCGGCATCGGTGGACCGGGCGGCCGCCGAGTCGACGATTCGTTCGCCGGGGCAGGCTCGCATGAGTGCGGCGCTGCGGAGGAAGTACTGCTGCTTGACGTCGGAGGGGCTCATCGCCGCTCACCGCCCTTCGGATCCCCCGTGGGGGTGCTGGTGCCGGAACTCGCGGGCCGAACGCAATTACGAATCACATTGACTCCTAATCGATGTGGCCGTTCTTCAACGATTGCCGCCATGTCAGTGGTATCAGACGAGACCACCGTTCAGGAAACCCAGTCGTCAGGTGACGCTAAAGCGTTACCCAATCGCCGCTCGCGGCACGGGACCCGGTGCGGCTGTTGGACGTTCGTCCTAATGGAGGGCAATGTGCTTGCGGTGCAGCGGAGTACGCATGAGTAACCGTGAATCGGTGGTGGGTGTTCGGCGCCGGTCGGCCCAGGTGGCAGCGTGACGCGCGCCACATCTAGGGGTCGCGTCGGGGGCGGCGCCTCACCCGGAACGCATGAGGCGCGAGCCGAGACGGGTCCATATCGTGGCAGCACAACCGTTCAGTCTTGTGGGGAGGCATTGCGTAATGACGATTCACGGCAATTCCGGACCAGGGTCGAGCTCGGCGGAGCTCGCGTCGGCGATCGAGTCCATCTCCTCGCCGGATGTCGTTGACACCCCGTTCGGTCGACTCGACTTCTTCGACGGCGTCCCGCTGCCCGAGACGGTGTCGACGATCTACGACGCCCTGGACCTGATCCGCGGAATCGACGTGTTCCTCAACTGCGTTCCCGGTGCATCGCTGGTGGCGTTCCGCCGCGGCCTGCGCACGCTCGGCATCGACTCGCCCCGCATCATCGGCTACTCGGACCCACGGGCGAACTCGCGCGGCCTCGCCCTGACCCCGAACACCGAGACCACCTACGGCACCACCTTCCTCGATCTGAAGGCATGGGGACCGACGGTGGTCGAGGCGCCGCCCAACTCGATGTGCGTCGTCGACGACTTCTGGTTCCGCTACGTCACGGACATGGGGATCCCCGGCCCCGACCACGGCCTCGGCGGCAACTACCTGTTCCTCCCGCCCGGCTACACGGGCGAGGTGCCGGACGGCTACTTCGTGCTGCGCAGCCCGACCTACACGAACTGGGTGGTCTTGCGCGCACTCGGCGGTGTTCCCGACATGCAGAAGACTCGGATCTACCCGCTCGGCGAGGCGGCTTCCCCTCGCGCCAACGAGTGGGTCAACTGGGTGGAGGAGCCGCCCTTCAACACGGTCCACGCGAACGACCTGTCGTTCTTCTTCGAGATCGACGAACTCGTCCAGGAGGAGCCGGCCGAGGCGCTCGACCCGGAACGGGCCGGCCAGCTCGCCGCGATCGGAATCGTCAAGGGTCAGCCGTTCGATCCGGACGACCGGATGCGCGGCATCCTCGACCAGGCGGCACGCATCGGCGCCGGCATGGCGCGGGCGCTGTCCTACGCCCCGCGGGACCCGCAGGCCTCGCTGTACGGGTCGTGGAACAACGCCTTCGTCGGCGGCAGTCACGAGTTCCTGCGCGACGGTGCCCGACTTCTCGACGCGCGGACGCAGTTCCACTACATCGCCACGGTCATCACGCCGGCGATGGCGCACGCCAAGGTCGGGGCAGGCTCGGCCTACGCCTACACGGTGCACGACGCGCGGGGCGCGGTGCTCGACGGCGGCCGCAGCTATCGGCTGCACGTCGACCCGAACCCGCCCGCGAAGAACTTCTGGTCGGTCGACGTCTACGACACGCAGACCCGATCGCTGATCCAGGTCCCGTCGACGATCTGGCCCGCCGTGGCGAGCAACTCCGGCCAACTGGACGAGAACGAGGACGGCTCGTACGACCTGTACTTCGGCCCGACCCCGCCGGAAGGCAGGGAGTCGAACTGGGTCGAGACGCTGCCCGGCAAGTCCTGGTTCCCGCTGTTCCGTCTCTACGGGCCACTCGAACCGTGGTTCGACCAGACGTGGAAGTTGGGAGAGTTCGAGCCCCTCGGCTGACGTCGAAGGAGCCCCTCAAACGCAAACTGACCAGGCGATGCCTGGTCAGTGCGGTGCCCCCTCTCGGGCTCGAACCGAGGACCTGCGGATTAAAAGTCAGAACCAGCCTGTGACGCCTGATGATGAGGGGTGACGCCCAGGTGTGAATCGTGCTGGTCAGCGGGATTGCCCAGTGCGGTTCATGATGCCTAGTGATGCGGTCACACGGATCGTCTGTGACCACCGCGTGACCGCATCGCGCAGCGGGCGCCCGGCCTGCTGCCAGACAGCAGAGGAGCCCGCGTGCCCGCCGTCATTAAGCTTCGTAAGGAACAACTCCTCAAGTAGATGGCCATGTCGGGTTTCATCACCCAAACCCAGCTCGCCGAAGCCATGGACATCTCCTGGACCTCCGTCAGCCGCACCCTCATGGGCCACGCCGAACCCGGCGCAAAGTTCATCGCCGGACTCCTCGCCGCATTCCCGCACCTCACCTTCGACGACCTGTTCGAGGTCGTCACCGAAGAGAAGGCGCCGGCGGATGTAGCGACGCGGTAGGACAAGCGCGTATCGATGCCCTCGGTCACACATCGGCGGCCGAGGGCATCGGTCGCATGTCGTCCGACCGTAGCTAGTTGATGGTTCACGCCTAGGGGCAGCACCGTGCACCATTAGCGGATGAACAGTACCGCCCTGGCGTCGCTGATTGTTGGCCTAGTAGCCGCATTCGCAACCGTCGTCGTAGCACTCATAGCCGCTCGAAACACCGGCCGCGATACACGCGAGAACCTGCGCCGAGATGCTGAACTGGCACAGAAATTGGCTGATGACAGTCTTGCCAAG
This sequence comes from Rhodococcus sp. NPDC127527, assembly GCF_042672245.1. NCBI lineage: Bacteria > Bacillati > Actinomycetota > Actinomycetes > Mycobacteriales > Nocardiaceae > Rhodococcus > Rhodococcus sp. NPDC127527. The sequence continues at coordinate 182,198 of NZ_JBHXVP010000005.1, forward strand.
CGGGTGCTCGAGCGCCACATTCACGATCAGATTATTAAGGTTGCGGTGAGGGATGACCTCCGGGCGCCGAGGATTCTCCAATTGGTTATGTTCGCCATTGCTGAAGGTGCACTTGTAGCCAACCTGATCTGGATCATTGTTACGGAACCCGACTCGCGGAGGTACGGGCTCACCGAAGTCACAGTCTTCGCGTGCGTCGCCTTCGCATTTGCGAGTTACCAGCTTCGTCGCACCCGCATCGCTCGCAAGAAGGAGGTCTTGAAGCAGGCGATGACTGACCTTCCAACGCGGCCGGCAGCGTAGCGCGGGCCAGTGCTTCCTGGAATTTCCACCCCCACCCACCCGCGACGAGAACCCTAGCGAGTATCGAACAAATGTGCGAAACGGAGCTAGGCTAAGGGCATGGCCGAGCTCGTCGAGACATCGCCTGAACGCTGCCCGAATGGACACGAGCTCGGCGCGAACCGGGTCCTCGTCGGGTGGCAGCAGTGCGCCTGCTCGCCCCGTGGCGGGCACCGCACCCACTACTGCCGCGAATGCGGGGCTGTGGTGTTCACGCCGCCATGTGCCGGGCCGGCGCCACAGCGCGCCCGGTGGACCGACTAGGCCACGACTAGTGCAACAACAAGCCCGACAATTAGCGCCGTCAGGAGGTTCGCGATGAGGATTGCGCCTACTAGCTGACCCATCCGAACGTCGACGAGATGCGACTTTCGGACACGACGGGTACCAATCTCAGGGATCTCGACATCCTCGTACCCGTATTGGAATAGCTGCGACGACATTGCCGCCCCCCTCTGTTGAGCCATGGCACGTTGCCGGCGGCTGTCACGTATCGATACCAGACGAACAAAGCGCTCGGGCCCGGTTCGGATCGCACTACAGGGCACCTCGCCCTCGGGTGATGCGGCGTCGGGTGGTTGGGGTGAGGCCGGCGGGGTCGGCGGATGCGGCGACCGCGGGCACGGCCGTCAGTTCCAGCGCCTCCCGCAGGTCCCCCTCGGTCAGACGCCATTGCCGACCGATCTTGTGGCCCGGCAGCTTTCGGGCGCGGAGCTGGCGCAGGTACCAGTGCTCGGTGACGCCGAGGCGCAAGGCGCCGTCCGCGACAGTGAAGGTCAATGCGGAAGTCGGTTCGGCATCCATCGTCCCGATGGTGTTCGCGGCGGGTGTTCCTTGTGCTTCGGGGAAGTTGAACTGTGGTGACATCTTGAGGACCGTGAGGTGTTGGCCACTATTCCTCGCTGGGTTCAGCTTCGGCCTACCCAGGGGGCACTGTCTGGTGGTGCGGCTACTGTGCAGCGATGCCCAACCAGAAAGACCGCAAGTCTAGGTACTTAGAGCCGATCTGGCTGACAGTCACCATCGCGCTGCTTATTCTCGGGATCGTCTCAGTGGCAGTACTTGCATTCACAGACAAGTGGAACTCGAACCGAGTCAGCGCCTTCGCGGCCTGGGCCACCGGACTCCTTACCCTTGCTGGAATCGGGCTCGCGCTCTATGAGTCGGCGTCGGCGCGACGAGAGGCGGAGGAGATAGAGGCTCGCTCCGCCGTCGATCAAGCGCGGCGAAACTGGGAAGTCGAGCGGCAGCGACGGATAGCCCTTGAGATTCAACGGCGCAGCGAAGGTATGCGGTACTGCGCCGACATCATGGATACGATCTGCGAGGTCAGCATCAACTTCGTTGATCTCGTAAGAGAGGCCGCGTTCAAGTTCGATGACGAGCAATTTAGGTCGGCGCGAAGTCTGGACGCCAGTGTCATGTGGATGCGAGCGGAGCCGCGGATTGGCGCGAGAGCGCTTCCGATCTGCGATTCGACATTTGCGCATGTTCTTGCGGAGCGAACCGTCCCGAGTCTGAAGATGGTGTTCGACCGTACCGACGTCATCGGGAGTGCCGAATCGACAGACGAGCTGCTGAGCCTCATTAGCGAAATTGACGTCGCACTGTCTGCAAGCGGTGAGGATCTTCGGAAGTCCGCGATCGATGACTTCATACTGAATATGGACATGGTTATCGAGAAAGTCGACAAGGTGTTTCCGCCGTTTCGTGAGCCATAGTCACGATGCATTTGGATTGAATTCCAGTGTCCAGCTGAGCCCTTCGCCTACCTGAGGCATGGAAGCCCATGCCGGCGAGTGGCCGATGCGGGCTTCCAGGCCCTCGGTAGATCAGGTGACTCCGACTGCGTCCCAGTTGTCAGTTGGCGAAGTGCGGGGCGGGCAGGACATTTCTGCGGACGCCACCCGCATTAGGTTCCGTGAAGCCGGCCCCCTGCCTCGCGTCGGTCTGCCGCCTGCGCTCTGCGTCTTCCTCGGCCGCCAGTCGGTCGCGTTCGGCCTGGCTGGAGACCCACTCGGCCTGCATCTGGGCGTACTTCGCGCTCGCTTCTTCGTCATGCAGCGCATGGGATGCGTACACGATCTGATTGCCGGCGGAGTCGAACCGGATCGATCGATCAGCGTGGTACCCACGCTCCGACTCGTTCACGGCGAAGTTCCAGTACTCGTTGTGATCGAAGCTGCGGGCGGTCCCGGCGAGGTCGAGGCCCGCCCGGTTCAGTCGTTCGCGGGTCATATCGAGAGCATCGGCCTTGATGGCGTAGGACTTGAGCCGCCCGCGGAACTCGCTGATCGCGGCAACGAATCCCACGTATGCAGCTTGCAGGGCCGCGAGATCGTTTGTGTTGTGCCGGTCGAGATTGGTGGCCCACTGCTCCGCCTCCTGGTCGAGTTTCGCCCGCCTGGCGGCCTCGGCGGCCCGTTGTTCTGCCTCGGCGACAAGTTCGGCGTGGGCGAGCTGGTCGCGGACCTTGCCAAGCGCCGCCGGCGTGACGGTGCTGTCACCGTTCCGAAGGCGTTCTTCGAGGGCGTCGAGTGCCTCGCGAGCGTCCTGGACGATTGGGCTGGCGGATTCAGTCGACGGGATGTTCTCGATGATGCTCATAGGGGTTCTCCTGGATGTTGTTGTGGTGCAGTGGTTTAGAGGGGGATGGAGATGTTCAGTGTCACGGCATGGCACCTCCGTACTGCGCAAGTAGTCGCTTGACGAGTTCCTCATAGCGGCGAAGCTGGTCTTGATCTGCGACGGTGATGTGGTTGTCGATCTGCACGCCCGGCCGCCACGACTGCTGAGCGCCCTGGGTGACATTCCCGGCGAACTTGCTGGCGGCGTCGCGAACCTCTGGCCCCATGAGTGCGCCAAGGAACCCGCCGGGCTTGGGGAGGCCAAATCCTTCGAGCAGGTCCGGTCCGGCCTTGCCGGCCCATTCCGCCATCCGCTGCTGCGGTGTCTTCACCTTTTCGGCGTCGACCGTGGGCGGGTTGTCGCGTGCCGCCCGCTCCAACTCCGTGCCGGGCTGGCCTTTGGGCAGTGGCCCGCCTGCGGGCATCCCGATGGCCTTGCGGATGTCGAGGACCGCCGCGACGAGCGGTGAATCCTCCTCCAGGCCGGTCGCATCCCGCAGGTTCGGGGTGAAGTCGCCGCGCTCGACGAGCGACCTGATCCCGTCAATCGCGTTGGCGAGCGGTTCCGACCCGCCGGCGCCCGCGGGTGCCGGGCCGCCAGCTTCGGTGCCGCCCACCGCGATCGGCGGCACGGGCGCCGACTGCACTGCTGTCACCGCATCGGAAAGCGATCCACCCATGCCGGTTGGCCAGTTGGTGACATACACCGGCTGACCATCCTCGGATGAGGTTGATGCGCTACTGCGCTGCGCTTCGGCGAGCGACTCTGGACCGTAGGCCTTGACTTCGTCGAGAAGCTCCTGTGCCTCGACCATGCGCTCGGCGTACTTGCCGGGGAATGCCGACCTCTGCACCGCCTGCGCGGCGGCACCCTCGTCCATGGAGTGGTAGTCCATCTGGGCGAGCTGGTCGTAGAACATCCCCGCGCTGCGGGTGGGGTCCATGCGGTCGGCGATTGTGCCCCACGCCCCATTGTTGCGCTGCTGGAACAACCCTGAGCTGTCGTGGTCGGAACCGACAGCATCGTGCGGGTAGTTCAGCGATTCGGGGTCCGCGTTGTTGGCGTACATCTGCATGTTCGACTCGACAAGCGCGGTCGCCAGCGCGATCTTGGCTGCCTTGTCGTCGAGTCCGCGTCGGTACGCCTCCGTGACGATGGCGGATGCGTAGCCGGTGCGGGTGCCACCATCGGCCATCTTCACGAGACCGAATCCCATGCGGCGGGCTGTCTCGCGGAGGATGTTCGTCGACCGTCCCCGCTTGGACGGTGCGCCGGGGATGAACGCTTCCCAGCCGGTCTCGCCCTCCGCGTACTGGACGGGGCCGAGTGGCGACCGGGTGACGATGCCCTGGCCGCGACCCTGAGCGATGTGCGCGGTGTCGAGCATTCCGTCGGCGCGCTGACGGATCGAGCCGTCGGCCTGCTGCGGCCGCTGGTACACCGGGCCGACAAAGTCGGTCGGTAGCCCCTGCTCACGGAGAGCGTCGGCGCGGCCGATCACCTTCACCGCTACGGTGTGGGTGCTCTGGGTCTGCTTGCCGTTGAGTTCGCGGTCGATGCGGTTTCGGACGTCGATGCTGTTGTCGGAGATGACAACGGTGCCGTCCTTGAGCGTGGTTGTCTTGACGTTCAGCTCGGCGAGTCGCTGGCGAACTTCCGGGCTGTTGTCGTCGATGACGATGTGCTTCTCGTTGTCCGAGTGCACCTTGATGCCGAGTTCGCCGAGGCCAGCCATCACGCCCTGATAGCCGGGGGTCTCGATGGTGACAGCCTTGACGGCCGGGATGTCGAACATGGTGCCGCGGAACGTGTCAAACGCCGCCTGCGCCTCGGCAGTCTTGGGGGTGAGGCGAACCTCCTTCGACCCGGGGATCTGCTCGACGGTCCACCCGAGGGAGGTGAGCTGCCCTTGCGCCTCCTCCGTCATCGACTTGACCGTGATGGTGGAGGTCTTGCCGTCGAACGACTTGAACTGGTCTCCGATCGCGTCGACGGTCTGCTTCGCGTTCGCGTCGATCTTGACGTTGACGTTGGCCGTGGTGTCGGTGGGGATGAGGCCCAGCTCCTTCGCGACAGACTCGGCCTGCGCCTTTGTCAGGCCCATAGCCTCCGCGGACTTGAGGAACTGCTGGTACTGCGGTTCGAGGGCCTGGGTGAGCTGGCTACCGCGCACCCCGGCCTCGAACATGGACGCGGCGAGCTGCTTGTAGTTCTCCGACTGGGCGCGGACGACACTGTCCGCCTTGGCGCCTTCGGCGGTGGCGGTGTCGATCAGCCCGGACTTGTCGAGGCCTACGTTGCCGAGCGTCCCCGCGAGTTCCTTCATCTCGCGCCAGCCGGCGTTCACCTTGGCCTGAGCGTCGTGCGTGGTGAACTCGTCGTCGGTCAGGCCTTGGAGTGCTTTGGCGAGAATGTCGACCGACGATGCCGCACCCGCGGTGTTGGACTCGAACTTCTTCATCGCCTCGGCCATGCGACCGAGGGCGACGGTGCCATCCTCCGCGACGTTGAGCTTGAAGCCACCATTCTCGGCTTCCCGCTTGATGGCGTCCTGCTGAGCCTTCACCTCGTCGAGGAGCTTCTGGTAGTCCTTCCAGGCCTCCGACTTTGGGCGGTCTTCGGCGGGGCGGCCGTGGAGGACGTTGTTCAGTTGCTCCAAGCCGGAGTTGCTCGCCCGATCCTTGTACTGATCGGCCTCTGCATCCGCCTTGGCCTTCAGGGCGGCGAGGGTGTCTTCGGCGGCCTTCTTGTTCCCAGCGAGACCCTGAGCGGCGAGGGCACCGTTGACGCCGATGTCCTTGAGGGTTTCGGCGAGAGACTTGCCGGAGACGGCCATCTTCGCCTGTTCGAGCGCCGCGGCGCCGGCCTGCTGCCCATACTTGGCTACCTCGTCTGCGGACAAGGTGGTTGCGGAGCCGATCTCGCTTAGGGAGGTCGCAACGCCCTTGGCTGCGGTGCCGAGTTCCTCGTTGTGCTTCTTGATGTTCGCGGTGCGCTGCATCCAGATGGCGACTGCGGCGGCGGCGGCCATGAGGCCGATGCCGAACGGCCCGCCCAGGAAGCTGACCAGCCCGGACCCGGCGGACTTGATCGCCGTCATGCCGGCGGACGCAATGCCCGCGGTGCGGCCGAACCGATCCGCGCCCACGGCGGCCTTCATGAACGAGTCCTGCATCCGATAGATGACCGGGGCGTGCTGGCCGAGAGCGGAGATGCTGGACCCGAACCGGCCCATCTGGACGGCACCATGCTGCCCGGCCTGCGCGATGCCACCGGTCGCGGTGACAACCCGAGTGACCCCGGCCGCGGCCTCCCGCAGCGGGCTCGTCAGCTTCCCGCCGAGGGAGGAGCCGAGCGCCAGGGAGCCGACCTTGAACGCAGCGAACGCCAGTGCAGCATTCTGCACCGGGGCGGGCAGCCCGGAGAACATGCCGCCCGCAGACTTGACGGCCTTGCCGGCGCCGTCGAGGCCTTCGGTGATGCCGCCGAAGACGACGGGCGCTGCTGTGAATACCGGCTGCGCGAGGAGTGCTCCGAAGCGGGACACCGCGGCGCCCATGTTCTTCATCGCGCCGGAGACGGTCTCGCCCGACTTGAGTGCCGCGCCACCGAGGCCCTTCTCCATCGCGTTGGCGAACGCCGCGAATCCGACCTCGCCGTCGGAGGCCATCTTGATGGTCTCCTCGGCGGTCTTGCCGAGTTCCGCGCCGAGAAGTTGCACAATGGGGATGCCAGCGTCGTTGAGCTGGTTGATGACATCGCCCTGGATCTTGTTGGACGCGGCCACCTTGTTGAAGATCGCGCCCATCTCGCCCATGCCGACACCCGCGATGGTCGCGGCGTCACCGGTCAGCTTGAGGACCCGCTCGAGCTCCTTGCCAGGCTTGATGCCCGCGGCTACGGCACCAGCAGCGGTGGTGGCAGCGGCATCCATGCCGAACGCTGTGCCCTTCACCGAGGACATGGCGTTGCCCATGATGACGGACACGTTCTCGGCCGAGTTGTGCAGGCCGGACAGCTTCGCCTTGGCGTCGTCGATGGCGGTGAGGCGTGACCAGCCCTTCATCAGCGCGCCGCCGAGCGCCGCACCCGCTGCTACGCCGATGCCTGCCACGGATGGGGTGAAGGTGTTGCCGAGCCGGGAGGACAGCTCCCGGCTCGCGGACTGCAGACTGGACGATGCTGAGGCGGAGAACTTCTGCCCGAACGTGCGCCCTGCCTGGTCGCCCGCCTGCCCGAGGTTGGCGGCGGCCTTGCTGCCGACCTGCCGGGTGGTGCGATCGACGGCCGCGGACAGGCCGCCGCCGAAGTTGCTGCCTGCCTTCGCGCCGGCCTGGCCCGCCTGCGCGGCGGCACCGTTGAGTCCGGCGCCGAGTTTGGTGCCGAAGTTCTTGCCCGCCTGATCGCCGGCGCGTCCGGCCTGCTGGGCCGTCTGCTCCATGCCCGTCTTCGCCTGCGCGAGGCCGGCAGTGAACGCACCGTCCTGAAGCTTGAGTTCCGCGTAGATGGTTCCGACATGCAATGCCATTGCTCAGCCCTCCACGGCGGCCGGTGCGGTGGGGAACCCGCGCCAGTCCGCCTCTCGTGCCAGCTCTTCGGCTAGCTGCTCGATGAGGCGATCGAGGGTTTCGGCCATTTCGACTGTCGTGCGCGCAAGGAAATGCACCTCGTCGTTCGACATGACGTCGAGCATTAGTCGCAAGCCGTCGATGTCTTGTGCGGCGATGGCGGTAAGAGCGCTCAGGCAGCCGGTATTCAGTACTGCTGATAGCGGATCGGTCATACATCCCTCCTCGGGGACCTGCGGATTGGGAATCCGATGTAATGGGTATTGATGCTGGTCAAGCTCGGCGTGGTCACGCAGTGGTCACACCTCCCGACCCGCGTGTGAGTGAGGGTCTCCAGCGAATGGATCGCCGTTCTCTGCGATGTCCCGTTCGGCCCATTGGGTCATTTGCGTCATAAGCAGGTCGAGCGTCGACTTGGCGTGATCGACCAGCGAGCCGCCTGCGAAGTCGGACATCACGGAGTGCGTCTTCACAAGCCGCTCGACGGCCGCGGCATATTCGGCTGTCGCCTTCGCATCAGGCAGATCGAGCGTCACCCGCTGCGGGCCGGCCGGACTGCTCACGACGACTTCGTGCTTGTCCCAGAGCCGTTCACGGATCGCCAGCGCATCAGCGAGAGCGGCCTCGGCGAGCAGAAGGCGGTTGTAGGCCAGGCGCTCTCGCACGACCGTCGAGGCATGTGGGGTGCCGGACCAGATCAGCCCCTCGCGCTTGGCCCAGCGGCTCACGTTCGAGGGATTGATGTCGAGTTCCTTGGCGATCGAGTTCAGTGAACGGCCGGCGGCGTGGCCTTCGCGGATCTTCGATTGGACTTCTGGGGTCAGTTTCGGTGTGGCCATGGTGTGGTTGGCCTCCTGTTCTTCTCGTGCGCGCCCGCGAGGAACATTGCGGACTGCGCACGTTTGGTGGGGTGTGGATATTTGGTGTCAACCCTTCGTTGCCGTCCGCCGTCTCGTTCGGTATGTCCGAACGTCCGCTCTCCTAAGAGAAGAGAGAGCGGACGGACATTCGGCGGTGGTGCGGACATACGGCGGACATAGTTCGGACATTCGGACATCAGCCCTCACTGCCGGTCGCGAGCGCGGACGCGGTGAGCACGAAATGCGTGCGCTTCTCGGTGCCGATGTTCTTGAGCGAACCGCGGTCTACCAGTAGCTTCCGCGCCTCGTAGAAGGCAGAGCGCTTCATGCCCTCGCCTTCGGCGATGCCCTGAATCGCACTGCCGGAGAGTCCGTCTGAGGTGAGCTTTGTTCGGAGTATGTCCAGGAGCCGAGTCGCGTTCTTGTCGGCCGCGAGAAGGTTTGTCCGGACTCCATTTCCGGACATACTGTCGGCCTGCACGAACACCAGTGTTTGGCGCTGCTGCTCGTCCGCTTCGGGCATCAGTGCAGATGAAACGGTGTGCGGGACGAGTCGATAGTGGTAATCCATGCCTGCCGGCACGTCCTTGTGCTTTTCGACGTGAAGCTTGGCCATGAGATCCGACCCTTCGAGGCGAAGGTCGGACCAGACCGCCCCGTCCCAGGAGTTCGAGCCGCGGCCTGCGGTGCCGCTGCGGGCGCTGTGATGGACGCTGAGCACTGCGCAGTTGGCGGCCGCCTGGATCTTCTCTAGGGCGTGAATTGCCTTTCCCTGCTCGGTTGCCGAGTTCTCTTCGAGCCCGACAGTGCAGCGGGCCCGGGTGTCGAGAACGAGCAGGTCTGCACCAACTTCTCGCACAAGGTCGATCGCGTCGTCAACGTCGACAACGTTTCCCAGCTGGATGGGACAGGGGAGGACGTAGAGCTGCCCATTGAGACGGTCGGGGTCAATGCCGCTCAGTTCGCAGTACGCGAGGATGCGGGCACGCAGGCCGGTTGCACCTTCGGCGGCAACAATCACGACTTTGCCGGCGCGGGGGACTCGGTGGCCTTCCCAGTTCTCGCCTACGGCCAGGGCGATGCTGAGCCCAGCGACGCCAAACGACTTGTACGAGCCTGGTGCGCCGGAGAGCTGGGCGAGGGTGTCGCGGTAGACGACACCCTCGACCAGCGGCTCGACAGACCCGATGCTGCCCAGGTCTGCCACGGACAGCAAGCGATCCTTGAGGGGAACGCGGGCGGGCGGCAGCGTCGCGTCCTCGGGCCCATTGGGGCTCAGCCCGAGGGCGGCCATGTACTCGTAATAGCCGCCCTCGGTTCCGTCTGGGAGGTCAAAGACGGGGCTGCCGTCCTCCCAGCGCTTGCATTCTTGCGGAATTGCCTTCATAGGCGGGCGCCTCCGGCAGCGTGGATCTTCTCGGCCAACTCTCGGTCTTCCCCTCCGCGCATCCACAGTTCGCGGACGAGTTCAATGGGGTACAAGCCGGGGAACCCGGTGCGCTCCATGAGCACTCGCGCTGTCCTGCGGACCACGTCGACGTCGAGACCCGGCTTTCCCTGGAGTCGCGGGCCGGTGCGGTGGCTGACGGCGCGGACGCCGGGGCACCGAAGCGGGTCCTGATGCCAGTGGCCGCAGGTGCTTTCGATCGGTTCGAGGCGCTGCGCTGCCTTATGGCGCCGGCGGATCTCGGCGAGTCGGGGGCTGCTCACGCTGCCACCTCGTCGATGAGTTCTGCTGCGGTCGTGGCAATCGCCGTACGGGGGTAGACCGCCGACACGTACGCGGTCCAGCGAGCCACGCCGTCGACCACGGAGTGGCTCCATGACGGGTCCTCTTCCGGGTTGTCGAAGTAAGCGCCCTCTGCGAATTGGTGCAGAACACCGGTTTCGGTGTTGGTGATGCCATGCTTCGGGACGACGTGCATGACGCCGTCGATGTGGACGAGCATCCCGATCTCGACCTGCGTGTGTCCGGATTCCACGGTGATCTGGCGGGCGCCGAATGGGTCCTCGAACCGGATACCGAGAACATCGGCGAGACTGAATTCGCTCATGCCACACCGCCAGTGGTGAAGAGGCGCCGCGGCGCGTACCGGGAGGGTGTGCCGGCGATGCCCTGCAACTGAGCAATGTCGGCAGGGCCGAAGCTTGCGGTGACGAGACGCAGTGGGCGACCTATGGGCTGCGGTTCGGGCGCGAAAATCTCGACGGACTTCAGATGCCTGGTGATACCCTTCATTTGAATCAACTCCTTGGTGAGGTGGGGGTTCCTGGCCCGGGTTGCACCCCGGGCCTTTTCTTTTGCCTCGATCACGCGGCCGTCGTTGCGTCTTCGATGCCGAGGAGTCGCATCAGATCTGCGGTCACCACTCGGTAGGACGAACCGAGTTGCAGGACCTTGACCGGGAACTCGCCGCGCTTTGCGAGGTTGTATGTGACGCTCCGACCGATGCCGACAGCTCGACCAGCGGTCGGCCACAGAGGGACGGTTGGAGCAGCCGCCAGGAGTTCGTCCCGGATCGAACTTTGTTGCATTGGTTCCTCCTAGGTTCGTTGGTCTGAGAGCGCCCGAATCTCGTTCCCTCGCAAAGGTGTGCTCCTCCCGCCAACCTGCGGGCCTCTCTGCGGTGTGGGCACCCACCCGAGGCTGTGTGTGATGGGTTCCCGTATCTACTTCGTGCGCTGTATGGAGTTCTCAAGGCCCGCGTCCGTCACTGTGTATCGGACAGTCATTCTGTAGGCGACACTAGAATGGACTCCGCGAACTTGTCAAGCTCTATCCGTCATGTCATTCTGGATCGGACATCAATGGGTAAGCGAAAGGGCTTCGAGTGCGAATCGAGCGGTTGATCGGAGAACGTGTGCGGGATCTACGGAAGGAGCTCCCGAGCGAGGACGGCAAGGAGGTCACGCAGGAGGAGTTGGGGCAGCGACTGGGGGCCTATCTGGAGAAGTCCTGGAGTCGACAGGCCGTCTCTGCCGCAGAAAAGGGGGAGCGGTCATTCGCCGCAGTTGAGCTTGTCGCACTCGCGGCTGTACTCGGAATCGCCGTGGGCGATCTCCTCAAGCCAAAGGCCGGGGTCGAGTCGATCAGTATGCCGAGCGGCACATCGATTGAGGCACGGATGATGAGTCAGCCCGGAGGTGTTGGCGATGAGTCGATGCCGACGCTGCTCCAGCATGAGGTGCTCGACCAACTCGACCGGATCGCGGAGGCCCTAGGTAACGCTCGGGCGATCTCGCGGCTCGCGAGCGAGTCAATTCCAGGACTCGAGAAGAGCTGGGACACCACGAGTCGGGTGCTTGACCACCTCGTCGGGAAGTCGGAGCCCGATTACACGGCGGGCCCACCGAAGGGCAGCGGGGAATAGTCATGAAGGGCAGCGTCTCGAAGCGATGTAAGTGCCAAGTTGAGTACGACAGTCGGGGCCGGCGGAAAGCATGCCGCAAGCCCCATGGCTCCTGGGTGTTCGTCGCAGACATGGGCCACGATCCAGTCACGGGCAAGCGGCGCCAGGTCCGGAAGTCCGGGTTCCGTACCAGCGAGGATGCGGAGGCGGCCCTTGCGAAGTTCCTGACCGACGTCAGCACGGGCCAGATCGCCCACGACGACCGCCTGACCGTCGAGGCGTACCTGCGGTCCTGGCTCGAAGCGAAGCGGGCCGCCGGCATCAGGCCGACGACCCTCCGCAGCTACGAGCAGCACATCAACACCTACCTCGTTCCACATCTCGGGCGCCTGCGGCTCGGCGATCTGCGCGCCCAGCATGTCGAGAAGATGCTGCGGGACATCGCCAAGCCGCCCGCCGCTCTGGCAAAGGACGACAAGATCGGCAAGGGGAAGCGGCGGAACCCGAAGCCCCTCAGTGCAACCACGATCCGCCGGGTTCATGCCACGCTCCGAAGTGCCCTCACGTCTGCCAAGCGAAAGCACCTGGTCGGATTCAACGCGGCGGAGAACCTCGAACTGCCGCGAGCAACGCGTCCCAAGGTACGGCCGTGGGAAGCGGCCGAGCTTGGTCAGTTCCTCGATTACGCGTCAAGCGACCGCCTAGGCCCGCTCTTCGAGGTCATGGCGATGACCGGGCTTCGTCGCGGCGAGGCCTGCGGCTTGAGATGGGACGACGTTGACCTCGTTCGCGGCGTGATCGTCGTTCGGCAGCAGCTCGTCGAGGTGGACGGCACAGGGCTCGCCTGCCCGTACTGCGCCGAGGAGCATCGGCAGTTCCAGTTCGGCAGGCCCAAGACGGCGAGCGGCGAGGACCGAGTCGTGGATCTCGACCAGCAGACCGTCGGGGTTGTTCTGGCGCAGAAGTTCGCCCAAGATGCCGAGCGCGAGCAGTGGGGGAGTGGCTACCTGGATCACGGGTTGGTGTTTGCTCGCGAGGACGGCACGCCATTGCCGCCTCAGCGCGTCACAGACGCGTTCAATCGCCTCGCCAAGGGTGCTGGCCTACCTCCGATCCGCCTTCACGATCTGCGGCACGGACAGGCGAGTCTCATGCTGGCGGCCGGCGTCCCGATCGCGGTCGTGTCCAAGCGGCTCGGCCATTCCTCAATCTCGATCACGTCGGACACCTACTCCCACCTCCTCGGTGGGGTGGGTGCACAGGCCGCCGAAGCGGCCGCGTCCTTGGTGCCGCGAACGGGGCGTTCCCAGGCGCCGCGTGACCATTCGGTGACCACTGGCCGAAATCCGAAAGCCCCTCAAACGCAAACTGACCAGGCGATGCCTGGTCAGTGCGGTGCCCCCTCTCGGGCTCGAACCGAGGACCTGCGGATTAAAAGTCCGTAGCTCTACCAACTGAGCTAAAGGGGCGGGCGGTGCAGAAGTCTAGTGGTCCCGCAGCGTCCGCGAGAACAGCACCCCCACGACGAGGATCGCGCCGATCGTCGCGATCACCGTGCCGGTGCGGTGCAGGCCCGCGTCGCTGGGCCCGCCGTGCGTGGCGACCTCGATGACCACCGCCGCGAGGTTGGCGCCGACGTACTGGATGGTGCGGTACATGCCGATCGCGGTGCCGACGTCGCGTGCACTGGCCGATGCGTTGACCAGGTTCTGGTTGCCCATGTTGTTGAAGCCGTTGGGGACCCCGAGTATCGCGGCGACCAGCAGGATCGACCAGACCGGAGCGGTGGAGGTCTCGACGAACGCGAGCAGCAGGCCGCCGATCGTGAGTCCGCAGGTTCCCGCCAGCATCGTGCGTCGCGCTCCGTATCGGCCGTAGACCCGGGACGCGATCATGGTCGCGAACACGCCGATGCCGGCGATCGGGAGCATCATCAGGCCGGCGGCCGAGGCGGACATGCCGCGCGCACCCTGCAGCCACTGCGGCAGCCCGAAGAAGATGCAGTAGAAGGCCGTGTAGGTGGCCAGTGTGCGGGCCAGGGTCGTGCTGAGCATCCGGTTGCGGGCCAGTGCGCGCACGTCGATGAACGGCGTCGCGCAGTGGGCCTCCCGCCAGACGAACGCCGCCCAGACGAGGACCGAGACCGGGGCGAGCCACCGCGAGGCGGCGGTGGTGAGCGAGAGCAGGAAGAACATCAGGGTCGCGGTGCCCGCGAGGAACAGTGCCATCCCAGCCGGGTCGAGCGAGCGCATGAGCTCGGCACCCGTGCCGCCGCGTGGGCGCGGGCCGTCGGGGTCGGCGACGGAGAGCACCCACCCCGCGCTCAGCGCGGCGAGCGGCAGGTTCACCCACATGATCGACTGCCAGCCGAGGGTGCTGACCAACAGTCCTCCGAGCGTCGGACCGAGCGCGACGACGACCTGCGCGCACGCGGTGAGCGTCGCGATCGCGGAACGGGGCTGTGCGCCATGGCGATCCGCGTACTCCCGGACGATCGTCATCGCGGTGGGGTACTGGGTGGCCGTGCCGATGCCCAGCAGCACCCGGGCCGCGATCAGCCAGCCCAGGCTCGGGGCCAGGGCGCCTGCGACCGCGCCAACCGCGATGAGCACGAGCCCGCCGAGGTAGACGCGGCGCGCGCCGAGCACCGCCCCGAGCCTGCCAGCGGTGGGTGCGGTGACGGCTGTGGCTATGTAGAGCGCGGAGATCACCCAGGCGGTGCCCGACGCGGAGCCGAAGTGCTGGCCGATCGCCACGATGGCGACGGCGATCATCGACGAGTTGAGCCCCTGCAGGATGGTGCCGGAGCCGAGGCCGACGCTCAGCCGACGGGGGACCGCAACCGGCCGCGTGTGCTCGGCGACGAGAGCGTCGGGCCGTGCGGTCACGACCGCGGTTCCCCGGTGCCGAGGCGTCGCAGGATCCGTCCGGCGATGAAGAGGAGTTCACGCTCGGCTTCGGTGCACTCGGAGTCGAGGGCGTCGGCCAGCCAGCGGGTGCGTCGTTCGCGGTCGGCCAGGAGCATGTCGCGGCCGTGGTCGGTGAGGCTTATCAGGCTGGCCCGGGCGTCCGCGGGATCGGGCTGTCGGGTGATGGTGCCCTCGTCCTCGAGCAGGGCGACGGTCCGCGAGATGGATTGCGGGGTGACCTGTTCGAGGGCGGCGAGCGCGGCGGCGGTCATCGGGCCGCCGCGCTCGAGGTGTCCCAGGGCCTGGAGCTGGGTCGGCGTGAGCATGTGCTCGGCGCGCTGGGCGCGCAGCCGGCGGAAGAAGGCGGCGATGTCCTCGCGGAACTGGACGGCCGAGTCGTCCGATCGCGTGTCGGTCACGTCGATGCCACCTCCATGGGAGTCTGATAATAATGTTAGTGTAACTGACTAGTTTGCCGGGACTAGATGCTGATTGCGTCGAATATAGACAGCAATACTTTCTATTTGACCTGAGTTTGTGGCCACTCGGCTCAGCAGGTCGCGGTCGAGATCCCGGACATCCGGTCGGCCTCGGGCGATGATGGCGGTAGTCGTGCGGCGGGAGGGGTGATGAACGAATCGGACGTCGAGCGGGCCCGGGTGTCCTGCGAGATCCGAAACCGCCTGTACCGGGACGGGGTCCTGGCGGGCACCGACCTCCCTGTCGAGAAGCTCGCCGCGTACCGGTCCGACGAGCGCGCGTTGATCTGGATCGACCTGCTCGCCCCGTCGGTCGCGGACATCGTCGCGCTGAGCCCGCTGATCGGCGGCGAGGTGGAGCTGCATCCGCTGGCGGTCGAAGGTGCGATCTCGGGCAGGCAGCGACCGCGGCTGGTCCGGTTCCGCGACCACAGCCTGCTGCACGCGCGGGCGGTGCGATTCGACCCGTCCAGCGACCGGCTCGCCACGACCGGCTTGTCGGTGTTCATCCTCGCCAGGGCGCTGATCACGATCCGCTCGGACGACAAACTGCCGCTCGACCCGATCCTCGCCGACTGGGACGACAACCCGGACCTGGCCACCTACGGCGTGGGGTTCCTGCTGCACACGGTCGTGGACACGCTGGTCGACGGGTACTTCGTCGCGATCGACGAACTCGACGACCAGATCCAGGCGCTCGAGGACGACCTCCTGGTCGGCTCCATGCGGGTGAATGCGGTGCAGTTGCGCAGTTTCACGCTCCGGAAGGCGGTGGCTCAGCTGGGCCGCGCGGTGCTACCGATGAACGAGGCGTTCAGTGCGCTGCTGCGGCAGGGCGCGCACGTGCTGGACGCGACGATGGTGCCCTACTACCAGGACGTGTACGACCACGCCCTCCGGGCGACCGAGCGGATTGACGGACTGCGCGACACCATCGAGTCGATTTTGGCGACACACCTTGCCATGCAGGGTAATTCGCTGAACGAGATCATGCGGAAGCTCACCGCGTGGGCCGCGATCATCGCCATCCCCACCGGGGTCACCGGCTACTTCGGCCAGAACATCCCGTTCCCGGGATTCGGGCAGCAGTCGGGGTTCTGGTTCAGTGCCGTCATGATCGTGACGCTCGCCGCCGGACTCTGGTGGAACTTCAAACGGCGCGACTGGTTGTGACGGCAGATCTGCCCGCGGACGGCGCCGCCGGTGGACGGATGGGGCTCGGGTGCGCACCCCCTGTCGCGCACCCGAGCCGGTACAAATCATACCACTCGGTGTGTTCCACTGGGTAGTAACTTACTCGCGAGTAGGCACTCTACCGGGTGTCCGCTGAAGCGGATCTGCCCCGATCAGGGCTAGGGTTGACACGAGGTCTTCTGGTGACCTGTCGGGGCGACTATGCAGGTTTCGGAGGCAGGGCAAGCGCATATGGCACGTCAACAGGAACGCGCGCGTCGGACCCGCGCCGCGATCGTAGAGGCGGCGGCGGTGGAGTTCGCCCGCCGCGGCTACGCCGCCGCATCGGTCAACACGATTCTCGAGGGCTCGCACGCGACCAAGGGTGCGATGTACTTCCACTTCGAGTCGAAGGAGGATCTCGCCCGTGCGGTCCTCGCGTCGGCACTCGAGCGCTACACGGAGTCGACCGACCGCTGGCGGCGGGTCGACGCGGATCCCTTCCAGGTATTGCACGCCATCATCGTCGAACTGGCCGATCGATTCGCCTCCGAGACGATCGTGCAGGCGGAGTTCCGGTTGATCATCGAGCCGGAGTTCTACTCCGAGGTGCGCTCCGGCGGCAGTCAGGTGTGGGGGCACACCGCACACGAACTCGTGTTGCGGGCGCAACGTGAGGGGCAGCTGCGGCGGGACGCCGACCCCGCGGTCTTCAGTCGGGTGCTGGGTGCCTGCCTGGCCGGCCAGCGGTACATGCTCGACATGACCACCGACAGCACGGGGCTGCGCGAGCGCTTCGAGGAGGCCTTCGCGGTGGTGCTGGAGGCGATGGCGTCGGAGGAGTGGCTGGCACAGTGGCGACGGGAGGGCTGGCAGGACCTCCGCGCCGAGGCCGACGCTGCGGCCGCACGGTCGGAATCGGAGCGGGTGGATGTCGAGGCGGGCGCCGAGATCGAGCGCCTTTCTGCGCCAGAAATCGCTTCTGACCAGCCGATTTGAGTTTTCCGAAACAAGTGTCCTAAGCTATCCCAGCTCCCAACGGACAGCCGTTGCGGGTACTTACCGGAGAGATTCGGTGGGCCCCCTTCGTCTAGCGGCCTAGGACGCCGCCCTTTCAAGGCGGTAGCGCGGGTTCGAATCCCGTAGGGGGTACGGATTTAGGAGGTAGCGGGTTCGCCTGCTACAGTTCCTAACCGGAAGTTAGACCGAATGTTGCCTGACAACAACATTCGTAGCAAGGCCCTGTGGCGCAGTTGGTTAGCGCGCCGCCCTGTCACGGCGGAGGTCGCGGGTTCGAGTCCCGTCAGGGTCGCTTTGTATTGCCTAGGCATTCGGTTCGGGTGCCGCCCGGCCAGGTAGCTCAGTTGGTACGAGCGTCCGCCTGAAAAGCGGAAGGTCGCCGGTTCGATCCCGGCCCTGGCCACCAATATTCTTCAGACGAAACCCCCGCCTCACATCGAGGCGGGGGTTTCGTCGTTCAGGTCGGTGCCGGTCGGGGATCGGTGTGTGACGATCGACTCATCCCGACGTTCGAGGTTGCGGAAGATTAACTGAGGCGATTTACTGGGCCGGTAGTCGCGTGGGGACGGCTGATGATCCCGCGGGACCCCCATCCCGCGGTCGCCGGTGCGGTGGGCGGCCCCCCAATCGTTGCCCACCGCATCGGTTCGCGTCCCGTGGTCGGTCATCCGCGCGCCGTCCCTTCGAGGTCGGGGTTCGTCAGTGGTGGCGACCGAGGAAGTCGCGGACGAGTGCCGCGATCTCCTCGGTGTGGGTCTCGAGTGCGAAGTGACCGGCGTCGAGGAGATGGATCTCGGCATCGGGCAGATCCCTGGCGAAAGCCCTCGCGCCGGCGGGGCCGAAGATCTCGTCGCCGCGGCCCCAGGCGACCAGCGTCGGTGGGCGGTGGGTGCGCAGGTACTCCTGGAACGCGG
Source organism: Rhodococcus sp. NPDC127527 (assembly GCF_042672245.1). Classification (NCBI taxonomy): domain Bacteria; kingdom Bacillati; phylum Actinomycetota; class Actinomycetes; order Mycobacteriales; family Nocardiaceae; genus Rhodococcus; species Rhodococcus sp. NPDC127527. Next base: position 200,441 of record NZ_JBHXVP010000005.1, read on the forward strand.
GATAGCGGTCGAGGTTGAACTGGTAGTCCCAGAACAGTTGAAGCTGGATCTCCCTGTTGCCCGGCCGGTCCAGGCCGGCCTGGTCGATCAGCCAGGCCTCCGGCGCGATCCGGTCGAGTCTGTCCGCCGGCACGCCGTGGAGGTACTGCCAGCGGGTCGCGGCCGGTTCGAGCAGTTCGCGCACCCGGGCCTCGTTGGCTGCTCGGTCCTTCGCATGGTCGAACAGCACGTCCCAGAACGGCGTGAAGCCCTCCTCGTACGCGTTGCCGCTCTGGGTGATGAGGGCGGTGACGCGTTCGGGGTGGTCGAGGGCGATGCGTAGCCCGATCGGTGCACCGTAGTCCTGGACGTACAGCGCGAATCGCTGCAGGCCGAGCCGGTCGAGCAGGGCCGCGGTCACCGCGGCGAGCCGGTCGAAGCTGTAGTCGAATCGGTCGACCGGGGGCATCGAGGACCGCCCGAAGCCGATGTGGTCGGGGGCGACCAGGTGGAAGGCGTCGGCGAGCTCGGCAATCAGGTTTCGATACATGTGTGAGCTGCTCGGAAAGCCGTGCAGCAGAACAAGGGTGGGATTCGCGGGGTCTCCGGCCTCGCGGTAGAAGACCTCCTGGCCGTCGATGGACTCGGTGCGGTACCGGGTGGGGAAGGTGAACATGGTCGCTCCTCGTTCGAGGTGAGAACGAGCGTTCTCTCGCTCGTGGGGTGTAGCTTAGAGAACGTTGGTTCTCATGGCAAGGGGTGTGATGGAGATGGACGCGGACACCGCGGACGCCAGGCTGCTGGACGCGGCCGAGGCGTTGTTCAAGGAACACGGTGTGCAGGCGGTCGGGATGGACGCGATCCGCTCCGGATCCGGTGTCTCGCTCAAACGGCTCTACCAGCTCTACCCGTCCAAGGATCGATTGGTCGAGGCCGTCCTGGACCGGCACGACGTGGCCGTGCGGGCGGAGCTCGCCGCCTTCCTCGAGCCGTACGGCGATCCCCGCGAGCGGGTGCTGGGGGTGTTCGACTACCTCGACGCGTGGTTTCGCCGCGACGACTTCCGCGGCTGCACCTTCATCAACACCTTCGGCGAGCTCGGTGGCGTCAACGACTCGGTCGCTCGGATCGCGCGCACCCACAAGGCGGCCTTCCTGGCCTGCCTGCGCGAGCTGGTCGCCGCGGCGGGGGCGCAGGCCGCGCTCGCGGACCAGCTGGCGATCCTGGCCAACGGGGCCATGGCGATCGCGGCGATCACCGGATCGCCGGACCCGGCCCGCCAGGCGCGCGCGGCCGCCGCCGTCCTGCTCGACGCGGCGGGCTGACGAGTGTCGCCGCGCATTCCGCTCCGGCGCCCGTCGCTCGCCGGCTACGACACCCAGCCCGCGGCCGAGGGGCCGATCGGGTCGTCCGTGCGCGGCGTCTTCCTCGGTACCAGCAGTGTTCTCGTCCGCGACGCGCACACCGCGCTGCTCGTGGACGGCTTCGTCACGCGGCCCCGGTTGCTGCGGCTGGTGCTGGGCAAGATTGCACCCGACCGCGCACTGATCGACGAGTGCCTGACCAGGGCGGGTGTCGACGCACTCGACGCGGTCCTGTGTGCGCACTCGCATTTCGACCACGCTCTCGACGCCCCCGTCGTCGCGCAGAAGTTCGACGCTCCGCTCGTCGGCTCGGAGTCGACCGCGAACATCGCGCGCGGCTACGGGCTGCCGGATCGACTGATCCGTTCGGTCGACGGCGAGGCGGAACTGCGCTTCGGCGACTTCGTGGTGACCCTGGTTGCCGGCCTGCACAGCCCCGGGGACGTCGCGCCGGGAGTCGTCGATGCGCCGCTGGTGCCGCCGGCACGGGCGCGCGAGTGGCGCACGGGGGAGGCGTACTCGATTCTCTTCCGGCATCCACGAGGCGGTGTCCTCGTGCACGCCAGCGCAAACCACGTTCCCGGTCGGCTCGACGGTCACCGTGCGGACGTGGTCTATCTGGGCATCGGCACGCTGGGTCGGCAGAGCGCGAAGTTCCGGTCCGAGTACTGGCGAGAGGTGGTGCGGGCAACCGGTGCGCACACGGTGATTCCGGTGCACTGGGACGACTTCACCCGGCCGTTGCGCCGGCCGCTTCGGCCCCTGCCGTATCCGATCGACGATGTGCCCGCGGCGATGGGATTCCTGCTCGAGCAGGGTCGGCGGGACGGTGTCCGGGTGCTCGTGCCGGAGCCGTGGCACGCGGCCGAGTTGTTGCCCGGCGACTGACGGGGTGCGCGGATGCGCATAGTCGACTTTGACAATAATTTTCAACAAGGGTGACCCTGTCCCCATGAATCAGACAAACCAGACCGGGCGGATAGCCGTCCTCGCTGCCGCCGCCAGTCTCGCGGCCGTGCTCACCGGGTGCGCGTCCGAGTCGACCGCGCCGACGAGCGGGACCTCGGAACCGGCGAAAAAGTCTGCGCAGATGGAGGTTTCGTCATCCCAGCCGCGATTGGCGGTGTCCTACGACGGGGGTGTCATGGTGCTGGACGCCGACAGCCTGGACGTGCTCGCGCAGTTGCCGGTCGACGGATTCGCCCGGATCAACCCCGCAGGTGACGGCAGGCACCTCCTGGTCTCCACGGGCTCGCGGTTCCGCGTGCTCGACGCGGGTGCCTGGTCGGAGCAGCACGGCGACCACGCCCATCACTACGCCGCCCCGCCGGCCTTCGTCGAGGTGGAGTTCGCCGCCGACAAACCGGGGCACGTGGTGCGGCACGGCGGCCGGACCGCGCTGTTCGACGACGGGACGGGAGACGTCGCGAGCTTCGACCCGCGGGCGCTGGCCGCGGGAATGCCGGACATCGACCGGTTCACGACGCCCGCCCCGCACCACGGGGTCGCCGTTCCTCTGCCGGACGGCGGTCTCGTCACCACCGTCGGAGACGAGCAGTCCCGAACCGGGATCGTCGTGCTCGATCGCGACCGCCGGGAGGTGGTCCGCAACGAGCAGTGCCCGGGAGTGCACGGCGAGGCGGCGGCCGCCGACGGCGGCCTGGTGTTCGGCTGCCAGGACGGAGTCCTGATCTACCGGGACGGCGTCGTCGCCAAGGTGTCCAGTCCGGATGCGTACGGACGCATCGGCAACCAGGCCGGTGGCGAATCGTCCCCCGTCGTCCTCGGCGACTACAAGACCGACCCGGTCGCGAAACTCGAACGCCCGCAACGGGTGATGCTCCTCGACACCGCGGCCGCGCGGCTGACACCCGTCGACCTCGGCGCGAGCTACAGCTTCCGCTCGCTGGGGCGCGGGCCGAGGGGCGAGGCCGTCGTGCTGGGCACGGACGGTGCGCTGCACGTAGTCGACCAGAACGCCGGAACCGTCACCAAGCGGATCTCGGTGCAGGCGCCGTGGACCGAGCCGGACGACTGGCAGCAGGCGCGTCCCGCGCTGTTCGTCGCGGGCGAGACGGCCTACGTCACCGAACCGTCCACCAACACCCTGCGGGCGGTGAACCTGGACTCGGGCGCGGTGGTCGAGACGGTGGTCCTGCCGCAGACCCCCAACGAACTCACCGGCGTCACCGGCTGACCGGTCGACGCGGGCGCCGGAACCGATCGATGCCGCATTCGCTCGATCTCGTTGTGCGAATGCGGCATCGGGTCGGATTTCAGGGCGTCGGTCAGACCGTGGCGGTCCAACTGTCGGGTCCGAACACCTCGTAGTGGATGGACTCGGCGGGAACCTGTCGGTCGAGCAGGCTCTCGCGCACCGCGAGCATGAAGGGCATGGGGCCGCACAGGTAGACCTGGGTTCCCGCCTCGATCTCGATCGCCGACAGGTCGGCGCGACCGCGGTAGGTGGTGCCGTACTCCTCGCGGTGCCCGAGGTCCTCGTACCAGCGGTGCATGGTGGCGAACGGGATCCGCTGCACAAGCTCGGTGAGCTCTGCACGGTGCGCGTGCCGGCTGGGGGACCTGTCGGCGTGCAGGACCGACACGCGACGGCCGTGGTCGTTCGTCGCGAGGTGGTTGAGCATGCCAATCATCGGGGTGCAACCGATCCCCGCGGACACCAGCAGCAGCGGGGAGTCGCCCTCCTCGAGGACCAGGTCTCCGAAGGGCATCGAGACCTGGATCAGGTCGCCTTCGAAGACGTTGTCGTACAAGAAGTTCGACACCTCCCCGGCGGGCGTCCCGGCCTCGGCGTCCGCGGGCACGGCCTTGACGCTGATCTGCCAGTCGGTGGCGGACGGTGCGCCGACGAGGCTGTACTGGCGGATCTGCCGGGCGCCGTCGGGCAGCACCACGCCGACCGAGATGTACTGTCCGGGAAGGTAGCTCGGCAGAGCCTCCCCGTCGACGGGGCTGAGCACGAACGACACCGTGTCGGCGGACTGCAGCACCCGGCGGCTGACTCGCACCTCGTGCCAGACCTGGCCGTCGGCGACGCCGGCGGACGCGTACAGGTCGTGCTCCATGGCGATCAGCGTGTCGGCCATCAGCCAGTACACCTCGTTCCAGGCGGCCGCGACCTCGGGGGTGACGGCCTCGCCCAGCACCTCGACGATGGCCTCGAAGAGGTACTTGTGCACGATCTCGTACTGGTCGGCGGTGATGCCGAGGGAGGCGTGCTTGTTCGCGATCCGCGACATGATCAGGTCGGTCCGCGGGGCGTCCTCGCTGACCTGCAGCGTCGCGAAGGCCGCAACCGCCCCGGCGAGCGCCTTCTGCTGCTGACCCTGCTTCTGGTTGCCGCGGTTGAACAGGTCGCGCTCGAGTTCGGGGTGCGCGGCGAACATCTTCGGATAGAAGAGCGCGGTGATGTCCTCGATAGCCGCCCCGACCGCGGGGAGGGTGGCTCGGATGACTTCGGTGGACGCTGCTGAGAGGCTCATGGGGCGACGGTATTAAAACTTGCATTTGAGATGCAAGATAATGTGACGCAGTCCACTACGGTGTGTAGTAGACAGTGTTTCGGGAGGTCAGTCCCAGGCGGCCAGCCGTCGCTCGCTGACGAATCGCCGGCTCTGCCCGGTATGCGGGTCGGTGAAGGTGAGGGACCGGGCCAGCAGCTGCAGGGGATCCGAATAGTCATCGGGCGCAACGTCGTACAGGGTCGGATAGAAGTTGTCGCCGACGATCGGGATGCCCAGCGAGTTCAGGTGCACGCGCAGCTGGTGCATCTTTCCGGTGTGCGGCAGCAGCCGGTAGCGCGCTCGGTCGCCGCGCACCCCGAGCAGTTCGATCCGGGTCTCGGCGTTCGGCTCACCGGGCACCTCGAGGCACTGCAGGGTGCCGCGTTCCTTGACGATTCGGCTGCGGACCGTGCACGGCAGGATCAGTGCCGGGTCGTAGCCGGCGACCGCCTCGTACTCCTTGACCACGCGGCGCTCGTCGAACAGCGACTGGTACGCGCGACGGGCCTGGGCGCGGACGGTGAACACCAGCACCCCGGCCGTCACCCGGTCCAGCCGGTGTGCCGGTGTGAGTTCGGGAAGGTCCAGATCGCGTCGGAGCCGGACCAGTGCCGACTCCGCGACGTACCGTCCGCGCGGCGTGCTCGCCAGGAAGTGCGGCTTGTCGACCACGAGCAGGTCGTCGTCCCGGTGGAGCACCTCGATCTCGAACGGCACCCTGGTCTCGACCGGGGGGTCCCGGTACAGGTACACGAAGGAGTGCGCGCGGTACGGGCTCGCGGGCGTGACGGGCATCCCGGCGCCGTCGACCACCTCGCCCGCGGCGACCTTCTCGCGCAGTCGCCGCGCGTCGTCGGGGAACCTGGCGAGCAGGTAGCCGAGGACCGTCCCCCACCTGTCGTCCGCGGGCAGCCTCAGGCGGGTCGGGTTCAGGCCGTCGCGGACGGGGAGCGGGGCGTCGGGCACGTCACGAAACCTACGCCGCGACGCCGGTGTCAGCCCAGGTCCGCCACTCGCACCGACCGGCCCTCCGCCGCCGAGAGCCGAATCGCGTCGAGCACGGCCTGTCCGGCCACCCCGTCGCGGAAGGTCGCCGGCCTGGGCTCGGTCGCCGCGATCTGCTCGCCGAGGATCCGTCGGCGGAAGGCGTCGGCGAGGCGGGCGTAGGGCGCCCGGTCCAGCCCGGTGGCGTGCAGCCAGTCGTAGGTGGTGCTGAAGAAGTCGAACGGCGGCGGCTGCGGAGCGGGGTTTGCCAGGTCAGCGGGCACCTCGACCTCGCGGTCTCCGCTCGCGTCCGCGTGGCGGACCCGGTCGCCGTCGATCCACACGGTGCCCGTCGTGCCGGCGACGCGGGTGGTCATCATCAGCGGACCCCAGGAACCGACGGTGCTCTGCAGCACGCCGTCGACGCCGTCGGCGGTGCGGAAGTGGACGGTGAAGCTGTCCTCGGCGGTCTGGCCACGATCCGCGACCACCGGAAGCCCCGCGCTGACCGACTCGAATTCGCCGAGGGTGTAGCGGATCTGGTCGATCATGTGGGTGCCCTGGGCGCCGAGCCAGCCGCCGCCCGCCGAGCCGTCGGTCCACCAGTCGGGCGCCTGGCTGCCCTCGGCAGCGAACATGGGCAGGTGCATCAGCAGGGTCGCGAGCTTCGGTGTGCCGATCGCGCCCTCGGCAACCTGTCGGGCGAGCAGGGCCTGCGCCGTCGCGTAGCGGAACTCGGTGCCGATCTGGTGGACGACACCGGCGCGTTCGACCGCGGCGAGCATCGCCCGGGCCTGGCTGAGATCCGCGGCGAACGGCTTCTCGCAGACCACGTGCAGCCCCCGCTCGGCGGCCTCGATCGCCAATTCGGCGTGGGTGTGCGGGGGAGTGGCGATGGTGACGGCGTCGATGTCCGTGGCGGCCAGCGCCTCGTCCAGTGAGGTCACGGCGTGGGCGATGTCGAAGCGCGCGGCCCGTTCGGCCGTCCTGGTGCGGTCGCGCCCGATCAGCGCCCGAACCTCGAAACCCGCGTCCCGGAACGCGGGCACGTGGGTGATGCAGCCGAAACCGGTGCCGATCACGGCCAGCCCGAGTGTGTTCTCCGTCATGCCCAGCACAGTAGCGGCCGCACCGGACTCGTCGCCGTGGTCCGGGGGGCGAAGCAATATTCGACGATTCCGCACGCGCAGGCGGAAGAAAATGTACGTTGCCGAATCACGTGCCGGAACCGACAGAGGTGCCGGAAATGACAAGCAGGAGTAACGAATGGTCGACTGCACCACCCCCACCACGACGCCCACGAACAACAACAACAATGGCGGCGGCGGGAGCTCCGACCTCACGGATCTGCTCGCCCTGCTGACGTCCGTGACGACCGGATTCAAGAGCGGTATGTAGCGAGTCGCAGCACCGCAACCAGAGTGCGGGCACGGATCCGTCGGATCCGTGCCCGCAGTCTGCATTCAGAGCCGGTGTCGGTGTCGGGATCGGAAACGACCACATTGGAGTTGGGGAATGAATCGGCGTTTCTTTGCAAGCCTCATGTTCGTGTCCGCAGGAATCTTGATGGTGCCCGCGACGGCGCATGCCGAGCAGGTGATCGGTGGGCCGGGACAGAGCCAGAACGCCGGGGGAAACAGCTGTTCGAACGAGTCCGGATCCGTGGTGGCCAAGCCGACCCCGGTGAACGGGCACGCTGACAGCGGTTCCAGCAGCATCGGCTTCGACCCGTCCGACCTCGAGTCGCTGCTGAAGTCGATCACGGCCGGTTTCAAGAGCGGGATGTAGTCGAGTCGCGCCACCGCAGGAAGGGTGCGGGCACAGCTTCCTCGGATCTGTGCCCGCATCGGTCACCAGCCGAGACACACTAGTGCGCGGTGCGTCGCCCCGTGACGAAATACGCGACGGGACCGACGATGTTGACGAAGGCCAGTGCCCGCCAGAGGTTCTTGGGGCCGCGGACCAGTTCGTCCGGTCTGCGGGCGATGTCCACCTGGGTCACGACCAGCATGACCACCTCGACGATGCCGAGCGCGACGAGGGCCCGCCGGGTGCGCGGACCGAGTTCCGACCACTTCTTCTTCGCCATGGCCACCAGGCTAGTGCTGTCGGGCATCGATGATCGCTAAACTCGGGCAATGACGAAATGGACCGCGCAGGACATCGTCGATCAGCAGGGACGCACGTTCGTGGTGACCGGTGCCAACAGCGGGCTCGGGGCCGTGACGGCCCGCGCGCTGGTGGGTGCCGGTGCGAACGTGGTGCTCGCGTGCCGGGACGTTGCGAAGGCCGAGGAGGTCGCGCGCCCGCTCGGGTCGCGCGCTCAGGTCCGCAAGCTCGATCTCGCGAATCTGGACTCGGTGCGCGAGTTCGCCGCCGGTATCGATGCCGTCGACGTGCTGGTCAACAACGCGGGTGTGATGGCGGTGCCGAGTCGCCGCACCGCCGATGGTTTCGAGATGCAGTTCGGTACCAATCATCTCGGACATTTCGCCCTGACCGGCCTGCTGCTCGACCGGATCACCGACCGGGTGGTGACGATGTCTTCCCTGATGCACCGATTCGGCACCATCGACCTGGCCGACCCGAACTACCAGCAGCGCACCTACCGTCGGTGGTCCGCGTACGGACAGTCGAAGCTGGCGAACCTGCTGTTCGCGTACGAGCTCAATCGCCGCTTGGTGGCGGCCGGGTCGTCGGTGAAATCGGTTGCTGCGCATCCAGGTTACGCGTCGACCGGGCTGCAGTCCCACACCGACTCGCTGTGGGATCGGGTCATGGGACTGGGCGACCTGATGGCGCAGAGTGCCGAGATGGGCGCGTTGCCGGAGCTGTACGCGGCGACGGTCGCCGACGTCGTCGGCGGCACCTACATCGGCCCGGACGGGCCGTTCGAGCAGCGGGGTTACCCGAAGGTGGTCGGGTCCAATGCGAAGTCGCGCGACCGGGCGGTCGCGGCCGCCCTGTGGGGCGAGTCCGAGACGCTCACCGGCGTCACCTACGAGTTCGGAAGCTGAGAACATGTCGATTCGTCGTCTCAACCATGCGGTGCTGTTCGTTGCGGACCTCGAGCGCAGCCTCGCGTTCTACGAGGGCGTGCTCGGATTCAGGCAGCTGCCGGGCGGTTTCGCCGGTGCGGCGTTCCTGCAGGCGGCGGGTTCCGCCAACGACCACGACCTCGGGCTGTTCCAGAGTCCCAACGGGCCCAGCCGCGCCCGCCAGGGCGACGTCGGTCTCTACCACCTCGCGTGGGAGGTCGGGACACTGACCGAGCTGGCCGAGATGCGCGGAAAGCTCAGTGCCGCAGGTGCACTGGTGGGTGCGAGCAACCACGGGTCGACCAAGGCGCTGTACGGGTCCGATCCCGACGGCATCGACTTCGAGGTGTGCTGGCTGGTGCCCGATGATCGGGTCGAGGAGGAACTCGTCCCGGGGATGCCGCCGACCCGACCGCTCGACATCGATGCCGAGATCGAGCGGTACGGGGCGGACACGCCGAGCGGTCCGCGAACGGATCACGCTGTGTGGCAGCGGATTTTCGCCGACCGGGCCTGACGGTCAGTCGTCGGACTCGGCGACCACCAGCGTGACCTCGATGTTCCCGCGGGTCGCGTTGGAGTACGGGCACACCTGGTGCGCCTTGGCGGTGAGGTCCTCGGCCTCGGCCCGCGTCAGGTGCGGCAGCGACACCTCCAGGGTCACCTCGAGCCCGAAGGCGCCGCCGTCGAGGGCGCCGATGCCGACCCGGGCGCCGACCGCGGAATCGGCGACGTTCGCCTTGGCCGCGCGCGCGACCGCCTGAAGCGCGGAGTGGAAGCACGCGGCGTAGCCGGCCGCGAACAGCTGCTCCGGGTTGGTGCCCTCGCCGCTGCCGCCCATGGCCGCGGGAATCGCGAGGTCGAGGTCGAGCCGGCCGTCCGAGGTGCGGGCGTGACCGTTGCGTCCCTCGCCGGTGGCGAGTGCCTCGGCGGTGTAGAGGACCTTCATGTCGTTCTCCTTCGGTGGTCGATCAGTGGGGCGTGACCGCGTGCAGGGCCTCGGTGACCCGGACCAGGGCTGCCCGGAGCGAGACCAGTTCCGCCTCGTCGAGCCCGGTGGACGCGGCGAGCATGCGCGGGATGTCGCGGGCCCGCTCGCGCAGTGCCGCACCCTTCCCCGTGAGGTGGATCTCGACCCGGCGTTCGTCGGTCTCCAGGCGCCGACGAACGACGAGGCCGAGCCCCTCCAGGCGTCTGAGCAGGGGTGATCCGGTTCCGGTGTCGAGATTGAGTTCCTCGCAGATCTCCCGGACGCCGCGACCGTCGCGCTCCCACAACACGAGCATCACCAGGTACTGCGGGTAGGTGAGGCCGAGGTCGTCGAGCAGGGGGCGGTAGACCGCGGTGGCGGCGCGCGAGGCCGAGTAGAGGGCGAAGCACACCTGACGGTCGAGGGACAGTTCGTCGGTCACGAGAATCAAGGTAGTGCACAGCTAAGTTGTGCACAATCTATTTCCGTGTGGCGGTCCTCACGGAGGAGGTTCCGGATCGCTGCTACAGTGGCCGACGTGCAGCGCGCGTATTTCTGGTTTAGCAGGCCGGCCCCGGGTGGGTCGGTCGGCGTTACCACGCGCTGACTTCTTCCACCCGAGCCGGAATCGACCGGCTCGCGGGTGTGCACGCATTCTCCTGGGTCGGCCTAGAACGAACAGGACACCCATGACTCTCACTCTCGACACCGATGCCCTCGGCCTCGACGATCAGCGGACCCTCTCGATCTCGCCGCTGGTCGCGCCCGCCGAGCTGCGTCGCGAGCACGCCGTCGACCCCGCGGTCGCCGCGACCGTCCGCGCCGGACGCGACGGCGCCGTCGACATCCTCGCCGGTCGCGACGACCGTCTGATGGTCGTCGTCGGTCCGTGCTCGGTGCACGACACCGAGGCCGCGCTCGACTACGCCCGGCGGCTCGCGGTCAAGGCGGCCGAGCACCGGGAGAACCTGCACGTGGTGATGCGGGTGTACTTCGAGAAGCCGCGCACCACCCTCGGGTGGAAGGGGCTGGTCAACGATCCGCACCTGGACGGCAGCTTCGACATCAACACCGGCCTGCGGATGGGCCGCAAGCTGCTGCTCGACATCTCCGCGCTCGGACTTCCGGTCGGCTGCGAGTTCCTCGACCCGATCACCCCGCAGTACATCGCGGACCTGGTCAGCTACGGCTCGATCGGCGCCCGCACCGCCGCGAGCCAGGTGCACCGGCAGTTGTGCAGCGCACTGTCCATGCCGGTCGGGATCAAGAACTCCACCGAGGGCGACATTCAGGTGGCGGTCGACGGCACCCGTGCCGCCGGCGCCAGCCACGTCTTCCCCGGCACCGACCTCGACGGCAGGTCGGCGTTGATCCGCACCGCCGGCAACCCCGACTGCCACGTGATCCTGCGCGGCAGCAGCGCCGGTCCGAACTACGACGCCGAGACGGTCGCGGACACCCTCGCGCGCCAGCGCAAGTCGGGACTGCCGGAGCGGGTCGTGATCGACGCGAGCCACGGCAACAGCCAGAAGGACCACGAGCGTCAGGTCGACGTCGTCACCGACCTGTCGGCGCGGATCGCGTCGGGTGAGCAGGGCATCGTCGGCGTGATGCTCGAGAGCTTCCTGGTGGCCGGTCGGCAGGACCTGACCCTGGGCAAGGCGGACGAGCTGACCTACGGCCAGTCCATCACCGACGCCTGCCTGGACTGGGACACCACCGCCGCGCAGTTGGACCGGCTCGCGGAGGCGGTCGCTACCGCACGCCGCGGGTCCGGAACTGCACGCTGATCCGCGGGCCCGTCGGGCGGGTGGTCTTGGGCACCGCGTGCTCCCAGGTGCGCTGGCAGGACCCGCCCATCACCAGCAGGTCGCCGTGGCCGAGCGAGTACCGGATCGTCGGCCCGCCGCCGTGGGGGCGCAGCGCGAGGACCCTCGCCGCGCCGAGCGACACGATCGCGACCATCGTGTCCTCGGTGCGGCTGCGGCCGATGGTGTCGCCGTGCCAGGCGACGCTGTCCGAGCCGTCGCGGTAGAAGCACAGGCCCGCCGTGGTGAACGGCTCGCCGAGTTCGGGCAGGTAGTACGCGCTCAGCGCGTCGCGGGCCGCGGTGAGCATCGGATCGGGCAGGGCCGCGCCCTCGTCGAAGAAGCTCACCAGACGCGGGACGTCCACCACCCGGTCGTACATCTGCCGGCGCTCGGCCCGCCACGGCACGGCGCCGGGCCGATCGGTGTCGGCGAGGTCGGCGAACAGCTGCTCGGAGCCGGTGAGCCAACCGGGGAGCACGTCCACCCAGGCGCCGTCGCCCAGGACCCGGCGCCGGAGGTTGGCGCCGAGCGGGCCCAGTCGGGGGCCGTCGGTCGGGTCGTCGAACAGCGACGCCTGCACCGCGATGTCCACGGGCACATCGTACCCCCGACAATCGAACAATTGTTCGCCTGTTTTGGGTGATTCTGCAGTAATAGACCACCTGGAACCGTTCAGTGGCGGTGCCGTCTAGCATCGACCGTCGTGACCGACAGCGCTGTGGCCGACCGAACGCAATCCGAAGACCCGGATCCGGCGCCGGTGACCCGTCGGGATGCGACGCGGGTCCGAATGGTCGCCGCCGTCGCGTCGGTGCTCGCGATCCTCGCCGCGGTGTCGGTGCCGTTCCTCCCGGTACAGCAGGACACGGCGAGCCTGGCATGGCCGCAGGCGGACACGCTCACCAATGTCGATGCACCACTGGTGTCGTACGCGCCGCTCGAAGTGACCGCGGCGATCCCGGCTGCGGCCGTGCAGGCGCTCGCGCCCGCAGGCGGTGTCGTGGTCTCGACCGCCCCGGTGGGCTCGGCGGACGCGGCGCGGTACGGGCTCGTCGCCCGGGTCGAATCGGGTGCCGACGGCGGCTCCGCCCGGTTCGAGATCGTTCAGCGCGACCAGCATCTGCTGTCGATCCCCGTCGCCGACCTCGCGGGGCGGTCGGTGACCGTGACGTCGAACGCGGAACGGACCGTCGCCACGGTCGACGGCAGCGACGGCGCCACTCTCACGGGGGACTTCCGCCCGCAGATGGTGGGAGTGTTCACCGAACTCCATGGCGCTGTTCCCGCCGGCCTGTCGGTGACCGCGGATCTCGACACCCGGTTCTCCTCGTCGCCATCCGCGGTCAAACTCGTCGCGATGATCGTCGCCGTCCTCGCGACGGTGGTCGCCCTCGTCGGGCTGCACCGGATCGACTCGCTCGACGGTCGTCGGGCCCGGCGGTTCCTGCCCTCGCGCTGGTGGAAGTTCGCGCCGATCGACGCGGTCGTGGTCGGGACCCTGGCGTTGTGGCACTTCGTCGGCGCGAGCACCTCCGACGACGGCTACCAGTTCACGATGGCCAGGTCGTCCCTCGAATCGGGGTACATGGCCAACTACTTCCGTTGGTTCGGGGTCCCGGAAGCGCCGTTCGGCACCCCGTACTACGACCTGCTCGCGTGGATGACGAAGGTGTCCACCGCCAGCCCCTGGATTCGGCTGCCGGCGCTGATCGCGGGCATCGTCTGCTGGCTGGTGATCAGCCGCGAGGTGGCTCCGCGCCTCGGCGTCGCGGTCCGCCGAAACAAGGTGGCGCTGTGGACTGGCGGTCTGGTGTTCCTCGCCTTCTGGCTGCCGTACAACAACGGCCTGCGTCCCGAGCCGATCGTGGCCGCCGGAGTGCTGCTGACGTGGTGCTCGGTCGAACGAGCGATCGCGACCCGACGCCTGCTCCCCGCCGCCGTCGCAGTGCTCGTCGCCGCCCTCACCGTGACCGTCGGACCGTCGGGGATCATCTGCTTCGGCGCGCTCATCGCGGGCGCCCGGCCGGTGTTGCAGATCGTCTCGGCGCGCGCCAAGACCGTCGGCTATCTCGCGGTTCTCGGCCCGATCGCCGCGGCGGGTCTGGTTGTCCTGGTCGCGGCGTTCGCCGATCAGACCCTCGCCGCTGTCCTCGAGATGCAACGAGTGCACACGATTCCGCCGACGAACGCCTGGTTCGAGGAGTACAAGCGCTACGAGTGGCTGTTCAACATCAACGCCGACGGATCCCTGGCCCGCCGGTTCGGGGTCTTCGTGATGGTGCTCTCGATCATCTCGAGTCTGCTGGTGATGCTGCGTCGCGGCGGCCGGATCCCCGGCACCGCATCAGGTCCGTCCCGCCGAATCATCGGCATCACCGTTGCCGCGATGATGCTGATGATGTTCACGCCCACCAAGTGGACCCATCACTTCGGGGTGTTCGCCGGCCTCGCCGGTTCGCTCGCCGTCCTGACCGCCGTCGCGGTGGGCCCGCTGGTGCTGCGGTCGCGGCGCAACAGGGCGCTGTTCGCCGCCGCCGTGCTGTTCGTTCTGGCGCTCGCATTCACCAGCAGCAACAGTTGGTGGTACATCTCGGCGTGGGGCATCCCGTGGTGGGACAAGCCCGTGATGATCGCCGGTCACGGCGCCGGCACGATCCTGCTCGGACTGACCGTGGTGATGCTGCTCGTTGCCGGATGGTGCTTCTTCCGGGAACCCCACGAGGACAGGTCCGCTCGCCCGGGCAGGCTGTGGTCGGTCCCCCCGCTGACCGTCGCGGCAGGATTGATGGTCGCGTTCTTCGTGCTCTCGCTGACCAAGGGGGCCATCGCCCAGTACCCGTCGTTCTCCCTGGCGAAGTCGAACTTCGGCGCCCTCGCCGGGCACTCCTGCGGGCTCGCACAGGACGTGCTGGTCGAGACCGACCCCAACGCGTCCATGCTGCAGCCCCTGGCTGCCGGGCCGGCGAACGCGCTCGGCGCCGAGAACGTCGGATTCACCCCGAACGGGGTGGCCCGCGACCTGACGTCCGACGAGAAGGCCGCCTCCGAGGGCATGGCGAAGTCGCTCGACAACGAGGACGCCAAGTCCAGCAACGCGGCCGGCACGGCCGGCGGCCAGGGCGCGTCCGGCATCAACGGCAGCAGCGTCGCGCTGCCCTTCGGCCTCGACCCCGCGACCACTCCGGTGCTGGGCACCTACGGCGCCGGCGGTCCGGCGTCCCTGACCTCGGACTGGTACGCACTGCCCGACGGTGGCGACCTCGTGTCGATCACCGCCGCGGGCCGTGTGTACTCGGTCAACGCCGACGGCATCGCCACCCCCGGTGCGCGCGTCGAACTCGACTACGGTGTCCGGGGCGGCGACAGCGCCGTCCAGAAGTTGGGCAGCGCCCTGCCCATCGACATCGGACCCGCGCCCTCGTGGCGCAACCTCCGGATACCGCGCGATCGGATCCCCGCGGAGGCGAACGCCGTACGGGTGGTCGTCGACGACACCGACACCCGACCAGACCAGTGGGTCGCCGTGACACCGCCGAGGGTCCCGAGGACGACCACCCTCAACGAGCTGGTCGGCTCGACCACACCCACCATGATCGACTGGGAAGTGGCACTGCAGTTCCCGTGCCAGCAGCCGTTCAACCATCGCCTCGGCGTCGCCGAGATCCCGGAATACCGCATTCTCGGGGACCGCCCCGGCGCGGTGATGACGAGTCTGTGGCAGGACCACTTCGGCGGCGGCCCGCTCGGCTGGATCGACCTCACCGCGACCGGGCGCACCCTCCCGACCTATCTCAAGGACGCCTGGCACCAGGACTGGGGCAGCCTCGAGAAGTACTCGCGCATCGACCCGAACGCCGAACCGGCGCAGCTCGGCACCGCGACGGTGCGACGCTCCGGCGTGTGGAGCCCCGGACCGATCAACATCGCGTGGTGAGCGGACGGCTGTTCGGTAGTCGCGTGCCCACCTCGACCTGCCTATGATCTACACAGCGGTAGCAGGCTGCGGATGGATCGGAGTATCCGGATGCGAATTGCGGATGTGTTGCAGAACAAGGGTCCCGCAGTGGTCACGGTCGATCCGGGGATCACGGTCAGCGCGCTGATCGGCGAACTCGCCAGGCGCAACGTGGGCGCCCTCGTCGTGGTCCGAGACAACGCCATGGTCGGCATCGTCACCGAGCGGGACGTGGTGCGTCAGATTCACGAACGGGGCGCCGGCCTGCTCAACGCCACTGTCGGCGACATCATGACCAGTTCGGTGTTCACCTGCGCGCCCACCGACACCGTGGACAGCCTCGCAGCCACCATGACCGATCGCCGGATCCGGCACCTGCCCGTCCTCGAGAACGGGCACCTCGTCGGGATCGTCAGCATCGGTGACGTCGTGAAGAGCCGGATCGACGAGCTGCAGAGCGAACGCGATCAGCTCGAGGCCTACATCGACCGCAGCTGAGGCCTGTCACATCGCCGGGTCGGGATCTGTCATGAGGGGTGACAGAAAGGCTCCGACATGTTCACCTCGACCACCGAATCCACGACCCGGCCGTCGCTCTCGACCGGCCGCGGCAAGCTCACGCTCGCGTTGCTGTGCGCGGTCGCGTTCCTCGATTTCGTCGACGCGTCGATCGTCAACATCGCCCTGCCCGACATCCGCCGCGACCTGTCGTTCTCCGTCCAGGGACTGCAGTGGGTGCCGAGCGCCTACCTGCTCACCTACGGAGGGTTCATGCTGCTCGGCGGCCGCGCCGCCGACCTGCTGGGCCGCCGCCGCGTCCTGGTCACCGGCACCGCGCTGATCGGGACCTCCTCGCTGATCGGCGGATTCGCCGCCACCGGGGGCGTGCTGATCGGTGCCCGGCTGCTGCAGGGCATCGGAGCCGCGCTGATGCTCCCGGCCGCACTGTCGATCCTGACGACGACCTTCGTCGAGGGCCCTGAGCGGCGTGCGGCGCTCGGCGTCTGGGGCGGCGTCGGCGGGCTCGCGTCGGCGGTCGGGGTGTTTCTCGGCGGACTTCTGACGGAGGGACCCGGCTGGCGGTGGGTGCTGTTCGTCAACCCGGTCGCCTGCGTGCTCGTGCTCCCCGCGGTCTTCGCGCTCATCCCGCCCGACCGGCGTCGCGGGCGGCTGGATCGTTTCGACGCCGTCGGAGCCGTCCTGGTCACCGGCGGGATGCTGCTGCTCGTCTACGCGCTGGTGAAGGCGCCCGACCAGGGCTGGGGCACCGTGCGCACGGTCGGCCAGTTCGCCGGCGCGTTCGCTCTCCTCGCCGCCTTCGTGGTCAACGAGCAGCGCAGCCGAAATCCCTTGCTGCCGTTGTCGATCTTCCGGATCAGGGGCCTGGCCGCGGCCAACGTCACCGGTCTGATCGCCTTCGCCGGCCTGATCGCGATGTTCTTCTTCCTCACCATCTACATGCAGACCGTGCTCGGCTACTCGCCGATGCAGACCGGCGCGGCCTACCTGCCGCTCTGCCTGGGAGTCGGTGTCGCAGCGGGCATCTCGTCGCAACTGGTGGGCAGGGTGGGCACCCGTCCGGTGATCGTCGCCGGCGCGTCGATCGCCTCCGTCGGCCTGTACCTACTGTCCCGGATCCCCGTCGACGGCTCCTACCTGGCGGACCTGCTGCCCGGACTGATGATCGTCTCGTTCGGTCTCGGTGCGGTGTTCGTCGCGGTCACCACTGCGGCCAATGCCGGTGTGCCCGAGGACAAGGCGGGCCTGGCGGCCGCGCTGCTCAACGCCGCGCAGCAGGTCGGCAGCGCGCTCGGGCTGGCGATCTTCGCGGCGATCGCGACGTCGCACTCCAACCAGCTGATCGGGTCCGGCGCCGCGGTCCCGGATGCGCTCACCTCCGGATTCCAGCGGGCCCTGCTCGCGGGCAGTGTCTTCCTGCTCGGCGCCGCGCTGATCGGGTTGCGCACCGTCAACGCCCACGGCGAGCCAGCTGCGCGCCGAATCAGTGAAAGTCCTCGACGGTGAGCCGGGCGAGCCGATCGCGGTCGGCGAGGATGTCGATCTCGACGATCCGGCCGCCCCTGATCGTCACCCCGAGGACCGAGAGGACCTGCCCCTCGGCGATCGCCACCGCGCCCGCGGTCCCGTTGACCAGGGCCGGGTGGGCGAACCTGGCCAGCCGGGCGAAGTTCAGCGCCCGGGCGGCCACCTGTTCGGCGCCGCGCACCTCCGTCGACGCACCCGCAGGCACCACCCCGACGTCCGCGCGGAGCACCACGTCCGGGTCGAGCACCGCCACCAGCTCCTCGAAGCTGCCGCCCCGCGCAGCGGCGAGAAAGGCGTCGACGACCTCGCGTTGGCGGGCCACGTCGGAGTCCGGCACCGGCGCGCCCTGCAGCCGCCGGCGGGCGCGGCTCGCGAGTTGCCGCGCAGCAGCGGGGGAGCGGTCGACGATCGGCGCGATGTCCTCGAACGGCACCGCGAACATGTCGTGCAACACGAACGCCAGGCGCTCGGACGGCGTCAGCGTGTCGAGCACCACGAGAAGTGCCAGACCAACCGAATCGGCAAGGAGCGCATCGTGTTCGGGACCGACGTCCTCGATCGTCCCGACGATGGGGTCGGGCAGGTGGACCCCGAGTAGGTTCTCCCGTCGGGACCGCCGTGACTGCAGCAGGTTCAGACACACCCGCGCGACCACCGTCGTCAGCCAGCCGGCCAGGTTCTCGACCTCGCTCGTGTCGGAGCGCGCCAGCCGGATCCAGGACTCCTGCACGGCGTCCTCGGCCTCGCTGACCGAGCCGAGCATCCGGTATGCCACCGCCCGCAGGTGCGGGCGGTGCGCCTCGAACTGTCGCGCCATGAATTCGTTCTCGTCCATCGGTCACATTCCTTCGTCGCTGGCTGTCACAGGAGTTGACCGGTGAAGCCCGGCCGATGTGACAGGGGCACGCCCTCAACCACACACCTCGCCGGCGGCAGGGGCAACCGGACGTTCGCGTCGGTATACGGCGACGTTCGCAGTCACCAGGATCGCTCCCGCGCACCCATCGCCGGCAGCGGCGAGACCATGAGTGCGGGGTGCTTGGATGCCTGCCCACCTTCAATGAATTGAATACATTTCTGTACTCAATATATGTTGTGAAATCCGATTCGAGTTCGGGTTTGACGCTGGGAAGAATTGAATTCGAATGTGTATCGACAGACCGTGCGGTCGGTGAATTGACAAACTGATTCGGCCTGTTGTAACGCGCGGGCGCCCGCGATATCTCGCCACCGTTCTTCGATTCGGGCGGGCTCGCAGTGGCCATGTCGGCGTAGTTGGTGGGCAAGAGCTGCAGGTGGCGACGTTGTCGCGGCTACCTGTCGGGTGTTGCGTCTCGTGCTCGACGACTCCAATTCGCTATAAGTTCGTCTTTAAGAACCCGAAAGTTACCCATTGGTACGTGATTTGCATTACGGTTCTCGAAGCTTCAAGTAGACGATCGTTCAAATCGCGGAGAGGGAATGTGCGTTCGTCTACAGCGACACCGGATCGGGTGTCCGATCCGGACGACAACGGAAGTCGCGCCGGCCGATTCCGGCGGCAGACACCGACCTGCGCACCCCCCTGAAAGGCGCTCTATGAAGATCCGCAACGTAGCCGCAGTCACGGCCGCTCCCGCTCTGGCGGTGGGTCTGATGGCTGTGGTTGCCCCCGCCGCCTCGGCGGCGCCGGTCACCAGCACGGTCGCGTTCCAGCATCAGTGCCGGGTCGACGGTGCAACCGACTGGGACTACACGGTCTCGGACAACCTCGAGGTGACCGCCCCGGCCGCCGTCCGGCCGGGCGAGCAGTTCACCGTCAAGCTGTACCCCGGTCAGATGCGGACCTCGGACTCCGACACCGGCCGGCTCAAGTACGACATCGCGGTGCCGCAGGGTGCCGAGCTCGTCTCGTACGCACTCGTCGGCGGTACCTCCCTCAACCTCATCGGCGAGGCGCCGGTGGTTCTGCGGGTGGGCGCCGACGGCAACCAGAACGCCACCGGTGGGTTCCTGCGCATCACCGGCACCAGCAACAAGACGATCAACGACGGCCCGAGCGCGAGTGACAACAAGCCGAAGGAGGGTCTGCAGGTCAAGGCCAACACCGACTTCCGGCTGCCCGCGGTCGAGCTGACGTTGAAGGCCGGCACGGTGGAGAACTCGAAGGTCACCACGAGCCTGCGAGCCGGAGCCGCCAGCCCCGTCATCAAGATCAAGGACACCAGCCTCAGCTTCGGCGAGTCGCGGTGGGTCAACGCCGCCGCCTACTGCGTGGCCACCGGAGACGGCCGGGGCACGCTCTCGAGCACCGACGTCTTCACCCCGGCCGTGGTCACGACCACGGACCTGCAGGTTCCGGCGACCGCCCAGCCGGGCGTCCCGGTGGATCTGAAGGCCACCGTCGGCCCCGCGAACTCGGTGGGCACCGTCCAGTTCAAGGACGGTGACGCCAACATCGGCGGGCCGGTCACCGTCGCCGGCGGCGACGCGACCCTCTCGCACACCTTCGATTCGGTTGGTGCACACAAGATCAGCGCCGTGTTCACCGCGGGCGCCGGCTTCGCCGGCTCGGTGTCCGGTGTGAAGACCGTCGACGTCTCCGCCGTCACCACGACTGCGCTGCAGGTCCAGTCGACCGCTGTCGTGGGCGACAACGTCGACCTCGTTGCCACGGTCACCCCGTCGAACGCGGCGGGCCGGATCCAGTTCAAGGACGGCGCCACCAACATCGGTGCGCCGGTCGACGTGGTCAACGGCACCGCCACGCTCACCCGCAAGTTCGACGAGGCGGGCAGCCACACCTTCACCGCGGACTTCGTCGGCGCCCCGGGGTACAACGCCTCCGCCTCCGCCCCGGCCCAGTTGACCGTCAAGGACGCCGACTGGGGCACCACCACCACCGTGCTCGAGCCGGTCACCGCGACCGTCGGCACCCCGGTGAACCTGTCCGCCACCGTCGGCCCCATCCCGACCGGTGGCGACGTGAAGTTCCGCGTCGACGGCGTCGAGGTCGGCACCGCGCCCGTCGGCACCGGTGACGGCGTCGCGATCCTCCCGCACACCTTCACCACCCCCGGCACCGCCAAGGTCGTCGCGGAGTTCGTGGGCACCACGGGCTTCACCGGCTCCACCTCGGCCGGGTTCGACGTGACGGTCAAGGCGCCGGACACCCGCGAGGCCACCACCACCGCGCTGTCGGTCACCGGCAACGCCACCGTCGGGCAGGCGATGACCTTCAAGGCCACCGTCGCACCGGCCGGCGCCAGCGGCACCGTCCAGTTCAAGTCCGGCACCACCGCCCTCGGCGCCCCGGTGCCCGTGGTCGACGGCGTCGCAACCCTGACCCACACCTTCGACGAGGCGGGCACCCACGGCGTCACCGCCAGCTTCGTCGGTGGCAACGGCTTCAAGGACTCCGTCTCGGGCCCGACCGTGGTCAACGTGGCCAAGGCCGGAACTCCCGGCGGTGGAACCGGGTCGCTCTCGGGCATGTTCGGTAGCTGACCGACAACCTCGTCACCGTGTCCCGGGGCGTGACGAACGCACGCCCCGGGGCGCCGTGGTGCCAAACTTTCCCTCATTCGTAGGAGAATTCATGCAGAACAAGAGAATTCGCCGGTTGGCGACCCCGCTCACCGCCGGCGCCGTCGTCGGCGTCACCCTGCTCGGTGGTGTCCCCGCCAACGCGACACCGTTCACCACCTCGTTCAACAACAGCTGCCGGATCACCCCGTCCGCCGTCGCTTCCCCGTCGACCGAGACGAAGGCGGCGTCGGTCACTGTCGACGCGCCGGAGACGGTCAACGCCGGAGACACCTTCGACGTGACGATCATCCCGCCGCCGATCACCTTCCCGAACTCGAGCTCGGGTGCGAGCGTGCAGAACGTCTCGCGCATCAAGATCGACGTAGCCGTTCCGGACAATGCCGACTACCTCGGTGCGGACATCCTTCCCAACACGAGCAGCGGCCTCAGCGGTGTTGCGCCGAACCTGTTGCGCGTCAACGAGAACGGGAACCCCGATCCGAACGGAGCTGTGCTGCGCCTGTCGGGCAACAACGTGACGATCGGAAACGGTCCCAGCTCCAGCAAGAACTCCGAGGGCGGCATCGTCGCCAAGGCCTCGTCGGGTTCGGAGACCACCTTCCAACTGCCCCAGGTGAAGGCGCATCTGCGCGCCCGCGACGCAGGTGACGTCAGCATCAAGCTTCGCACCGTCGGCGCTGCCGGAACGCTCGGGAACGATGCGAACTTCCTCACGTTCCTGCCGAAGGCATCGCTGTTCATCACCGCGTGGGCTCCGACCCAGTGCAGCCCCCGCGACGGTGAGAACGCGCCGCTCAACGCGGGTGCAGGCCCGCTGGCCACGACGAGGATCGTCGAGGCCGACAAGGCAACCACCACGACGATCGCCGGACCTGGAGCCGCCAAGAACGGCACCCCGATCACGTTGACCGCCAACGTGGCTCCGGGCGCCAACGGCGGCACCGTGCAGTTCAAGGACGGCGGCGCCCCGCTGGGTGACCCGGTGACGATCGCGGGCGGCAGCGCCACGATCAACCCGACCTTCACCACCGACGGCGACCACTCGATCACCGCCGAGTACTCCGGCGCCACCGGTTTCCTGGCGTCCACCTCGGCGGCCAAGGTCGTCAAGGTCACCACCGATGCGCCGCCGGAGGCGGTCACCACCACCACGGTGACGGCGCCGAACAACGCCAAGGTCGGCCAGGACGTCAACCTCACCGCGAAGGTCGATCCGGCAGGCAGCGGCGGCACGGTGAACTTCGTCGTCGACGGCGGCGCCCCGATTCCCGGCATGGTCGGCACCGACGGCGTCGCGGTCGCGCCGTACACCTTCACCACCGCCGGCACCCACAAGGTGGTCGCGAAGTTCACCGGGACAACGGGATTCGCTCCGTCGACCTCGTTGGCCTTCCCGGTGAGCGTCACCACCCCCGCCCCGGCGGACGTGGACACCACCACCACGCTGGCCCCGGTCGGGACGGTGGCGAAGAACGTGCCGGTGGTTCTCCAGGCGAGGGTCGACCCGGCCAACGCCAAGGGCAAGGTGCAGTTCAAGATCGGTGACGTGCTGCTCGGCGGACCGGTCGACGTGGTCGACGGCGTCGCGACCCTGTCGACGACGTTCGCCAACTCCGGCACCTACAACGTCACCGCGGAGTTCACCGGCAACACCGGGTTCACCAGCTCGGCCGCCGCGCCGCAGACGCTGACCGTGCCCGGTGCGACCGATCCCGGCACCGGCGGCGGTTTCGGCAGCCTCGGTAGCCTCTTCGGTTCGTCCGGCTAGACGGTGAGGCGCCGAGGCGCCGTCGGGGCAGTTGCCCGGCGGCGCCTCGGCGTGCCCGGCTCGGGCGTAGCGTTGGCCGCGGAAAGGAGCCGACGTGGCTGAGACTATGCGTGCTGCACGATTCCATGCCGACACCAAGAAGACTGTGGTGGAGGACGTTCCGATACCCAGGCCAGGTCCGGGAGAGGTCCTGGTGAAGGTGGCCTTCTGCGGGATCTGCCATTCCGACCTGAGCCTGATCAACGGGACCTTCCCGGCGCTGCTGCCGGTGGTCACCCAGGGCCACGAATCATCCGGCACCATCGCCGAACTCGGCGCAGGGGTCACCGGCTGGCAGGTGGGCGACCGGGTGATCCCGGCGGCCGGAAGGCCCGACATGACGTGCCGCAACTGTCGGCGCGGAGACCTCGCCCACTGCCTCGGCATCCAACTGATGGCCTTCGCCTACGACGGGGCGTGGGCGGAGTACACCGTCGCGCAGGCAGGCGGGCTCACCAGGATTCCCGACAACGTGCCCTTCGAGCAGGCCGCGATCCTCGCGGACGCGGTGTCCACGCCCTACGGTGCGGTGGTGCACACCGGCGAGGTCAAGGTCGGCGAGGTCGTCGGGGTGTGGGGTGTGGGCGGCATCGGCACCCACATCGTGCAGCTCGCGCGACTGGTCGGGGCGGTCCCGATCCTCGCATTCGACATCAACCCGGCAGTGCTCGAGCGGGCCCTCGACCTCGGCGCCGACTACGCCTTCGACTCCCGTGACCCCGACCTGAGGAAGAAGGTCGCCGAGGCCACCGACGGCCGCATGCTCGACGTCGCGTTCGATGCGGCCGGGTTCGCGGTGACGTTCTCCCAGGCACTGGACTGCCTCGGCGTCGGCGGTCGGCTGATTCAGGTCGGCCTGAGCGACCAGGAGGCCAGCCTGGGCACCACGACCGCGTTCGGTCTGTCGAAGAAGCAGGTCAAGGGTCACCTCGGCTACGAGAACGCCGACATCGAGACGCTGGCGGAACTGCTCTCGCGGGGCCGACTCGACGTCTCGCGTTCGATCAGCGAGATCGTCTCGCTCGAGAACGTGCTGGTGGGCATCGAGAAGCTCGAGAAGCACGAGGGCAACCCGATCCGCATCCTCGTCAAACCCTGAGCGGTGAAACCGGATCCGCCGCTCGTGTCGGTGGCCCGCGGTACGGTCCCGGCATGGGCTACGAATTTCAGGTGACCGTCGACTCCGCACGGCCGCACGACCAGGCAAAGTGGTGGGCGCAGACCCTCGGATGGCGGGTCGAGCCGAGTGACGAGGACTTCATCCGAGGCGTCGTCGCGGCCGGGCACGCGCGGGAGGAGGACACCGAGGTCTACGACGGCGTCCTGGTCTGGAAGGTCGGTGCCGCGATCGGCGACCCCGAGCACCCGGACCGCCCGCGAGTGCTCTTTCAGCTCGTCCCCGAAGCGAAGTCGGTCAAGAACAGGCTGCACCTCGACGTGCGGGTCGGCGAGGACAAGCAGGCAGTCGCGGACGGGCTCGTCGCGCGCGGCGCGACAGTGCTGCACCACGGCAGTCAGGGACCGTTCTCGTGGATCACCATGGCCGATCCGGAGGGCAACGAATTCTGCGTCAGTTGACCGGACCGCCCGGGATCACCGGTAGGCCCCGGGCGTCTCGCCGGTCCAGCGTTTGAACGCGCGCCGGAACGCGCTCGGTTCGGAGAACCCGAGCCGAGCGGACAGGTCGTCCACGGACTCGCCGCGCGCGAGCCCGGAGATCGCCGCGTCCCGGAGCACCTCCTCGCGAAGCTGGTTCAGCGAGGTGCCCTCCTGCCGGAGCAGCCTGCGCAGGTGCGGCACGCTGATCGAGAGCATCTCGGCGATGTCGTCCGCGGTGGACGTTCGGCCCCTGACCCCGGCCTCGAGCACCTTGCGCACCTGCGCCGATGCGCTGCTGTCGTAGTCGCGTTCGGAGAAGAGCCGGTTCGGCGACTCGCGCAGGTACTCGAGCAGGGTCTCCTCGGTCTGGATGACCGGCGCCCGCAGCAACGAGTTGCCGAACTCGATCGCGGCGACCTCGGCGTCGAAGGTGACCGGCACGCCGAAGATGGCGTCGTAGCTCTTCGCCAGCTCCGCATCCGGTGCCGGATAGGGGAGTTCCATCGCGACCAGCTTGACCCGCCTGCCGACGAGCCAGGCCGCGAACCGGTGCATCAGCATCAGCACGAAGTCCGTGAGCAGCCGGTCCGCCGCCCGTGCCGTCGCCGGAGAGAGCGTGCGCGACCGGGTGGGCATCTGCACCAGGAGGCGGGTGGTGGACTCGCCCGTCTCCAGGCGCAGCGGGGGCATACCGGGCAGCGCCCGGGTCACGTCCGCCATCCGCTCGAGCGCGCTGCCGAGGTCCAGGCAGTGAATGAGCGCCAGACACACCAGCTTGAAGGATCCGCGCGGAACCGGCGCCGCACCGAGGCCGAACAGTTCGTCGTCGGTGAGCTGCCAGGCGGCCTGGGTGAATCGGGTCAACTGGTCCGGCGTGATGCGCGCCGACTGGTCGCGCAGCACCGCGACGGACACCCCTGCCGCGTCCAGGGGGAACGCCATGTCGAACCCGCCGTCCTCGGCTATCTCGGCGGCCCGCCGGACGAAGTCCGCAGGGACGGTGCGAGTGCTCATGACCCCGCGAGGCCGTGCAGTCGCTCGGCCGCGTCGGCCAGCACCTCGTCGCGTTTGCAGAAGGCGAAGCGCACCATGTGATTCCACGGCTCCTTGTGGTCGGCGAACACGCTGACCGGGACCGCCGCCACGCCCACCCGTTCCGGCAGGGCCCGGCAGAAAGCCAGACCGTCGGTCGCGCCGAACGGGGTGATGTCCGCGCACACGAAGTATGTTCCGCCGCTCGAGCGCACCCCGAATCCGGCCTCGGCCAGCGCGGCGGAGAGCACATCGCGCTTGCGCTGCAACGACTCCCGCAGCGCGACCACCCACTCCTGCTCGTGGCGCAGTGCGTACGCGACCGCAGGCTGGAACGGCCCGCCCGCGACGAAGGACATGAACTGCTTGGCGGTGCGCACCGCGTCGACCAGTTCCGCCGGCCCGCACACCCAGCCCGTCTTCCATCCGGTGACGGCGAAAGTCTTCGCCGCGCTCGAGACGGTGATCGTGCGCTCGGCCATCCCCGGCAGCGAGGCCAGCGGGGTGTGCCGGCGGCCGTCGAACACCAGGTGCTCGTACACCTCGTCGCTGAGCACCAGCAGGTCGTTCGCGATCGCGAGTTCCGCAACCGCGGCCAGCTCGGCGTCTGTCAGCACGGTGCCGGTCGGGTTGTGCGGGGTGTTGACCACGAGCATCCGGGTGTTCGGTCCGACCGCCGCGCGCAGCGCGTCGAGGTCCAGCGCGAAACCGTCGCCGTCCGCGACGAGCGGCACCGTGCGGCGCACGCCGCCCGCCAGCGCCACGGCGGCGGCGTAGGAGTCGTAGTACGGCTCGATCAGCACCACCTCCTGCCCGGGTTCGACGAGCCCGAGCAGGGTCGCGCTGATCGCCTCGGTCGCGCCGACGGTGACGAGCACCTCCGTGTCGGGGTCGTGCGCGAGGCCGTAGCGTGCCGCCCGATCCGCGGCGATCGCCTCCCGCAGTACCGGCATGCCGGGCCCGGGCGGGTACTGGTTGAGACCGTCCGCGATCGCGGCCCGCGCCACGTCGAGCATGGCGCGCGGGCCGTCGGTGTCCGGGAACCCCTGACCGAGGTTGATCGCGCCCGTCGACGTCGCCAGGGCCGTCATCTCCGCGAAGATCGTCGAGCCGAAGGGCTGCAGGCGCGAGACCGTCTGCGAATGGCGTGCTGCGGGCATTGTCACAGCTTATCGGCCGTGTGGAGGTGATCGAGACCCGAGGCTTCGCCCGAGGAGAGCCCTGCGAAACGCCCACTGTCACATTTGCGGTCGCTGTCTCGTCCACTGAAGTAGACGCACGAAATGAGCTGTCACCCTCGCCGAGAAGGAAGCAGGAGACCAATGACTCGAATCGCACCGGTCGCCCCGAAGGATGCCGGACTGCTGGTCAAACTCGCCTACTGGTACGCAGGACGCAGGTACGGCGCAGTGCCGGAGCCGTTCACCGTGCTCGCGCACCACCGCAAGCTGTTCGTGGCGTCCGCGCGGCACGAGATGGCGGTCGGGAAGGCCTCGACCGTGCTGCCCGGCAATGTCCGCGACATCGCCGTGTACCGGGTGGCCTGGACGGTCGGCTGCTCCTGGTGTGTCGACTTCGGGTCGATGCTGATGCGCCTGGAGGGCCTCGACGTGGAACGGTTGCAGCACATCGGTGACTACGACACCTCCCCGCTCTACAGCGACGACGAGCGCGCCGCGATCGCCTACGCCGACGCGATGACGGCCACCCCGACCGAGGTCACCGACGAGCAGGTCGCGGATCTCGAGCGCCGGTTCGGCCAGGCCGGGGTCGTGGAGCTGACGTACCAGATCTCGCTGGAGAACCAGCGGTCCCGGATGAACTCCGCGCTCGGGATCGTCGACCAGGGTTTCAGTTCGGGCGACGCGTGCCGGGTGCCGTGGGCTGATCAGCCAGAGGCGGGTCGGGAAGCCGGACGCCGGTGAGTTTGTCCGGGTTGGCGATGTCGTAGGCGGCCCAGACCTTCCCGTCGCGGACGGCGAACCCGCCGACCCGCGACGGGAAGCCGGGGTGCGTCGCGTCCCCGGGGAATCCGCGGGTGAACATGCCGAGCTGCCCGTTGACCAGGACGGGTTGTGCGGCCAGCAGTGCCTGCGGTC
This sequence comes from Rhodococcus sp. NPDC127527, assembly GCF_042672245.1. NCBI lineage: Bacteria > Bacillati > Actinomycetota > Actinomycetes > Mycobacteriales > Nocardiaceae > Rhodococcus > Rhodococcus sp. NPDC127527. The sequence goes on from NZ_JBHXVP010000005.1 coordinate 228,177, forward strand.
CGTAGCGATCCATCAGTCCGAGGAAGAACCGGGCGAACTTGTCGGCGCCGTGGATGACGTTGACCGCGGTGCGGGTGGTCCCGTTGGCGTCGCCGATCACCAGCGCGTCGGGGTGCAGTGCATCGAGGACGGCCTGGAGGTCACCGGTCGACATGGCCGCCATCAGCCGGCCGACGGCCTCGGCGTGCCCCGGGTCCGGCGCCGGCACGTCCGCCCCAGAGACGGTGCGGCGGGCCCGTGAGGCGAGCTGGCGGCTGCTCGCGACGGAGGTGCCCAGCACCGCGGCGATCTGGTCGAACGGGACCCCGAACCCGTCGTGCAGGACGAACGCGGTGCGCTGGTCCGGGCCGAGCGTGTCGAGCACGATCATCGCCGCGAGACGGGCGTCCTCGCTGCGGACCACCTCGTCGAGCGGGTCGGCGGCCGCGGACGTCCCGAGCTGCGTCACGACGGGCTCCGGAAGCCACTGTCCCACATAGCTTTCCCGCCTGACCGCGGCGCTGCGCAGATGATCGAGACAGATACGTCCGACCACGGTGGTCAGCCAGCCCCGCAGGTCCCGGATGGCGTCGGCGTCGGTATCGCTCAGTCGCAGCCACGCCTCCTGGACCGCGTCCTCCGCATCGGCGACGCTCCCGGTCAGTCGGTATCCGACCGACAGGAGGTGGCTGCGGTGCGATTCGAAGTCCTCGACGAGGGCGGCGACGGGCATAGCTCGATCCTGCTACAGCGGGCGGGGACCTGGCACCCCTCGGTAGGGTCGGACCATGCGATTCGGAATGTTCGTGCCGCAGGGCTGGCGACTGGATCTGGCGGGCATCGACCCGGCCGACCAGTGGAATGTGATGAAGGGCGTGACACTGCGCGCCGAGCAGGGCCCGTGGGAGTCGGTCTGGGTGTACGACCACTTCCACACCGTCCCCGTCCCGACCGAGGAGGCCACCCACGAGGCCTGGTCGCTGATGTCGGCACTGGGTGCGGTCACTTCGACGATCCGGCTCGGCCAGATGTGCACGGCCATGAGCTACCGCAACCCCGCGTATCTCGCGAAGGTCGCCGCCACCGCGGACCTGATCTCGGGTGGCCGCATCGAGATGGGCATCGGGGCAGGCTGGTACGAACACGAATGGCGCGCCTACGGGTACGGCTTCCCGCCGCCGGGTGAGCGGCTGGCGCGGCTGGACGAGGGCGTGCAGATCATGCGCCAGGCCTGGACCACCGGCTCGGCCACCCTGGACGGCAGGCACTACCAGGTGGACGGCGCGATCGTGCAACCGAAACCGTTGCAGGAGGGTGGTATTCCGATCTGGATCGCCGGGGGCGGCGAGAAGGTCACGCTGAAGATCGCCGCCAAGTACGCGCAGTACACCAACTTCGACGGCACCCCGGACGTGTTCGCGCGCAAGTCCGACCTGCTCCGTGAGCACTGCGAGCGGGTCGGTACCGACTTCGACGCGATCGTGCGCTCGGCCAACTTCAACGTCGCGATCGGTGTCACCGAGGCCGACGTCGAGGCCCGGCTCGCGCAGACCAGGGACCGGATCGCGCGGTACGTGGGCAACGAGCTCGCCGAGGCCTCGATGGCGGCCTTCCGGGGCATGCCCGCCGTGGGTACCCCCGCGCAGATCGTCGAGAACCTCACCGGACTGCGGGAACAGGGCCTCGGCTACGCGATCTGCTACTTCCCCGAGGCTGCCTACGACAGCACCGGAATCGAACTGTTCGAGCGCGAGGTGATCCCTGCGCTGACCGGATAGGAGGGCGTGATGTTGATACGCGAGCTGACGAGCGAGGGTCTGTGGCTGACACCGCCGACCGTCGACGACGTCGAGTCGATCACCCGATGCTGTCGGGACGAGGAGATCGGGGAGTGGACCACCCTCCCGAAGCCCTACGGACTGAAGGATGCCGAGCGGTTCGTGACCAACGTGGTCCCGGCCGGCTGGGCCGACCGCAGCCCGATCTGGGCCTTGCGGCACACCCCTCGCGGTCACGTGGTCGGGATGATCGGGCTCGGCGCGGCCGACGTCTCGGCCGCGGAGCTGGGGTTCTGGCTCGACCCCGCCGTCCGCGGGCGAGGGCTGATGGGTGCCGCGGTCAACCTGGTGTGCGACTTCGGGTTCGAACCCGACGGACTGGCGCTCGAGAGAATCGAGTGGCGCGCCTTCGTCGGCAACACGGACTCGGCCGTCGTCGCGCGCAGAGCCGGCTTCCGGTTCGAGGGCATCCGTCGCGCGGGCGGGGTGCAGCGCGGGCGCAGGCGGGACGAGTGGGTGGCGGGGCTGCTCTATGCCGATCCGCGCGAGCCGGCGCGCGGCTGGCCCGAGATCGACTAGCGCAGGTTGTCGGGCAGGTCGGCCTCGGCGATCGGGATCTGCTGGTTCTCGGCGCGGGGCACGTCCTCGGCCAGCGGGATCGACTTGGCCAGCAGCTTCCACTCCGCGCCACTGATCTGCTCGGTCGCCCGCCGGATCACCTTGGGGTCGCGGGTACCCCACGCGATCGGCATCGGGCTGACCATCTGCCAGGTGTCCGCGGTGGACTTGTTGCTCCGGTCGGACAGTACGGAGATCGACGGCACGCGCTCGCCGACGTGGGTCAGCGAGTGCCCCGGCAGGGTGCGGATGTTGCGGGTCACCAGCGCGTAGTGGGGCCGGTCCGCGGTCGGCTTCGCGGTGTTCACCAGCGCCAGCAGCGTCGCGCCGCGGGGCCGGGGCACCGCCACCACGGCGGGGACCAGCTCGCCCTTGGCGTACAGCTCCTCGATCGAGCCGACCTTGCGCGGCGCCCAGTACGCCATCCAGAGCGTGGTCAGCGCGATCACCGCGACCACCACGCCCACGACGTACGACCACGGGTGCGCCAGCGTGAACAGCCACGCCGCCAGCGCGGCGAAGAGCAGTCCCGTGATGACGGACGACCACCGCAGCCGACGGACGTCGCCGAGGGTCTCGTTGACGGACTTGGCGTGGGCATGGTCTACGGGGAACTCGAAGCGGCGCACGGTTGTATTCCTACCCGATCGCCGGTCCGAGCAGGTCGTCCGCGTCGGTGATCCGGTACGCGTACCCCTGCTCGGCGAGGAAGCGCTGCCGGTGCGCGGCGTACTCGGCGTCGAGGGTGTCGCGTGACACCACGGAGTAGAAGTGGGCCTGACCGCCGTCGTGCTTGGGTCGCAGCAGCCGCCCGAGCCGCTGGGCCTCCTCCTGCCTCGACCCGAAGGTGCCCGAGACCTGCACGGCCACCGACGCCTCCGGCAGGTCGATGGAGAAGTTGGCGACCTTGCTGACCACCAGCGTCTGGATCTCGCCGCGACGGAACGCGTCGAAGAGGGCCTCGCGTTCCTTGGTCTTGGTCGAGCCCTGGATGACGGGGGCGTTCAGCGCCTCGCCGAGTTCCTCGAGTTGGTCCAGGTACGCGCCGATGACCAGGGTGGGGGAGTCCGGGTGCTTGGCCAGGATCGACTTCACCACCGCGATCTTGGTGTGCGCGGTCGAGCACAGCTTGTAGCGCTCCTCCGGCTCCGCCGTCGCGTACGCCATCCGTTCCGCGTCGGTCATCGTCACTCGGACCTCGATGCAGTCGGCGGGGGCGATCCAGCCCTGCGCCTCGATGTCCTTCCACGGCGCGTCGTACCGCTTGGGTCCGATCAGGGAGAAGACGTCGCCCTCCCGGCCGTCCTCTCGGACCAGCGTTGCGGTCAGCCCGAGCCGGCGGCGGGACTGCAGGTCGGCGGTCATCCGGAACACCGGCGCGGGCAGCAGGTGCACCTCGTCGTAGATCACCAGCCCCCAGTCGCGGGAGTCGAACAGTTCCAGGTGCTTGTACTCGCCCTTGGTGCGACGGGTGATCACCTGGTACGTCGCGATCGTCACCGGGCGAATCTCCTTGCGTTCGCCCGAGTACTCGCCGATCTCGTCCTCGGTCAGCGAGGTCCGCGCGATCAGTTCGCGCTTCCACTGCCGGCCCGCGACGGTGTTCGTGACCAGGATCAGCGTCGTCGCCTTCGCCTTGGCCATCGCCGCCGCGCCGACCATCGTCTTGCCCGCCCCGCAGGGCAGTACCACCACCCCGGAGCCGCCCGCCCAGAACGAGTCGGCGGCCATCTCCTGGTAGTCGCGCAGTTCCCAGTGGCCCTCCTCGAAGGCGAGGTCGATCGGGTGCGCCTCGCCGTCCACGTATCCGGCGAGGTCCTCGGCGGGCCAGCCGATCTTGAGCAGCATCTGCTTGAGGTGGCCTCGCTCGGACGGGTGCACGATCACCGTGTCCTCGTCCACCTTCGCGCCGAGCATGGGGGCGATCTTCTTGTGCCGCATCACCTCGGTGAGCACCGCCCGGTCCAGGCTGACCAGCGTCAGGCCGTGCGCGGGGTTCTTCACCAGCTGCAGCCGGCCGTAGCGGGCCATGGTGTCGACGATGTCCACCAGCAGCGGCTGCGGGACCGCGAACCGCGAGTAGGTGACCAGCGCGTCGACCACCTGCTCGGCGTCGTGCCCGGCGGCCCGCGCGTTCCACAACGCCAGCGGGGTGACCCGGTAGGTGTGCACGTGCTCGGGCGCGCGCTCGAGTTCGGCGAAGGGCGCGATGGCCTGTCGTGCCTGACCGGCCAGTTCGTGGTCGACCTCGAGCAACAGGGTCTTGTCGGACTGGACGATCAGCGGTCCATCGGTCACGTGCGCCTCCTAGCGATGACAACCACTCCATTGTCCACACTTCGTGGCGGAAGCGTCGCGGCCGAGGAGTGCGGCCCCACCGGTGGCAGCCCGTGTCCGCACCGTTCGGACCTGTCGGGTGCACGTGCAGAATGGAGGTATTTCCCGCGAATGCGGGAAATACCTCCATTTTCTGTGCACTACCGATTTGCGGTCAGGTTTTTCCTCGTGTCCATCACCTGGACCAGTGCCTCGGAAATTCCTGCCCGGTAGCCGGCGTCCCTTTCGGTGAGTCCCGCGGTGGTGTCGAGTTCATTTTCCAGCCTGTCCTGGATTCGATCCAGGGCCATCAGCATCCGTTTCACGGAAAATCCTTCTGTTCTTCACGGCAGGGGATGGCAGGGAATCCCGATTGCTGTGCTCGTTCGTCGAGGACGAAGATTTTCGCCGACGTCACGGCCGCCCGGTAGCCGCGGGTCCGGGCCTCCGGGAGGAAGTCCGGGCCGGAGAGTTGATCGAAGCGCTGGTAGAGGAAATCCAGCACCCGTAGGTCGGGCGGCGCGACGAGGTCGCGGTGTCTTGCGGAAGCCATGATGTCTCGTGAATCAGTGGCGCTTCCGCTTGCGGATCAACTCGCCGGATTCCACCGCCCGATCCCGTTTTTCCGCACGCCTTTCCTTCAGTGACTGTGCGGGTTTTTTCAGGCTCTTGCCCGGTTTCTTGTCTGCCATTGTCGCTCCTGAATTCGAAGTGGCAATCACTGGCCCCGACCATACGTCATTTCGCAGAAAAAGCCAGTCGCGCCGGCAGACGCGTTGGTCCGCCGAAAATTATCGGTTCAGTCGACGAGTGCGACGCTGGTCACCCGATGCAGCGTGAACCGCCGGACCGCCCCGGAGGCGGGGTCGAACGCGTCGAGCTGACCCCCTCCGACGCTGACCGGGTCCACGATCCGCTCCGACGCGACGCCCTGCGCGTCGACATAGCCGATCCGCACGCTGCGCTTGACCCGGGTGGCCAGCTGCAGGAGTGCGACGGTGGCCGCGCTGCTGGCCCGGCTGCCATCGGACCGGACGCCCTCGCCGCGGGGCGCCGTCGCCGCCCGCTCGCCGGCCCGCAGCGCCCGCACCAGGCTCGCGAGCTGCTCGTCGCTCGGCGCCGAGGGGGTGCGCACCGGCCGTTGCCGCCGACGCGAGACCCGCGCCCCGCGCGGTCGCAGGTCGACGATCGAGCCCGAGGAGTCCTCGCCCGCCGGCGCGAAGCCCGCCGCTCGCAGTTGCTCGAGCACCTCGGCCAGCGAGGCCTGCGAGATCGCGACGGTCGGGGCGAGTGCGCGCAGGGCCAACGGCTCGGCCACGGGGGAGGAGAGCACCTCCGCGAGCAGGGCCGGATCCTCGCACCGCACGAACGACGAGGCGATGCCGGCGCGCAAGCGGCCGTGCCGCCGCGCGACGTCGTCGATCAGGTAGGTCAGCGCCTGGGGTACCGAGGTTCTCGAGTGATTCGCGAACAGTGCCTGCAGTTCCGCCGCGCTCAGGCCGGCGTCGAGGGCCCGCCGCACGCTCGACTCGCCGATCCGGTACATGGTGGCCGCGCCCGCCGACTCGACGTCCGCGACCAGCGTGATCTGCTCCTGCAGGTCGGGGACGAGCGGGCCCGGCGCGACGACCGTCAGGTCGGCCTGAACGAGCACGTAGTCGATCGGGGCGGGCAGCGCGGCCGTCATCTCCGCCAGCACCGATTCGGGCGGCGCGCCGTGCAGCAGGCTGCGGCCGGGGGAGGCCACGGCGCCGCGAGCGACCAGCCCGACCGCGGTCGCTTCCGCGAGGGTGTGCTCGACCGCGCCCGCGCCGAGCCGGGCCGACCACCGGGGACGCCGCCAGGCCACCGCCGCGGCGATCTCCGCGACGGTCGCACCCTGGCCGGTGCCGAGCTCGGCGACCAGTTCGAGCACGAACCGGCGGTCGCGTGGTGCGCCGGACGCGCGGACCTCCTCGGACAGCGCGGCGATCGGCTTGTCGTTGGCGTCGCGGAGACCGACCGACCAGGGGCGGCGTGGCATCTCGAGCCAGGCCTGCGCGATCGCCTGCCACCGCTGCGCGGTGCTCGAGTTCAGCCAGGCGTCCGCGGCCACCGTCGGCGCCCAGTAGTCGTCGCCGGTGTCCGGGGTCGGCAGCGGGTCGGGTGCGCCGCTCGAGATCAGCCCGGCCGCGGCGAGCAGCTCGGCCAGCAGGCTCACCCGGGTTTCGTCGATGCCGGCGGCCTTCGCCAGCCTGCGGGTCTCTCGTACCCCGAGCCCGCCCGCCTTGAGGGTGGGGGCGGGTTGGTCGCCGAGCGCGGCGATCAGGTCCTCGCAGTGCCGGACGAGCTCCAACGCCTCACCGGCCGCGGCCGCGTTGACGTCGGCGATCTTGTGCTTCTTCGCGCGGACCGGCGGCGGCGTCAGCGCGGTCGGGTCGGTGACCGTTTCGCCGCGCAGTGCCTGACCCACCTGGTACGGCAGTTCCACGGTCTGTTCGTCGATCCAGTGCAGCAGGCCGAGCGCCAGCAGGCGCTGGACGGGCCGGTCGGGTGGGGTGCCGGGCGCGGCGTCGCGGGTGCGGCCGATCGGCGAGCTGGTCGCCAGGGTGCCGAGCAGGCGGCGTTCGGCGTCGGTCAGGGTGTCGAGCGCCGCTGCGATCTGGTCCGCGGACATCACCTCGCCCGGCTGGTCGATGCGCCAGGTCACCGCGCCCGCCGCGGCGACCGCCACACGGAGCGTCCGGGTACCCCAGACCAGCGCCCGCGCGCGCAGCGCACCGAGGGCCTTGTCCACCGCGCGGACGGGGGCACGGCCGGCGAGCGCGTCGGTCAGTTGTTCGCGGCGCACGCCGACCTCGGCCGCCCGTTCGAGGGCGAGCAGGCCGAGCAGCGTCAGCTCGAGGACGTTGAGATCGTCGGCGGCGCGGAGCACCGAGGCGCGCTGCTCGGCGCGGGCGGCAAGCACCGACGGGTTCGCGGGCGGCGGGACCGCCAGGTCGGGGCGCAGTCGGAGCAGCTCCGCCAGCTCGGCATCGCTCCGCGCGGCCAGCCAGAGCGCCAGGCTCTCGGTCGCCGCGGCGGTGCCGTCGGGGGTGTCGGCGGCCGGGGCAGCACCTTCGGTGTCGGTCATCCCCTTCAGATTAGATACCTGGGGTGGTCCGGGCGCGGCCTCGGTGTCAAAATGGCCTCGTGGCTAACAATTCGAGCAAGCGATATGTAGATCCAGGCTGGCCGGCGGCGGAGATCCAGGACGGCGACCACGCCGTCACGGAGCTGTCGTCGTCGCGCTCCGGTGGGCTGTCCCCGTTCGGGGAGGACACCGAGTTCCCTCGCCCCGTGTCGGAACTGCCGTACGCACACCCGCACACCGTCATCAACCGCTGACGGCCGGGCATGGAGAAAGGCCCCGCACCTTCGAGGTGCGGGGCCTTTCTCGTGAGTCGAGCCGTTGGCTACTTCTGCAGGAGCGCCTTGGCGGCGTCGTACGCGGCCTGGACCTGCGGGTCGATGGTCACGCCGTGCGCCTTGACTGCCTCGAGAGCGTTGTCCAGGCTCCGCACCACGTCGGCGGTGCCGTTGGTGGCCGGGATGCTGGGCGCTGCGGGAATCTCGACCGCGGCCGCCGGGGCAGCCTTGGGGGTCTCGACGGCCTTGGCGGCGGGCGCGCTGCGCGGGGTGGAGCCGCTGGTCAGGCCGAGGCTGGAGGAGCAGGACGGCCAGGCGCCCCAACCCTGCGAGGCGAGGACCTTCTCGGCGACCGCGATCTGCTGCTCACGGGTGGCCTGGTTGGCGGTCGCGGCGTACTGCCCGCCACCGTGCGCGTTCCAGGTGCTGGGCGAGAACTGCAGGCCGCCCTGGTAGCCGTTGCCGGTGTTGATGCCCCAGTTGCCGCCGGCCTCGCACTGCGCGAGCCGATCCCAGTCGGAGTCGGGGGCAGCGCCTGCGGGGGCCGCGAAGGCCGCACCCGCTGCGCCGAAGACTGCGGTGGTGACGACGACCTTGGCGGCGGTCTTGCGCGTGTTCGTCGGTTTGCGATGGCGTCCAGCGGTCATGGTTCGTTCCTCTCCGCACGCGCCTGCGAGGTCAGCTGTCGGGTTCGGGCTGAGAGGTCGCCCGGCCGTGACCGCATCGTGATCGACGCGATTTCCGGCTTCACCCCAAGGAAGGCCTGTTGCTCGCCTACCGGTGTCCGCTGGGGACGTGGGTCCCCCGTCCTCGTCCCTGGGTAATTCGTGGGAATCCGTTCCGCGGGACAAGGTTTGGCGCGGCGGTCGGGATTGGCCGAACTTCCGGCCGTCCATGACCGTACGTGGCCGACGCCGGTGAGTCATCTCCTACGGATTTTTCGCGATCTTCGGCGTTTTGCCGGGACATTCCGCTGTTTGTGCAGGTCAGGCGACAGGTGTCGGTCCGAGACCCTCTCGTGATCGGGTCGTTATGTGAGGCAGATCACATGCGAGCTGGGGGCTGACCTCGGGTTCCGACCCGCCCCGCCGGGCCAGCGTCCCGACCACGGTGACCGCGGTGACGACGAAGAGCAACGGGTACGCCGCCTCGAAGACCGGAGCAAGGGCGGCGGGCGCGGGAACCATGAACAGCCCGATCGCCCACACTCCGTCCGGGAACCGGTGCGCCCAACACAGCAGCGGGGCCGCGAGGGCCACCGGCAGCGCGAACGAGAGCACCCGCGACGAGCGGAGCGCGCGGTCGAGCGCCAGGACGATCAGCGGGACGAACCACACCCAGTGGTGTCCCCAGGAGAACGGTGAGACGGCGCACGAGGTCAGTCCGCACATGGTGGTCGCGAGGAGGTCCTGGCCACGGCGGTGTGCCAGATGCACGGCCGTCATGCCCAGGACCGTGAGAGCGGCTGCGACCGCCAGCCACAGCAGCCGCGGCGGTTCGGCCTCGTGCAACAAGCGGGCTATCACCCCGGCGGCGGACTGATTGGCCGGCCAGGCCGTCTCCCCGATCCGGGTCGACTGGCGGAGGGTGACGGTCCAGTACGCCCACGAGTCGGAGAAGAGCACGACGAAGCCGACCGCGACCGTGGCGGCCAGCGTCGCGGTCGCGGTCGCCGCCGCCCGCCACTGCCGCGTGACCACCAGTTGGACGATGAACAGCGCCGGCGTCAGCTTGATCCCGGCGGCGAGTCCGACGGCGAATCCGCGTAGCCGACTGCCCTCGGGCCGACCGAGGTCCCAGAGCACGATCAGCATCAGCAACAGGTTGATCTGGCCGAGCCAGATGGTGGTCCGCACGGGTTCGAGCCAGCTGAAGATCACCGTCAGCAGCGCGCTCACCACGTACAACGTGCGGTCCGGCCGATACCCGAGCCGGCGCCAGCACAACAGCACCACGAGATAGAGGAAGGCGAAGTTCGCGAGGTAGCCGAGCAGGCTGGTGAGGTCCGGGGACAGGGCCCGCAGTGGGGCGAACAGGATCGCGGAGAACGGTGGGTAGGTGTACCACATGCCCCCGTGCAGGGCGTGGTCGTAGAGGCCCGCGCCGGTCAGCACGGTGGCGCCGCCGCTGCGGTAGACGAGCAGGTCGAGACCGTTGCGGAACAGGCCCCACAGCGGAGCGGCGAGCGGGACCACCCGGTCGTGTGCGAGGACCACCGCGGCGGCGAGGGCCGCGAGCGTTCCGACCAGCCACGGTGTCGAGGGGAGCGACCGCCCCGCAACCGGGACGGTGCGGGGCGGGGCGCTCACGAGCCGTAGCTCGTCGGGTAGCTCGGCGTGGAGCCGACGTCGACTATGTCCTTGCCGAGCGGCATCAGGGAGATCGGCACCATTTTCAGGTTCGCGATCGCCAGGGGGATTCCGATGATGGTGATGGCCATGGCGATGGCGCTGACGATGTGACCGATGGCCAGCCAGATCCCGCACAGGATCAGCCAGATCACATTGCCGACGAGGGAGCCGAGCCCCGAGGTCGGTTTACTGACCACCGTCTTCCCGAACGGCCAGAGCGCGTACACGCCGATCCGGAACGCGGCGATCCCGAACGGGATGGTGATGATCAGAATGCAGCAGATCACCCCCGCCACGAAGTATCCGAGGGCGAGCCAGAGGCCGCCGAAGACCAGCCAGATGATGTTGAGCAGGATCCTCATTGGTCGTCCCTTCTTCGAACGCGCCGTCCGGACTGGAGTGCGGACACGATGCCGAGCAGGAATCCGAGCGGGCAGGCGAGTGCCAGGAGGTACAGGGCCAGGCCCGGTTCGTGGCCGGTCGCGTAGATCACGAAGATCGCGACGATGGCGGCGATGCCGAGGGCGAAGAGGATGAGCGCGATGCGCAGGGTCACGGCGCCGCGGGGGGACGATTCACTGGCCACGCTTCAACGTTATCCCGTGAAATCCCCGGTGCCCCTACGAGGCGCGCGGGGGTAGACTCCGATTGTCGCGTCCCACACACGGTGGGGCGCGTTCCTTTATGTAGATGAGCAGGTGAACGCAGTGCCTACCGGCAAGGTGAAGTGGTACGACGTGGAAAAGGGCTTCGGCTTCCTCGCCCAGGAAGAGGGTGAGGACGTCTACGTCCGGTCGTCTGCGCTGCCCGCGGGTGTCGAGGGACTGAAGGCGGGCCAGCGCGTCGAGTTCGGGATGGCCGCGGGCCGTCGGGGACCGCAGGCGCTGAGCCTGAAGGTGCTGGATCCGGCCCCGACGCTCCGGCAGGGCGGCGGTCGCCCGGCCGACGCCGCCCGCAAGCACACGCCCGACGAACTCCACGGCATGGTCGAGGACATGATCACCCTGCTCGAGGCGAAGGTGCAGCCCGACCTGCGCAAGGGAAAGTACCCGGACCGCAAGACCGCGCAGCGGATCTCCGAGGTCGTGCGCGCTGTGGCCCGGGAACTCGACAGCTAGTACGTCTGGATCGCCCACACCGGGGCGAGGCCGCCGTTGGTCGGCAGCTGGATGATGACGCCGAGGAGTTGCTCGTCCTTCCCGGACGGCACCGTCACTGCGGCAGCCTCGCCCGGTGTGTAGTCGCGGTACCCGTTGAACACCTCACCCGTCTTGGGGTTGCCGATCTGCACGTTCAGGCGCCAGTCCGAGTTCGACACGTCCTTGGGCAGCGACAGCTGCAGCGGCTGGCCCTCCGGAACGCTCAGGTTCGTGACCTCGAGTCCGGCGCACGCGAGGTTGGCGTCGCACACGCCGGCATGCACGTCGACGGTCTTGTAGTGCGCGTACGCGGTGACCGTCGGCAGGGTCTCCGGGGCGTCGTGGACGAGCACGGTGACCACGGCGGCGAGGCCGCCTGCGGCCACCAGTGCGACCACCGAGAGTGCTGCGATGGTCTTCTTCGTCCGGGCTTGCAGAGTCATCGAGTTCCGTTTCTGGTTGGGGCGTCAATCGGCGCTGGAGACCGCTTCCGGGATCTCCTGGTTGGCGACGTCGGGACGTTTGCCGCCGAGTCCGGGGAGCAGGGTCGAACCCCGGTAGCTGAGGACGGTCTGGATCAGACCGAGGACGAGCACCACCGACACCACAGTGAACCCGATCCAGTACTGGGTGGGCAGCAGGACGCCGAGCGCGCCGCCGACCACCCAGCTCAGCTGCAGCACCGTCTCCGAACGTCCGAACCCGGACGCGATGGACTCCTCCGGCAGGTCGTCCTGCAGCGAGGCGTCGAGGGAGACCTTCGCCAGCGCGCTGGCGGCGGATGCGACCAGCGTGGCGAGGGCGGCAGTGAGCAGGTTGTCGCCGAACGCGGCGATGATCGCGACCGCGGTGACCGCGATCGTGCACCGCAGCACCACCACCGCCGGCTTACCGAGCTTGAGCCGGGCGCCGGTGGCGTTACCGGCGAAGTTGCCGATGCCCGCGGCCGCGCCGACGAGCGCGAGCATCGCGGCCTGCTCCAGCGGGGCGTGCTCGGTGCGCGACTTCGCCACGAACGCGATGTAGAGGGTGAGGAATCCGGTGAGCACCCGGATCGTGCTGTTGCCCCACAGTCCGGTGATGACTGCGCGGCCCAGCGGCTGGCGCCGCTTGCTGGCCTTGACCGTGTCCTTGTGGTCGCGATCGATCACCTGGGTGTCGGCGTCGTCACCGTGGTAGTGCAGGGTGGCGGGCACCTCGCCCTCGGTGACCTCGACCCAGGCCGGTATGCGCATGCTCAGGTATGCGCCGAGCACGGTGATCAGTGCGGTCAGCCACAGCGCCCCGGCAGAGGAACCGCTGACGAACGCGACGAGACCGGCGAGCGCGCCTGCACCGATGGTGCCGCCGATCAGACCGAACACCGTCAGCCGTGAGTTGGTGCGCACCAGGTCGATCTCCGGTGGCAGCACTCGCGGCGTGACGGCGCTCTTGAGCACCGAGAACGACTTGCTCAGCACCATCATTCCGAGCGCACAGGGGTAGAGCGCCCAGCTGTCGAAGTTGAAGACGAGCACGACCGCGAGGACGGTGCGCAGCGCGAAGGAACCGGCCAGCGCGATTCGCCTGCCGTGCTGGAGGCGGTCGAGCGCGGGCCCGATCAGCGGGGCGATCACCGCGAACGGGGCGATGGTGATCAGCAGGTACAGGGCGACCTTGGTCTTGTCCTCGCCGGTGGCCGCGGAGAAGAACAGCGTGTTGGCCAGCGCGACGGCGACCGCGGCGTCGGTCGCGAAGTTCGCCATCACCGCGTAGGTGAGGGCCGTGAGGCCGGACTTGTCGGCACCGTCCGCCTTGGCGGCGCGGTGGAAGGTGGCGATGCCCTTGTTCGTCAGTTCTCGGCTGCGCATGGCGGCCACCCGCGTGACCGTCAGCTTCCGGGGAATCGGCGGCGGCTTGGGCGCGCTCGGATTCGGCTGCCGAACCTGCTCGGTCGGCGGATCCTCCCGGCGGGTGTTGTCGACCGGGTGCAGTGGAGGCAGCGGCTGACGACGGCCGGCCACCCGCCGCGTCGGCGGATAGTTCGCGTAACCCGGATGCCCCTCGCCTCGACCGCGGTCGTCGGACTGCCGACTCCCGTTGGGGTCGTAGGGTTCGCGAGGTCCGGTCACTCCTCAATTCTGTCCTAGATCACAGACGAAGGACCACACGCCCCACACGGCGTGTGGCGGGGCGGTGGGTGGGAGCCGTCTTTCAAGGCGAATTACGAGACGAACCGCACCTCGAACAGCTTCGGGTAGTACTTGCCGGTGATCAGGAACCGGTCCGTCCCGGGCACCTGGGCGATCCCGTTGAGCACGTCCACGTTGCGCGACTCGGCGTCGGTGAGCAGGCCCGACGCGTCGACAACTCCGGTGATGCGGCCGTCCGCAGGGTCGATACGCACGATGTAGGGGGTCCGCCACACGTTCGCGTACACCCTTCCGTCGCTGGCACATTCGAGCTCGTTGAGGTTGCCGCGCGGCTTGCCGTCGAGCGTGACGGCGACGCTGCCGCGCGGCTCGAAGGTGACCGGGTCGCGGAAGGTGAGCCGGTCGCTGCCGTCGCTCGACACCAGTCGGCCGGGCTGCGCGCACAGGCCCCAGCCCTCGCCGTCGAACCGGGCCCGGGACCGCTCCGCCAGGGTGACCCGGTCGCGGGCCAGTGCCACCCCGTCCTGCCAGGTCCACTGCCAGACGGTGTCCCCGGCCACGGTGACGCCCTCGCCGAACATGTCGTCGGGAACCGGCACGCGGGTCCGCTCGACGCCGGTGGCGAGGTCGCGGGCGCTCAGGTACGACTGCCCGGTCAGGCCGGTGCCCTCGAGCAGTTCGCCGTCGGAGACCTCGAGTCCCTCGGTGAAGGCGGTGGGGTCGTGCGGGTGCGTCGCGACCACCTCGGCCCGCAGGTGCTCGACGCCGGCAGCATCGGCCGGGGTGGTGTCCCGGGCGCATCCGGTTGCGGCGGTGAGCGCCACCGCGGCGACGACGACGGTCCGGCGGAGTGACATCAGACCAGCATGGCAGCCCGACCTGCCCCGCATTTGCTGCGATACGGCAAAATGAGGGTGTGAGTGCCCAGTCTGCCCCCGAGCTTGCCCATGTGCGCCCCCTGCTGGCCGATGCCGTGGGGTTGGCGCGGCAGGCGTTGACCGACCTCGGAGAGGGTGAGGTCGGCGCGCATCTCGGCGTCACCTACGAGGACGAGTGCTCGGCGACGCATCGTTTCGAGACGACCCTGCCCGGTTACCGCGGCTGGCAGTGGGCGGTGGTCCTGGCCGCCGCCCCCGACAGCGACCGGGTGACGGTGAGCGAACTGGCACTGCTGCCCGGCCCCGACGCGCTGACCGCACCCGACTGGCTGCCCTGGGACGAGCGCGTCCGCGCGGGCGACCTGAGCCCGGGCGACCTGCTGGCCCCGCGCGCCGCCGACCCGCGGCTGGTGCCCGGATACGTGGCCAGCGGCGACCCCGAGATCGACGACCTCGCCCGGGAGGTCGGCCTCGGCCGCAAGCAGGTGCTGAGCCTCGAGGGGCGGCTCGACGCAGCCGAACGCTGGCACGACGGCGACTACGGCCCGGACTCGGAGATGGCGAAGGCGGCGCCCTCGATCTGCGCGCTGTGTGGCTTCTACCTCCCGCTGGCGGGCTCGATGCGCGCCGCGTTCGGGGTCTGCGGCAACGAGATGGCCGCGGACGGCCACGTGGTGCACGCGGAGTACGGCTGCGGCGCGCACTCGGACACCGAGCTGCCGACCGGTGCCGGCAGCCCGCAGTTCGACGCGTACGACGACGGTGCGGTGGAACTGGTCCTGCTGCCCGCGCCCGAGGAGACCGAGGCAGAGGCGGCGCCCGCAACCGAGTCTGTGACCGAGACCGAGATCGAGGCAGCGCAGGCAGTCGAGCCCGAGTCCACCGAGACCGCGGCGGATCCGGCATCGACGGACTGACGGCACCGGATCCCTTCGGCGTCGACGCGCTGCGGGCCGCCACGCTGCTGGCCTGGACGTCCTCGCCGACCCGGCTCCGCGAGGACGCCGCGACCGAGGCGGACCTGGTCCGTGGCGGCTACCGTGACCGGCTCGGCACGGAGCTGGCGCAGAACGCCGCCGACGCGGCGACTCGGGCGGGCGTTCCCGGCCGACTGCAGGTCTGGCGCGACGGCCGCGACCTGCACGTCGCGAACGTCGGCGCGCCGCTGGACGTCGTGGGGGTGCAGGCCCTGTCGGCGCTGCGGGTCTCCGGGAAGGGCGTCACCGGCGTCGGACGTTTCGGGGTGGGCTTCACCGCCGTCCTCGCGGTCAGCGAGGAGGTGGAGCTGCGGTCGACTACCGGGTCGATCACCTTCTCCGCCAAGCGAACCCGGAGCGAAATGCGCTCCGCGGGGCTTGCCGAGCCGGAGCACGGCGTGCCGGTGTTGCGACTGGTGTGGCCGAACGATCGGCCGCCGCGCGCGGGTTTCGACTCCGAGGTGGTGCTCGAACTCCGGCCCGACGTGGACGGTGCCCGGCTGATCGACGGCCTCGTCGCGGAGGCCGCCGACTTGCTGCTGGAACTTCCTGCCCTGCAGTCGATTCAGATCGAGGAGCGGGTGTTCGTGCGCATCGAACGACCGCTCGGCGACGGCCCGCTCACGGTCGTCGAGATCGCCGACCGGACCTGGTGGCAGTTCACGGCGACCTCCGCTCGGTGGTTGGTTCCGGTCGACGGCGGCCGGGTGCGTCCGGTCGAGTCCGACGTCCTGCGGGCGCCCACCCGCTCCGACGAGGAGTTGTCGCTGCCGGCGATCGTGGTGGCGGACGCCGAGCTGCAACCCGACCGCCGGCGCATCATGCCTGGAGCGGCGCTGGCGCACCTGGTCGATGGCTACGCGGATTTCGTTGCTGCTCTACCTGTTTCGCAGCGGCTGGCGCTGGTCCCGGTGCCGGGTTTCGCGCGCGGCGAGGTCGACGAGCAACTGCGCGAAGGGGTGCTGCGCGAGCTGGCGGACAGCCGGTGGCTGCCAGGTGTCGGTGACGTCACCCTGGCGCCGCGTGAGTCGAGTGTGCTGCCCGGGCTCACCGCCGACCTGGCGGCGCTGCTGGTGGATGCGGTGCCCGGGCTCGTCGTGCCCGAGCTGTCCGGGCCCGGCAGTGCGCACGCGCTGGCCGCGGTGGGAGCGCATCGCATCGGGCTGGCCCGCCTGGCCGAACTGCTGTCCGGGTTGCACCGCGAACCCGGCTGGTGGGGATCGCTCTACCAGGAGCTCGAGCCGTTGGTGGTGGATGCACTCGCGGTCGAGGAATTGGCCGCGGTGCCGGTGCCGCTGACCGACGGGCGCACCGTGACCGGTCCCCGGACCACGGTGCTCGGCCGCGACGATCTCGGCGTCGCGGGTCGCGGGGTCGACTGGATCCGGTTGGTGCATCCCGACGCCGCGCATCCGCTGCTCGCCCGACTCGGCGCGGGCACGGTCGGCCCGCTCGACGTGCTCGCCGACCCGGCGTTGCGGGCGCGCATCGAGGACGTCGACTACGAGGACTCACTCGCTGCAACGGAACTCGCGGATGCGGTGCTGCCGTTGGTGGCGGCCGTCGACGGTCGCGGTGACCTGCCGGGTTGGCTGGGGGAGTTGCCGTTGCCCGCCGCCGACGGGGAACTGCGCGCGGCGGACGAACTGCTGTTGCCGGGCGCGCCCCTTGCGGCCGTCCTGGCGTCGGACTCGCCGTTCGGCGAGGTCGCGACGCCGGTCGTGGAGAGGCACGGTGCCGAGGCGCTGCGTGCGCTCGGCGTCGGCTGGTCCTTCGCGGTGCTGCGCGCGGAGCTGCCCACCGGACCCGAACACGACCTCGACGACGAGGCCGGATGGTGGGCGACGCTGGCCACGGACCCGGAGGAGCTCGTCGCGGTCCGAGATCTCGACCTGGTGGACCCCGCCGCGTGGCCGGCCGCGCTGGCGCTGCTGGCGGCGGAGCCTGGCACGGCGGCGTTGCTGGCCGATCGGGACGGCTACACCGCGTGGTGGCTGCGTGAACACGCCCGGATGGACGGCGAGGCGCTCGGCTCGCTGCGCGGACCGGACGACCGCACCTTCGAGGGTCTGCTCGACGTGCTCGACCACCCCGACGCGGGCGCCATGCCGGGGGTGCTCGTTTCCGATCGGGTGGACGGGACCGCCCTCGCGGGGCTGCTGCTCGACCGGCTCGCCGATCCCGGGCGCGACCCCAGCCCGGCCGTCGTCGCCCGGGCCCACCGGTTGCTGGGTGAGTCGACCGCCGCCGGCATTCTCGACCTGGACGCGCTGTCGCCGCCGTCGCGGGTGCGCACGGTCGCGGGTGCGCTGGCCGATCCCGCCGAGGCAGTGGTGCTGGACCGGCCGTGGTACGCCGCGGCGGTCCCGCCCGAGCTGTTGGTGGTCGGGGACCTGCCGACCGCCCCGGCCCTTGCCGAGCTGTTGGACCTGCCGCCCGCATCCGAGGCGGTGCGGGGCGAGGTGGTCGGTGCGGGTCGGGTCAGCGACTGGGACCGGGAACCGGGCGCTGTGCTCGCGCACGTGGCGCTGGGGCGGCCGTTGCCGCGCGGGACGATGGTCGTGCACGACCGGCTGCTGGTGCGACTGTCCGGTGCGCTGGAGCGCGAGGTCGAACTGCCCTGGTGGGTGGACGAGTCGGGGCGCACCCACGTGGCCGAGTACACGTACTTCCTCGGGTGGCGGGGTGTCGGGGATCGTGACGAACTGCGATCGGAGTCACCGGATGTGGATTGACCAGAGCGTCCTCGACGCCATGCTCCGGGTCCGGACACCGTGGCTGACGGACGTCGTCACGGTCGTCACCGAGCTGGGCGGCACGCTCGCGTCGTGGGTGATCACGGTGATCGTCTCGGTCGCGTTGCTGGTGCGGCGTCATCCGCGCGAGGCGGAGATGGTGGCCGGCGCGATGCTCAGCGGGCTGCTCGTGATGACCGGTCTCAAACTGCTGTTCGGGCGGGCCCGACCGCCGTTCCCGGAGCGCCTGGTCGACGAGGCCACGCACTCGTTCCCGTCCGGGCACGCCATGATGTCGGCCATCCTGGTCTGCGTGGTGGGGGCGGCCCTGGTCCGCGTGATCGGTCCGCGTGCGCGCAATCCGGTGGTGTTCGGCATGCTGGCGCTGTGGACCGTCGCGATCGGGTTGTCACGGGTGTACCTGGGCGCGCACTGGCTCACCGACGTGCTCGCCGGGTGGGCGTTCGGGGTCGCGTGGGCGGCGTTGTGGATCTGGGGTGTCTCGCGCTTCGGCTCGGTCGCGGACAAATCTCGGGAATCCACCACCGATTCCTCGTGACTTCTCTATCCTGACCCAACCTGGACGTCTGTCCAGCAGAAGGTTCAGGAGAAGCAACCCATGGCGACGAGACGTGTCCACCTGACTCGCACCGCGATCGCGGTCCTGGTCATCGCCCCGTTGGCACTGCTCGGCTTCTACATGTGGGCGCTCTGGGACCCGGGCGACACGGTCTCGCGGATGCCGGTTGCCATCGTCAACGCCGATGCGGGCGCGGACCTGGACGGCACCCGGCTCCAGGCCGGCAACGACGTGGCGCAGGCGCTGCTCGACGGCGGCGACGTCCAGTGGCACGAGGTGAGCCTCGCCGACGCCAAGGCGGGTGTGGAGGACGGCCGCTACTACTTCTCCGTGGTGATCCCGGAGGACTTCAGCAAGAACATCGCCAGTGCGGGCAGCGGTAACGGCAGCAAGGCGAAGCTCGACGTGGTCTACAACGACCACAACAGCCTGGTGGCCGGCCCGGTCGGGGAGAGCGTCGTCGCGCAGGTGCGCTCCGCGGTCTCGGAGAGCATCGGCGAGCAGTCCGTCGACCAGGTGCTCGTCGGGCTCGGCGACGTAGGCAAGGGTCTCGACGACGCGGCTGCCGGTGCGCGTCAGCTCTCGGCCGGCACCGGCGAGGCCCTGACCGGCGTCACCCAGCTCTCCGACGGCAGCGTCGAGCTCTCCAAGGGCCTGCACGAGGCCTACGCGGGCAGCGGCCAGCTCGCGTCGGGCTCCGGCCAGCTGGCCGGCGGCGCGGACGAGGCCAAGGCCGGGTCCGGTGAACTCGCCGGCGGAATGTCTCAGCTGGTGGCCGGCACCGACCAGCTCGGCGCCGGGGCGAAGCAGATCAGCGAGGTCATCGACACGGTGGTCACTCCGCTGCTCGACGCCGCCGTCGCCGCGGGCCTGCCGACCGGCGCGGAGGACATCGCCGGTCAATTGCAGCAGCTTCGCGACGGTGCACGGCAGCTCGCCCACGAACTGTCCGACCCGAAGGCGGAGTACCGCGGGGGCCTGGAGTCGGCCGCCGCGGGCGCGAAGGAACTGAACACCGGGCTCGGCCAGCTGGCGTCGGGCGCGCACGAGCTCAACGCCGGTGCCAACGAACTCCACACCGGTCTCGGCCAGCTCGACGCGGGTGGCACCGAGCTCAGCGCCGGCCTCGGCCAGCTCAAGGACGGCGTCGGCCAGCTCGACGCGGGTAGCGCCCAACTGGCGACCGGGCTCGCCGACGGCGCCAAGCAGGTTCCGCACTTCACGCCGACCGAGCGGGAGGCCACGGCCGGCCTGCTCTCGTCGCCGGTTGCGGTCAGCGAAAGCAACCTGAACGTGGCTGCGGGCTTCGGTCCCGGCGCCGTGCCCGTGGTGATGTCGGTGCTGCTGTTCCTCTGCGGCATCCTCACCTGGTTCGTGCTGCGGCCGCGAGGCGGTCGCAGGGACGAGGAGAACCTGGACGAGGGCGTCGTGCGTAGCGGACTGCGCCGGTACCGGGCGCCCGCCGTGATCACCCTGGTCGCGGCCCTGGTGCTCTCGGTGGTCTCGTTGACGGTCGCGAAGGCGGACCCGCCCAGCGTGCTGGCGATGGTCGCGGTGATGATCCTGATCGGTGCGGCCGGGGTGGCGCTGGGCCGGGTGTTCACCGTGGTGTTCGGGCCGGTCAACGGCACGTTCATCGCGCTAGGCGCCCTGATGATCCAGATCTTCGCGTTCGGTGGCGTGTACCCGATCGAGCAGATGCCGGCTCCGATCCGCATGCTGCACGACCTGATGCCGCTGACCTATGCACGCAACGCCCTGCGGATGGTCCTGGTCGGGTACGACGGTCCTCGGTTCTGGCTGGCGATCGCGGTGCTGGCGGCCCTTGTCGCCGGGTCGGTGGTGTTGACCATCTGGTGGCGACGCCGCCGGCGCGACGAGGTCGAGGACGAGTTCGACATCGACCCGGACACCGAGCGGATCCCGGTCTTCAGCTGAGGCCGCGCTGGGCGGTCCGGCTGCCGCGCCGGGCCGCCGCGCGTTGGACCAGGTAGAGCGCGAAGCCCGCCGCGCCGACCGCGAGTCCCGCGTAACAGATCGGCAGCGCGGACGCCCACCGGTCGCCCGCGGCGAGCACCACGATCGTGGCGACCAGCCAGGCCGTCGTACCGATCGCCACGACCGGCCGCGGATCGGTCAGTCGGGCAGGAAGGGGAGGTGAGGTGTGGGTCACGCAAATAACGCTACAGCTGTCATTCATTTAACCTGCCAAGTGCGACGCGCACCTTCGGCGATGGAGAAATGAACGATATGGCTGGCACCTCGAGGCTCCTCGACAACTATTTCAAGATCACCGAACGCGGCTCGTCAGTGAGCAAGGAGGTGCGCGGCGGCCTCGTCACCTTCGTCGCGATGTCCTACATCGTGGTGCTCAACCCGCTGATCCTCGGTAGCTTCTCCGCCGACGACGCGGCCGCGAAGACGGACGTGCTCGGCCACATCCTGCCCGTCGCCCAGGTGGCCGCGGTGACGGCGCTCGTCGCGGGAGTGATGAGCATCGTCTTCGGCATCGTCGCGAACTATCCGTTCGGCATCGCCGCCGGCCTCGGCATCAACACCCTGCTGGCGGTGACCATCGCGCCGCAGGTCACCTGGCCGGAGGCCATGGGCCTGGTGGTGATCGACGGAATCATCATTGTGGTGCTGGCCATCTCGGGTTTCCGGACCGCCGTGTTCAACGCGATTCCCGACGAACTCAAGTCCGCCATCGCGGCCGGCATCGGCATGTTCATCGCGTTCATCGGTTTCGTCGACGCCGGTTTCGTCCGCCGCATCCCCGACGTCGCCGGCACCAGCGTCCCGGTCGGGCTCGGCATCGGTGGTTCCATCGCGTCCTGGCCGACGGTGGTGTTCGTGTTCGGGGTGCTGCTGATGGGAATCCTGGTGGCGCGCAAGGTGCGCGGCGGACTGCTCATCGGCATCGTGGTCACCACGGTGCTCGCCGCGATCCTCGAATCGGTCTTCCACATCGGCGCGTCCAAGGGCGTGGACCCCAAGGGCTGGAACCTCAGCGTGCCCGGACTGCCCGACGTGCTGACGCAGATGCCGAACCTGAGCCTGGTCGGAGACGTCAACCTCTTCGGTGCGTTCACTCGAATCGGCGTGCTGTCGGCGAGCCTGCTGGTCTTCACCCTGGTGCTGGCGAACTTCTTCGACGCGATGGGCACGATGACCGGTCTCGGCAAGGAGAGCAACCTCACCGACGAGCACGGCACCCTGCCGAACATCGGCCGGGCCTTGGTCGTCGAGGGCGCCGGTGCCATCGTCGGCGGTGGCGCGTCGGCCTCGTCGAACACCGTGTTCGTGGAATCGGCGTCCGGCATCGCCGAGGGTGCCCGCACCGGACTCGCGAACGTCGTGACGGGTCTGCTGTTCCTGGCCGCGATGTTCCTGACGCCGCTGTACTCGGTGGTGCCGATCGAGGCGGCCGCCCCGGCGCTGGTCGTGGTCGGTGCGTTGATGATCGGGCAGGTGCGCGACATCGACTTCACCAAGTTCGAGGTGGCGCTTCCGGCCTTCCTGACCATGGTCGTCATGCCGTTCACCTACTCGATCGCGAACGGCATCGGCGTCGGGTTCATCACCTGGGTCGTGATCGGTGCGGCGAGCGGCAAGGCCAAGAAGATTCACCCGCTGCTGTGGGTGGTCGCGGCGCTTTTCGTTGCCTACTTCGCTGTCGGTCCTATAACTGACGCCATTACCTGAACCAGTTGTCACGCAGTGCCGTATCCTCCGTAGGTGACCATGGATACCCGCTCACTCGCCAGCGATCTCTCCCTGGCAGTCGTGCGTCTTTCGCGACACCTGCGCGGTCGGCGCACCGACTCCCCGGTGTCGTTGACCCAGCTGTCCGCGCTCGCCAGCCTCGATGAGCACGGACCGATGACACCGGGCGGACTCGCGTCGCGGGAGCGGGTGCAACCGCCGTCGATGACTCGGGTCATCGCATCGCTTGCGGACGCGGGCATGGTGCTGCGCACCCCGCACCCGACCGACGGACGCCAGATCATCGTCTCGCTCACCGACGCGGGACAGGCGCTGCTCGCCGACGAGACCTCGGCCCGCGAACAGTGGATGACCGACCGGCTCGCGGGCCTCGACGACCATCAGCAGGCCGTACTGCGTCAGTCCATCGACATCATCGGCGGGATCGTCAACGACTCCGAGTAGGCGAGCAGGGCTGTAGGTCGCTCCGCAGGCTCCACTCCTGTTGTGTTGGTCGCTCCGCAGGCTCCACTCCTGTTGTGTTGGTCGCTCCGCAGGCTCCACTCCTGTTGTGTTGGTCGCTCCGCAGGCTCCACTCCTGTTGTGT
>NZ_JBHXVP010000005.1:251458-330374 GCF_042672245.1 Rhodococcus sp. NPDC127527
TGGTCGCTCCGCAGGCTCCACTCCTGGTTCTGGATCCGAGGGCCGCAGGTCCGTGCGGCAAGATGGTCGCGTGGTTCACGTTATCGACATAGACGATCCGGCCGATCCGAGACTCGACGACTTCCGCGATCTCAACTCCTCGGATCGCCGTCCCGACCTGCCCGACGGCAAGGGGCTGGTGATCGCCGAGGGAGTACTCGTCGCCCAGCGACTGCTCGCCTCACGCTTCGACCCGATCAGCCTGCTCGGGGTGGACCGCAGGCTCGGTGAACTCGCGACAGACCTGGACGGGGTCGACGTGCCGTTCTACCGGACCACCGCCGACGTGATGGCCGAGGTCGTGGGGTTCCACCTCAACCGGGGCGTGCTGGCCGCCGCGCACCGCCCGGCCGAACTCGACCTGGACGCGGTGCTGAAAGGTGCGCGGACGGTCGCGGTGCTCGAGGGCGTCAACGACCACGAGAACATCGGTTCGATGTTCCGCAACGCCGCCGGACTCGGGGTGGACGCAGTGCTCTTCGGCGGCGCCTGCGCCGACCCCCTCTACCGGCGTGCGGTCCGGGTGTCGATGGGGCACGTGCTGCGGGTCCCGTTCGCCCGGGTTCCGGAGTGGCCGCACGGGCTGCAGTCGCTCAGGGACAAGGGTTTTCAGTTGATCTCGTTGACACCGAATCCGTCCGCCGTGACCCTCGCCGAGGCGATGACGGGCGAAAAGGTGGCACTGCTCCTCGGTGCCGAGGGGCCGGGACTGTCCGAATACACGATGCGCAAGACCGATGTGCGGGCGCGGATTCCGATGGCGCCCGGCACCGATTCGCTGAACGTGGCGACGGCAGCGGCGATGGCGTTCTACGAACGGGTCAGGACCGGCGGGTGAACGGTCCCGGCTGGGTCGTGGCGGGATTCTCGGCAGCGGTTGTCGCCGTCGCCGTAATCGCTTGTGGCGCTGCGATGGTGGCCGTGCATCCGCTGCTGTCGATCGTGGTCAACCTGGTGGTCGCGGCCGGCGTCGCCCCGACGCTGTGGCAGTGGCGAGCGGTACCGGTGTGGAGATGGGTCGTGCTGGGCAGCGTGATCGGGATCGCCACGGGCTGGGTGGCACTGCTGTTCGGCGCCGGCTGACGGTCAGTCTGGTCGCGACTCGAGCTCCGCTCCGGTGTCATGGTCGCTACGCAAGCTCCGCTCCGGTGTCATGGTCGCTACGCAAGCTCCGCTCCGGCGAGCCGGCGCAGCCAGCGGCGTAGATTCCCGCCGGGTCTCGGTTGCCGAGCAGGAACCGGAGGTATCTCGCCCTCGGCGTAGACGCTGAATCCGCGGACGTCGATCGTCGACGCGTCGATCTCCCCGTCGCGGACCGGACCCGTGTAGCGGAAGCCCAGCCATTCGGCGTTCGCGGCCTCCGCGAACTCGCAGGGGTTGAACGGCAACGACTGTGGGTCGGGCAGCACCTCGATCGGGTGGTTCATCGGGTGCTCGCCCGCCCAGAACGGGAGCTCCCACACCAGCGGGATGCCGATGTTCTCGTAGATGTGCGCCGGCGTCGCGCTGAACGACCGGCGCAGGACGCCGCGCTCCCAGCAGGCGAAGGCGGCCCACGACGTGTTCGGGTCCGTGCAGACCAGGTACGTCGATTCGGAAGCCAGTGGCCGCGTCCACGATTCGTCGAGCGTGGACGGCTGGTGGACGGCGAGGTTCGCGCCGCACACCACGGTGAGTCCGGGGTAGCTGCCGATGTACACCTCGTGCCTGCCGACCCCGGCGGAGGTGGCGAGGGGGCCGGAAGTCAGTGGTGCGACGATTGTTTCGGGATAGAGCGCACCGACGAGTGCGCGGGCCGCATCGGCGTCGCACTCGGCGTCGTCGCGCAGCACTGCAAGGGGGTCCGGGGCGTCGACGTACCAGATCGTTGATGCTTTGGCCGCCACGGCCCGCACCTCGCTTTCGTTCCCTTTGCAAGCAGGGTACGACGTTCGGGGCGGATTGGGCGTCGGCGCACCGCGGCGTCGTCAGATGGCGGGTACCGGTTCACCGAGGAACTCGTCCAGGAACCGCCAGGTGGTGTTCCTCGCGCCGGGGCCGGCCACCAGCCCGAGGTGGCTGCCCGGCACGGCCTCGTAGCGCACCGACGGCGACGCGGTGAGCAGCGGGACGAGGGCCTCGACCGCGGCGGCGGGTGCGATGACGTCGGTGGTCCCGCCGACCGCGAGCACCGGTACGGCGATCTCGGACAGTTCGACGGTGCGATCGCCGAGTCGGAATCGGCCTGCCCCGAGGGCGTTTCCGAGGATCAGCTGGGTGCACAGCTGGTGGAAGAACCGGGCCGGGTAGCCGGGCATGGCGGCCATGAACCGGTCGATGGACTCCATCCGTGCAAGCGACTCCGTGTCGTGCAGGTTGCGGGCGATGAACCACGGCCGCATCAGCTCGCGCTGAAGTGCCGTCGCGCGGTAGCTGACCTGTACGACAGACGCGGGCAGGCCACCGAGCGCCCAGGTGGCGGCGGTGAGCGGGCGCTCGCTGGTGACGTGGCCGACCACCCGCAGTGGGGCGATCACGGGGATGCGGGCGTAGTCGATCGGCGTTCCGACCGCGGTCACCGAGCGGATCGGGAGGTCGGCGTGCGCCGCCGCGGTGAGCAGCGAGAGAGTCCCGCCGAGGCTCCAGCCCACCAGGTCGACCGGTGCGCCGTCGTGCAGTGCGCTGATTCGGCGGATCGTCTCGGGGAGGATGTCGTCGACCCAGGCCTCGAAGCCCATCCGGCGGTCCGCCGCGGTCATGGTGCCGTAGTCGACGAGGTAGGGCGCGTGGCCCCCGTCCAGTAGATGAGCCGCCAAGCTCTGGCCGGGCCGCAGGTCGAAGCAGGTCGCGGCGACGGCCAGCGGCGGCACCAGCAGAACCGGTCGCGCGTCCTGCCTGCGCTCGACGCCGAAACGGTAGAGATCGCGATGGGGTCCGCTGTGCAGATGCTCGGCGGGGGTGGGGTCGACCGACTCGACGCCGTCGCCGAAGGTCAGCCCCCAGGCGTTGCGGGCCATGGTGTTCAGGCGCGGACGCCAGTCGAAGTCGAGCACGCGTTTTCCCCTTGCGCTTGCGGATACCCCGTTATGTGTTACCGAAGGTTACCGTAAGCCTGGCGTGCTCAGACTCGGCCGCTGCTCCGGACGCCGAGGAGCACGTCGTCCCAGGACGGAAGCGACGGCTTTCCACGCTTGTCCTTACCGCCCTGGTGCTGCGGCGCGACCTTGTGGGGATGCTCGTCGTCCTCGGCGGCGTCCACGTCGGGCTCGAGCAGTGGCAGCTGATCGGGGTCCGGCTCCTCGATCGGCTCCTCGATCGGTTCCTCGGCCGTGACGCCGCCGACCTCGAGGGCGAGCGGGGCGAGGCCGCGCAGTGGGCGGCCGAAGTCGGGGTCGAGCAGGTCCGTCGCCGCCGAGTCGAGGGCCGCGATAGTTCCGCCGTGGGCGTCCGGCTGGTACCGCCAGTGGGCGGCGTTGCCGGTGCGGCCGGCCTGCCACTGAAGCTGGGCGATCCAGTGCCCGTCGTCGTCGCGCCAGGCGTCCCACGTCGCGTCGTCGATGTTGTGTCCGCGGGTGCGGAAGGCGAGCGCGACGATCTCGGCCAGTGTCTCGACGGTCGGGCCGTTCTCCCTGACGGGGTGTCCGCCCTGCGCCATCTCCGCGGCACGTGCGCGTTCCAGCAGCACCGGATGGGCGAAGCGTTCGACCCGCTTGACGGAGACGCCCGCCTCGTCGGCGACCTGCTCGATGGTCGCGCCGGCGCGGATGCGCGCCTGGATGTCGCGTGGACGAAGCTGGCTCTCCGACTCGATCTCGATCTGGCCGAAATGTGCAATGTCGCCGCGGGACGCCGCGCGCAGCTTGTCGTCGGCGGGGATGCGGAACCGCTCGCCGGTCTCGCGGTCGGCGCACACCACGTGCGATCCGCCGGGCTCCAGTCCGATCACGGAAAGTTCTCGCACTCTGACCTCCTCATCGGGTCGATTCGCGATCTTGCCCGTGCCGACTGTAATCGACCCGTGATTGGCGCGCGCTCTGGACACGCCACGTCGGGTGAGCCCGTTCGCTTCGTGGCGCGCTATCCTCTCAGGTTCCGATCCGCCGACCGGGCCTCCGTTCGGCCTCGAACCGCGTTGGCGGGGTTTAACATCGGGCGTGATGGTCGAGAACGTGCCCGAGACAGCGCGGGCCTCCTCGCCCGCACGGCGGGCCTTCGAGGCGTTCGGTGCGCTGCTCGACGGTCCCCTCACCGGACTCGCGCCCTGGATCGTGCTCGGGGTGTTCGAGGGGCCGGGGCGGCTCGTCGTGGTCGCGGGAGTCGCGCTCGCGCTCTCGGTGCTGTTCCTGGTGGTGGACCTGCTGCGCGGCCGTTCCCTCAAGGTCTTGGGCGTTGTCGACGTGGTGTTCTTCGCGGGACTTGTGCTGCTGCACTTCGCACTGGACGAGGCCGGGCAGGACTGGCTCGAGACCTGGCTCGGAGAAATCGCGAACATCACCCTGGTGCTCATCGCGGTGGGATCGATGCTCGCCCGCGTCCCCTTCACGATCCAGTACGCGCGCGAGGAGGTGGAGGAGCAGTACTGGCATACGCCGACCTTCCTGCGGACGAACTACGTGTTGACCGGGGCGTGGGCGCTGGCCTTCCTGGTCGCCGCGGTCGCGGGTTTCTACGGTGACGCGATCCTGGGCGATCCGGACAACCTGTGGACCAGCTGGGTGATTCAGACCGCGGCGCTGTTGTGCGCACTGCAGTTCACCAACTGGTATCCCGATGTGGCGCGTGCGCAGGTGGCCGCGGCGGAAGGTCGTCCCGGCGAACCGGTTCCGTCCCTGAGGGACCTGTTCGCGCCGCTGGCGGTGTGGCTGATCCCGATCGGGATCGTTACCCTGGCTACGGACGGCGGGCCTACCTGGCTCGGGATCGCATTCATCGCGCTGGGCGTGGGAACGAACGCCCTGCTGCATCGGATTCAGGGGGAGGTCGTGACGTGAGCGAGATCGGTGAGGTCGACCGGGTCCATCTGCGCCGTGCGCTCGCACTCGCGGTCGAGACCGGGGACGCGGGGAACCGGCCTTTCGGCGCGGTGGCGGTCGCGTCGGACGGCAGTGTGGTCAGCGAGGGCGCGAACTCGGTGGCGACCTCGGGGGACGTGACCGAGCATGCGGAACTCGACGCGATCACGACGGCCTGTTCGGAGGGCAACGCGTCCCGGCTGATCGGCGGCACCGTCTACGCCAGCGGCGAACCGTGCCCGATGTGCAGCGCGGCAATGGTGTGGGCGGGGGTACGCCGGATCGTGTTCGCCGCCAGGGCTTCGGATTTCGGCGAGATCCTCGGTGGCGGGCCGACGTTCCGGCTCAGCTGCGCTGACGTGGCCCAGTCCACCGAGGAGGAGATCGAGGTGACCGGCCCGGTACTCGGCGACGAGGCGCTCGAGCCGTTCCGGAGGTTCGTTGCGGAGCAGCGCGAGCGGCCCTGACAGAATCGGCGCCATGTCGAATCGAAACAACATCTCGTCCGGCTCCGACTGGGAGTCGAAGATCGGTTACTCGCGGGCCGTGCGCATCGGGCAGCAGGTGTCGGTGTCCGGCACCACTGCCTCCGGATCCGATGGGCCGGTCGGCGGCGACAGCCTGGCCGAGCAGACCCGCGAGGCGCTGCGCCGGATCGTCGCCGCGCTCGGCGAGGCGGGCGCGAAGCCCGAGGACGTCATCCGCACCCGGATGTACCTCACGGACATGAGCCGCTGGGAAGAGGCCGGTCTGGCACACGGCGAGGTCTTCGGCGAGATCCGCCCGGCCACCACCATCCTCGAGGTCAGCAAGCTCATCGACGCCGACCTGCTCATCGAGATCGAGGCCGACGCGATCGTCTCGGAGTAGTCCGCCCACGGTCGTGGAGGATTCCGCCAGTCTCCCGGGTGGATTCCTTCACGACCGGCCGAGCGCGGAGCCAGGCCGAAGGCGCTGAGCCCGTACGCCAGTGGCGCGTCGGCTGCGTTTCACGATGCGGGCACGGTGGTCGGCGGGGATACTCGAGTGGCGGGTGGGGGCAACCACGACGAGAGCGACTGACACCATGGCGACGAGGAACGGCTCGACGGACGGGGACGCGGGGGATTCTCCCGCTCGGTTGATCGACGCGAGAATCAGGGAGCTCGGTGACTGGCGCGGCGAGATGCTGGCGCGGATCCGAAGTCTGGTCAAGCAGGCCGATCCCGAGGCGGTCGAGGAGTGGAAGTGGCGAGGGGTGCCGGTGTGGTACCACGCCGGCATGATCTGCACCGGTGAGACGTACAAGGAGATCGTGAAGGTGACCTTCGCGAAGGGGGCGTCGCTGCCCGACCCTGCGGGCCTGTTCAATTCGAGCCTCGAAGGAAAAACCAGGCGTGCCATCGATTTCCACGAGGACGACACGATCGACGACGAGGCGTTCACGGCGCTCGTTCGCGCTGCCGTCGATCTGAACACGTCCTCGGCGGGTCGGCGGCCACGTTAGGGCATGCCCTAACCGAACCGCATCGCACCGTCCTCGATCTTGCCGTGTCGCAGCGTCACGACGTCGTGCGCGTAGCTCATGCCGAGCTGCCAGGGCGACCTCGAGCCGGCCCGCGGGAACTCGTCGATCGAGCGCGTGACGTAGCCGGCGGCGAAGTCGAGCAGCGGTCGGGTGGTGAGCGTCGGATCGTCGTTGGTCGGCACGCACACGGCGTGCCCCTTGTCGTCCATGTGCGCGAGCAGTCGGCACACGTAGTCCGACACCAGGTCGGCCTTGAGCGTCCACGACGCGTTGGTGTAGCCGATGGTGAACACGAAGTTCGGCACGTCGCTGAGCATCATGCCCTTGTACGCCAACGTGTCCGGCAGCGACACCGTCCTGCCGTCGACGACGAGGTCGATCCCGCCGAAGGCCAGCAGGTTCAACCCGGTCGCGGTGACGATCACGTCCGCCTCGAGTTCCCGGCCGGATTCGAGCGCGAGACCCTTCTCGGTGAAGGTGACGATGCGATCGGTGACGATCGACGCCTCGCCGTGCCGGATCGCCCGGAACAGGTCGCCGTCCGGCACCAGGCACATGCGCTGGTCCCACGGGTTGTACCGCGGCGTGAAGTGGGTGTCGATGTCGTAGCCCGCGGGTAGCGCGCGCTCCTGCGCCCGCCGGAGCACGGCCTTGATCAGCCGCGGCCGCCGCTGGCTGAGCTGGAACGTGACGGTCATGAACGCGACGTTCTTCCAACGGGCGATCGGGTACGACAACCGGTCGCCGAGCAGCCGGCGCAGGCCGTTGGTGATCGGGTCCCTCGACGGCAGCGCCGCGATGTAGGTGGGGGAGCGCTGCAGCATCGTCACGTGCTCGGCCCGCTCGGACATCGCCGGGACGAGCGTCACGGCGGTGGCGCCGCTGCCGACGATGACGACCTTCTTGCCGGTGTAGTCGAGTTCCTCGGGCCAGTGCTGCGGGTGCACGATCGACCCCTCGAAGCGGTCGGTGCCCTCGAAGTTCGGCGTGAACCCCTCGTCGTAGCGGTAGTAGCCGCTGCAGAGGTACAGGAACGTGCACGTCACGGTGACCACCTCGTCGCCGTGGCTCGCCTGCACCGTCCAGCGCGCGTCCGGAGTGGACCATTGGGCACGAATCACCTTGTGGCCGAACCGGATGCGCTGGTCGAGGCCGGCCTCGCGGGCGGTGTCGCGGACGTAGTCCAGGATTGCCGGACCGTCCGCTATGGACTTCTCGTCGGTCCACGGCCGGAACCGGTAGCCGAGGGTCTGCATGTCCGAGTCCGAACGCACACCCGGGTAGCGGAACAGGTCCCAGGTGCCGCCGATGGCGTCGCGGGCCTCGAAGATCGCGAACGAGCGCGCCGGAAAGTTGGCCTGGATCTGGTGCGCGGCGCCGATCCCGGACAGTCCCGCGCCGACGATCAGCACGTCGAGGTGTTCGGGTGCGGTGGTCATCGAATCGTCCTCCCTTCGAGGTCGGCTACGGCGGCGTCGAACTCGACCTCGTCGTGCGCGCAGAAGATCGTGACCTCGTCACCGTTCCCGGCGTGGAGCTCACGCAACCTGTCCTGATTGGCGAGGCGCGCGCCGCGGTCCATCTCCATGACGGTCTGGAAGACGCGGATGCCGGGCGGACTGCTCGGCGGCGTGTGCTTCTCACCGCGGAAGAAGTAGCCGTCGCCCGCGTGCAGGAACCACCCGCCGGACGGGCGGCGGACCGCCACGCCGCAGTGCCCCGCGGTGTGCCCACGCAGCGGGACGAGCAGGACGTCCTCGCCGACCGCCTGCACCGACTCGAATCCGAACCAGTCGTCACCACCGGCCGCATGCTCGACCCACTGCGGGTCGTGCTGCCACTGCCGGACGCTGTAGCGGGTGCGGCCGAGCCGACCATGTCGCCCCCGCGCGGTCGCCAGCTCGTCGCGGTGGACGTGCACGCGAGCCCACGGGAAGTCGGAGATGCCCCCGGCGTGGTCGGCGTCGAGGTGGGTCAGCACGATGTCGCGGACGTCTCGCGGGTCGAGTCCGAGGGCGCGCACCTGCGCGATCGCGGTGTCCGCGGCGCTCATCCGGGCGCCGGTCGCCAGCGCGAAGGTGCGACCGAGCCGACCGGCCGGGTCGGCCACGTCTGCGGTGCCGAACCCGGTGTCGACGAGGACCAGCCCGTCGGGACCCTCCACCAGCAGGCAGTGCGCGACCAGCCGGGACGGCATTAGCCCGGGCACCCGGCCAGCCACCGGACACAGCGTCGCGCAGCTGAGGTGGTGGATTCGGGAGCTCATATCGGCACGCCCCTGTTCCTTCCGACAGAACTGTCTGTGATCGACAGTAGCGCACACAAACCGCTTCGGAGCAGGCGAAACGTCGCAGAAAGTTTTCACTTGACTAGGACTTGGTAAATCTATTAACTAAGCCTGCCCTTAACAAGGGCAGGCTTACCGACTTCGACGAACAGGACTCACCAGTGGCAACCTCCTTCACCGCGCGTCGCCTTGCCGGCGTCGCCACCGTCGCGGGACTCTCGGCGCTCGGACTGCTCGTGAACCCGGCTGTCGGCTCCGCTGCGGTCACCGGCGGCGCGACCGTGGCCGCCGACGCGGGCAAGGGCACCATCACCACCACGATCACCGGCCTGAACACGACCAAGCCGTTCGTCAAGTGCGAGGGCACCGTCTACCGCGGCGACGCCACGGTCCTCGACTCGACCACCAAGGTGGGCCAGAGCTACCTGGTCGTCGGCGAGTCCATGAAGGCCGGCGAGGTGCTGACCGGGGCCTCGGGCACCGGCACCTCGGCCACCTTCGCGGACGGCGAGTACCAGGTCCGGACCAAGTGCAAGGAGGAGGGCGACACCGACTACCAGGATCCGATCGCGTCGGTCCGCGTGACGGTCACCGGCGGCGCGGAGACGGCCGGCGGATCGGCCGACCTCGGCTCCGTCCAGGGCCTGCTCAACGGCGTGCTGGGCATGTTCAGCAGCTGACGGTCGGGTGATCGTCACCCCACGAGAACGACACAGCCCCCGATCTCTCGATCGGGGGCTGTGTCGTTCGAAGGATCCGGCGCCGTCCGGGTCAGAGCTGGCCGACGACCCAGTCGATGCTCTTGGTCAGCGCGGTCACGTCGTCGGGGTCGATCGCCGGGAACATGCCGACGCGCAACTGGTTGCGGCCCAGCTTGCGGTACGGCTCGGTGTCCACGATCCCGTTGGCGCGCAGGATCTTCGCGACCGCGGCCGCGTCGACCTCGTCGTCGAAGTCGATGGTGCCGACGACCTGCGAGCGATGCGCCGGGTCCGCGACGAACGGCGTCGCGTACTCGCTGGCCTCGGCCCACGAGTACAGGCGGTCCGAGGAGTCCTTGGTCCGCGAGGTGGCCCAGTCCAGGCCGCCGTTGCCGTTCATCCACTCGATCTGGTTCGCGAACAGCAGCAGGGTGGCCAGCGCCGGGGTGTTGTAGGTCTGGTCCTTCGAGCTGTTGTCCACCGCGATCGGCAGCGACAGGAAGTCCGGGGT
The DNA here is from genome assembly GCF_042672245.1 of Rhodococcus sp. NPDC127527. Lineage (NCBI taxonomy): Bacteria > Bacillati > Actinomycetota > Actinomycetes > Mycobacteriales > Nocardiaceae > Rhodococcus > Rhodococcus sp. NPDC127527. Next base: position 261,495 of record NZ_JBHXVP010000005.1, read on the forward strand.
CCAGCGGCCCGAGGTCTTGATCTCCTCGACGCGTGCCAGTGCAGCCGGGCTCATGATCGCGATCCAGAGCCCGCCGTCGGAGGCGAAGCACTTCTGCGGTGCGAAGTAGTACACGTCCGAATCGGCGATGTTGACGGGCAGACCGCCGGCGCCGGAGGTCGCGTCGATCGCGATCAGCGCGTTCTCCGAGCCCGCCGGACGCGAGACGGGGATCGCGACACCGGTGGAGGTCTCGTTGTGCGCCCAGCCGATCAGGTCCACCGACGGGTCGGAGACCGGCGCGGGCGCGCTGCCCGGCTCGGCCGAGACGACGATCGGGTTACCGATGAACGGGTTCGCCTTGGCGACCGAGGCGAACTTCGAGCTGAACTCGCCGTTGGTCAGGTGCAGCGACTTCTCGCGGATCAGTCCGAAGGCGGCGGCATCCCAGAACGCGGTGGTGCCGCCGTTGCCGAGGACCACCTCGTAGCCCTCGGGCAGCGAGAACAGGTCGGCGAGGCCCGAGCGCACGCGGGCGACGACGTCCTTGACCGGCTTCTGGCGGTGGCTGGTGCCGAACACCGAGGCGCCCACCTCCACCAGCGACTGCAGCTGCTCGGGGCGGACCTTCGAGGGTCCGCAACCGAAGCGGCCGTCGACGGGCTTGAGTTCGGCGGGGATGATCGGGGTGCTCATCGCGTCTGTGCGTCCTTCTGTGTTGATGGTGACGAGGCCGGTACGGCCTGCTTGCAGGCCGTACTAGCCGGCGATCTTGTCCCAGCCCGCGACCGAATCGGGGGTGCGGGGGGCGGGGCCGGTGTAGATGGCCGCCGGGCGGACCAGCTTGCCGAGCCGCTTCTGCTCCATGATGTGGGCACACCAGCCGGCGGTGCGGCCACAGGTGAACATCGCGGGCATCATGTGCGCGGGCACCTCGGCGAAGTCGAGGATGACCGCGGCCCAGAACTCGACGTTGGTCTCGATGGCGCGGTCCGGGCGACGCTCGCGCAGCTCGGCGAGGGCGGCCTGCTCGAGCGCGGCGGCCGCCTCGTAGCGCGGCGCGTCCAGACGCTTGGCGGTGGCGCGGAGCACGCGGGCGCGCGGGTCCTCCGCGCGGTACACGCGGTGCCCGAAGCCCATCAGCTTCTCCTTGCGGTCCAGAATGCCCTTGACCAGCGCGCGGGCGTCGCCGGACTTCTCGGTCTCCTCGATCATCGGGAGCACGCGGGCCGGGGCGCCGCCGTGCAGCGGGCCGGACATCGCGCCGATGGCACCGGACAGCGAGGCCGCGACGTCGGCGCCGGTGGAGGCGATGACGCGGGCGGTGAAGGTGGACGCGTTCATGCCGTGCTCGGCGGCGGACACCCAGTAGGCGTCGATGGCCTCGGTGTGTCGCGGGTCCGGGTCACCCTTCCAGCGGGTCATGAAACGTGCTGTGACGGTGTCGCATTCGTCGATGACCTTCTGTGGGACCGCGGGCTGGTAGATGCCGCGGGCCGACTGCGCCACGTAGGACAGCGCCATCACCGAGGCACGGGCCAGCTGGTCGCGGGCGGTCTCGTCGTCGATGTCGAGCAGCGGCTGGTAGCCCCAGATCGGCGCCAGCATGGCCAGGCCGGCCTGCACGTCGACGCGGACGTCTCCGGTGTGGATGGGCAGGGGGAACGGCTCGGCGGGCGGCAGGCCCTGGCCGAACTGGCCGTCGACGAGCAGTGCCCACACGTCACCGAAGGTGACGCCGCGTCCGACCAGGTCTTCGATGTCGACGCCGCGGTAGCGCAGCGCGCCGCCGTCCTTGTCGGGTTCGGCAATGTCGGTGGTGAAGGCAACGACGCCCTCGAGTCCACTGACGAAATCCTCGGGTACTGCCGCGCTCGATGCCATTGCTCGTGGACTCTCCTCATCTTCAGTGCCACCGGTCCGGGCTGCACTGATAAAAGCCAACACACCGTCCTGCGCGGCGAGTGCGAGTTGTGCAGGCACGTGACGCCGCGGTCACCGCAGAACTCTATCCCGTTCCACGCCGCAGGTGAGCAGTGCATACCCGGGGGTAACGTCATCGGCTGTGTCACCCGATCCCGAACGCCCGTCCACCGGCCCCGTCGATCTGGCCGCCATGCGGGTGGCCTACGCGGCTCAGGGTACGAATTCGCCTGCGCAGGAGTCGAATCTGGACGTGGCCGCGGTCGCCGACGGCTGGCTGCCGCTGCTGCAGAAGTGGATGGACCAGGCCCGTACCTCCGGGATCGCCGAACCCAACGCGATGGTGCTGGCCACCGTCGATCCCGACGGACGGCCCGCCTCGCGCACCGTGCTGTGCAAGGGCCTGTCCGAGGACGGGCTGGTCTTCTACACCAACTACGGGTCCGGCAAGGCGCGTGAACTCGACGCCAACCCGCACGCATCGGCGACTTTCTCCTGGATCGCGTTCGCGCACCAGGTGACCGTCCGTGGTGAGGCGAGTCGGGTCCCCGACGACGTGACCGAGGCGTACTGGCGCACCCGCCCGCGTGGCTCACAGCTCGGCGCATGGGCCTCACAGCAGTCACGGCCGATCGACTCCCGCGCTGCCCTCGACGCGCAGCTCGCCGAGGTCACCGCCCGGTTCGCGGGCACGGAGCAGGTGCCGACGCTGCCCGGGTGGGGCGGCTTCCTCATCCGGCCGCGCACCGTCGAGTTCTGGCAGGGCCGGGCGAACCGCATGCACAACCGGGTCCTGGTCACCCGCACCGAGTCCGGTTGGACCGCGGAGCGTCTGCAGCCGTGACCGACACCAGACCCGAGGCGAAGCGCGAGGCGGACGTGAGAAAACGTCGGCTGCTGGCCGACACCACACCCCTGCGCGAACCGCACTACCGACGGCTGTGGATCGCGGGCATCGTCACCGTCATCGGCGCACAGCTCAGTGTGGTCGCGGTGCCGCAGCAGGTCTACGAGATCACCGGCAGTTCCGCCTACGTCGGCCTGACCGGCGTCTTCGGGCTGGTGCCGCTGGTGGTGTTCGGGCTGTGGGGCGGGGCCCTGGCCGACGTCATGGACCGCCGTCGGCTGATCACGATCACCACGGTCGGGCTGATCGTCACGTCGGTGCTGTTCTGGCTGCAGGCCGCCCGCGGCGTCGACAACGTGTGGTTGGTGCTCGGCCTGTTCTCGTTGCAACAGGCCTTCTTCGCGGTCAACCAGCCGACCCGCGCGGCGATCATTCCGCGGCTGATCCCCGGCGACCAACTGCCCGCAGCCAACTCGCTGAACATGACGGTCGTGCAGTTCGGCGCCATCGCCGGACCGCTGCTCGCGGGCGTGCTGATACCGACCATCGGGCTGCCCAGCCTGTACCTGGTGGACGCGATCGCGCTGCTGGCAACGCTGTGGGCGGTGCTCGCCCTCCCGGAGCTGCCGCCCACCGGCCACACCACCCGGGCCGGCTTCGCCGCCGTGCTGGACGGATTCCGGTACCTGTCCAGTCAGAAGGTGCTGCTGGCCTCGTTCGTGGTGGACATCATCGCGATGGTCTTCGGCATGCCGCGGGCACTGTTCCCACAGATCGCCCACGAGACCTTCGGCGACCCCGCGTCCGGTGGTCTCGCCCTCGGTCTGCTGTTCGCCGCGATGTCCGTGGGTGCGGTCATCGGCGGCGTGTTCTCGGGCTGGCTGCCCGGCGTGAGTTACCAGGGGCGTGCGGTGGTCCTGTGCATCGTGGCGTGGGGTCTGGCGATGGTCGGGTTCGGCGTCGCGGTGGGCCTCGCCTCGCCCGACAGCGGTCCCGCCCTGCTGTGGATCGCGCTGGCGTTTCTCGCCTTCGGCGGCGCGGTGGACATGGTCTCCGCCGCGTTCCGCAGCACCATGCTCCAACAGGTCGCGCCCGACGAGATGCGCGGCCGGCTGCAGGGCGTGTTCATCGTGGTGGTCGCGGGCGGACCCCGGATCGGCGACGTGCTGCACGGCGCGACGGCGTACCTCGCGGGTACCGCGGTCGCGGCCGCAGGCGGCGGAATTCTGGTGGTCGTCGGAGTCGTCCTGGCCTGTCTGGCCTTCCCGACGTTCCTGCGATATCGGGTGGGACGAAACTAACCGACCGAATTGGTGGCAGGTTCGCCCCTGTGGTGGACACTGGGGCGCATGCGTGAGCCCGTCTACCCGATTCGATCCGGCGACTACACCGCGGAGGTGGTCGCCCGCGGCGCCGGTCTGCGGGCGCTCGAGCACGGGGGCCGGGCCCTGACCGAGACCTGGGACGCCCACGAGCGACCGCCGCTGTCGGCGGGGTTGGTGTTGGCGCCCTGGCCGAACCGAATTCGCGACGGGTACTTCTACTTCGACGGGGTCGAGCACCAGCTGGCGCTCACCGAACCGGCCCGCGGCAATGCCATCCACGGGCTGGTTCGCCGCGACGACTGGCAGCTGGTCGAGCACGCCCCGCACCGGGTCGAGCAGACGATCCGGGTGGGCCTGCACAAGGGCTGGCCGTACCCGCTGCAGCTGACCGTCACACACGAACTGGGTCCGTCCGGGCTCACGGTCTCCCACACCGCCACCAACATCGGCGCCATGCCGGCACCGTTCGGTCTGGGCGTGCACGCCTACCTGCGGGCCGGGGACACCCCGCTCGACGAGTGCACCCTGCGACTGACCGCGGGTACTCGGCTGCCGCTCGACCCGGATCGCATGCTGCCGATCGGCAACTCGGAGTCCGTCTACGGCACCGAGTACGACTTCACCGCGCCGCGCAGCCTCGCAGGCGTCCGGCTCGACACCCCGTTCAGTTCCATCGTGCCGGACCCCGACGGTCGAGCCCGGCACGAGTTGCGGGCCCCCGACGGTTCCGGTGCGGTGCTCTGGGCCGACCGGCGGTTCGGCTGGCTCCAGGTGTTCACCGCCGACCCCGCCGACGGGCAGGGCTACCCGGGCCGCGGTCGGGCGCTCGCGGTCGAGCCGATGACCTGCCCGCCGGATGCGTTCAATTCCGGCATCGACCAGGTCGTTCTCGGTCCGGCGCAGTCCTGGTCGGGGACCTGGGGAATCGGCGCGCTGTAGCCGCGAACGGACCCTCCCTGGGCATCGGAACGCAACTGGGACTAGGTTCTAGGCGACTGATATTTGCAACTCGCAAAGGTTCGAGTTTGAGAGGGATCCTTCGTGCCCGCTGCCGATGACACCACACCCACGCTCAGCTACCCGGGTGGCGAGCACTCGATGTCGATTGCCAAAGCCACTGAAGGCAACGACGGTATCGAGTTGGGCAAGCTTCTTTCCGCGACGGGGTACACCACCCTCGATCCCGGATTCGTCAACACCGCCTCCACCAAGTCGGCGATCACCTACATCGACGGCGAGCAGGGGATCCTGCGCTACCGGGGCTACCCGATCGAGCAGCTCGCCGAGGGTTCGACGTTCCTCGAGGTGAGCTACCTGCTGATCTACGGGGAGCTGCCCTCGGTGGACGAGCTGGCGGCCTTCACCACCCGCATCCAGCGCCACACGCTGCTGCACGAGGACCTCAAGCGGTTCTTCGACGGCTTCCCGCGTAACGCGCACCCGATGCCGGTGCTCTCCTCCGCGGTCAACGCGCTGTCCGCGTACTACCAGGACTCGCTCGATCCGGACGACCCGGAGCAGGTGGAGCTGTCCACCACCCGGTTGCTCGCGAAGCTGCCGACCATCGCGGCCTACGCGTACAAGAAGTCGGTGGGCCAGCCGTTCCTGTACCCGGACAACTCGCTGTCGCTGGTGGAGAACTTCCTGCGGATGACGTTCGGGTTCCCGGCCGAGCCGTACGCCGTGGACCCCGAGGTCGCCAAGGCCCTCGACATGCTGCTGATCCTGCACGCCGACCACGAGCAGAACTGCTCCACGTCGACCGTGCGGATGGTCGGCTCGTCCGACGCCAACCTGTTCACGTCCGTCTCCGCGGGCATCAACGCGCTCTGGGGCCCGCTGCACGGCGGCGCCAACCAGGCCGTGCTCGAGATGCTCGACGAGATCAAGGCGAGCGGCGGCGACACCAAGGAGTTCGTCCGCAAGGTCAAGAACAAGGAAGACGGCGTGAAGCTCATGGGCTTCGGGCACCGCGTCTACCGCAACTACGACCCCCGCGCGGCCCTGGTCAAGAAGGCGGCGGACACCATCCTCGCCAAGCTCGGCGGCGACGACGAGCTGCTCGACATCGCGAAGGCGCTCGAGGAGGCCGCGCTCACCGACGACTACTTCATCGAGCGCAAGCTGTACCCGAACGTCGACTTCTACACCGGCCTGATCTACCGCGCGATGGGCTTCCCGACGCGGATGTTCACCGTGCTCTTCGCCATGGGCCGCCTCCCCGGCTGGATCGCGCACTGGCGCGAGATGCACGAGGATCCGGCCACCAAGATCGGCCGTCCGCGGCAGATCTACACCGGCTACACCGAACGCAACTACGTCGATCTCGGAAGCAGGTAGGCCGCATGAGCAACGAACAGCCCGTGATCGAGTTCCAGGAGGGCCCCGCGCCCACCGAACTCGTCATCAAGGACATCACTGTCGGCGAGGGCGCCGAGGCCACCCCCGGCGCCAAGGTCGAGGTGCACTACCTCGGCGTCGAGTTCGACAGCGGCGAGGAGTTCGACTCCTCGTGGAGTCGCGGCGAGTCCATCACCTTCCCGCTGGCCGGCCTGATCGCCGGGTGGCAGGAGGGCATCCCCGGGATGAAGGTCGGCGGTCGCCGGCAGCTGACCATCCCGCCGGAGCTCGCGTACGGCCCGGCCGGTGCCGGACACCAGCTGTCGGGCAAGACGCTGGTCTTCGTCATCGACCTGCTCGACGTGGTCGTCCCGCCGGCCGCACCGGTGATCGAGCCGGCGACCGGACCGGCCCCGGCCGAGCTGGTCATCGAGGACATCACCGTCGGTGACGGCGCCGAGGCGCAGCCCGGCGGAGTCGTCGACGTGCACTACCACGGCGTGGAGTACGACACGAACAAGGTGTTCGACTCCTCGTTCCAGCGCGGGGAGTCCGTCAAGTTCCCGCTGCCCCGGTTGATTCCGGGCTGGCAGGAGGGCATCCCGGGCATGAAGGTCGGCGGTCGCCGCAAGCTGACCGTTCCGCCGGAGCTCGCGTACGGTCCCGCCGGCTCGGGCCACCCGCTCGGCGGCAAGACGCTGGTCTTCGTCATCGACCTGCTCGACGTCTAGCAACCAGAACGCACCGAAAGGCCCCGTGTCGCAACGCGATACGGGGCCTTTCGCGGTCCCGGGGGGTCAGGCCCGGTCGGCGAACTCGAGGACCAGCCGGGCGCCGCCGAGCCGGCTCACCTCGAAATGGGCTCGGCCGCCGTGCAGTTGGGCCTGCTGGGCGACCAGGGCCAGACCGAGACCGGAGCCGCCGCGGGCCGCGGACGAGCCTCGGTAGAAGCGCTCGAAGACGTCTTCGCGCTCGGCCTCGGGGATGCCGCGGCCGTCGTCGTCGACGGTGACCAGCACGGTGTCCGCGTCGGCGCGCCGGGCGGCGAGCACCACGGTCGACGCCCCACCATGGCGGACCGCGTTGGCGATGGCGTTGTCGAGCGCCAGCCGGAGCCCGGCGGGCAGACCGCGGATCAGTAGCGAGGGAGCGGACTCCACCCGCACGGTGACGCCGTGGAGTTGACGCATCGCGTCCTGGGCGGCGAGGTCGCACAGTTCCACGAGATCGGTACTGACGTGGTCCTTTTCGCTGGACAGTTCGCCCGACGCGAGTCGCTCGAGCGCGGACAGGGTCGCCTCCACGCGGCCCTGGGTGCGGGCCAGGTCGGCGAGGATCTCGGCGCGCTGAGTGGCGTCGAGTTCGAGGGTGGTGAGCACCTCGATGTCGGTCCGCATCGCGGTCAGCGGGGTGCGCAGCTCGTGCGCGGAGACGGCGGCGAAGTCGCGGGCGGTGTCGAGGGCGGCAGTGGTCCGGGACTGCGCGTCCGCGATCCGGCCGAGCATGAGCTCGATGGCGTCGGCGAGTTCTTCGGCCTCGCGGACACCGGACACCTTCGCGGCTCGAGGTGAGTCACTGCCGATCTGGTTGGTGAGCGCGACGATGGGACGCACCGCGCGGCCGCCGAAGATCCAGCCGAGGCCGGTCGCGGCGGCGACGGCGAGCAGACCGGCGACGATCACCCACTGCCGCTGGTCGGTGGTCACGTCGTTGGCCTCCGATGCCGGGACCGCCAACGAGAGCAGCAGCGTCGACCGCGGGATCGGGGTGGTGTCGACCCGGTAGTCGACGCCGTCCACCCGGACGGTCGCGGCGCCGGGTTCGAGCGGGGGGAGCTGGGTGGGCGTGCTGACGACAAGGGAGTCGCCGGAGTGGATGGTCACCGCGAACGCGCCGGCGTCCCCGAAGGTCGGCAGGAACGAGGTGGCCGACGCGACGTTCGCGATCAGCACGCTCGAGGCGGTGTCGAGCCGACGGTCCAGTTGGCTGAGGTTGTTTCGGGAGATCGCCACGGAGATGAAGACGCCGAGCAGTGCGGCGATGATGGCCGCGCCGAGGGCGGTGGCGGCGGCGACGCGGGCCCGCAGCGAATGGGAGCGCCGACGGCTCACGTTGCGGCCCGGAGCACGAAGCCCACCCCGCGGACGGTGTGCAGGATCCGAGGATGGCCGTGCGCCTCGAGTTTGCGCCGCAGGTACCCGACGAACACGTCGACCACGTTGGTGTCCGCGACGAAGTCGTATCCCCAGACGAGTTCGAGCAGGCGCTCGCGGGTCAGGACCACGCCGGCGTTGCGCACGAGGACCGCAAGTAGCTCGAATTCCCTCTTGGTGAGCTCGATTTCGATCCCGTCGAGGTTGGCGCGCCTGCCGAGCAGGTCCACCGACAGGTCGCCGACTCCGATGCTTCCTGCCGGAGCGGGGGCGCCGGCGGGGGTGGTGCGTCTGCGCATCATGGCGCGGATGCGCGCGACCAGTTCGGCGAGCACGAAGGGCTTGACGAGGTAGTCGTCGGCGCCCGCCTCGAGTCCGGCGACCCGGTCGTCGACCGAGGAGCGGGCGCTGAGGACGCAGATCGGGATGTCGTTGCCCATCGCGCGCAGGGCCGTGACGACGCTGGCGCCGTCGAGGACGGGCATGTTCATGTCGAGCACGACGGCGTCGGGGGAGCGCTCGGAGACCACCGTCAGTGCCTGCGCGCCGTCGGCGGCGGTGAGGACGGTGAAACCGGAAAGGCGCAGGCCGCGCCGCAGGGACGCAAGAACGTCCTGGTCGTCGTCGACGACCAGGACGGTCGCGGTGGCGGGTTCGGTCACCCCGCCATTGTGCCCGGAAGGGCGAGGCCGGAGGTGGAAGCTGTGTCCGTGCAGGTCGTCGCCCGGAGGCGCGGGATGCGAGTATCGACGGGTGTCGTCATCCAGCACGGGCCCCGCGATCGTCTGGTTCCGGCGAGATCTGCGGACCGGTGACCTTCCGACGCTGACCGCGGCGGCCGCAGGCGGGCGCGAGGTGCTCGGGCTCTTCGTGCTCGACGAGGCGCTGCTGGGACCGTCCGGCCCGGCCCGCCGCGACGTCCTCTACCGCGCGCTGGCGGCGCTGGACGACGACCTGGGCGGCAGGTTGTGCGTGGTCAGCGGCGATCCGCGGCTCGTGGTGCCGCAGGTGGCGAGGGATCTGGGTGCCGGCGCGGTGCACGTGAGCGCGGACTTCGGGCCGTACGGGCGGGTGCGCGACGAGGCGGTGGCGCGCGGGGTCGAGCTCGTCCGAACCGGATCGCCCTACGCGGTGTCGCCGGGCCGGGTGACGAAGGCCGACGGCGGGCCGTACCGGGTCTTCACGCCGTACTTCGGGCGCTGGCTCGACCACGGGTGGCGGGCGCCCGCGGACACCTCCGCGCGCACCGTCTCCTGGATGGAGCCGGAGCTGTCCGCCCGGGTGCCGATTCCGCGGCCCGGGTCCGCGAGTCGCGGATCGGCGGGGGAGCGGGCGGCGCTCGACCGGTGGGCAGAGTTCCGTGAGGGTGACCTGGGGGACTACGACGCGGGCCGGGACCGGCCCGATCTCGACGTCACGAGCCGCATGTCGGTGTTCCTCAAGTTCGGGTGCATCCATCCGCGCACGATGCTCGCGGACCTTGCCGGTCGGCAGGGCGCCGGGCCTGCGGCGTTCCGGCGGCAGCTGGCCTGGCGGGACTTCTACGCGGACGTCCTGCACCATCGCCCCGAGAGCGCGCGGCGCAACTACGACCCGCGTTTCGACGCGATGCGCTACGACAGCGGGCCGGCAGCGGAATCGGCGTGGGCGGCCTGGTGTGCAGGCCGGACCGGGTATCCGATCGTCGACGCCGGCATGCGCCAGCTGCTGGCCGAGGGGTGGATGCACAACCGGGTCCGGATGATCGTCGCGTCCTTCCTGGTGAAGGACCTGCATCTGCCGTGGTGGCGTGGGGCGAGGTACTTCATGCGGCAGCTGATCGACGGTGACCTGGCGTCGAACCAGCACGGCTGGCAGTGGACCGCCGGATCGGGAACCGATGCGGCGCCGTACTTTCGGGTGTTCAACCCGATCAGCCAGGGGCAGAAGTTCGACCCCGACGGGGACTACGTGCGCCGCTGGGTGCCGGAACTGCGCGGCATCGCCGGAGCCCGGGTGCACACGTTGGACGACGGTCGTCCCGCCGGTTACCCGGACCCGATCGTGGACCACGCCGTCGAGCGCGGGGAGGCGCTGGCCCGCTACGGCGGGTTGAAACGGGGTTAGGGTCGAGCGATGGGCATCGTGTACTCGAGCGTCGTGGACACGCCCCGAGCCGAGGTTTTCGCCTGGCACAGCAGGCCGGGCGCCTTCACCCGCCTGTCACCGCCGTGGCAGCCGCTGCGGCTCGTCTCCGAAGCGGATTCGCTGGCCACAGGCCGGGCGGTGCTCGCCCTGCCCGGCGGGCTCCGGTGGGTCGCCCGGCACGACGGCGCCGCCTTCGACCCGCCCCACCGCTTCGTCGACGAGCTCGCGGCCGGCGGGCTGGCGTCCCTGCCGGTCCGAGCCACGTTGTCCTGGAGGCACATTCACGACTTCACCGAGGTGACCGCGGGGTCGACCCGGGTGACGGATCGGGTGCAGACGCCGGTGCCGGAGGTCCTGCTGCGGCCGACCTTCGCCTACCGGCATCGCCAGCTCGCCGGCGACCTGGCCGAGCACCGCTGGGCGGGCGAGCGGGGTGTCGCGCCGGCCGTGGTGGCGGTCAGCGGCGCGTCGGGTCTCGTCGGCTCGGCGTTGACCGCGTTCCTGAGCACGGGTGGGCACCGCGTGATCCGGCTGGTCCGCCGCGCGCCGCGAACCCTGGACGAGCGCCGATGGGATCCCGCCGACCCGGCCCCGGACCTGTTGGCCGGCGTCGACGCGGTCGTGCACCTGGCGGGGGAGTCGATCGCCGGCCGGTTCACCGAGGCGCACATGCGGGCGATCCGCGACAGTCGCGTCGGACCGACCCGAGCGCTGGCGGAGCTCGCCGGCCGCACGGACGGCGGCCCGCGGACCCTCGTGTCCGCCTCGGCTGTCGGGTACTACGGGTTCGATCGCGGTGACGATCTGCTGTCCGAGGACAGCTCGCGCGGCGAGGGGTTCCTCGCCGACGTGGTGGCCGACTGGGAGGCGGCCACCGATCCGGCGGAGACAGCCGGGATCCGGGTCGTCCGGGTCCGCACCGGCGTCGTGCAGTCCGCGCGCGGCGGGACCCTCGCGCTGCTCCGCCTGCTGTTCGCGGCGGGCCTGGGCGGGCGGCTCGGGGACGGCCGTCAGTGGTTGTCGTGGATCGGGCTCGACGATCTGGTCGGCGTGTACCACCGTGCCCTGTTCGACGAGTCGCTCCACGGGCCGGTCAACGCCGTGGCCCCCGCCGCGGTCCGCAACGCCGACTACACCCGCACCCTCGCGCGGGTCCTGCACCGTCCCGCGGTCCTTCCGGTCCCGGGGTTCGGGCCGCGCCTGATCCTCGGCGAGCGGGGAGCCCGCGAGCTGGCGGAGGCCGATCAGCGGGTCGTCCCGACCCGGCTCGCGCTCGCCGGGTACCGGTTCCGGCATCCCGACGTCGAGTCGGTGCTGCGCCATCAGCTCGGCCGCACGAACGACCCCCGCTGAGCCGGCGGGCTCGGTACGACCGGTACCGAGCCCGCGGGCGGTCAGTAGTTGTGGCAGGTGTCGGCGACGGTGGCGATCCTGGCGTTGATCTTGTCCGCGTTCGGGCCGGTGCGTGCCTGCTCGAGACGCTGCGCCAGCTTCGGGTGCTTGGCGGTGAAGTCGTCGACGGCCTGCTGACGCTGGTCGGCCGGCTTGGCGAGCAGTGCGGTCAGCTTCGCCTCGAGCTTCGGGTGCTTGTCGAGACGCTGGGCGAGCTTGGGGGCGTTGGCCTGGAGGGCGGCGTCGACCTGAGCGAAGCTGCAGCTGGTCTGCAGCAACGGCTGGGCCGGCGAGACCGCGTCGGCGGAGGCCGGCCCGGGCAGCAGGAGGGCGCCGGCCGACGCGAGACCGGCGACGAGAAGTGCGCCGCGGACAGAACGGGAGGTGGGGGTTCTCATGGGCGGAAAGCTACGACCGCAACCTGGCAACCACTCGAGTCCGCCCTGTGGAAGTTCTGAGCGTTCTGCACAGGCGTCAGGAGTTCGGCCCGCCGAGCAGCCGGGCGAGCGCGTCGAGCACCGCCGGATCCTCGATGGTCGAGGGCACCGTGTAGTCCTCGTGGTCGGCGATCTGGCGCATCGTCTTGCGCAGGATCTTCCCCGAGCGGGTCTTCGGCAGCGCCTGCACGACCGTCACGTCGCGGAAAGTGGCGACCGCACCGATCTGGTCGCGCACCATCGTCACCAGTTCGGTGCGCAGCACCTCGTGGTCGATGTCGGCACCAGCCTTGAGGACCACGTAGCCGCTGGGACGCTGGCCCTTGAGGTCGTCCTTGATGCCGACGACCGCGCACTCGGCCACGGCCGCGTGCTGCGCGACCACGGCCTCCATCGACCCGGTCGAGAGGCGGTGTCCGGCAACGTTGATCACGTCGTCGCTGCGGCCGAGCACGAAGACGTAGCCGTCGGAGTCGATGTATCCGGAGTCGCCCGTCAGGTAGTAACCGGGGAAGGTCGCCAGGTAGGACTTGGCATAGCGGTCCTCGTCGCGCCACAGCCCGGCGAGCGTGCCGGGCGGCAACGGGAGGGCGATCACGATGTTGCCCTCGGCGCCTGCCTCGACCGGGTTCCCCTCGCCATCCACCACCTGCACGCGGTATCCGGGGACCGAGACGGTGGGGGAGCCTGCCTTGATCGGCATCGGGTCGAGCCCGCGCAGGTTCGCGCAGATCGCCCACCCGGTCTCGGTCTGCCACCAGTGGTCGACCACGGGAATGCCGAGCTCACGTGTCGCCCACTCGTAGGTGTCCGGGTCGAGTCGCTCACCGGCGGCGAACAGCGTGGTCATCGAGGAGATGTCGTAGCGGGCGAGCTCCTTCGCGTCCGGGTCCTCCTTGCGGATGGCACGGATCGCGGTCGGCGCGGTGAACAGGGCCCGCACCTTGTGCTCGGCGATCACCCGCCAGAACGCGCCTGCGTCGGGGGTGCCGACGGGCTTGCCCTCGTACATCACCGTCGTCGCGCCGACGAGCAGCGGCGCGTACACGATGTAGGAGTGTCCGACCACCCAGCCGACGTCGGAGGCGGTCCACATGACCTGGCCGGGGCCGATGTCGTAGATGTTGCGCATCGACCAGGCCATCGCCACCGCGTGCCCGCCGTTGTCGCGGACCACGCCCTTGGGCTTACCGGTGGTGCCGGAGGTGTAGAGGATGTAGAGCGGGTCGGTCGCCGCGACCGGTACGCAGTCGGCGGGTTCGGCATCGGCAGCGGCGGCATCCCAGTCCAGCCAGCCCTCGAAATCCGTTGCTGCTCCGGGGATCTCGTCGCGGTTCTTCACGATGACGGTGGCCGGCGGGGTGTCGGTCAGCCCCAGTGCGCGCTCGACCAGCGGCAGGTACTCGATGGTGCGTCCCGGCTCGAGCCCACCGGACGCGGTGACCAACGCCTTCGGTTGCGCGTCGTCGATACGGGCCGCGAGTTCCGCGGCGGCGAACCCGCCGAACACCACCGAGTGGATTGCGCCGATCCGCGCGCAGGCGAGCATCGCGATGGCGGCCTCGGGGATCATCGGCATGTAGACGACCACTCGGTCGCCCGCGGAGATGCCCTGCGCGGCGAGGACGCCCGCGAACGTCGACACCTCGCGCAGCAGTTCGGCGTAGCTGTAGGTGCGGGTGGTGCCGAGCATGGCGGAGTCGTAGATCAGCGCGGCCTGCTCGCCGCGGCCGGCCGCCACGTGCCGGTCGAGGGCGTTGAAGCAGGTGTTCATCCGAGCGTCGGGGAACCAGCGGTACATCGGGGCCGCGGAGTCGTCGAGGGCGCGGGTCGGTGCGTCGACCCAGTCGATGGCGTCGGCGGCCTGCAACCAGAATCGTTCGGGCTGTTCGACGCTATCGCGGAAGGCCTCGGCGTATGCGCCCGTGGCCCGCTCGGCTGCACTCATCGGCTGCTGTCCTCTCCCGGTACTCGTGCGTCTGTGACGCGCACTACACCCTAGGCGAACCTGCGGACTGTGCAGTGCGAAGGTGCGGGCGGCGCCGGTGTGCGGTGCCCAACCGTCGGTGAACGGTCGGCGGCGGTGACGGCCGCGACTACCGGCCCAGTCCGTCGAGGTCGGTGACGCCGTAGACGTTGTTGCCGCTCTCGGTCTCCGCGTCGATCAGCGGGCCCAACCACGGCAGTTCGACGGGGCCCGCGGTCCGGGCGCCGGTGACGAGGTCGTACTGCGCGAAGGTCGGCGGCCGCTGTGCGTGGTCGAGCGTGCTGACGGTGGCGCCGTGCACCGTTGCGGCGGACTTCTCGCCCGAGCCGGGGATCGACCACTCCCGTGCCACGGACGGCCAGCCCGTCACCGGGGTGGACAGCACGTCGCCCGTCAGCGTGATCCAGTACAGCCGGTCGCCGACGATGGTGAGCGAACCTCCGCGGGTGGTCGGCGAGTGGCCCGACATCTCCAGGGGGCTGGCGGTCCGGGATCCGTCGACGAGGTTCGTGCGGACCAGTGTCATTTCCGGTTCGCCACCGTCGGCTGGACCGGGCGATCGGTGGAGGGAGAGCATCGACCGGCCGTCGGCGGTGCAGACGGCCGTGGACGAAGCGGCGGAGAATTCGGGGTCCTGCCGCCACACCCCACGCTCGACGGGCTCGCCGCCGGGCCCGACCTCGAACAGGCGGGACGTATACAGCCCGTCGTCGGCCGGCACGGCTTCGATCGCGATCGCGATCGCGATCGCGACCGCACGCTCGCCGCACTGCGCAGCCGCCTCGACGCGGCCGGGGACGGTGCCCGAGCGGGCCCGCCCGTCTGCGGCAACCGTGACGAACGTGCTGTCGCGCCGGCTGAACCAGACCGTCGCCGCTCCCGACGCCGGGTCGTTCGCGGCCGCCTCGACCCAGGACTCGTCGATGCCGAACTCGGCGCGTGATGTCGCAGTCAGTGTCGTCACCGCGCGGGCGGACACGGTCACGAGGTTGCGGGACGACGCCAGGGTCCGACTGCCGGTGATGTCGTGGCCCTCGATCCTGCCGACCACGTCCCCGTCCGCGTCGAAAAGGAAGACAAGCGATCGGTTTTCGTTGAACAGGTCGCTCGCCTCGAGGGCCAACGGCCCCAGTGACACCGCGCCGACGGCGTTCTCGGGCAGCGCGTGGAGGGCGGCGCCGGGATAGTCCCGGGCACCGCACGAGATCACGACCGACACCATCGCGGCCAGTCCCGCGGCCCGAACTGCTTTGCCGATGCGTGTCATGTCCGACGAACCATAGCGGTCTCGTCGGTGTGGTCGAGCGACGTCACACGCCGATCGGCGATGTCACACCGGTTTTGGGCGTGGAGTGAGGGTGTGACGACGTCAACGGGTGTGTGACGGCTGGGTGTGCGACGGCCGGTTGCACCGTCGTACGGTGGAGCCATGACGCTGCTCGCCGAGGACCTGCTCTTGCTCCTGCTCGACGACGAGACCGGAAAGCCGGTGGTGGACGGCGCGGCGCTGCCGCGGGTCCTGGCCGGTGCGGTGCTGCTCGACCTGGCCCTCGACGGAGTGGTCGAGCCGGCCGACGGTACCGGTGACGTCAAGAAGGGCCGACTGGTGCTGCGTAACCGCACCGCGCCGCTGGACCCGATCCTCGCCCACGCCGCCGCGCAGCTGCGCGGGTCGAAGCCGATGAAGCCGGAGCGGGCGATCGAGAAGCTGGGTAGGAACCTCAAGGAGGCTGTGCTCGGCCGGGTCGTCGAGCGCGGCTGGGTGCACGAGTCCAAGGGCAAGCTGCTCGGCATCTTCCCCACCAAGACCTGGCCGTCGGTGGACGAGTCGCACGAGCGGGTGGTGCGCGAGCGACTGTGGTCGGCGCTCGCCGACGGCGCGAGCCCGGCGCCGCGGACGGCCGCGTTGATCTCGCTCCTGTCGGCGGTGGACGCCGCGCACAAGGTCTTCCCCGATGCCGATCGCAAGGCGATTCGTAAGCGGGCCAAGGCGATCGCCGCGGACGAATGGGCGGGCGCCGCGGTGCGCAAGGCGGTCGAGGCGGTGAACGCGGCGGTCGTCGCCGCGGTGATCGTGCCGGCCGTCGCGGCGGGAGGCAGCTAGCCGATCGGTTGCCCGGTCCTCGGTGGGGCCGAAACGGCGGGGTCTGGGCAGGCCCCGCCGTTTCGGGCCGTCAGCTGTCGACCCGTGCCCGCGCCGCCGCTGCGGCGTCGTGCCGGCCGAGGGCCTCGAGGGCGTCCCCCTCCATCAGCGCCACCCGCGTCGCGAGCGGGGGAACCTCGGACACCCGCGGCGCCGCGTCGGTGAGGACGGCGACGGCTTCCTCGTGGCGCCCTGTCGCCAGCAGTGCCCCAGCGACGACGATCAGGGCGCTGCCGGAGCCGACGACGTCCTCGGCGGCAGCGTAGGCGTCGGACGCGGCTAGCCCGGTCCGCACCGCCTCGTCGTGCCGGCCCAGTTCGGCCAGTGCCCGGGCGGTCGAGTCCTCGATGTCCGCGCGAGTCCACGGGTCGGGATGCTCGCCCGCGGCGCGCAGATCCTCGAGCCCGTCCTCGTCGCCGAACTCGATCCGGGCCCGTCCCCGCGCGTGCAGGACGTCGGCGAGCACATCGGGACGGTCGGTGAGCTGCCGGGCGTCCCCGACCGCCTCGTCGAGGACCTCGACGGCGTCCTCGTCGCCGAACCGCATCATCATCAGCCCGAGCTCCCTGCCGATCTGCGTGGCGAGCTCATAGTTTTCGCCCGCTTGGGCGAGCTCCTGGCCCTCGGTCCACGCCAACACCGCGTCACCCGGCTCGCCGGTGTCGCGCTGCGCGTGGCCGAGCCACAGCAGGGTCAGGGCGCGATCCGCGGCTTCCGCGTCCCGCGCCTCCTCGGTCCGGGCGACCGCCGTGAGCTCGTCCACGGCCTCGTCCGGGTGCCCGGACCGGACGAGCACGACGCCGAGCCGGTAGCGGTAGACGACGGACTCCTCGCCGGCCAGTTCCGCTTCCCGCGCGGCCAGTCGCAGTCGGCCGGCCGCCTCGTCCAGCCGGCCGAGGTCGTCGCAGATCTGGGCGCTGAGTGCGGCCAGCGCGGCGGTCACGGACCGCGCGGCGTGAGCAGCCGACAGGTCGAGGGCACCGTCGGCGGCGGTCAGCGCCTCCTCGAATCGGCCGCAGCCGGCGAGCAACTGGGCAAGCAACCGCAGCAGCACGGTGCGGTGGCCGGGTGTCGTCGCGGCGACCAGTTCGGACTCCACCCAGGTCAGTGCCGCATCCAAGCCCTCGTCGTCCAGCATCGTGTCGACCCGCTCGTCCACCCGGGCCACTGCCATGTCGTCGACGAACGCCGCGGCCGCGACCGGGTCCGCCGCGACGGGCGACGCCGGCAGCGGATGTGCGGCACCGATCGGTAGGTCCCAGTGCTGTTCCGCGAGAACCCTTGCGGCAGCTACCTTGTCGCTGCGGAATGCGGTCTCGTTGCGGTCGTCGAAGCGGGCCGCGAGCTCCTCCGCGGCACGCCAGCAAGTCTGCGCCAGCTCGTCGACCGTCCACGGGCCTGCGTGTGCGCCGAGGAAGCGGTGCAATGGTGCGGCGTCGGCCCCGCGGACGTGTTCGTGGCCGAGCCCGGCCCGGCCGGCCGCCGCGCAGGTCACCGCGAAGGCAGTGAGGGCGTCGAGGTGTGCGGTCGCGTTGAGGGTATCGTGCGCCAGCCAGCCGATGTGCCGCTCGAGCACCTCGAGGGCACGCTGATGGTTGCCCGTGACGGACAGGAAGATCAGGTGCAGTCCGATCATGTCGAGGTTCGTGGCGTTGCCGCGGGCGAGCCGGTAACCCCGCGTGTGCATCCGTTCGGCGTCGTCGAGTCGACCGGTCCGCAGCAGCGGGACCAGGGCGTGGGCCATCGCCCGTTCCGGCTCCTCGGCGCATCCGTGGTCGTTGTCGAGCATCTCCTGCACGAGACCGATCCCCGCCTCCAGTTCCCCGGTGGCGAATCGGAACCGGGCTTCCTCGGATCGCACGCACGCCTCGCAGTGGCTGTACTCGTCCCGCGGGGTCCGCCCGAGCTCGTCGAGGTGTCGGGCGGCCTCCTCGATCCGGCCTTCCTCGAACGCCTGCCAGAACCGGGTCTGCACCACCCCGGACTGTCCGACGCCGGCCTGGCGGTATGCGGTCTCCATCTGCTCGATCGACTCGGCGATCGTCGTGCGCGGGAACATCGGGTTCGAGGCGAGCGCGTCGGCGACCCACTTGTGGAACCACAGCAGGTCGTGGTCGTCGATCTGGGCGGGGAAGGTGGCCGGGTCGGCGGCGTTGCGGCCCACGCACCAGGCGAACGAGGTGAGCAGCGCGTCCGTGTCCCCGGTCAGGCAGGCGGACTGGATCAGTCGCATCCGCACGGCGTAGGCGGCGGCCTCGTCGCCGGTCTCCTCGGCGAGGGTGATCGCGCGTTCGATCAGGTCGCGTTCGGCGGGTCCGTACGATGTCACGTCGATCTCGTCGATCAGATCGGCGACGGTGGTCTCACTCGGCATGGTCGTCCTTGTCGGTGGTGGTGGAGCGGTGTGGTGTGTGATCGGTGGTCACGGCGGCGTCGAGGCCGACGGACAGGTGCACGATGTCGGTCATGGCGTCGGTGAGGGCCGTGCGGTCGGCGGCCCGCAGCGGCCGGTGTCCGGCGAGCAGCGCCTGGACGTAGAGGATCCGCACCGCGCGCGAGAGCACGGCCTCGTCGTCGAGGGTGGCGAGGGTGCGCACCAAGCGATTTCGCCAGTTGAGGGCGAGCCTGCCGGTGGTGTCGCCGTCGGCCGCCGCGGCCTCGTCCACGCGTCCGAGGATGTCGGCCCACATCCCCCCGGCCTCGCTCGCCTGCTCGCGACGCAGGCTGCGGAGCACCGCCTCGTCGGCGACGTACATCGCGGGGACGCTGTCCGGCGCGAAGGCGCGCACGGCGGTCGCGCAGTCGAGGTCGGCCAGTGCCGCGTCGGCGCGCTCCTGCAGCCGCCGGGAGACAGCCCGGTCGGCCAGAGGCGGCATGTCGAGGTGGTCGATCTCGTCTGCGACGGTGACGATCTCGACCTCGGCGCCGGGCACGAACTCCGGCAGTCTCGCGGCGATGTCCGCGTCGTAGACGTAGCCGCCGTTGACGATCGGGGCACCGGGGCGGGCGATGCCGGCCAGCTGCCGGAACTCGTCGACGCTCCGGGTGTACCGCACGATGCCGCGCCGGGCGGAGTCGCCGAAGGTCGTCGGGCCCTCGGTGGTCTCGATCGGCAGGTGGGGAACGATGAACCGGGCCAGCTCGTCGTCGTGGAGGACGAGCGCCCGCAGGGCCAGGTGGTGGACCGAGAGGAACGCGGCGAGCCGGCGCGGCGCCTCCGCGGCGAGTCCGATGACCCAACGGCGGACCGCGGCGCCCAGTTCGGCCCGGGTGGACTCGAGTGCGTCGTCCTCGATCAGGGATTCGCGGGAGGCCGTCGGGTGCAGGCCGGTGGTGTCGACGACGGACCGCACGAAGAACGCCCAGTCCGGCAGGAGGTCGTCCATCCGCTCGGAGAGCAGCATCCCGCCGAGGTAGACGCGGCTCGACTGCCGCTGGCCGGGCGACAGCGCGAACGGCAGCACGAACGCGGTGCCCCGGGTGCCGGTCGACGGCACGTGCACCGGAAAGGTCGCGAAGGGTTCGGCACCGACGATCTCCCGGCCCAGCTCGCGCAACTCAGTCGAGGGGACGGCCGTGCGCTCGAGGAAGGGCGCCGGCCGGGTCACCGTCTCACCGGCAACGGTGACGCGCACCGGAAGGTGACGGCCGAACCGGTCGGCCAGATCGCGCGCGCCGGCGGTCGAGACGAGGCTGGTGGCGTCGTGACGGGGAACCAGCTCGACCCTGGTGCCGACCGGCAGGTCGTCGGCGAGCTCGGTCACCGTGAAGGTGCCGTCAGCGCGCCCCACCCATTCGACGGCGGGCGAGCCGGTGGCCGACCGGGACCGGACCCGGATCTCGTCACTCACCATGAAGCAGCTGAGCAGGCCGATCCCGAACTGGCCGAGGCGGTCGGTGCGGGGCAGATCGAGGACGTCCCGCTTGGAACTGCGGCCGACCGTCGCAAGCAACTCGCCGACCTCGGCGGTGGTCAGCCCGACGCCGTCGTCCTCGACCGCGAACACCGTGCCGGCGGCGTCGGCGGGAAGGACCCGGATGGTGCCGTCGTGGCCCGGCTCCGACTCGCGGCGGGCCGCGATCGCGTCGCACCCGTTCTGCAGCAGCTCACGGATGAAGACCTGCGGCCCGGTGTAGATGCTCGCACTGAGCAACTCGATGATCCCGCCGAGGTGTACCTGGAATGGACGGCTGCCGCCGTCGGCTGTAGTAGACATTGGTCGCCGAGCATAGCGGTCGATTCCGACATTTCGATCACGTCGGTTGCGGGTGCGTGGACCTGCGCGGAGTGGGGTAAGCAGCTGACCGCAGCCAAGTCCACACCCGCCCAGTCCAAACCCCGCCAGGCCAGCGACCGCCCCGAACCGCGGCCCTTGTGCGAGGGGTCGTGGTCCGGGGCGGCGCTGTTCGAGTATTCGGTTGTCAGCTCGCTATGGGCGGCTGTCTTCGATTGTGTGCCGGGACGGGTCTTCGCTCGAAGTCGATCCAGGCAGGCGGTATGAACCACGGATGGTTGTCGTCGCCGATGAACACGCTCCAGTCGCCCTTGTGAATCAGCCGGTGATGGAAACGGCAGAGCAGCAACAGATTCGAGAGTTTCGTCTCGCCGCCGTTCGACCAGTGCTGAATATGGTGGCCGTCGGTCCAGGCCGCGGGGCGGCCGCAGCCGGGGAAGGCGCATCCGCAGTCTCGGGCGTCGAGGGCGCGGCGCAGTCGGCGAGGGATGGTGCGGGTCGTTCGTCCGACGTCGAGGGGGTTGCCCTCGGCGTCCATCACGATCGGCGTGATCGACGCGTCGCAGGAGATGAGTGCGGCGAGGCGGTCGCTGATCGGGCCGAGCCAAGGCATCCAGGCTGGGCCGCGGCGGAAGAATGACTGCCGACCGGCGTCGGCAGGGTTGGTGGTCGCCTCGCTGTCGTTGCCACTGCTGGTGTTTCGGGTGGCTCGGGCGAGGTTGTCGAGTCCGACGAACACGGTCACGTGGGGTCGTTCGCCGCCTTCGCCGGGAGCGGCGGCGGTGTCGAGGTAGTGGCGGACGATGTCACCGAAGGCGTCGGCCCGTCGTTGCGGTGCGGAGCGTGGATCGGGTTGCGGGTCACCACTGGTGGTGTTTCGCCCCGGTTGCGGCCTGGACAGGGCCGACAGGGCGGTCATCAACTGTTCGCCGGTCGTCTTGTCGAAGTGTCCCTTGATGCGAACCCGTCCGCCGGCGGTGGGGGAGGCGAAGAGTTCGTTGAGTTGGTCGTTTTCGTCGTCGGGCGGCGGCCCGTCGTCCTCGGGGGTGATCATCGTCTTCAGTGCTGCGGTGCGCACTGTGGTGTCGTTGGCATTGTCGGTGGCGGCGGTCGCGAGCAGGTACTCGGTGCACTGCTTCGCGCATTCGGCGGCGGGGTCCTCGTAGACGCCGCCGAGGCATTCGGGTGCGATTCCTGCTGTGAGGTCGGGGATCTGATCGAGCAACCCGGTGATGGTGCGGACCTGCTCGATGTCGAGGACGCCGTCGGCGAACGCGCCCGCGACCTCCGGTCGGCGGGTGAGGCTCTGCCCGGCGGTGACGATCCGCTTCGCTTGCGCGGGGGTGAGTTTCGCGGACCCGGACAACCATTCCTGAGTGGAGGTCGCACCGACAGCCCGGGTGGCGCCCCGCTCGTGTATCTCGTGGACCAACCGCACGCGCAGCGCGTCGAGCTGCCGCAACCGTGCCGACAGTTCCGGCACCAACGACAGCAAGGTGGACTCGTCGAGCCGCCACGCCTCTACGTTGCGGGGTGTGGTGAGCATCTCGATGATGTCCATGATGCAAATATACTAGAACAAATGTTCGAATACAATGGCTATTTCATTGCTGCGCAACAATCTTCGCTTGTGCGTGCGGTCCTCGACTGGCAAGTGGTGCCCTCTCGCGGCTACCTACATGCGGCCGCCGACGCCGCCTGTGGGGGCGATCAGCTCGATGGCGGCAAGATCTTCGGGAGTCAGGTCGAGTTCGACGGAGGCGACGTTCTGGTCGACACGTTGCGGGTTGCGGGATCCCGGGATCGGGACGATGTAGTCCCTGCGGGTCAGCAGCCAGGCCAGTGACAGCTGCGCAAGGGTGGCATCCTTGCTGTCGGCGAGCACGGCCAACTCGTCGACGACGGCGACGTTGGCGTCGAAGTTCTCCGGCGCCCACCACGGGACGTGCTGACGGAAGTCGTTGGCGTCGTAGTGTTCGCGGGAAGCCACCGCGCCGCTGAGGAAGCCCCGGGCCAGCGGCGAGTAGGCGACGAAGCCGATCCCGAGTTCTTCCAGGACAGGAAACAGGGTCTCGACGTCGCGCGCGAAGATCGAGTACTCGGACTGCAGCACCGAGATCGGGTGTACCGCGTGTGCGGCACGGATGGTGGCCTCGTCCGCCTCGGACAGTCCCAGGTACTTGACCTTCCCTGCTTCGACGAACTCCTTCATCGTGCCGATCACGTCTTCGATCGGGACGTTCGGGTCGGGGCGGTGCTGGTAGAGCACGTCGATCGTGTCGACGCGGAGGTTTCGAAGGCTGGCCTCGACGACCTGGCGGATGTGCTCGGGGCGTGAGTCGGATCCGAAGGAGCGGGTGAGACCGAACTTCGTGGCGATGACGACTTCGTCACGGATCGGTGCCAGCGCCTGACCGAGCAGCTTCTCGCCTTCGCCCCAGCCGTACATCTCGGCGGTGTCGAACATCGTCACGCCGAGCTCGTGCGCCTTTCGGATCGCGGCGATCGACTCGGTGTCGTCGGTGGGGCCGTAACCCGCGGCGGTGCCCATCGCCCCGTAGCCGAGAGCGGCGGCGTTCAGGCCCTGCCGGCCGAGATTGCGAGTGTCCATGATGACGCCCTTCGGTCTGTCATAGTAGGTCAAGAGTGTCAGTCTATGACACCATCGGCACTGTACGCTCCCCTTGTGGGAAGTTCATCGGCACCGGGTCTGCGCGACATCACTCGTGAGGCCGTGCGCGCACGGATCGCCGAGGTCGCGATCGACCTTTTCGCCCAGCAGGGTTTCGATGCGGTCACCGTCGAGCAGATCGCCGCCGAGGTGGGCATCTCGGCCCGCAGCTTCCATCGCTACTTCCCGGCCAAGGAAGACACCGTCATCGGCGACCTCGTTCCCTGGGGCGAGTTCGTTCGCGACGCCTTCGCCGCGCGGCCGGCTGATGAACCGGTCTGGGATTCTCTGCGGGTGTCCTTCGAAGCCCTGCTGGCTCAACCGAATAGGGACGAACAACGAAGCAAGAGGACCATGCGTGTCTTGACGAGTGCAGCGTCTCTACGCGCACGCAACCTCGAAAAGCATCTGCTGTGGGCAAGTCTGCTCACCCCGCTCGTGCAGGAGCGACTCGCCGGTGATCGCGCGGTACTGCGAGCACAGACTCTGGTGCAGGCGTCGCTGGTCTGCTTCGACGTTGCGCTGACCACCTGGGCCGAGCCTGACGAGACCATGGACGCGGTGGAACTCCTTCGTCAATCTTTCGCCACGCTCGAGCCGAGGAATCCGGTGTAGGGCCGACTGCAACACTCCGTGATCAGAAGACGCGATTCTCGTGAGTCGATGACCGACGCTCCCCTCAGGCGGGTGCCGGGACCGCCGCACCCTCGGTTCGAATGGCGATACTCAGCGCGGCGAGCAGGAGCAGTGAGACGGCGAAACCGAGGAGGGCGCCGAACTCCTCCTGCGCGAACAGGAACACCTGTGTCAGCAGGAGCCCGATCACGACGGAGGCCCGCAGCAGTCGCAGCGCCAGCAGGTAGTGACGACGCACGAGGCACCACACCCCGACCACCACGAGGGCGCCGGTGACCGTGCTCGACAGCTGCACCATCGCATCGGAGACGTCCTCGGCCTCCGTGTCACCCGGGGCGTCGGTGACCACCGCGACGATCACCGACACCAGGGACACCACCGCCTGCAGCACGAACAGCGCGAGGACCGTTCGGCGAACTGCCCGGTGTCCGAGCACCGCCGCAGTCCGCCGTGTGAGGGTGTCGGCGGCGCGGGTGACCCTCGACTCCACGCCGCCGGTCGGCGGCGGCTGCGAGCGCAGTCCGCCCCGGATCGACTCCGCCAGCCCGGCCAGGGCAGGGTCCTGGACCTCGTCGAGGGCACGCAGCGCGGACTTGTAGCGGACGTCGTCGAGCTGTTCGAGGGTGAGGTCGGTCAGGGCCCGCGCGCCGATCGCGAGACGGCGCCGGTCCGACATCGCCCGCCGGAGCACCACTTCCCGCACCACGAGGTAGAACAGCACGAAGACCACGTACATGATCGCGACGGCAGGCTGGAAGAAGTAGTCGACGTCGGCGGTGACGAACTTGCCGACCTCGTCGATGAACAGGCCGAATCCGATGCCGCCGGCGAGGGCGGCGCCCGTCCGCACCCGGCTGCCGTCGCCGATCAGCACCGCGACGATCGCGGCGGCCATCAGCAGACCGCCCCACAGCACGTGCGCGATGTGCAGCCCGCCGCTCCCGCCGATCTGTGGGTAGCCGGTGGCCGCGAGGAACACCCGGGTGATCAGCACGGTGGTCACCGCCGCGACCAGGAACAGCTCGAACCGGTTCAGCGCGGCGCGGTCGTAGCCCGCGGCAGCGGGTGCGGTGTTCACGGTCGCGGTGCTCATCCGGGCAACCCGAGGTTGCGGTACCGGGCGATCCGGTCCGCGTACCGCTGCTCGGCGGTCGTGCCGACCAGGGCGGCCAGCTCGCGGGCGATGGCCTCGCCGACCCGCTTGGAGAACGCGATCGGTTCGTCAGCGGCATCGGGCAGTTCCGGGATGATTGCGTCGACCACGCCGTCGCGCAGCAGGTCGAGGGATCGGATGCCTTGGGCCGCAGCCATTCGTGGGGCGTGCGTGGTGTCGCGGTGCACGATCGCGCTGGCGCCCTCCGGTGGCAGCGGAGCCAGCCAGCCGTTCTGCGCGCAGAGCACCCGGTCCGCGGGCAGCAGGGCCAGCGCACCGCCTCCGGTGCCCTGGCCGAGCAGCACGGAGACGGTCGCGGTGTCGAGGGTGACCAGGTCGGCGAGGCAGCGGGCGATCTCCGGGGCGAGCCCGCGTTCCTCGGCCTCCTTCGACAACGAGGCGCCGAGGGTGTCGATGACGAGCACCAGCGGGATGCCCAGTTCCTGCGCGAGTTTCATCGCGCGCCGCGCCTCGCGCAGCGCCCCGGGACCCATCGTGTGCTGGGCGGACTGGCCGCTGCGATCCTGCCCGAACAGCACACAGGGTGCGCCGCGGAAACGGGCCAGGGAGACCAGCACGGTCTTGTCCGCCTCACCCTGGCCGGTGCCGCTGAGCGGAACCTGTTCCGTGGCGGCATATCTCAGCAGCTGGCGGATGCCGGGCCGGTCGGTGCGCCTGGACAGCATCACCGACTGCCAGGCGGGTACGTCCGGGATCTCGGCCGGTTCGGGGTGCTCGTCCACCCACTCGTCGGTCTCGCCGGTCAACACTCGCAGTGCGCGATGAACCAGGTGCCGCAACCACTTCGGTTCCACGACGCCGTCGATGACGCCGTTGGCGTACAGGTTCTCGGCGGTCTGCACACCGTCCGGGAACTTCTCGCCGTACAGCGCCTGGTAGACGCGCGGACCGAGGAAGCCGATCAGCGCGCCGGGCTGCGCGACGGTCACGTGCCCGAGCGACCCCCAGGACGCGAACACCCCGCCCGTGGTCGGGTTGCGCAGGTACACCAGGTAGGGCAGGCGAGCGGCCTTGTGCACGGTGATCGCCGCCGCGATCTTCACCATCTGGACGAAGGCGACGGTGCCCTCCTGCATGCGGGTGCCGCCCGAGGTCGGCGAGGCCAGCAGCGGCAGGCCCTCGGCGGTGGCGCGCTCGACCGCGCTCACGATCCGTTCCGCGGCGGCCACGCCGATGGACCCGGCCAGGAAACCGAACTCGCAGGCGATCACCGCGACCCGGCGCCCGCGCACGGTGCCCTCGCCGGTGATCACCGACTCGTCCAGGCCGGTCTTCGCCTCCGCGGCGTCGAGATCCGCGCGATACGCCGGGCCCGCATCCACCGGGATCGGCGGCCGGTCCCAGGAGGCGTAGCTGTCGGTGTCCAGCACCAGGCCGAGGATCTCGTGGGCAGACAGTCGCGCGGTCATGCGCCTGACCATAACCCTCGGCGTCGGCGGCTACGACCGTCCGAAGGCTTCCTTCCAGGACACCGTCTTGCCCACCCGCAGGATCGAGCGCTGGTAGATCTTCGCCGCGACCACCGAGAGGGCGATGGTGACGGCCAGCATGATCGCGATGGTGCCCAGGA
The DNA here is from genome assembly GCF_042672245.1 of Rhodococcus sp. NPDC127527. NCBI lineage: Bacteria > Bacillati > Actinomycetota > Actinomycetes > Mycobacteriales > Nocardiaceae > Rhodococcus > Rhodococcus sp. NPDC127527. The sequence goes on from NZ_JBHXVP010000005.1 coordinate 288,434, forward strand.
TCTGCCCCGGCCCGGTGACGCCGGCCGCGATCCGCAGCGGCATCAGCACCGCCGAGAACGGCGGGATCCAGCTGAGGACGTTGCTCAGCGTGCCGTCCGGGTTGCTCACCGCGGAGAACGCGGTGAAGAACATCGCCATGATCAGCAGGGTCAGCGGCATCGCGGTGGAGTTGACGTCCTCCTGCCGCGACACCATCGAACCGGCCGCCGCGTAGAGCACGGCGAAGAACGCGAACCCGAGGACGAACCAGCCGAGGGTGCTCGCGACGGTGCCCAGCGCGGCGCCGGTGACGGTGAGCACCCCGGTCGCGAGGCCGGTGCCGACGCCGGCGACGCCGTAGGCGGTGAGCTGCAGCAGTCCGACCGCCCCGATGCCGATGATCTTGCCCCACAACAGCTGCAGCGGTCGCAGGGTGGAGAGCAGGAGTTCCACCACCCGGCTGGACTTCTCCTCGACGACCCCCATCGCCACGTACATGCCGAACGCGAGGATCTGCATGTACAGCACCACCACCGCGGCGATGGACAGTGCAATGCGCTGTCCGCGTTCGGGATCCGGTGGGTTGATCGCGTCGACGGTGACCACGGCGGTGGCGGTGCCGGCGCGGAGCGCGGCGGTGTCCACGCCTTGCGCGGCCAACGTCGACTGCTGCGCCTGGCCGGCGACCGCCGCATCGAGGACGGTGCGCAGCCCGGTGTCGATCTCGGAGTCGGTGACGGCGGTCGCGGAACCGTCGGGGTGCGGGATCAGGGCGACGTCGAGGTCGCCGGACTCGACGCGGCTGCGGGCGGTCGCCTCGTCGGGCACGGCGGACACCTCGACGAGCGTGCCGGTCTGCTCACCAACCGTGACCAACAGCGCTGACAGTGACTGGTCGCCGACGAGTCCGACGGTGTCGCGGTTCTCCTCGTCGCCGCCGGCGAAGAGCGAGTACGCGACGATGCCGCCGACGATCGCGACCAGCACGATCACGTTGCTGATCAGGAAGCTCTTCTTCCGAACCTGGGTAAGGAATTCGCGCCGGACGACGAGCGAGATGGCGCGGGCGTTGCTCAACGCGGTGGGGGCGCTCACGCGGTCACGACCTCTCGGAACAGTTCGGTCAGGGTGGGTCTGCGAAGGGAGAACTCGTGCACCGGACCGGTTCTCAGTGCCGCGGCGAGAACCTGCTGGTCGTCGGTCGCGGCGTCGATCTCGAGCACGGTGCGTCCGTCCCGGCGATCGATCGTGCGCACGCCGACCAGGCGGTCCGCCCAGTCGGCCGGGGCGGAGGGTGCGTGCACCACGAGTTGTCGCGGCCCGGCGCCACGCAGTTCGGCCACGGTGCCGACCGCCCGCATGTGCCCGCGAGAGATGATGCCGACGCGGTGGCACAGGCGCTGCACCAGGTCGAGTTGGTGACTGGAGAAGATCACCGGGACGCCGGTGTCCGCCTTCTCGGCGAGGACTTCGCTCATCACGTCCACGGCCACCGGGTCGAGTCCGGAGAAGGGCTCGTCGAGGACGAGCACGGCCGGGTCGTGCACGAGCGCGGCGGCCAGCTGCACGCGTTGCTGGTTGCCGAGGCTGAGCGAGTCCACGGTGTCGCCGAGTCGCTCGGCGATGCCCAGCCGCTCCGTCCACCGGTCCACCGCGGTCCGGGCGTCGGCACGGGAAAGTCCGTGCAGCTCCGCCAGGTACGACAACTGCGTGCCGACCTTCATCTTCGGATAGAGCCCGCGTTCCTCGGGCATGTAGCCGATCGTGCGACGGACGTCGAGGTCGATCGGACGGCCGCCGAGCCGGACCTCGCCGGTGTCCGCGGCGAGCACGCCGAGCACGATGCGCATGGTAGTGGTCTTGCCGGCGCCGTTGGAGCCGACGAAGCCGAAGATCTCGCCGGGTTGCACGTCGAAGCTGAGGTCGTCGAGTGCGACGACGTCGCCGTACCGCTTGGAGACTCGTTCCAGGGCAAGGGTGTTCGCGGTCACGCCGCCTCCTGCAGGTAGTCGTCGGTGTAGGGATCGGGGCGGGTCCAGGCGAGGATCATGGTCGGGGAGCAGCCGCCGATCATCAGGGTTGTCAGGGTGAGCAGGCCGCCGGCGTAGGCCATCCGGGTGTCGCCGCCATCGGTGACGACGCTGCCGACGAGGAGGTAGGACACCGGGATCATCGCGAGGAACTGGGTGATGGTCAGGCCCGCGGACCGGGCGGCGTTCTGCTGCTGCACCTCCCACTCGTCCAGGGTGGTGGTCGGCGCGTCGCCGAGCCGGCCGGACACGATCTGCAGCGACGTCCAGATCGGGAAGAACAGCAGGCAGGCCGGCAGCCAGAGGAGCGGCGCCCGGTCGAAGAACTGACACAGCACCCCGACCGTCACCATGAACGCGAAGGTCGCGCCGAGGGCCAGTACCAGGGCGCGGCGGCGACACTGGGTGCGCCAGGACGGCATCATCCGCCCCCACTTCTCGGAGTCCGCGAGGAATCGTCGGGTCCGGCGGGCCTGGTAGCGCTCGATGATGGTCGGCTCAGCCATGATCGTCGCCCTCCTGTCGTGGTTCGCGGCGGTAGTACTCGGTGGACAGCGGGGTGAACGCGGTACGCGCGAACACGGCCTCGACCGGCAGGGCGAACACCTCGCAGATCCGCAGGGCGAGGTCGAGGCTGGGGTAGTGGTCGCCACGTTCGAGGGCACCGACGGTCTGCGGGTTCACCTCGATCAGTTCCGCCAGTCTCGCCCGGCTCAGCGAGCGTTCGGCGCGCAACACCGCGATGCGGTTGTAGATGGGCCGCGACTCGCCCCGCCGTACCGGACTCATGCACCAGAGTGTTGTGAAAACACAACACTTCGTCAAGTTGTCCAGACGGGTGATATGTCTCGTTCGGGGCCGTGTCGGTGCATACGACGCTGCGTAGTAGCGTCTGGTCATGCCTGTCGTGCCGGGGGAGCAGCTCGCTCGTCGAGTGCGCTGCACGTCCGTCGGTGCGGTGACCGTCGCCGTGGCCGTCGCCGCGCACGGAATCGCCGGTGGCGGACTGCCCACCAGCTCGGCACTGCTGTTGCTCGTCGGTGTCGCAGCGGTCCTGTCCAGCGCGACGGCCGCGATCCCGGTGCTGCGGCGCGGCGCGGCGCCGCTGGTCCCTGTTCTCGGGGCCGGGCAGGTCGGGGCGCACCTGTGCCTGTCGGTCGTTGGCGGACACCACCACGTCCCGTCGCCGGCGGGTGCCTCCGGACAGTTGATGATCGGTACCCACCTCGTCGCCATCGCGATCTGCGCCGCCCTCATCGTCGCGGCCGAGCGGATCGGCCCGCGGGTCGACGCCGCCCTGCGTGCCGTCGCCGCCGCCCTGCTCGCGCGGATCCCCGCGGTCGAGTTGCCGCGCACCTGGTTGCCCGTCGCCGACCGTCATCCGGTGCTCGCGTCGGTGGGGCGCGGCACCGAGCCGCGTCGCGGCCCACCCGTCCTCGTCTGATCGACACCTCACCTCACCTCATCCCGCGGGCACAGGCGTTCCCGCGGCCGACGCGGCTGCGCCCGTGCGCTCCGCCGTGCACGCACGCACTCGGCTGCACCCGCACACCACCAGACGAAGGAACTGTCCCCATGATCGAGACCACCCGATTCCGCCTCGCGTCCGCCTGCCTGGCCGCGGCAACCGCCCTCGCGCTCGCCGGCTGCTCGAGCGGAGGCGACGACACCCCGCAGGCACAGGCCATCACCTTCACCGACTCCTGGGTGAAGGCGGCAGACAGCGGGATGACCGCCGCATTCGGCACCCTGGCCAACGGATCCGGATCGGATGCGACCCTCACCGAGGTGAGCAGTCCGGTCTCCCCGCGTGTCGAGCTCCACGAGATGGCCTCGGACGGGAGCGGCGCCATGAAGATGCGGCAGAAGGACGGCGGCTTCACGATCCCCGCGAAGGGCTCGCACACGCTCGCCCCCGGCGCGGATCACATCATGTTCTTCGAGCTTCCCGACCCGGTCCGGGCGGGCGCCGACGTCCCGCTGACGATGCGTTTCTCCGACGGCAGCACGGTCGAGTTCACCGCACAGGTCCGTGATTTCGCGGGAGCCAAGGAGGAGTACTCGGAGTCGCACGGTGGCTGAGCTGAGCCGGCGGCGGCTGCTCGGCGCGGGCGCCGTCGCCGCCGGCGGTGCCGCGCTCGGTTGGGGTGCGGGCGCGGTCACGGGCCGAACGGTGGCCGCCGCGGCGCCGGGCACCGAGACCTTCCACGGTGCTCACCAGGCGGGGATCGCGACCGCGCCGCAGGCGCACACCACCTTCGTGGCGTTGGACCTGCGGCCGGGCACCGACCGGGCCGCGCTGGTGCGGCTGTTGCGGGTGTGGACCGACGACGCCGCGCGGCTGACCGCCGGTCGCGCGGTGCTCGCCGACACCGAACCGGAACTCGCGACGGCCCCCGCCCGGCTCACCGTCACGGTCGGGTTCGGCCCGGGGCTGCTGCGTGCCGCCGGGCTCGACGGCAGGGCGCCGGCCTGGCTGAAGCCGTTGCCGCCGTTCGCGATCGACAGGCTCGAGGAGCGTTGGAGCGATGGCGACCTGCTGCTGCAGGTCGGCGCCGACGACCCGGTTGCCCTCGCCCACGCGCTGCGGGTGCTGCTCAAGGGGGCGAGGGCGAGCGCGACCGTGCGGTGGACCCAGCGTGGTTTCCGGCGGGCCCGGGGTACCGAACCCGAGGGGACCACGATGCGCAACCTGATGGGACAGGTGGACGGCACGGTCAATCCGGCAGCGGGCTCCGCGGACTTCGACGCACTCGTGTGGAACGACGGCGCCGAGCGGCAGTGGCTGGCCGGGGGCACCTCGGTGGTGATCCGGCGGATCCGGATGGACCTGGACGCATGGGACGAACTGGACCTCCCGGGACGGGAAATCGTCATGGGGCGCCGGCTTTCCGACGGGGCGCCGCTGACCGGGTCGGCCGAACACGACGAGCCGGACTTCGCCGCCACCGGACCCGGCGGGCTGACGGTGATCTCGGAGTTCTCGCACATCGCCAGGTCCAGGTCGGCGGATCCGCGGCAACGGTTCCACCGGCGCGCGTACAACTACGACGAGGCGCCGTCCGGTGCGGAGATCTCCGACTCGGGGCTGATCTTCGTCGCCTACCAGGCTGACGTCGAGAGGCAGTTCACCCCCGTGCAGCAGCGGCTCTCGGACTCGGACATGTTCAACCGCTGGACGATTCCGATCGGGTCCGCGGTGTTCGCGATTCCGCCCGGGTGCCGCGAGGGGGAGTACCTGGGGCAGGCGCTGCTCAGTCCTCCCTGAGGCTGCCCGACTCCATCCGCCACCGCCGGGTGCTGCGCATCGTGTCCAGCATCCGGCGGTCGTGGGTGACCAGCAGCAAGGTGCCCTCGTACTCGTCCATGGCTCGTTCGAGTTGCTCGATGGCGGGCAGGTCCAGGTGGTTGGTCGGCTCGTCGAGCACCAGTAGATTCACCCCGCGTGCCTGCAGCAGAGCCAGTGCCGCCCTTGTCCTTTCGCCGGGTGACAGCGAGTTCGCCGGCCGCAGCACGTGCGCACCGCGCAGGCCGAACTTCGCGAGCAGGGTGCGCACGTCGGCGTCCGGCCAGTCCGGAACCTGCGCGCCGAACGCCGCCGCCAACGCCTCGGCGCCCTCGAAGAGTCCACGAGCCTGGTCCACCTCGCCGACCGCGACGCCCGCCCCGAGCGTCGCGGTGCCCTCGTCGGGTGTCAGTTTGCCGAGCAGCACCCGCAGCAGCGTGGTCTTTCCCGACCCGTTCGGACCGGTGACGAGAATTCTGTCGCCCCAGTCGATCTGGGTGGTGACGGGGCCGAGCCGGAAGGTTTCACGTTGAACCACCGCGCCGCCGAGCGTGGCGACCACGCTGCCGCTGCGCGGGGCATCGGCGATCTGCATGCGCAGTTCCCACTCTTTGCGCGGCTCCTCGACCACCTCGAGCCGCTCGATCCGCCGCTGTGTCTGCCGGGCCTTCGCGGCCTGCTTCTCGGTGGACTCGGCGCGCGCCTTGCGTCCCATCTTGTCGGAGTCGGCGTTCTTCGCCTTGCGGCGCGCGTTGCGGACGCCGTGCTCGAGCCAGTTGCGTTGCATCTGCGCGCGATCCTCGAGACCCGACTTGGTGTCGGCGTACTCCTCGTAGCGGTCCCGCGCGTGCTGGCGGGCGATGGCGCGCTCGGCGAGGTACGAGTCGTAACTGCCGTCGTAGACCGAAATCTGCTGCTGCGCCAAGTCGAGTTCGACGATCCCGGTCACCGTGCGCGCCAGGAACTCTCGGTCGTGGCTGACCACCACGATGCCGGCGCGTGCCTCCGCGACGAAGCGCTCGAGCCGCTCGAGCCCGTCGAGGTCCAGGTCGTTGGTCGGCTCGTCGAGCAGCAGCACGTCGTAGCGCGAGAGCAGCAGCGAGGCCAGCCCCGCGCGCGCCGCCTGGCCGCCGGAGAGCGCGGTCATCTCGGCGGTCAGCCCGACGTCGAGGCCCAGGTCGGCGAGGACCTTCTCCGCCCGCTCGGTCAGGTCCGCGCCGCCGAGCGCCAGCCAGCGTTCGAGGGCGTGCGAGTAGCGGTCGTCCCCGCCCTCCTCGCCCAGCGACTCGGCCGCGGCGTTCATCTCCGCCTCCGCCTCGGTGACGCCGGTGCGCCTACCGAGGAACCCCTCGACGGTCTCGCCGGGCAGGCGTTCGGGTTCCTGGGTGAGGTGGCCGACCGTCGCGTGCGGTGGGCTGAGCGTGACCGAGCCCTCGGTGTCGGCGGTGCTGTGACCCGACAGGATCGACAGCAGCGTGGACTTGCCCGCGCCGTTCACCCCGACCAGGCCGACGACGTCGCCCGGGGCGACGACCAGGTCGAGGTCGGAGAAGAGGAGGCGCTCGCCGCGGGATGCGGACAGCCCGTCGGCGTGCAGGGTGGCGGTCATGGCTCGATTCTCTCAGGCGCCCAGATCTCGCGGCCGCCCGGAACAAGACTGCGTCGGGATCGGTTGTCCTGTTGCATGACCTCTGTGAGCCCAGTACCGACCGTGTCCCTCAGTGACGGCAACCGCATTCCCCAGCTCGGATTCGGGGTGTGGCAGGTGCCGGACGACGAGAGCTACACCGCGGTGACCAGCGCACTGAGCATCGGTTACCGGAGCATCGACACCGCCGCCATCTACGGCAACGAGGCGGGCACCGGCCGGGCGATCGCGGATTCGGGTATCGCCCGCGACGAGTTGTTCGTCACCACCAAGCTCTGGAACGGTACCGCGCAGCCGTGGACGCGCGACGCGGTCTTCTTCGAGTTCGAGGCCTCGCTGAACCGGCTCGGCCTGGACTACCTCGACCTGTACCTGATCCACTGGCCGCGGGCCATGCGTGAGGACTACATCGCCATTTGGCGGGCGTTCGCCGAGCTGAAGGCCGACGGTCGGGTGCGGTCCATCGGCGTCTCGAACTTCCATCGGCCGCAGCTGACCCGGATCATCGAGGAGACCGGGGTGTCGCCGGTGATCAACCAGGTCGAGGTGCACCCCGACTTCGCCCAGCCCGAGCTGCGGGCCTTCCACGCCGAGCAGGGCATCGTCACCGAGGCCTGGTCGCCGCTGGGGCAGGGCAGGGGACTGCTCGACGACCCAGTCCTCGGACGCATCGCCGAGAAGCACCAGCGCTCCACCGCGCAGGTCGTGCTGCGCTGGCACCTGCAGCTCGGCAACGTGGTGATCCCGAAGTCCGTGACGCCGTACCGGATTCGTCAGAACTTCACGGTCTTCGACTTCGAACTCGACGCCGACGACCTCGCCGCGATCGCGGGGCTGGACGTGGGCAACCGGCTCGGCCCTGACCCCGACGAATTCGACCTGGGTTAGTCGCCCGACTCCTCGCTGCGCCCGTCGACGGGTGGTCGCGCCGGCACCAGGCCGGCCACCCGGGCGGCGAGGCACACCAGCGCCGTGGTGAGCAGGGCCGCGCCGATCGTGTCGGTGACGAAGTGGTAGCCGTTGGTCACCAGGCCGAGCATGCCCAGCGCGCATACCGCCGCCGCGACCGTCACCGCCCACCACCGGGCCCCGACCACCAGCAGCGCCATTCCGGCCACGACCACCACCATCGTGGTGTGGCCGCTCGGGTACTCCAGGTAGGGGCCGTTGCGGCGGTCGAACAGCCGCTTGAGCACCTGGGTGATCGCCAGGACCAGCCACGGGCACAGTGCGACGACCGCCGCGAGCCGCCACTGCCTGCGCCACAGCGCGAGCGCCAGCGCGGCCGCCAGGACCGGTCCCAGCAGCCACCAGTCGGTGAACGCCAGCAGCCACCGCGGCCGGGACCCGGTCAGGTCGGTCGCGCCGTCGAGGAACGCCGCGTCGAGCGGGGTGGAGCCGCGGCCGACGGCGAGCCCGAGCACCACCATGGCGAGCACGCCGACCGGCGGCCACCAGCGGAGCGCGTTCCGGGCATTCATCGGATCGAAACTAGCGCTGAACCTCGCTCCACGCGGAGACTGGGGCGGTGAGCGCTCCCGCAGAAGTGACCGTGTACTGGCGACCGGGCTGTCCGTTCTGCATGAGGTTGCGGGCCACGCTGCGACTGCGCGGCCTGCATCCGCGTGAGATCGACATCTGGAAGGACCCGGATGCGGCGGCGTTCGTGCGGTCCGTCGCGGACGGGAACGAGACGGTCCCGACCGTCGTCATCGACGGCGTCGCACACGTCAACCCACCGCCACGGACGGTCGTGGACGCGCTGCGTCGCGGCTGAACCGACGCGCTGCGTCGCGGACGACTCGGGGCCGCGGCCGCGCGGGCTAGGGTTTGTCCATCATGCGAGCCCCAGCTGCAGGTCCGCCCGACGTCGTGACGTCGGCCGGAGCGCCGGGCTCGGGCCCCGACCCGTGGTGGCGACCGACCGGCACCCGCGTGCTGCAGCTCGCGGTCGCACTGATCGCGATCCAGTTGGTGGTGCGCGGCGTCGTCGCGGCGCGGGGCTACTTCTACTGGGACGACCTGATCCTGACCGGTCGCTCCGCGGCGCTGCCGCTGCTGTCGCCGGAGTTCCTCCTCTACGACCACGACGGGCACTTCATGCCCGCGGCGTTCCTCGCGGCGGGGATCGCGACCAGGCTCGCGCCGTACCAGTGGGCGGTGCCCGCGCTGATGCTGGTGCTGCTGCAGGCGCTCGCCTCGCTGGCCGTGCTGCGCCTGTCGGCGGTCCTGCTCGGCCGCCGACCCGTCCTGCTGGTCCCGCTGGGCCTGTACCTTTTCTCGCCGCTGACGCTGCCGTCGTTCGCGTGGTGGGCGGCAGGGTTGAACGCGCTGCCGTTGCAGGCCGGGCTGGCCTGGGTGGCGGCGGACGCGGTGGCACTGTGTCGCACCGGCAGGCGTCGCTACGCGGTGAGCGGGACGGCGGTGTTCGCCGGGTCGCTGCTGTTCTTCGAGAAGTCCGTCCTCGTCCCGTTCGTGGCCCTCGTGGTGGTCGTGTTGCTGCGCCGGGTCGACGGCCGGCGACGCCCGGTGCGCGGAGCGCTGGTCCGCGGCGCCGCGCTGTGGGTTCCGGCCGCGGTGGTGCTCGCCGCCTGGGCTGTGGTGTACCGGTTCGCGGTCGGACCGACGGTCGCCGTGCACGACTCGGAGATGACGGCCGAGCTGCTGACCAACACGACCACGAGGGGTCTGCTCCCGGCCATGCTCGGCGGCCCGTGGGTGTGGGACCGGTGGCCGCCGAGCCCGCCGTGGGCGGATCCGCCGACGGTTCTGGTCGTGGGTGGGGTGGCGACGGCGGCCGTGGTCGTGGTCGGCAGCGTGGTGTGGAAGCGCCGCGTCGGGTGGGTGTGGCCCGCGGTGGCCGCCTACGTGCTGACGTCCGAGGCGGCGATGGTGATCGCCAGGTCGGGCCCGGGCACCACCTACGAACTCGGCCAGACGCTGCGCTATCTGGCGGACAGCGCCGTCGTGATCGCGATCGCGGTGGCGCTGGTCCTGCGTGCCCCCGTTCGCGACCGCTGGGCGGTACGCGCCCGTCCACCCGACGGATTGCGTCGCGCCGTCGCGGGCGGACTCGCATTGTCGTTCGTCGCGAGTTGCCTGTGGTCGACGGCGACCTTCGGCAGGAGTTGGGAGGACAATCCGACGGTCGAGTATCTGGCCGCGGTGCGGTCCTCGCTCGCCGCGCACCGCGACGTCCCGCTGCTCGACCAGCCCGTCTCGATCTGGGTGCTGCTGCCGGTCGCGCACCCGCACAACCAGGCCGGCCGAGTTTTCGCGCCGCTGCGGGACCGGCCCGCCTTCGCGGAGTCGACGCCTGAACTCCGGATGATCGACGACGCCGGCGCGGTCGTCGACGCGGAGGTGACGTGGACCCGTGCGCTCGCTGCCGGACCGGTGCCCGGCTGCGGCCACCGGGTCACCGCCGAGCGGTCGGAACTGCCGCTGGACGGGCCGATGTCGAACTGGGAGTGGACGGTGCGGCTGAACTACCTCGCGAGCGAGGACGGCCGGATCGACGTGGCCATGCAGGACGGTGATCCGGTCACCGTGCCGGTCCGGCTTGGCCCCAACAGCGTGTTCGTTCGCCTCGTGGGCGGCGGTGACCGGCTGATCGTGCGCGCCCTCGACCCGGGGCTGACGCTCTGCGTCGGGGTCGGGCCGGTCGGTGTGGTGGTGCCCCGGCCCTGAGACGAGCCGGGCGATCCGCGCACGGGGATTGCACAATTCGCGCACGGTGACCGGCCCGGCCGTCGTCGCCCGGCGGGCGCGGTGCGCGAGTGCGAGAATCGAGTGCATGACGCGGGGTACTGCGCATGCGCACTGACCACCGACGTCGGAATCAGAAGCGGACGCCCCCGATCGCGCCGAAGTCGATCACGCAGCCGAAGCCGACGCCTCCGACGCCGGACCGCGTGCCGGGCGCGCTGTTCGCGGCCGGGCGGTACCGGCTGCTCGACTGCTGTGCCGCCACCTCTGACACCGATTTCTGGCACGCCCGCGACCTGACCACGGGACAGGAGGTGGCGCTGACCGTGATCGACTTCCGCAGTGGCGGGCCCGACGTCGCGGCCGCCGTCGCGGAGTGCTTCGCGGGGACCGTCTGGCTCGGCCGGGTGAGGTCCGAGGCCCTGGCGCCGATCCTGGACATGACGACCGTGCAGTCGTGCGCGGTCGTGGTGTCCGAGTGGTTGCCGAGTCGCTCACTCGCGGAGGTCGCTGCGAGTGGACCGAGCGTCGCCGGAGCCGCGGCCGCACTCCTGCCCCTGGCACGCGGGGTGGAAGGGGCGCATCGGCGTCCCGAACGGGTTGTCTCCCTGGACGATCCGAACCGGATTCGAATCAGCATGGACGGGGTGGCCTACCTGGCGTTTTCGGGTCGGCGTCCGGGGGCGACACCGGCGGAGGACGTTCGGGTCCTCGCCGCCGCGTACGACGAGCTCACCGCCGGGGCGGCATCGTGTGGGACGTCCAGTGCGGGTCTCGTCGTCCGCACCCTCGAATACGTCGTCGCGCGGGCCGCGGCGGAGGCCGAGGCCGCCGCGGCACGGGCCGAGGAGCGCCGCAGCGAGTCGGTGTCCGTCTCGGACGAGGGTCGCTCCGTGGTGGATGTCCGGGTGTTCGTGGCGATCTCGGTGCTGGTCTTGATATTCCTCGGGGCGCTCGGCTGGTTCGTGGGGACCTCTCTGGTATGAGCCGACGGCGATCTGCGCACACGGATTCGACGAATCGCGCACGGCGGCCCCGCGACTTCGAATCTCGCGCGGCACTCGGTGAATTCGAGTGCGAGAATCGCTGCCATGACGTGGGTTGTCGCGCATACGGATTCGATTCCTTCGCTGTGGGCGGGCGAGATCACCCGCCTGCAGTGGGCGGGGGCATCCAGCGGCGGAATGGTTTTCGCCCGTCCGCCCGACCGGAAGTCGGTGGAGTGGCTGTTCACCCCCGCCGTTGCCGGAAACCGCACGTCGACGCAGGTTGGCGGGTTCGAGATCTCCTTCTCGCCGATGATGTCCGTGCTGGCCGCGGCATTCGCCGCCGGACCGGACTGCCTCGATGCGGTCGTCGCTGCGCATCGTGCGGCCGTCGACCGTGCACTCGTCATGTGGGAACGACATGCGACGGTGGTTCGACTCGACGTGGGGACCGGAGTGGAGTGGTGTCCCGCAGTCGGTCTCGCCGCGCTCGCCGACTCCGAGATCTCGAGTGAGCGGCGTACGGTCCACACCCGTGTGTACGTGCCGGCCAAGGCGCCTGCCCTGCACGACGCGCTGTGGCGTCCGCTGGTGCCCGAGCGGTTCCTCGACTGGCAGCAGTACGGCTGGGACGAGTACCACCACACCCTCGCCGCCGGACTGAACTCCACGCTCGGCTGGGAATTCGAGCACCGAGACTCCACTCGCACGCCGTGGGGCGCCCCGGCGCTCGAGCTGGCCGGGGTGCCGGAGCAGAGGATCGGCGCGCGGATTCGGCCGGCACTGCGTGCACTCGCCGACGGCCCGGCCGTGGGGTCGGTCGCGCCCGCCCACTGAATCCGGACACGGGACCGCAAACTGGTTCGGGTGGGGCGTCTGCGGCCGAGACACGACGTTCCGCGCGCTCCGGCTTCCCTCGCTCGGGCTGAGTTATTGTCGAGCGACACTCTTGTTGGGGAAGGCAGGGGCGATTGCACGCAGGTTCGAGTGACGCGCGTTTGACGCAGCGCTTCCGGGGTGGAATCAGCATGGCGGGGCCGGAAGGAATCGAAGTGTTCTCGGGCGCCTGCCGATTCAGCGCCGATGAACCGGCGAGGTTCAGCGCCTCGATGGTGTCCACGGATTTCGGGGAGGTCCGGGTCAACCGGATGCGGTCGACGGCGGTCACCGGCACCCGGACCGGCAGCATGCTGGGCGATGCCATGGGTGACTACGTCGCGCTCGGCTGCGTTCGCGCGGGATCCATTGGTCTCGAGCAGGATCGGTCGACGGTGCAGGCACACGCGGGCGACGTCGTCTACGTGGACTTCGGGCGGTGTTTCGAGATCGACCTGTCGAACCACAGCGACCTGGCGTTCGTCTACCTGCCGCGCACGCTGCTGGCCGCGAAGTCGCTCGACCCGCGAATCCTCGATGGCGCGGTCGTGTCCGGCTCGCCCCTCGGCATCGCGTTGGCGGGGCTGCTCGAGCCGTTGACCGAGCACGAGCCGACCTCGGACATCGAGACGTCGCTGATCGAACATGCGGTCGTCGATCTTGCGCTGGCGGTGATCCGCCAACCTGCGGATCGCGAACCCGATCCGCAGGACATGACCATGGGCAACCGTGCTCGTGTGCACCGATTCATCGAGAAGAACTTCGCGGACCCCGCGCTGAACGTCGATCGCGTGGCGGCGGGCATCAACGTGAGCACCCGCTACCTGCACAAGCTGATGGAGGGCGAGGATCTCACCGTCTACGGCATGATCCGCGGCACGCGGGTCCGATACGGAGTGGAGTTGCTCGCCGACCCCGACCACGCCGGCCTGTCGATCGGTCAGATAGCCCGCCGAAGCGGATTCGCCGGGCTCAGCCAGTTCGGCCGCGCGGTCCGCGAAGTCACCGGCTGGACGCCACGAGAGATCCGACGTGGGTGCTTGGCTCGGGTGTGACCTGATCAGCGGGAATCGCGGCTCAGATGTTCGATCAGCTCCGCCGCTGCGGCCCGACCGCCCCGGTTCGCGCCGATCGTGCTCGCCGAGGGCCCGTACCCGAGCAGGTGCACCCGCCGGTCCGCGGCCACCCTCGTCGCGAGGCGGCTGTCCATGGTGATTCCGCCGCCGGGACCGCGCAGCCTCAGCGGAGCGAGATGGTCCAGGGCGCTGCGGAATCCGGTGCACCACAGGATCACGTCGGCGTGGTGGAAGCCCCCGTCTGCCCAGCGCACCCCGTCGGCGGTGATCTCGTCGAACATCGGCAAGCGGCGCAGCGCGCCGCGTTCACGCGCCGCCCGCAACGCCGGGGTCAGCGGTAGCCCGGTCACCGAGACCACCGATCCGGGCGGCAGCCCGCGCCGCACCCGGTCCTCGACGATCGCCACCGACGCCCGACCCTCCTCCGCGGTGTAGGGGGTGTCCCGGAACTGCGGTTCGCGACGGGTGACCCACGTGGTCGAGGTGACTCGGGAGATCTCGTCGAGCAGCTGCACCGCGGAGATGCCGCCGCCGACCACCACGACGTGCCGGCCCACGAACTCCCCGGCCGAGGTGTAGTCGCGGGTGTGCAGTTGCCGGCCGTGGAACAGCTCGGCGCCGCGATAACGCGGGACGAAGGGGTGTTCCCAGGTTCCGGTGGCGTTGACGATGCCGCGCACGATCAGCGCCCCGTCGCCCGTCTCGACGGTCAGCGGGCCTTCGGGATCACCGTGGTCGCACACCACCCGCACGTGCTCAGGTCGACGAACCGGCAGTTCGAAACGACGTTCGTACTCGGCGAAGTACCGCGGCACCGCGTCGGCGGCGTGCACCTGCGCGGCGGTGGTGTCGTCGAGCACGTCGCCGAAGGGCATCCCGGGTAGGTCGTGGACGCGGTTGACGGTGCTCAAAGTCAAAGAGGGCCAGCGGAACTGCCAGGCCCCGCCCGGATTCGGGGCGTGATCGAGGACGACGAACCCGATCCCGGCTTCGCGGCCGAGGCGGCGCAGGTAGTACCCGGCCGACAGTCCGGCCTGGCCGGCACCGATGACCGCGATGTCCACGTGCGTTTCCATGTTGGCAACCTCCCGGGTGTGAACGGTACGGTCACACCATGATCGGGACCAGCCGTGACGGTGACGTGGTGACCATCGAACTGCAGCGCGAGGACCGCCGCAACGCGCTCGACACCGAGCAGTGTGTGCTGCTGCGCGACGCGATCGACGAGTCCGTCGCCGCCGACGCGCGCGCGATCGTGCTCACCGGCCGCGGATCCGCCTTCTGCGCCGGCGCCGACCTCTCCGGCGACGTGTACGCCGACGGCTTCACCGACACCCTGCTCGAAATGCTGCACGCCGTCGACTCGGCCCCCGTGCCGGTGATCGCCGCCGTCAACGGACCGGCGATCGGTGCGGGCACGCAGCTCGCGATCGCCGCGGACCTGCGGGTGGTCGCGCCCGAGGCCTGTTTCGCGGTCCCGGCCGCCAAGCTCGGCATCTCGGTGGACTCGTGGACCGTCAAGCGACTGGTCTCGCTGGCGGGCGGCGGACCGGCGCGCACCGTCCTGTTGGGGGCGGAACAGCTCAGCTCCGCGGAGGCGCTCGGGTGCGGGCTGGCCAACAAGATCGGCGACCTCGCCCTCGCTCAGGACTGGGCCAAGCGCATCGCGGCGCTCGCGCCGCTGTCACTGCGGCACCTCAAGCTCGTGTTCAACGACGACGGCACCCAGGACGCCCCGCCGCCCGAGCAGCTCGACGCCCTGCACGCGGCCTGGAGAAGCGACGACATGCTCGAGGCGAGGGTGGCCCGACAGGAGAAGCGCACCCCGAAGTTCAGGGGGCACTGAGATGGGCGTGCGGGTCGCACTGTCGGCCGCGGTGGCGGTGGTGGGCGCGGCGGCGCTGGCCGGGGCCGGCCGGGGCGTGCTGGCCCAGATCGGCGCCTCGACCGCCGCGATCGCACCGCACGCGGAGGGTTCGGCGCGGTATCGCGGCAGGCGCTTCCACAACACCGAGCCCAGCAGCCAGGTGGTGCGTGGGTCCGAGTCGAGCCTGCTGTCCTCGATCCTGACCCGCGGGAGTCTCGGCCGCCCCCGGCGACCGATTCCGCTCGCGACGCCGCTGGCCCCCGTCGAGGCGGCCGAACTGGCACTGACCTGGTACGGCCATTCCAGCGTGCTCGTCGAGATCGACGGGTTCCGGGTGCTCGCAGACCCGGTGTGGAGCCGACGAGTGTCGCCGTCGCGGCTGATCGGTCCGGCCCGGCTGCACCCGACTCCCGTCGCCGTCGCGGACCTGCCGCCGGTGGACGCCGTCGTCATCTCGCACGATCACTACGACCACCTGGACAAGGCCACCGTCGAGGCGCTGGTGCGCACGCAGCGCGCCCCGTTCGTGGTCCCCACCGGGATCGGCGCCCACCTGCGGCACTGGCGGGTGCCGGAGGAGCGGATCGTCGAGCTGGACTGGGACGAGCAGGTCACACTCGGCGGGCTGTCACTGACCTGCACCGAGGCCCGGCACTTCTCGGGCCGGGGACTGCTGCGCAACACCACCCTGTGGGCGTCGTGGGTGATGCGCGGGCCTGCGCACACCGTGTTCTTCGGCGGGGACACCGGCTACTCTCCGCGATTCGCCGAGATCGGCGAGCGGCACGGCCCGTTCGATCTGACGCTGCTGCCGGTCGGCGCCTACGACGAGCACTGGCCGGACGTGCACATGAACCCTGAGGAAGCGGTGCGCATGCACGCCGACCTGTCGGCGGGCGACCACACCGCCGGGGTGCTGGTGCCGGTGCACTGGGCCACCTTCAACCTGGCCTTTCACCCGTGGGCGGAGCCGGTGACCCGGCTGCTCGAGGCCGCCGGGAAGTCGGGCACCCGGGTTCGCGTCCCGATGCCCGGCCAGCGGATCGACGTGCTGCGCCCGGACGCCCAGCGGCGGTGGTGGCTCGGACTGGCATAACCTGGCGGGCATGGCCAACGAGGAGAATCCAGCCGAACCCGGCGCTGTTGCCACCATCCCCGTGACCGACGTGGACCTGCGGGTCGGGCTGACCGCGCAGCAGGTCGCGCAGCGCAAGGCGGACGGCAAGACCAACGACGTGCCGGGCCGGGCGAGCCGCTCCGTCACGGACATCGTCCGGGCCAACGTGTTCACCCGGATCAACGCGATCCTCGGGGTGCTGCTGGTCATCGTGCTCTCCACCGGATCGGTGATCGACGGCATGTTCGGTCTGCTGATCATCGCGAACAGTGCGATCGGCATCATCCAGGAGGTCCGCGCCAAGCAGACCCTCGACAAGCTGGCGATCGTCAGTGCCGCCAAGCCCCAGGTTCGGCGAGACGGCACGGCCGTCGCCGTCGCCCCGAGTGAGGTGGTCCTCGACGAGGTCATCGAACTCGGCGCGGGCGATCAGATCGTGGTCGACGGCACCGTCGTCGAGGGCGAGGCGCTCGAGGTCGACGAGTCGCTGCTCACCGGCGAGGCCGACCCGGTGCACAAAGTTCCTGGCGCGCAGGTGCTTTCGGGCAGCTTCGTGGTCGCGGGCGGTGGCGCCTACCAGGCGACGAAGGTCGGCAAGGACGCCTACGCGGCCAAGCTCGCCGAGGAGGCGAGCAAGTTCACCCTGGTGCACTCGGAGCTCCGCAGCGGCGTCGACAAGATCCTCAAGTTCATCACGTACCTGATGATCCCGGCGGGACTGCTCATCATCTACAACCAGCTGTTCATCAGCGAGCAGAACCTCGGCTCGGCGCTCAACGGCATGGTCGCCGCGCTGGTCCCGATGGTGCCCGAGGGACTGGTGCTGATGACGTCGCTCGCGTTCGCCGTCGGCGTGATCCGGCTCGGCCGGCGGCAGTGCCTGGTGCAGGAACTGCCGGCGATCGAGGGCCTGGCCCGCGTCGACGTGGTGTGCGCGGACAAGACCGGCACCCTCACCGAGAACGGTATGCGCTTGTCGGAGCTGCGGGTGCTCGGTGGCGACGAGGCCGAGATCCGTGACGCGCTGGCCGCGCTGGCGGGCGACGACCCCCGTCCGAATGCCAGCGTGCTGGCCATCGCGGAGTCGATCGACCACGAACCCGGCTGGGCTTCCACCGCCGTCGCCCCGTTCACCTCGGCCAAGAAGTGGAGCGGAATCTCCTACGGAGACAAGGGCAACTGGGTGCTCGGCGCCCCCGACGTGCTGCTCGACCCGCAGTCCGAGGCGGCCCGCACCGCCGAGGACCTCGGCGCCAAGGGGCTGCGGGTGCTGCTGCTGGGCGGCAGCGACCGGTCGGTCGACGACGCGAGCGCGCCGGGGCAGGTCACACCCCGGGCGCTGGTCGTGCTCGAGCAGCGCGTGCGCCCCGACGCCCGCGAGACGCTCGAGTACTTCGCCGAGCAGAAGGTTTCGGTCAAGGTCATCTCCGGCGACAACGCCGTCTCGGTCGGCGCGGTCGCCAGCTCGCTCGGCCTTCCGGGCGGCGATCGTGCGGTCGACGCGCGCGAACTGCCCGACGACCGAGACGCACTGGCCGACGTGCTGGACGAGTCCACCACCTTCGGCCGGGTCCGGCCCGACCAGAAGCGCGAGATGGTCGGCGCGCTGCAGTCCCGAGGGCACACCGTCGCGATGACCGGCGACGGCGTCAACGACGTGCTCGCCCTCAAGGACGCGGACATCGGGGTGTCGATGGGTTCGGGCAGCCCCGCGACCCGGGCGGTCGCGCAGATTGTGCTGCTGGACAACAAGTTCGCCACCCTGCCGTACGTGGTCGGTGAGGGTCGCCGGGTGATCGGCAACATCGAGCGGGTCTCGAATCTGTTCCTCACCAAGACCGTCTACTCGGTGCTGCTGGCGTTGCTGATCGGCCTGTCCGGGGTGGCGTCGCAGATCTTCCACTTCGACCCGATGCCGTATCCGTTCCTCCCTCGGCACGTCACGATCGCCGCCTGGTTCACGATCGGAATCCCGGCGTTCATCCTGTCGCTGGCCCCGAACAACGAGCGGGCGCGCACCGGTTTCGTGCCGCGCGTGATGCGTTTCGCGATCCCCTCGGGCCTGGTCATCGGCATCGCGACCTTCGTCGCCTACGCGCTGGTGTATTCCGGTCCGGACGCGACCGAGACGCAGACGATCCAGGCGAGCACCACAGCCCTCATCACGCTGATCATGATCGCGCTCTGGGTGCTCGCGATCGTGGCCCGCCCGTACGTGTGGTGGAAGATCGTGCTGATCGTGGGTTCCGCGGCAGGCTACCTGGTGCTGTTCTCGGTCCCCTTCACCCGCGAGTTCTTCAAGCTGGATCCGTCCAACATCGCGGCGACCACGGTCGCTTTCACCTGCGGTGCCGTGGGAATCGTGCTGGTCGAACTGGGGTGGTGGGTCTCCGGCCTGATCACGGGGGACAAGCGTCGACTGTTCTCGCTGCCCGAGTCGCCCGCTGCTTGATCTCACGCGCGCGTCGATCTCACGCTGCGCGCAACTGTGGCGGGTGCTGCCCGATGCTGTGAGACTGGGTCGGTGCGGGGGACCGACCCCCGAAACGAGCTGCCCGAGGCTTCGCCCGAGAACGGCGAGCTGCCCGAGGCTTCGCCCGAGAATGACGACAGGTGCCGGCCCGGCATCGGAGGAGGAGACGCAATGAGCTTCGCAGACACGTTGAAGGGCCTGTTCGGCAAGGGCAAGCAGCTTGCCGCCGAGAACGCGGACAAGGTCGAGAGTGCCGTCGACAAGGCGGGCGACTTCGTCGACGACAAGACCGGCGGCAAGTACAAGGACACGGTCGACAAGGTCCAGGACGCGGCGAAGAAGGTCATTCCGCCGAAGGAGTAGGGCGAACACCGAGTAACCAGCACAGGAGCCGCAATGTCCGATCGTCGGTCCGCCACCCGATACACCGTGGAGTTGCTCTACGACCGGGACTGCGGGTTCTGTGTGCGCAGCGCCGGGCTGCTCGCGCGGCTCGACCGCCGCGGACGGGTGGAGGTCGTACCGCTGCAACAGCCCGGGGCGCCTGCTCATTTCGGAGTCACCACCGAGCAGGCGCTCGACCAGGCGTGGGCGCAGGATTCGCGCGGCGGTCGATATCACGGCGCGGGGGCGGTCAACGCGGCCCTGTCGGGCATCCTCGGCACCCGAATCCCTTTGTACTGCTACCGAATCTGGGGGATCCGGCAGATCCAGGACGCGGTGTACCGGGCGGTCGCGCGGAACCGGTACCGGCTGCCCGGTCGGGGCGGGAGCTGCGCCCTCGAATGACCTGCGCCCATCCCGTGACGATCGGGCCGAGGGCGCTGTGGCCGGCGATCGTTGGCGGCCGGAACGGCCGGTGCCGAGCGAGTTCAGGGTCGAGGTGCTGGCGCTCGACGCCGCGGACATCATTTAGGGCATGAACCTCACCTGGCTGCTCTTCGTCGTCATCGCGGGTGTCGCCGTCACCGGCCTCGCGAAGCGCCTCGGTTTCCAGGTCCCGCTGGTACTGGTCACGATCGGTGCCGCGGCCTCCTTCATCCCCGGGATACCTCGGCTGGAGATGCCGCCGGAGCTGATGCTGGGGGTGGTGCTGCCGCCCCTGCTGTACTCTGCGGCGCTGGACTTCTCCTTCAGTACCTTCCGCCGCAATCTCGCGCCGATCCTTCGGTTGGGTGTCGGGATGGTGGTGGTGACGGCCGTCGCGGTCGGGTTCTTCGCGAATTGGCTGGTGCCGGAGTTCACGCTCGGGGCGGCATTCGTGCTCGGCGCGGTGGTCGCCCCGCCGGACGCGGTGGCAGCGGTCTCGGTGGGCCGGCGTCTGGGACTGCCCGCTCGCATGATGGCGATCCTCAAGGGAGAGAGCCTGGTCAACGACGCGGCCGCGTTGACGCTGTTCACGCTGGCCGTCGCCGCCGTCACCGGCAGGAAGATCGCGATCGACTCGCCGATCCTGTTCTTCCTCTACGAGATCGTCGGCGGGATTCTGGTCGGTCTGCTGCTGTCCGGGCTGGTGCGGGCGGTGCGGACGCGGATCACGGACTCGCCGATGGAGACGGTGCTCGGGTTGGTGTTGCCCTTCGCGGCCTATCTGGCGGCCGAGGAGATCCACGCGTCCGGTGTGCTCGCCGTGGTCACCGCGGGGTTCGTCCTCGGTCGCACCGTCGGCGACGAGTCGGTGGACACCCGCATTCACGAACGCGCGGTGTGGCCCACGGTGGACCTGCTGCTCGAGACCTTCGTCTTCGCCTACATGGGCCTGCAGCTGAAGTTCGTGATCGACGACGTCCGTGCCGACGGCCTGCCCGTGCATCACGTGGTCGGATACGGCCTCGCGGTCCTGGCACTGGTCATCGTGGTCCGGCCGGCCTGGATCTTCGTCAACCGGGGCAGGCGGAAGGTCACCCGTTCGATCCTCCCGATCCGCGTCCCCGACGTCAGGCTCGACTGGCGGCAGAACCTGGTGATCTCCTGGGCCGGAATGCGCGGGGTGGTGACGCTGGCGGCCGCCTCCGGTGTGCCCCTGACGACGATGGCGGGCGATCCGTTCCCCGGGCGCGGCGTCATCCAGGCGGTCGCGTTCACGGTCGCCGTCGGAACCCTGCTCATCCAGGGGTCGACGCTGCCGATGCTCATCCGACTGCTCGACGTCGCCGATCCAGACGAGGAGCTGCGCGCCGCGCAGCAGACCACCCTGGCCCGGCAGGTCGCGAGGTCCGCCGCCGACGCAGCGTTGCTCGAGGTGCTGCGCGACCCGCCGCCCGGGGTGTCGGCAGCGGAGCTGGCAGAGCTTGCCGAGCGGGCGCGGCGCACCGCGGAGGCGAGGATCGCCGCCGAGCAGCAGGAGGATCTCGGCGAGCACGACGCAAAACTCCGAGACGCCAGTGCGCTGTTCAACGGGTTGCGTAACCGGGTGCTCAAGGCGCAGCGCAGCGCGTTGATCGCCGCCCGCGACGCCGGCGAGCTGGACGACGAGGTCCTGCGCCGAGTGCTCGAGGGCCTGGACATGGAGGAGGCGGCGGCGGAGGCACGGGTGCAGCGCCAGCGCTGGTGAGACGGCGGAGCTCCGCGCGCACGACGGGCGGGGACGCAGATTCTGTCCTGCGTCCCCGCCCTCGACGACGACCTACGCGGCCTGCAGGTCGAGTTCGCCGTCGGCGACGTCGACCGTGACCGTGCCGCCCTCGACGAGCAGGTCGTCGAGCAGCAGGTCGGCGATCCTGTCGTCGACCACCTTCGAGATGGCCCGGCGCAGCGGGCGCGCACCGAACTCGGGCTGGTAACCGTGCTCGGCGATCCAGTCGACCGCCTCGTCGCTGAACGTGATCTCGATACCCTTGGCGCCCAGACGCTTTCGGCTGTCCTCGAGCAGCAGATCGGTGATCCGGTGCAGTTGGTCGGCATCCAGCTTGCGGAACGTCACGATCTCGTCGATGCGGTTGAGGAACTCGGGCCGCATCGATTCGCGCAGCCGGGCCATCACCCGGTCCCGCAACGGTTTCTCGGCCGCCGCCGCGTCACCGGTGGTGAAGCCGAGCGCCCCGCCCTTGCTGGAGATGATGTCCGAGCCGAGGTTGCTGGTCATGATCAGCACGGTGTTCGTGAAATCCACGGTGCGTCCGTGACCGTCGGTGAGCCGGCCGTCGTCGAGCACCTGGAGCAGCGTGTTGAACACGTCCGGATGCGCCTTCTCGATCTCGTCGAGCAGGACCACCGAGTACGGGTTGCGCCGCACCTGCTCGGTGAGCTGGCCGGCCTCGTCGTAGCCGACGTACCCGGGCGGGGCGCCGACCAGTCGGGACACGGTGTGCCGCTCGCCGAACTCGCTCATGTCGAAGCGGAGCATCTTGTTCTCGTCGCCGAACAGCGCGGCCGCGAGGGCCTTGGCGAGCTCGGTCTTGCCGACACCGGTCGGGCCGAGGAACAGGAAGCTGCCCACCGGACGATCCGGGTCGCCCATGCCGACGCGGGAACGGCGGACGGCCCGGGCGATGGCGCGCACGGCGTCGTCCTGACCGACGACCCGCCGGTGCAGCTCCTCCTCGAGGGTGCGCAGCCGGGCCTTCTCCTCCTGGGTCATCTGGGTCGCCGGGATGCCGGTGGCCCGCGAGACGACCTCGGCGATCAGCTCGGCCGTGACGGACGGAGCGTCGACCGCCGAGCCGTCCGGCGCGCCGTCGATCCGCCGCTGCACGGAGCCGATCTGGTCGCGCAGTGTGGACGCCCGCTCGTAGTCCTCGTCCGCGACGGCCCGTTCCTTGTCCTGTTCGAGCCGCCCGAGCTGCGCCGCCAGTGCCTCGGTGTCCACGCGCGGCGCGCGCAGGCTCAGCCGCGCACCGGCCTGGTCGATCAGATCGATGGCCTTGTCCGGCAACTGCCGGTCGCCGATGTAGCGGGCCGACAGCTCGACCGCCGCGACGATCGCGTCGTCCGTGTAGCGCACGCCGTGATGCTCCTCGTACCGGTCCTTGAGTCCGGACAGGATGGTGACGGCGTCGGCGGGGCTGGGCTCGTCCACGATCACCGGCTGGAACCGGCGTTCGAGGGCGGAGTCCTTCTCGATGTACCTGCGGTACTCGTCGAGCGTGGTCGCCCCGACGACGTGCAAGTCGCCGCGGGCCAGCTTGGGCTTGAGGATGTTCCCGGCGTCCATCGCGCCGTCCGCACCCGCACCGGCTCCGGCGATGGTGTGGATCTCGTCGATGAAGACGACCAGTTCGTCCTTGTGCGAGGTGATCTCGTCGACGAGCGTGGTCAGGCGCTCCTCGAAGTCGCCGCGATAGCGCGTGCCGGAGACCATCGACGACATCTCGAGCTGCACCACCCGCTTGCCGAGCAGCCGCTCCGGGACGTCCCCGTCGACGATCCGCTGGGCCAGGCCCTCCACGATCGCGGTCTTGCCGACGCCGGCCTCACCGATGAGCACCGGGTTGTTCTTGGTGCGGCGCGAGAGGATCTCGACGGTCTGCTCGATCTCGACCGCGCGGCCGATCACCGGGTCGATCCCGCCGCCGCGGGCCCGCTCGGTGAGGTCGATGCCGTACTGGTCGAGTGTCGGCGTGGAGCTGGTTTCCGCCTCCGCGGTGGTGCCGCCGCGGACGGCGGTCTGCAGCGACTCGGCGGTCAGGCCCTGCTGGGCGAGCAGTCGCCCGGTTGCGTGTTCCTGGTCGGCCGCGAGCGCGACGAACAGGTGTTCCGGGTCGATGTAGGTCTCGCCGAGTGCCCGGGAGAGCTGATGGGCCTCGAGCAGCGCGGACTTGAGCACGCCGCTGAGCGCGGGGGAGGCGCCGAAGCCGATGGGGCCGCGTCCCTCGGGCAGCCGCGACTCGGCCGCCTCGGCGACGGCAGACGGCTCGGCGCCGGCGCGCTGCATCAGACCCCTGATCGGGTCCTGCTCCGCCATGACGCGGAGGACGTGCAGCGCGTCGAGCTCGGTGTCGCCGCGGCCCGCCGCGAAACGTGCGGCCGCACCCACGAGCTCCTGGGTGGATCGGCTCATGAGCCGGCTGATGTCGATACGGCCGGGACCCTCGGGCCCGAAGAATGCTGGCATTCCGAAGCCTCCTACGGAAGTTGAGTGGTATTGACTCAACTAACGTGACTCCATCGCAATCAATTCCCGGACTTCGACATCTAGTCGTGACGCTCGTCACCCCGGGCCTCGCGTTGTTAGCGTTTGCGGCATGACCGAACCCCGCCCGCTGGACCGTCTCCGGGCGCTGTGCCTGGCCCTGCCCGAGGCCACCGAGCGGGTCAGCCACGGCGAGCCGGCCTGGTTCGTGCGCCGCGCGCCGCAGTTCGTGACGCTGTCGGATCACCACCACGACGAGCGGTTCGGCTTCTGGGCGGCCGCCCCCGCCGGGGCGCAACGGGATTGGGTGGCGCGGGACCCGGAGCGGTTCTTCGTGCCGCCCTACGTGGGCGGTCGCGGGTGGGTCGGGGTGTACCTGGACGTGCCGCAGGACTGGGACGAGATCGCGGACATCGTCGAGGACGCCTACCGGACGGTGGCGCCGCGCACCCTGCTCGCGCGGCTCGACGAGGCGGGCCGGCGGTGACCGGAGCCGCCGTCCTCGCGCTGCTGGTGGTCGCGGCGGCCGCGTTCGGGGCCGCCGCGCTGTGGCTGCGGATCCGCCGGCCCGCGCTCACCACCCCGGAGGAGCGCGCGGTACACGCGACCCTGCACACCGCCTCGCTGGCCGCGCGGGAACTGCGCCGCGGCCTCGACGCCGATTCCGCGGCCGAGGCCGCGCCGCACCTGCGCACGCTGACCGGCGCCGACACGGTGGCGCTGGCCTCCGCGGACGGCGGTCTGCTGGTGTGGCACGGCCCGCACGAGGCACTGGCCGAGCAGTTCCGCGGCGCCGCCCGGCGCGCCATCGACGGGCAGCGCCCGGTGCTCGTCACCGCGGCCGAGCTCGCCGCCGCCGAGGTGCGGGCGCTGATCGCCCAGCCGCTGCTGGTCGAGGGCGCCGGGGTGGTCGGGGTGCTCGGCGTGGTGACCTCCCAGGAGCCCGGCCCCGGCATGCTCGGCGCCGTCACCGAGGTCGCCCGGTACGCCGGCAGCCAGATCGAACTCGCCGACCTCGACGCCTCCCGGGCCCGGCTCGACCGCGCGGAGGTGCGCGCGCTGCGGGCGCAGATCAGCCCGCACTTCATCTACAACGCGCTGAACACGGTGGCCTCGTTCGTGCGCACCGACCCGGACCGGGCCCGCGAACTGATCCTCGAGTTCGCGGACTTCACCCGGTACTCCTTCCGCTCGGCGGGCGAGTTCACGGTGCTGGCCGACGAGCTGCGCAACATCGACCGCTACCTGACGCTCGAGCGGGCCCGCTTCGGCGACGCTCTCGAGGTGCGGCTGCAGGTGGCGCCGGAGGTGCTGGGGGTGGTGCTGCCCTTCCTCGCGTTGCAGCCACTGGTGGAGAACGCCGTGCGGCACGGGCTCTCGGGCAAGCCCGAGGGCGGCACGGTGAGCATCGTCGCCGTCGACGAGGGCACCGACTGCGTCATCAGCGTGGAGGACGACGGCGTCGGCATGGACCCGGAGCTGCTGCGCTCCGGGACCCTGGACGCGGTCGAGACCGGCGCCGGCGGCCCCAGCGCGAGCGAGGCGGCACACGTCGGGCTGGCCAACGTCGACGATCGGCTGCGGGCCGCGTTCGGCAACGACTACGGGCTGGTGGTGGAGACCGCGCCCGGCGCAGGCACCAAGGTGAGCCTGCGGGTGCCCAAGTTCCGGCCGGGGATCCGGGCGTGAGGCGCGGGGATTTCCGATCGCACCCCGGATTCGGGGCGCGTGGCACGATAGGTGCGTTGTGACACCGGACGCCCCACTGACCGTGCTGGCCGTCGACGACGAGCGGCCCGCTCTCGACGAGCTGGCGTACTTGCTGCGCGCGCAGGACGCGGTCGGGGAGATCCTCACCGCCTCCGACGCCACCACCGCGCTGCGGATCATCAAGGACCGGCTCGGTGCGGCGGCCGCCATCGACGCGGTGTTCCTCGACATCAACATGCCCGGACTCGACGGGCTCGACCTCGCCGGAGTGCTGGCCGCGTTCGCGCGGCCGCCCGCGGTCGTTTTCGTCACCGCCCACGACGACCGCGCAGTCGCGGCGTTCGACCTCGGCGCCGTCGATTACCTGCTCAAGCCGCTGCGCGAGGAGCGGCTCACCGAATCGGTGCGCCGCATCGTCGAACTGCGCCGCCGCCGGGAGTCGGCGTCGACGGCGGCCGACACCGAGGCGGACGAGGTGATCCCGGTGGAACTCGCCGGGGTAACCACCCTGGTGCCGCGGTCCACGGTCGCGTGGGTCGAGGCGGACGGCGACTACGCCCGCCTGCACACCGCCACCGGCTCGCACCTGGTGCGGATCCCGATCTCCACGCTCGAGGCGCGCTGGCAGGAGGCGGGATTCCTGCGGGTGCACCGCTCGTACCTGGTGTCGCTGCCGCTGGTCACCGGCATCCGCAGCGTCGGCACCGGCACCGTGGTGTGCCTCAAGGCGATCGGCGACGGCCCGGCGGTGGAGCTGCCGGTCAGCCGGCGGCACACCCGCGAGCTCAAGGACCGGCTGGTGCGTGCCCCCCGGCAGAGCTGGACCGGGCGATGAGCGGGTCCGACGACGCCGTACCCCGTCCGCGGGAGCGGGTGGTGCTCGCCCAGCGCCGCGGTGCCCGGATGGTGCGCACCCGGATGGAGGTGCAGGAACAGACCGAGGTGGGGGAGGCCCTGGTTCGGGCGCTGATCCGCGCGCAGCTGGGCCTGGCGCTGCGGCTGGCGCTGGTCGTGGCGACCGTGGTCGGCGCGGTGCCGCTGCTGCTGGTCGCGTTCCCGGCGCTCGCCGAGGCGAGCGTGCTCGGCGTCCGGCTGCCGTGGTTGGTCCTCGGGGTGGCCGTGTACCCGGTGCTGCTGGTCGTCGGCCGCTGGTACATCCGGCGCGCCGAGCGGACCGAGCAGGAGTTCACGGACCTGGCCGAGGACTGAGCGGGGCGAACGTCGTGTCCGGACAATCCATCCCGTGGATCACCGTGGCGGGCCTGCTGATCGCGGCGATCGCCACCGTCGCGATCGGGGCCTACGGCGTACGGCTGGCACGTACCACCTCCGACTTCCTGGTCGCCTCCCGCAGCGTGGGCCCTCGCTGGAACGCGGCCGCGATCTCGGGTGAATATCTCTCGGCCGCCTCGTTCCTCGGCGTGGCCGGGCTGATCGCCAAGTACGGGGCTGACGCCCTCTGGTATCCGGTCGGATTCACCGCCGGCTACCTGGGTCTGCTGCTGTTCGTGGCCGCGCCGCTGCGTCGCTCCGGCGCGTACACGGTGCCGGACTTCGCCGAGTTCCGTTTGGGCTCAATGCGACTGCGTCGGCTCACCATGCTGGTGGTGGCGGTGATCTGCGTGCTGTACATGGTGCCGCAGTTCCAGGGCGCGGGTCTGGCGCTCGGCATCCTGCTCGGCGCCCCGGCGTGGGTGGGCGCCGTGGTGGTGGCGGCGATCGTCATCGCGAACGTGGTCGGCGGCGGGATGCGCTCGATCACCTTCGTGCAGGGATTCCAGTACTGGCTCAAGCTGACTGCGGTCGCGGTGCCGGCGGTGGTGCTCGGGCTGCACTTCCTCGGCGACCAGCACGAACTGGGGTCGCCGGCGTCGCCGACCGTCGGCGAGCGCACCACCGTCGACGTCACCACCGATGTCGTCGTCCAGGTGTCGCAGCCGCTCGGCGTGGAGCTGCGCGGCACCCTCGACGGTGCCGCGCTGCACGGCCGCACGACGCTCGCCCCCGGCGAGCACGAGCTCGGCTCGGGCACCGCGTTGGTGCTCGACGCCGGCGCGCCGGTACCGGTGGTCGCGGGCGCGCCGGCCACCGGCGAGCAGTGGCTGCAGCCGGGTTGGGGCTTCGGCGGCGCGCACCCGCTGTTCCAGGTGTACTCGCTGATCATCGGGATCTTCCTGGGCACCATGGGATTACCGCACGTACTGGTGCGCTTCTACACCAACCCGGACGGCCGCGCGGCCCGCGCCACCTCGCTGGTGGTGATCGCGCTGCTCGGGCTGTTCTACCTGTTCCCCACGCTGCTCGGGGTGTTCGCCCGACTGTGGGTGCCGCAACTGCTCATCACCGGCACCTCCGACGCGGCGGTCCTGCTGCTGCCGGGCTCGGTGCTGTCCGGTCTCGGCGGGCAGCTGCTGGCCGGTCTGGTCGCGGCCGGCGCGATCGCCGCGTTCCTGGCCACCTCGTCGGGCCTGCTGGTCAGTGTCGCCGGTGTGCTCAGCACCGACGTGCTGCGCGGGCGGGTCCGGGACTTCCGCCTCGCGGCGGCGGCAGCCGGGACGGTGGCGCTGCTGTTCGCGCTCGGCGCGACCTCGCTGGACCTGTCCCGCACCGTCGGCATGGTGTTCGCGGTCGCGGCCTCGACGCTGTGCCCGCTGCTGGTGCTTGGCATCTGGTGGCGCGGCCTCACCGCCGCCGGGGCCGCGGCAGGTCTGGTCACCGGTGGCCTCGTGTCGGGCGCGGCGGCGACCGCGACCACGCTGGGTGCGTTCCCCCACGGCGGCTGGGGCGGCTGGCCGTCGGCGATGCTCGGCTATCCGGCCGCGGTCAGCGTGCCGCTGGCGTTCGCGGTGATGGTGGTCGTCAGCCTGCTCACCCGCGCCTCCGTACCCGCCGACGTCGGCCGGATCTTCACCCGCATGCACGTGCCCGAGCGGCTCGGTGTCGGCGCCGACCGGGTGCCGCTCATCGCGCCGAGGTGACCGTCCGGCGCTCAGATCAGCTGCTCGACGTGTGACCGCCGACACAGTCTGTCGCTGTGACACGGGTCTCAATACGGTCGGGTGCATGGTCAGGATCACTGGCCGCCACCCGAGACCGAGGAGTCCGCAGTGACCACAGCAGACCTGATCCCCGGACGGCCTGCGCCGGACGCGCAGGCCTTCATCGAGATGCAGGCGAGTCCTGAATTCCAGGATCTGCGACGCAGGCTGCGCCGCTTCGTCTTTCCGATGACGGCGTTCTTCCTGACCTGGTACGCCGTCTACGTGCTGCTGGCCACCTACGCGAGCGACTTCATGGCGACCAAGGTGATCGGCAACGTCAATCTGGGCATCATCCTCGGCCTGGGGCAGTTCGTGACGACGTTCGTCATCACCGCGCTGTACGTGAAGTTCGCCAACCGCGAGCTCGACCCCCGCGCCGCCGCGATCCGTGACGAGCTGGAGGGATGATCCGATGACGACGATCCTCGCCGCCGGCGGCTCCCAGGTGGGCAACCCGACCCTGAACATCGCCATCTTCGTGGCGTTCGTCGTGATCACGATGGGCATCGTGATCCGGGCGAGCCGGACCACCAAGAAGGCCTCCGACTTCTACACCGGCGGCGGCCAGTTCTCCGGCCCGCAGAACGGTTTCGCGATCGCGGGCGACTACCTGTCGGCGGCGTCCTTCCTCGGCATCGCCGGCGCCATCGCGGTGTACGGCTACGACGGATTCCTGTACTCGATCGGCTTCCTCGTCGCCTGGCTGGTGGCGCTGCTGCTGGTAGCCGAGATGCTCCGCAACACCGGCAGATTCACCATGGCGGACGTGCTCAGCTTCCGGCTGAAGCAGCGGCCGGTCCGGATGGCGGCGGCACTGTCCACACTGGTGGTCTCGCTGTTCTACCTGCTCGCGCAGATGGCCGGCGCGGGCGGCTTGGTGGCGCTGCTGCTCGACATCCACGACAAGGCAGGCCAGGCGATCGTGGTCGCGGTGGTCGGCGTGCTGATGATCGTCTACGTGCTGGTCGGCGGCATGAAGGGCACGACCTACGTCCAGATGGTCAAGGCCGTGCTGCTCATCCTCGGTGCCGGAATCATGTTCGTGCTGGTGCTCTTTGCGGTGCGGGGCAACTTCTCCCAGCTGCTCGCCGACGCACAGAGCACGGTCGCGCAGTCGACCAACGATGCGGTCGCAGGCCGGGACGTGCTCGCGCCGGGAGCGAAGTACGGCATCAGCTCGATGTCGCGGCTCGACTTCATCTCGCTCGGCATCGCCCTTGTGCTCGGCACGGCGGGCCTGCCGCACGTGCTCATGCGCTTCTACACGGTTCCCACCGCCAAGGAGGCCCGCCGCTCGGTGACCTGGGCGATCGGCCTGATCGGCGCCTTCTACCTGTTCACTTTGGTCCTCGGCTACGGCGCGGCCCGGATGGTCGGCCCCGACAAGATCCTCGCCGCCCCCGGCAAGGAGAACGCCGCGGCCCCGCTGCTCGCGTTCGAACTCGGCGGCACGCTGTTCCTGTCGATCATCTCCGCGGTCGCGTTCGCGACCATTCTCGCCGTCGTCGCCGGTCTGGCGATCACCGCGTCGGCGTCCTTCGCACACGACATCTACGCCAGTGTCATCAAGCGCGGCAAGGCAACCGAGGAGCAGCAGGTGAAGGTCTCGCGGATCACCGTCGTGGTGATCGGCCTAGCGTCCATCGTGCTCGGCATCCTCGCGATGGGGCAGAACATCGCCTTCCTGGTGGCGCTGGCCTTCGCGGTCGCCGCCTCGGCGAATCTCCCGACCCTGCTGTACTCGCTGTTCTGGAAGAGGTTCAACACCACCGGCGCCCTGTGGAGCATCTACGGTGGCCTGATCAGCTGCCTGGTGCTGATCGTCTTCTCGCCCGCAGTCTCCGGCGCCAAGAGTTCGATGTTCCCGAACAGCGACTTCTCCTGGTTCCCGTTGGCGAACCCCGGCATCGTCTCGATCCCGCTGGCCTTCGTGCTCGGCGTCGTGGGCACCTACGTCGGCCGCCGCAAGCTCGAGGACCCGGCCAAACAGGCCGAGATGGAGGTCCGCTCGCTCACCGGCGTCGGAGTGGAGAAGGCCGTCGCGCACTAGCGGGCCCCGGCTCGCCCGCAGTACGTGTCCCGCACCTGGTGCCCCGACCCAGGTGCGGGACGCTTGCGTTTCCGGTTCGCTACCATGCGTCAATGGCAAAGCTCGAGGTGTCGATCCCGGTCCCACTGTCGCCCCAGGAGGCCTGGGAAAAGGCAAGCGCGCTGGACGAATTCGACAACTGGCTCTCTATCCACGACGGCTGGCGCTGTGAGATCCCCGCGCAGCTGGCCACCGGGACCACCGCGGAGTCCGTGGTGTCGGTCAAGGGCATGCGCAACCGCGTCAAGTGGGTCATCACCGACTACCAGCCGCCGCGCAGCCTCGTCCTGAAGGGTGACGGCAAGGGTGGGGTCAAGGTCGAACTCAGGTTGTCGGTGGCCCCGAAGGGCGACGGTGCCGAGGTGGGCCTGAACGTCGAACTCGGCGGGGCGCCGCTCTTCGGTCCGATCGGGTCCGGTGTCGCTCGGGCGCTCAAGGGTGACATCGAGGGTTCGCTGAAGAAGTTCGTCAGCCTGTACGCCTGAGCGGCTACGCGAGGATCGGCACCCCGATCGAGTCGATCAGCCAGGACTGGGACAACTCGTCCAGGGTGCCGTCGGCGTAGAGCCCGTCGAGCGCGGCCGACGTGCACGAGGTCAGCCTGCTGTTCTTCTCGAGGACCAGCCCGAACAACTCGGTGACGGTGTTCGGGCGTGGGAACTGGCCGACGAGAACGCTGTTCGGCAGATCGGACTTGGTGATCTGGAGGCCGGTCGGAAGGTCCACGACCAGTGCGTCGATCGTGCCCGCGGCCAACGCGGCCTTGGCCTCGTCGTTGGTCGCGAACGCGGTCGGCGCGGTGACGGGTCGGATGGTCGCGGCGATGGCGGCCAGGCTGGTCGAGCCGGCGGCCGCGCCGAGACGGTAGGGGGCCAGGTCGTTGAGGTTGCGGGATCTCGCGGCGGGGGTGTCGGCCAGCGCCACGATCGACTGGGTCACCGCGTAGTACGGCGCCGAGAAGTCGACCGCCTCGCGGCGCTCGTCGACGATGGTGACCTGGTTGATGTCGAAGTCGAAGTTCTTGGCGCCCGGTTTGATCGCGTCCGCCCACGGCACCTTGACGAAGCGCACCTGATCCGGCCGGTATCCCAGCTTCTGGTAGACCGCCTTGGCGACCCCACCCTCGAATCCCTTGCCGTTCGAGGGGTCGTTGCCGACGAACCACGGTTCGTATGCGGGGGAGTCGGTGGCGATGGTGAGGGTGCCCGGCGTGACGGTCGAGCCGCTGGCCGGTCCGCAGTCGCCGACGGCCGCGGTCGGCGGCAGTGTGGTGGTGGTGGTGCGGGGCGCGGCGGTGGGGGGCGGCGCGGCAGCCGTGTCGCCGCCCGCGGCGGAACACCCGCCTGCCGTCAGCACGGCGGCGGTGGTCAGCGACAGCAGGGCGACGGGTTTGCGACCTATGCGAGGCACCCGGACATAGTGCCGAGAACGGGGAGGGCAGGCAAGGCACTGGCCCTGGCGCGCCGCCGACTTCCATGCGCGATCCGATTCGCGCCTCGTGACCGCCCGCGCGCGGATACTGTTGGGACTGTGCTGTGCCTTCCGTCGGCGCCCGTGTGGCGCCGTGACGACGGGAAGTTCCTCGGGGGACGAAGGGACATGTCATGAGAATCATCCGTTTCGCCAGGACGGCCTTCCTCTTACTGGCACTGGCGTCGGTCGCGGCGGTGACGACGGTGAGTCCGGCAGCCGCGAAACCGTTGCCGACGGTCGTGCTGGTGCACGGCGCGTTCGCCGACGTCACCAGCTGGGACGGGGTCGCCGCCGACCTTCGCGGGCGGGGCTACCCGGTGGTGGTGCCCGACAACCCGCTCCGTGGTCCCGCCTACGACGCCGCCGCCATCGAGAAGACCCTGGCCGGAATCTCCGGGCCGGTCGTGCTCGTCGGCCACTCGTACGGCGGCGCCGTCATCACCAACACCCACAACCCGAACGTGAAGTCGCTCGTCTACGTCGCTGCCTTCGCCCCGGCGCAGGGCGAACCCGTGGCACTCGCGCTCGACCCGATCCGGTTCCCCGGCAGCCAACTGCTACCGCCGGCGCTGCAGATGAAGATCGTCGACGACGCCCACGCGATCGGTGGCAAGAACCTCGACGCCTACATCGCCGACGCCTGGTTCCACAAGGTGTTCGCGCCGGACGTCAGCGACGCCACCGCCGCGACGATGCTCGCGCATCAGAAGTCGCTCGCGGTGTGGGCGAATCTCGAGCCGTCCGGTCCGGCCGCGTGGTCGAGCACCCCGAGTTGGTACCTGGTCTCCGCGAACGACACCGTGATTCCGCCTGCCGCGCAACGGTTCATGGCCGGTCGGATCGGCGCCCACACCAGCGAGGTCCAGGCCTCGCACGTCGCCCTGGTCTCGCAGCCCGCGGTGGTGGCGGACGTCATTGCGAGGGCAGCCGAGCAGTCCTGACGCGTTTCGATCGGCGAGGCGGGAGCATCATGGGGGTCGCGCTCGTCGCGAGACCATCTGGCCAGGCCAAGGCCGAGAGTGTCACTGTGCCCTCGGCAGGATTCGAACCTGCGACCTACCCTTTAGGAGAGGGTTGCTCTATCCCCTGAGCTACGAAGGCGCGGTGTGACGCGCACACCGTTGCGCAGTCTATCCGCCGCCACCGCGAGTGCGAAACCGTGGAGGTCAGACGTCGGCCGGCTCGGGTCGGACGGTGCCGCGGTGGAAGCCCTTCCGGTCGTAGAGCGTCGTCACGGTGACCCCGAGAACCAGCCCGATCAGTAGTCCCACCGCGGTCATCAGCACCGCGTGTCCGAGGTCGCCGGACCCGCCGCCGCCCAGGTAGAGCAGCGCCCGCACGCCGAGGAACACCTGGTGCATCGGCTCGAAGTTCGCCAACCAGGCGTATACGGTCGGCGTCGCCTCGATCGGGATGGTGGCGCCGGAGGACGGCAGGCCCAGGATCACGAACAGGACCAGGTTGACCAGCAGTCCGGCGGTGCCGAACGCGGCCAGCACGGCCAGCGCCGTGATGCCGACGCCGGCGATCGCGAAGGCCCCGTACATCCACAGCGCCAGGGCGTGCGGGGCGGGCATCCCGATGGCCGTGCTGATGGCCAGGTAGAGCCCGGACACCAGCGGTGCCAGGACCAGCATCACGGCCCACTTGACCAGCAGCGTCCGGAATCGGGAGATCTCGACGGCCGGGTTGTGCACGTATCGCGGGCCGAACTCCGTCGGGGCGAAGCCGAGCATGCCGTCGATCAGTGAGTGCACGATCATGCCGCCGGTGAATCCGGCGAGCAGGAGCAGTAGCGCGTAGTAGAACGCGGACAGTCCGTTGCCGGTGCCGTCGGGCAGCGGGTTGTGCGGGGTGGTCAGCACGTTGATCGGTGTGGCCAGGCTCAGCCGTGCCGCGCCGGACACCTGCGCGTTGCCGCCGAGTTGGGCGTCGACCTGTGCGGTGAGTTGCTGCCCGACGTTCGTGTCGACGGTCGTGAGTGCGGGGCCGGTGATCGCGGTGACGAGGCCGACGCCGAAGGTGCCGGCCCGTGGGTTGGTGTACACGGTGATCACCGGCTTCTCGACGTCGCCGGGGACGACGCTGGCCTTCGCCAGGATCAGCAGCCGCTTCGTGAAGTCGCTGGGGATGACGATCGCGCCGTACACCTGACCACTGTCGAGCTTCGACCGCGCCTGCCCGATCCCGATCTGCTGCAGGTCGACTTTGTCGGCGGGCACGTTCGCGACCAGTGCGTCGTTGATCTGGTTGCCGAAGTTCTCCGGCCTGTCGCCCTCGGCGGTCGGGACGGTGTCGCCCTCGTCCTGGTTGACGATCGCGATCGGGAAGTCGTGCAGGTGCTTCTTGGGGTCGAGGATGCCGCCCATGTACAGGGCAGCGAGTAGTGACATCAGCAGGGACACGACGATCACCGGGGCCAGCCAGAGGCGCGGCGTCCGCAGCGCGGAATTGCGACGGTCGGGTGCTCCGTGCGCCGGTGTGGTCACCGTTCGATTGTGGCAGCAGTCGACGAGATGAGCAGCGCGACGACGACGGTCGGCCGATCGTCGAATGTGTGCGCCCACCGCCTGCATACGGCCGGGAGTGTCTGTCTCATCGTGAGACAAACTGAGGAAAGTCTCTACAACCAGTTCGTGGCGGAACTGGCCGGTCAGCAGGGTCGACGCCGCCAGCGCAGCTTCGCGGTGAGACACGCGTACAGCCTGGTCAGCGGAGTGATTCTCACTTGTGTCGGAGCTGTTGACTTCGGTCTATCGGCAGTGAACCGTTGTTGTCTGAAACAAGTTCTACTAGCCGGCGGGAGCAATTCTCATGACAGTGTCGCCCCTGGACGGGATCGACATATTCGATCCGGCGAACCTCGACGACCCGAACGACCTCTACCGGGCTCTTCGCGCGGAGGCCCCCGTGCATCGCGTGGCGGGCACCGACTTCTACCTCGTTTCGTCGTGGGATCTGGTCACCGAGGCGACCGCGCGTACCGAGGACTTCTCCTCCAATCTCACCGGGGTGCTGGTCCAGCAGCCGGATGGGCCGCCGGTCACCTTCGACCTGGACGGCGGCGGGCAGGCCGTGCACGTCCTTGCGACCGCGGACGATCCGTCCCATGCGGTACATCGCAAGCTGGTTCTCCAGACGCTCGGCAAGCGCATCCGGGCGCTGGGGCCGACGGCCGCGGTGCTCGCCGATCGACTCTGGACGACCGGTCTGCGGGACGGACGCATCGACTACGTTGCGGACATGGCCGACCAGCTGCCGATGGCGCTGATCGCCAGCCTGATCGGCCTGCCCGACGGCGACGTTCGGCAACTGCTCGCCTGGGCCTACGACAGCACCGAGCTGCTCGGTGGGGTGGTGGCCGCGGACCGGCTCGGTGACCTGGTGACGTCCGCGGCCGAGCTGGCCGGGTACCTGCACGGCCAGTTCCAGCGGGCCAAGCGCGATCCCGCAGACGATCTGCTCGGCGTCCTCGCGAACGCCTGCAGCGCGGGCGACCTCGACGACGATGTCGCCGTGCTGATCCTCGTGCAGTTGGTCGGCGCGGGCGGGGAATCGACTGCGGGCCTGATCGCCAACGCGGCTCGCATCATCGCAACGAATCCCGATCTCCAGCAACGCCTTCGCCGCGACCCCGCTCTCGTCGACCACCTTCTCGACGAGACGCTCCGGCTGGAGTCGCCCTTCCGGGGACATCATCGTCACGTCGTCCGCGACACCGAGCTCGGCGGGATGCTGCTCCCCGCGGGTAGCCATGTCCT
Organism: Rhodococcus sp. NPDC127527; assembly: GCF_042672245.1. Taxonomy (NCBI): domain Bacteria; kingdom Bacillati; phylum Actinomycetota; class Actinomycetes; order Mycobacteriales; family Nocardiaceae; genus Rhodococcus; species Rhodococcus sp. NPDC127527. Next base: position 324,626 of record NZ_JBHXVP010000005.1, read on the forward strand.
CCTGCTGTGGGGTGCTGCGAACCGGGACCCGGCGCGGTTCGAGAACCCGGACTCGATCGTCCTCGACCGGCCGAGCATCCGCTCGCACCTGGCATTCGGCAAGGGGACCCATTTCTGCGTCGGCTCCGCGCTGGCCCGCATGGAGGCCCTCGCGGCAACGACGATCCTGCTCGAGCGCAGCACCGACGTCTCCCTCGACGCCGAGAGCTCGCCGGCCTGGGTGCCGAGCGTGTTCGTGCGCAGGCACGCCACCCTCCCGCTCCAGATCACCTGACAGAGAGGAACACTCGATGACCAATGTCGACAGCCCCGGCGCGCTCGTCACCGCGTTCACGAGACTGCTTGCCGGGGAACTGGTCTGACGGTCGGTCGACCGGTCCGGTCGCGATCTCGAGGGTCCAGATCGTCCTTGTCGTCGGGAGCAGCGGCCTGCGGTCGAGGACGGGTGACCGAGGGAACCAACATCGCCGTCGCGCTCTCCTGGCAGGCATCGTCGCCGCCCGCCTGGTGCCCGCCGTCATCCCCCGGGCACGACCGCATCGTCATCTCGTCGGACCTCCAGTCCTGTCGCTCGAGCAGCCAGGACACCCCGACACCCGCGATCAGCCCCCAGAAGAGCGCGCCCGATGTCGAGGAGTTTCCCGTCGGCCACCGTGACCAGGAGGGGCGATCAGCGCGCCCATGGTGAAGCGGCCGGAGAAGGCGCCGGTGACCGTGCACGGCAGTGCGATCGACTGAGCCGGTTCGACTGAGTCGGTTCGCCTGGGCAGAAGCCGACGACGCCGGCAGCGCACTGCGCTGCCGGCGTCGTCGGTCGTGCTGGAATTAACGTGCGGGGACCGCCTCGTCCTCGGGCAGTGCCGCGGGCAGTTCGCGCCGCAACTTCTCGCCCTCGATGTCGACGTTCGGCAGGATCTTGTCCAGCCACTTCGGGATCCACCACGCCTTGTCCCCGAGCAGGGCCATCACCGCGGGGATGATCACCATCCGGACGACGAAGGCGTCGAAGAAGACCGCGGCGGCCAGCGCGAAGCCGATCGACTTGATGAACGAGTTCGGCTCGGCCATGAAGGCGCCGAAGACCGAGATCATGATCAGCGCGGCGGCGGTGACCACCCGCGAGCCGTGACCGAAGCCGATCTTCATCGCGTCCTTCGCGGACGCGCCGTGCACGTACTCCTCCCGCATCCGGGTCACCAGGAACACCTGGTAGTCCATCGCCAGGCCGAACACCACGCCGATCAGGAAGATCGGCATGAAGCTGACCAGCGGCTGCGGATTGCCGATCAGCCCACCCCAGCCGTTCTGGAAGATCGCGACCGTCGCGCCGAAGGTCGCGGCCACGCTGAGCAGGAAGCCCACGGTCGCGGTGAGCGGCACCAGGACCGACCGGAACACCAGCATCAGCAACACGAACGCCAGTCCCACGACCACCGCGAGGTACGGGATCAGGGCGCTCTGCAGCCGGTCCGAGATGTCGGTCTCGAGGGCGGTCTGGCCGGTGACGCCGTAGTTGACGCCGATCTTCTCGTGCAGGCCCGCCTCGCTGTCGCGGATGGACTGCATCAGGTCGACCGTCGCGGCGTCGGTGGGGGCGCTGGACGGGGTGACGATGATCTGCGCGGTGTCGCCGGCCGGGTTCATCCCGATCACCTGGGCGTTGGTGACGTCCGGCTGTTCCTTGATGGTCTGCAACACCGTGCCGACCGCCTCCGGCGCGGGGACGCTGGCATCCTTCGCGTCGACCACCACCAGCAGCGGGCCGTTGCGGCCCGGCCCGAAGCCCTTGTTCACCAGGTCGTAGGCCTGCCGTGAGGAGGTCGCCGGGTCGCCGGTGCTCTCGCTCGGCAGCGCCAGCTTCAGCCCGGTGGCGGGCAGCGCCAGCACCGCGAGCAGCAGCACGCCGCCGATCAGCGGGACCGCGGGGACGCGCGCGACCCAATTGGCGTAGCGCATCGCCCGGCCCGGCTGCACGGAACCGGACTCTGGGTCCTTGGCCTTGACGAAGGGGATCTTGCCTGCGAACACCTTGCGGCCGAACAGCCCGAGCATCGCGGGCAGGAAGGTCAGGGCGACCAGGACCGCGATGAACACGGAGAACGCCGCGGCCATGCCCATGTCGGTGAGGAACTTGATGCCCACCACCCGTAGCGCGACGAGGGCGATGATCACCGTGAGACCCGCGAACACGACGGCCGAACCGGCGGTGCCCACGGCGCGACCGGCCGCCTCCTCACGGTCGTCCGTGACGGTCATCTCGTGCCGGAACCGGGAGACGATGAACAGCGAGTAGTCGATCGCGACCGCGAGCCCGATCATCACCGCCAGGGTCGGGGTCATCGAGCCGAGTTCGGTGAAGCCGGTGGCCACCGAGATGCCCAGGCTGCCGATGCCGACGCCGATGATCGCGGAAATCAGTGGCAGACCGGCGGCGACGAGCGAGCCGAAGGTGATCATCAGGACGATCGCGGCCACGGCCATGCCGACCAGCTCGGTCGAGCCGCCCGGGGCCTCCTGGGTCTGCGCGGCGGTGCCGCTGACCTTGACGGTCAGCCCCGCATCGCGCGCGATCTGCGCGGCGGCGTCGATCTGGTCGGTGAGTTCGGTTGTCACGGACTTGAAGTCGCCGGTGAAGGGCACCTCGACGTAGCCGACAGTCTGGTCCGGGCTGAGCGGGGACAGCGCCTCCGCGTCGGCGACGGCCTGCGCGACCGGGGTGCCGGACTTCTCGGCCTGTGTGGTGGCCATCTCGATCATCTTGCTGTTGGCCACAACGGGATTGACCAACGCCGTGCTGCGCTCGCCGCCGGCAGCGGGCGCCGACGGGTCCGCCTTGGCGCCGGGCTCGACCGCGTCGATGGTGCGCACCTTGGCGAGCGTCGCATCCATCGCGGCCTCGTTGGCGGGGGTCGCCAGCGACTGGCCGTCGGGTGCGGCGAAGACGAACCGGGCCGACAGCGAGTTGAACGGGTCCTTCCCCGTGGCGGGGAAGCGCTCGGACATCAGGTCCTGCGCCTTCTGCGCGGGCGTCCCGGGGATCGAGAACGAGTCGTTGGTCGGGCCGGAGAGAGTGGCGGCGCCGACGCCCATCAGGACCAGGAGTGCGAGCCAGATCGCCAGGACGGTGCCTTTTCGCCGGTAGGCGAACTTGCCGATCCGATACAGATAGGTGGCCATGGAGGACCCTTCGGTGTGGAGATGGTCAGGACTGGAGGGACCGCGGCGCGGGGACCGTGGCGACGGGCTGGGGGATTCCGGCCCGGAGTTGGGTGAACGCCTCGACCACGAGGGGCGCGGGCGTGTCGTGGCCGGTGTTGCCCTGCATCCACAGGTCGATCGCGGCCTTGGCGGCGGTTCCGGCGACCATCTGCAGCAGGTTCGGGTAGAGGTCGTTGTCGACGTCGGTCCCGGTGCGGTCGGCGATGGCCTCGCCGAGGATCCGGCTCACCCGGCCGTGCACCTCGAGCTTGCGGGCCAGTAGGGCGGGGCTGTCCTCGACGAGGGCCATCACGGCGAACGTCTCGTCGAGGTCGCGCGCGGGGTCGGTCACGATGCCGAGCACCACCTGCTCGAGCGAGTCCCAGATCGGCTCGTCGGCGGGGCGGGCCCGCAACTGTGCTCCCCACACGGTCACTTCGGTCTCGAAGCGGTAGAGGATGGCCTCTTCCTTGGACGGGAAGTAGTTGTGGAAGGTGCGGGTGGACACCCCGGCCTCCGCGGCGATCGCGTCGGCGGTGACGGCGTCGACTCCCACGGTTCGGGCCAGTCGGACGGCCGCGTCGCTCAGTGCCGTGCGGGTAGCGGCCTTCTTGCGGTCGCGGAGTGGTAGTTGTGCGGTCACCTCCTCGAAGGTACCGAGATTGCACATGTCTGCAAACTTGCAGGAGGGTGCAATTATTGTCGGGTTGGTCATACCTCGGCATCCGATGTGTCGGCGGTCACTACGGGATACGCTCGGCGGGCGTAGGTCGGAGGTTCGCTGTGACTGAGCAATCGAGGAGTGCGACATGCCGGTGCCGGACTCCGCCGGGCCACGTCACCCGCCCGTGACGGTGGTCATCGCACAGCGGATTCGTCCGGGTCGCGAGCCCGCGTTCAGGCACTGGCAGGACGAGGTGGACGCGGCGGCGGCGTCCTTTTCCGGGTTTCTGGGCACCGAGGTAGGTCTGTCACCCGGCTCGGAGTCGGAGTGGTCGGTGGTCTACCGGTTCGACTGCGCCGACAATCTGAGGCACTGGCTCGACAGTGAGACGCGGCGAGCGTTGATGATTCGCGGCGGCGAGTTCTTCGAGGGCGCACCGACCCAGTACGTGCTGATCGACGAGGGCCACGACGATGCGGTCACCGTTGCGGTGTCGCATCCGCCGGTGCCCGGTCGTGAGGCGGAGTTCCTCGCCTGGCAGCGGCGGGTCGCCGACGCGGAGAGGGCGTTTCCCGGCTTTCGTGGATCGGAGATGCATCGTCCGGTGCCGGGAATCCAGGAGGACTGGATCATCCTGTTCACCTTCGACTCGTCCGAGAACCTCGACCGGTGGCTGACTTCTCCCGAGAGGGCGGTGTTGCTCGAGGAGGGCAGAGAATTCAGGGACTTCAAGGTCCAGCGGATCGCGAATCCGTACGGTTCGTGGTTCCCGGCGCCCGGAGCCGGCGCCGCGCCCACGGCCTCGTGGAAGACCGCGCTGTCGGTGCTGATGGGGCTCTATCCGACGGTCGTGGTCCTGACCATCCTGATCGCCGAGGTCTGGCCAGGCGCTCCGCTGTGGGTCAGCCTGTTGGTGGGCAACGTGCTGTCGGTGAGCATCCTGACCTGGGTGGTGATGCCGGTGGTCACTCGCGTCCTGGGATTCTGGCTCGAGCCCGACGATCCCCACGACCGGCGCACGGAACGGCTCGGTGTGGCGATCTCGGTGGGCTTTCTCGCCGTGGCGGCGATTGTGTTCTGGCTTGTGACGAGGGTTTTCTGGACGCTGCCGTAGACGTTCAGTGGTTTCGGCCGTCACGGGGCGGCGTCGCGACGGTGTCGCAGGTCGCTGACCTTCCGGGCCTGGGCGCGTTCGAGTGCCCGGGCGAGTAGTTCGTCGAGGTGGTGGCGGTGGTTGACCCGGGGTTGTCGGTCGGGGTCGATGTGGGCGGGTGGGGTCCATTCGGTGCGGCCCGCGTTCTCGCTGTCTCGTGGTGCGGTGCGGGTCTGCCAGCCGCCGGGTCCGTCGTGGACGAGGGCGTGGCAGGGATCGCACGCGAGGTCGAGGGACTCGATGTCCGTGGCGCCGCCATCGTTCCATTCCTTCAGGTGATGGACGGCGGTCATGGTGGCGGGGGCATCGCATCCGGGTCGGGTGCAGCCCCGCGAGGCCGCGATGAGCGCGAGTCGCTGATCCGCACTCGCTAGGCGTTTGGACCGGCCGAGGTGCAGTGGTCGGCCGTGGTGATCGAAGAGCACGAGGACGGGGTGTGCGCCCTCGAACATCGCGAGGGCGTCGCGGATCGGGACGATGCCGCCGGAGGCGGTGGTGGCGACCCCGGTCTCGGATTCGAGTTGGTCGAGTCCGAAGGTGACGATCGCGGTGACGGGTAGCCCGCGGTGGCTGCCCAACACCCCGGATCCGAGCAGGTGCCGCAGGCCGGTCTTCAGGGCGTCGTGGTTGCGCTGTCCGGCGGTGCGGGTGTCGCGGGCCGCGGCCTTCGCCAGCTGATCGCGATCGAGGCTCGGTGAGTCGGCGTCGCCGGTCGGCGAGTCGGGGTCGTCGGG
>NZ_JBHXVP010000006.1:0-156948 GCF_042672245.1 Rhodococcus sp. NPDC127527
CGGATCGGCCGGGAGGCGCAGGACGCGTTCGCGGCGGCCTCGCACCAGAACGCGGCGCGGGCCTGGAAGGACGGGCTCTTCGAGGCGGAGGTCGTCCCCGTGTCGATTCCGCAGCGCAGGGGCGAGCCGGTGGTGTTCGCGCAGGACGAGGGCATCCGGGCCGACACCACCGTCGAGTCGCTGGGCACGCTGCGTCCCGCGTTCAGCAAGGACGGCACCGTCACTGCGGGTTCGGCGTCGCAGATCTCCGACGGCGCCGCCGCGGTCGTGGTGATGAGCAAGGCCAAGGCGCAGGAGCTGGGCCTGAGCTGGATCGCCGAGATCGGCGCGCACGGCGTGGTCGCGGGCCCGGACTCGACCCTGCAGTCGCAGCCGGCACGGGCGATCGCGAGGGCCTGCGAGCGCGAGGGCATCGACCCGAAGGACCTCGACCTGGTCGAGATCAACGAGGCGTTCGCGGCGGTCGGCATCGCGTCCACCAAGGAACTGGGCCTCGACGAGTCGAAGGTCAACGTCAACGGCGGCGCGATCGCGATCGGTCACCCGCTCGGCATGTCCGGCGCTCGGATCGCGCTGCACCTCGCGCTCGAACTCGGCCGTCGCGGTGGCGGGGTCGGCGCAGCCGCACTGTGCGGCGGTGGTGGGCAGGGCGACGCGCTGATCATCCGGGTGCCGAAGAAGTAGGTACCGCGTTCACTCGCGCCAGAGGTGCTTCGAACTACGGGGCGTCGTAGATCACAGTCTGCGGCGCCCTGTGGTCGGGCACAATGGAGCGCATGCCGAAGTTTCTCGACGTGTCCACGCCCGCGAAGCGCTTTCGCCTTATCGCCGTCTGGGAGGCCATCACCTGGGCGGCCCTGCTCGTGGCGATGTTCTTCAAGTGGGTCCTCGGTCACGAGGAGGCCGTCAAGATTCCCGGCATGGTGCACGGTGTCGCGGCCTTCATCCCGTTCGTGATCATCGCGCTGCTGACTGCGCGCTCGCTCAAGTGGAATCTCACGACCACCTTCTGGGCGCTGGTGTCCAGCGTGCCGCCGTTCGGCTCGATCGTCTTCGAGCGCTGGGCCGTGCGCACCGGCCGGCTCGGCGAGCTGTCCGCGCCCGGCACCGTGGCGACCTCCGAGGATCCGGCGTTCAGCAGGGTCTGACGGCTTCCGGTACTTCCCACTGTGCCCGGCGCACCGCAACGGTTCGCCGGGCACAATGCTGTCCGGGCCGTGACGGCGGGGGTGACCGGAGGTGGCCGCGACGCGTGCGTGCCAAAATGGCAGATGTGACTCGACCCGGATCTCGCCAGCCCGCACGTCCGTCCGCCGCAGTGGCGGCAGCCATGTCCGGGGCAGTGGACCTGTCCGGATTCAAGGACCGTCCGCAGCCCCCCGTGGGCGGTCAGGCTGCTCCTACAGGCGGGCTCGCCCCGATCGTGGAGGTCACCGAGGCGAACTTCGAGGCCGAGGTGCTCGAACGCTCCATGCAGGTTCCCGTGGTCGTCGAGTTGCTCGCGGGCTCGATGCCGGAGAGTGCGGCCTTCTCCGCGACGCTCGAGGATCTCGCGCGTGGGCACGGCGGCGCCTGGGTTCTGGCGAAGGTCGACCTGGACGTGAGCCCGCGGATCGCGCAGGCCTTCCAGGTGCAGACGGTGCCCTCGGTGATCGCGGTCGCGGCGGGTCGACCGCTGGCGGACTTCGACGGCGGCGTCGAGCAGCTCGGTCAGTGGGTGGACGCGGTGCTCGCCGCGACCGACGGCAAGCTGTCCGGGCCGCCGCCGGTCGAGGGTGCCGAGCCCGAGCCTGACGATCCGCGATTCGTGGCGGCCGAGGACGCGCTCGCCGAGGGCGACCTGGCGGGTGCCGAGGCCGGGTACCAGGCGATCCTCGATGCCGAGCCGAACAACGTGCAGGCACAGGGCGCGATCCGTCAGGTGCGCTTCCTGGCTCGCGTGCAGACCGTCGCGCCGGATGCGGTCGCGACCGCCGCAGCGGAACCGGCGAACGTCGCGGCGCAACTCGACGCCGCCGACGCACTGCTCTACACCCAGCAACCCGAGGACGCGTTCGGGCTGCTGGTCGAGGCGATCCGGCGCTACGCGGGCGACGACCGGACAGCGGTGCGCACCCGGTTGCTCGAGCTGTTCGAGCTCTTCGATCCGGCCGACGCGGTGGTCGTCGCGGCCCGCCGGAAGCTGGCCTCCGCCCTCTACTAGGGCAGAGCGCGTTCAGCCGTAGCGGTTGGCGCAGGCGGGCTGGCCGCCGAGGACGCCGGAGCGGAAGGCGTCCACCCGGGCGAACCCGCTGGGTACGGTCTCGCCGTCGACGTCGCTCGCCATCAGACCGTCGGTGAGCAGGCCGGAGACGGCCTCGTCGAGGTCGCCGGGGGAGAGGGCCAGCGCGCCGGCCTGACCCGTCGCGGTCGCGGCCGTCCACGCACCGGACAGGCAGGCGGCCCGGACCGCGGTCTTCGCCTCGGTGAGGGAATCGCCCGCGACCTTCTGGACCGCGAGCGTGAAGCGCGAGGCCACCAGCACGTAGGCGCCGAAGTCCCCGCGCACGTCGGCGGCGATGTCGTTGCGCGACTCGCCCCGCGGCGTGCCGCGCTCGACGAGCTGCGGCATCGACACGCCGATGGTGTTGGTCGAGGGGCAGTAGGACACCGGCTCGGTACTGCGGGCGTCGGCGCAGCCGGTGTCGGCGCCGGTGAAGACGACCACGGGCTTGTCGGGCAGCGTGAACAGGGCCTGCAGCGAGTCGACGGTCTGCGTGACGGTCGACTCGGTGACCGGTGTCTCCCCGTTCCCGCCCGCCGCCCCGAACTGCTGGGGCAACTGCGCTCGTCTGCCCTCGACCTCGGCCTCGTCGATCTTGGTACAGGGGCGGGCGCCGTCGGTGAAGCCGATCTGGAACGCGGTGATCCGCTCGAACGCCGAGCCGTGCACCGACTCCGGGTCGTTCGGGTTGGTGTCGCGCACCGCGACCATCGCGGCCATCACCGAGTTGAGCCCGTCCGAGGTGTTGAGCGTGAAGTGCGCGGCGTCGCCCTCGGCCACGTGCCGCATGAACGCGCCCGCGAAGCAGTCGGCCTGCTGTTCGAGCACCAGCACCGGGGTGTCGTCGCCGGCCAGTCCGGAGTCGTGCTGGACGGCGTGCCCGTACTCGTGGGCCATCACCATCACCACCGCCATCGGACCGAAGGTGTCCATCAGTGTCGGCAGCAGGCTGGTTCGGTCCCAGCCGATCGAGCCGTTCCGCATGCAGTAGCCGGCGTTGACCACGCCGTGGGTGCTGTCGCCGCAGAAGGTGTCCGAGCGCGCCACGGGGGTGTCCGGGTCCCAGGACTGGAGATCGGTGACCGGCCGGAACTCCCCGGCGAACACCCTGGGGTACTCCGCGCGCCAGAAGGCGGTGATGTCGTCGACGGCGTTGGTGGCCAGGACGTCGGCGGCCGAGCCGTCCGCGCCGCGCACCGGCAGCGTGGACGCGGGCACGCCGTCGCGCGGGCCGCTCGGACCGGAGGTGGCGGGCAGGCCGGCGACGGTGAACGGATTGTCGTAGATCGAGACCGCGCGCCCGCCGACCGCCCCGGCGCAGCCCGCCAGTAGCAGTGTCAGCGACGCGGCGACCGACGTCGCCGCCGTCCGCATGCTCATCCGCGCTCCAGGCTCAGCCAGATCGCGCTGTTGGCGGGCAGCATCACCGCCGCGGACGCGGGCCTGCCGTGCCAGGAGTCGGTGGTGGCGTGCACCTGCCCGAAGTTACCCAGGCCGGAGCCGCAGTACTCGGTGGCGTCGGTGTTGAGGATCTCGACCCATCGGCCCGGCTCGGGCAGGCCGACACGGTAGTGCGCGTGGTTGGAGCCGGAGAAGTTGAACAGGCAGGCCACGATCGACCCGTCCGTGCCGTACCGCAGGTAGCTGAGCACGTTGTTCTCGGTGTCGTTCGCATCGATCCACGAGTAGCCGCCGGGGGAGGTGTCCAGGGTCCACAGGGCCTGGTGCGTGCGATAGACGGCGTTGAGATCGCGGACCAGGTCCCGGACCCCGCGCTGCAGTGGCGCCGTGGGGCCGTCCGCGAGCTGCTCCCAGGCCAGCCCGTGCTCCTCCGACCACTCGGTGCGCTGACCGAACTCCTGGCCCATGAACAGCAACTGCTTGCCGGGGTGCGACCACATGTACGCGAGCAGCGTGCGCAGGCCCGCGGCCCTGGCGAAGTCGTCGCCGGGCATCCGGGTCCACAGCGTGCCCTTGCCGTGCACCACCTCGTCGTGACTGATCGGCAGCAGGTAGCTCTCGCTCCACGCGTACATCAGCGAGAAGGTGACCTCGTGGTGGTGGAAGCTGCGATGGATCGGGTCTCGGCCGAGGTAGCCGAGGGTGTCGTGCATCCAGCCCATGTTCCACTTCATCGTGAAACCCAGACCCCCGACCGAGGTGGCGCGGGTGACGCCCGGCCAGGCGGTGGACTCCTCGGCGACGGTCACCACCCCGTGGTGATGCTTGTGCACGGTGGCGTTCATCTCCTGCAGGAACGCCACCGCCTCGAGATTCTCTCGACCGCCGTGAATGTTCGGGGTCCAGCCGCCGGGCGGGCGGGAGTAGTCGAGGTAGAGCATCGAGGCGACCGCGTCCACACGCAGGCCGTCCACGTGGAACTCCTCGATCCAGTACAGCGCGTTGGCGACCAGGAAGTTGCGGACCTCGGGCCGGCCGTAGTCGAAAACGTAGGTGCCCCAGTCCAACTGCTCGCCACGCTGCGGGTCGCCGTGCTCGTAGAGCGGACCGCCGTCGAACCGGGCGAGGGCCCAGTCGTCCTTGGGGAAGTGCGCGGGAACCCAGTCGACGATGACGCCGATGCCGGCCCGGTGCAGGCGGTCGACGAAGGCGCGGAAGTCGTCGGGCGTGCCGAACCGCGCGGTCGGCGCGTAGTAGGAGGTGACCTGGTACCCCCAGGAGCCGCCGTAGGGGTGCTCGGCCACCGGCAGCAGCTCGACGTGGGTGAAGCCGGCGTCCTGGACGTACACCGAGAGTTGCTCCGCCAGTTCGAGATACGTCAGCCCGGGACGCCACGACCCCAGATGTACCTCGTACACGCTCATCGGCGCCTGGTTCGGTTCCACGCGAGCGCGGGCCGCGATCCAGTCGTCGTCGGTCCAGACGTGGCTGCCCTGGTAGACGACGGACGCGGTGGCCGGTGGCACCTCGGTGGCGAACGCCATCGGGTCGGCCTTGTCGCGAACCGAGCCGTCGCGACCGTGCACCCGGAACTTGTAGAGCTCCCCGGGCCCGACGCCGGGCACGAACAGTTCCCACACCCCGGTCGATCCGAGCGCCCGCATCGGCAGGGTCCGGGCGCCCCACCCGTCGAAGTCGCCCATCACGGTGACGCCCCGGGCGGCGGGCGCCCACACCGCGAACGAGGTGCCGGCGACGTCGCCGTCCGGGGTGGTGTAGGTGCGCGGGTGCGCGCCGAGCACGTCCCAGAGTCGTTCGTGCCTGCCCTCGGCCAGCAGGTGCAGGTCCAGTTCGCCGAGGGTGGGCAGGAATCGGTATCCGTCCGCCACCACGACGGTGTTGCCGCCGGCGTACTCGACGACGAGCCGGTAGTCGATCAGGTCCTCGACAGGGACGACGCCGCTGAACAGCCCGTCGGCCAGGTGGTCGAGCGGATGGTCGGTGCTGCCGATGCGGGCCGACACGGCGACGGCGTGCGGTCGGAGGGTCCGAACCACGGTGCCGCCGGGGTGCGCGTGGGCACCGAGGATCGAGTGCGGGTCGTGGTGGGTGCCCTCGGCGAGGCGGGCGAGATCGGCGGCGGGCGGGGCGGCGTCGTACCGCCGCGGCGCGCCGCTCACGAGACGGGTGCGCGCAGGGCGAGGTGCATTCGCGCGGGGTAGGGGACGGTGGGCAGGGCGAGAACGTGCGCGACCGCACGCCAGGGCTCGAGCCGGACGAAATTGGCCTGGCCCCAGTGGAACTGCTCGCCGGTGACCTCGTCGAGCACGGTCATGTGGTCCTGCCAGTCCCGGCCGAGGGCGGGCATGTCCAGCCAGATGGTGCCCTGCTCGGCGCCGTACGGGTTGAGGTTGACGACGGTGAGCACCGCGTCGCCGGTGACCGGGTCGAACTTCGAGTACGCGATCAGGGAGTCGTTGTCGATGTGGTGGAAGGTGATGGTGCGCAACTGCTGCAGCGCGGGATGCGCGCGCCGGATCCGGTTGAGCACGGTGATCCACGGCTCGAGCGACTCGCCGCGTGCCCGCGCCTCGTCGAACGGCCGGGGCCGCAGCTGGTACTTCTCCGAGTCGAGGTACTCCTCGCTGCCGGCGCGCACCGGAACATGCTCGTAGAGTTCGTATCCCGAGTAGACGCCCCAGCTCGGGCCCATCGTCGCCGCGAGTACCGCCCGCAGCGCGAACATGCCGGGGCCGCCGACCTGCAGGCTCTCGTGCAGGATGTCGGGCGTGTTGACGAACAGGTTCGGTCGGGCCTCGTCCGCCTTCGCCGCGAGTTCGAGCGCGAACTCGGTGAGCTCGGACTTGCCGACCCGCCAGGTGAAGTACGTGTAGGACTGCGTGAATCCGCGTTTGGCGAGGCCGTACATGCGCGCCGGCCGGGTGAACGCCTCGGAGAGGAACAGCACGTCGGGGTCGGAGGCCTTCACCTCGGCGATCAGCCACTCCCAGAAGTCGGGTGGCTTGGTGTGCGGGTTGTCGACCCGAAAGATCTTGACACCGTTGTCGATCCAGTACCGCACCACGCGCAGCACCTCGGTGTAGATGCCGTCGCGATCCTCGTCGAAGTTGACCGGGTAGATGTCCTGGTACTTCTTCGGTGGATTCTCGGCGTACGCGATGGTGCCGTCGGGCAGCACGGTGAACCATTCGGGGTGCGCGCTCGCCCAGGGATGGTCGGGCGCGCACTGCAGGGCCAGGTCCAGCGCGACCTCGAGGCCCAGCCGTCGGGCGCGGGTGACGAACGCCCGGAAGTCCGCGAGGGTGCCCAGTTCCGGGTGGATCGCGTCGTGACCGCCCTCGGCCGAGCCGATCGCCCACGGCGAGCCGACGTCGTCCGGTCCGGGGGTGAGCGAGTTGTTCGGTCCCTTGCGGTTCACCCGCCCGATCGGGTGGATCGGTGGCAGGTAGACCACGTCGAAGCCCATGCCCGCGATGCGGGGCAGGTCGTTGGCCGCGGTGGCGAAGGTACCGTGCCGGGGCCTGCCCTCGGCGTCCCAGCCGCCGGTCGAGCGCGGGAAGAACTCGTACCAGGAGCCGAACAGGGCACGCCTGCGATCCACCGACACCTGCAGGATCCGGCCGCGAGTGACGAGATCGCGCAGCGGGTGGGCGCGCAACAACTGGGCGAGGTCGGAGGCGAACGCCGGCGCCACCCGGGCCGGCAGCTGCTGGTCGCTGCGCAGTGCGTCCGCGACCGCGGCGCACCGCGGCCGGTCGGCCCGCGGCACCGTCCGCGCGGCGCGGTCGAAGAGCCGGGCACCGAGCTCGAGGTCGTTGGCCAGATCGGCGGGCCCCTGCCCGACCGACAGCTTTGCCTCGACCACCGCACGCCAGGTGGTGATCGGGTCGCTCCAGCCCTCGATCCGGTACGTCCAGGTGCCGGGGCAGGTGGGGGTGAAGACCGCCGCGAAGGTGTCCGGGAGGGGGCCGGGGAGCATCGGGATCCGGATGGTGGAGACGGACTCCGGACCGCGGACCGCGAGCGTGGCGGCGACCGCGTCGTGGCCCTCCCGCCAGACCGTCGCCGAGACGGGGAAGGTCTCGCCGACCACGGCCTTCGCCGGGTATCGACCGCCCGCGAGCTCGGGGACGACGTCGTCGATTCCAATCCGCCCGGTCATGACCTCAACCTTACGGGTAGGTGGACGGCCCCGCGCGGGCGAACGCGGCCGCCGGACGACAGGACCGCGGCACCGGATTTGCGTAGTCTGATCCGGGTGAAAGCCTTGCGTCGGTTCACCGTCCGTGCCCACCTGCCCGACCGGCTGTCCGCCCTCGGGGCGCTGTCGACGAACCTGCGGTGGTCCTGGCATCCGCCGACCCAGGATCTGTTCGCGCGGATCGACCCGGAGTTGTGGTCGCAGGTGCGTCAGGACCCGATCCGGATGCTCGGTGAGGTCTCGCCCGCCCGACTGGACGACCTCGCCGACGACGCGGACTTCGTCGCCGAGCTCGACACCCTCGCCGCGGACCTCGACGACTACCTCGAGCGCCCGCGCTGGTACCAGAACCAGCAGGCGAAGGGCGCCGACCTGGCCAGTGGGATCGCCTACTTCTCAATGGAGTTCGGTGTCAGCGAGGTGCTGCCGAACTACTCCGGCGGGCTCGGGATCCTCGCGGGCGACCACCTCAAGGCGGCCTCGGACCTCGGTGTGCCCCTGATCGGCGTCGGTCTGCTGTACCGGTCCGGCTATTTCCGGCAGTCGCTCACCGTGGACGGCTGGCAGGCCGAGCACTACCCGTCGCTGGACCCGCAGGGTCTGCCGTTGCGGCTGTTGACCGAGCCCGGGTCGGGCGCCGCGGTCCTGCTGCACGTGGCGATGCCCGGCGGCCGGGTGCTCCGGGCGCGGGTGTGGATCGCGCAGGTCGGCCGGGTGCCGCTGCTGCTGCTGGACTCCGACATCGCGGAGAACGACCCGGATCTGCGGGGCGTGACCGACCGGCTCTACGGCGGCGATCAGGACCACCGGATCAAGCAGGAGATCCTGGCCGGGATCGGCGGGGTCCGCGCGGTGCGGGCGTACACGCGCTCGGAGTCGTTGGCGGATCCCGAGGTGTTCCACATGAACGAGGGCCACGCCGGATTCCTCGGGGTCGAGCGGATCCGGGAGCTGATCACCGGGTCCGGGCTCGACTTCGAGGCGGCGCTGGCCGCGGTGCGCGCGGCCACCGTGTTCACCACCCACACCCCGGTACCCGCCGGGATCGACCGGTTCCCGTCCGATCTGGTGCGGCACTACTTCGGCGGCAGCGGCGGCGAGAACGCGTCGGCACTGCTGCCGGGGCTGACCGTGGACCGGATCGTCGAACTCGGACGGGAGAACGATCCGTCCGTGTTCAACATGGCTCACATGGGCCTGCGGCTGGGCCAGCGCGCGAACGGGGTGTCGAAGCTGCACGGCGTCGTCAGCCGGGAGATGTTCAACGGCCTGTGGCCGGGATTCGACGCCGCCGAGGTTCCGATCGGCTCGGTCACCAACGGCGTGCACGCGCCGACCTGGGCGGCCCGCGAGTGGATGGACCTGGCGCGGCGGGCGGTCGGGCCGGAGCGGGTCGAGGAGGCACGGGGCTGGGAGCGGCTCAGCGAGATCGCGCCCGCCGAGCTGTGGACCACCCGCAACACCCTGCGTGCGCAACTGGTCGACGAGGTGCGGCGTCGGGTGCGGGCGTCCTGGCTCGAGCGCGGCGCGACGGACGCCGAACTGGGTTGGGTGTCCGGGGTTTTCGACCCGGAGGTGCTGACCGTCGGGTTCGCGCGCCGCGTGCCGACGTACAAGCGACTGACCCTGATGCTGCGCGACCCAGAGCGGCTGCGGGCCATGCTGCTGGATCCCGACCGCCCGGTGCAGTTGGTGGTCGCGGGCAAGTCGCACCCCGCCGACGACGGCGGCAAGGCGCTGATCCAGCAGGTGGTGCGGTTCGCCGACGCCCACGACGTGCGGCACCGGATCGTCTTCCTGCCGGACTACGACATGTCGATGGCGCGGTTCCTCTACTGGGGATGCGATGTGTGGCTGAACAATCCGCTGCGACCGCTCGAGGCCTGCGGAACGTCGGGGATGAAGTCCGCCCTCAACGGGGGCCTGAACCTGTCGATCCGCGACGGCTGGTGGGACGAGATGTTCGACGGCGAGAACGGCTGGGCCATCCCGACCGCGGACGGTGTCAGCGACGAGGTGCGCCGCGACGACCTCGAGGCGAACGCGATGTACGACCTGCTCGAGCAGGCCGTGCTGCCCAAGTTCTACGACCGCGGCCCCGGTGGGGTCCCGGTCCGGTGGGTGGAGATGGTGCGGCACACGCTGCAGTCGCTGGGGCCGAAGGTGTTGGCGTCGAGGATGGTTCGCGACTACGTGGTGGACTACTACGCCCCGGCCGCGCGCGCGTCGCGGGCGGTGATCGTGGACGGGTACGCGGGGGCGCGGCAGGTGGCGCAGTACCGCGAGCGTGTCGAGTCCGCCTGGCCCGGAGTCCGTGTGGTCCAGGTCGACAGTGCGGGCCTGCCCGACACCCCGGTGATCGGGGCCGAGCTGTCGCTGCGCGCGTACGTCCGGCTCGGCGGACTGGACGTCGCCGACGTCACCGTGGAGGCGGTGCTCGGCCGGGTCGACGCGGACGAGGAACTCACCGACGTCGTGACGGTGCCGATGACGCACGCCGGCGCCGAGGACCTGGGCGAGGTGTTCGTGGCGACCACGCCGGTGCCGCTGTCGGGCGCGGTGGGGTACACGATCCGGGTGCTGCCGCACCACGAACTGCTCGCGGGGGACGCCGAACTGGCGTTGGTGGCGGAGCCGGTCGGGTAGGCGCGAGGACATGGCCCGAGGCTCCGCCCGAGAGCGTCGGTCAGGCCGGCCGCAGCACGATCGCCCCGAGGTACTCGCACACCTGCAGCGCCAGCGCCACGTCGAGCTTGCTGCGTGCGCCGGGACCGCCCGGCGCGGAACCGCCGAGGGCCTTGTTGATGCGGTACTTCACGGTGTTGCGGTGCAGGTTCATCTGCTGGGCGGTGTGCAGATGGCTCTCGCCGGTCGCGAAGTACGTGCTGACCGTGGCCCGCAGGGTGGCCGCCTGCTCGGTGTCGGCGGCCAGCGGACCGAGCACCTCCCACACCCATGCGCGGGTCGAGTCCAGGTTCTCGGCGAGCAGGGACACCACCGCGACACCGCGGTCGCCGAAGCTCACCACGTGCCGGGCAGGCGAGTTCGGCACGCTGGCGACGGCATAGGCGGCGACGGCCTGCTCGTGCGATCGGCGAAATCCCGCCAGGCCCGCGGCGGGCAGACCGAGGGCGACCCGCGTGCCGGTGCCGGTCGGCAGGCCGTGCGCGAGTTCGGCGGTGTCGATCGTCGGTTGGCGTCGTCCGAAGGGCAGCCAGGCCCAGAGGGTCCGGCGGTCGACCGCGGTCACGATCGGTGACCCGTCGGTGGCGAGATCGCGCGCGATGTCCCGGACGTAGCGGTCCAGCACGGTCAGCCCGGTGCCGTCGTCGGCTCCGGTGGACCAGACGACGACGGCCACGTGGTGCTGCTCGAGGCGGTACCCGGTGGCGGACTCGAAGGCCGCGACGTCGACGGCGCCGCCGGCCAGCACCGTGTGGATGGTGGTGGAGTGGACGTTGGCCTGTGCGCCGATCCATCGGCTGCGCTCCTGTTCGTACGCGTCGAACACGTACAGCGTGATCCAGTCGATGTAGCTGTACACGACATCCGAAAGGTGCTGCAGGACAGCCAGACTCTGTCGGGAGGGCAGGTCGAGCGCGCTCACCTCGTCGAAACAGATGCGCATCATCGCGTCCTGGCCCATGTGGTATGCCCGTACCAGCGAGTTCGAGGACACGTCGCGTTGCGCGAGTCGCAGCGCGTACTCGACGGCCGCGGTGGTGGGCTGCAGATGGTCGACCGGGATGTCGTTGGCGAGAACGTGAATCATCGTCGAGACGTTTCCCTGCACGCTCGCCTCGAGCAGTTCGACGAGTTGAGGGTCCTCGTCGAGTTCGTCGATCTCGTGGGCGAGCAGGGCGCTGATCGTGCGCGTGATCTCGCCCTGCCTGCGGTCGAGCCCGCGTGCGATCCCCACGACGACGTCGAGCACGTCGGACTCGGCCGTCGCGGGAACCCTGGCCAGCTGCCGCCGTGCGTCGATGCCGCGGTCGCGGTGTCCGGGTCGGCTCACAGCACCTCGTTCCGGCCGCGGCGCAGGTGACGCAGGGCGGACTCGGCCGCGTTGTAGCCGCACATCCCGTGTGCGCCCGCCCCGGGCGGTGTCGAGGCCGAGCACAGGAACACACCCGGCACGCCGGTGCGGTACGGGTCGAGCGCGACCCGCGGTCGCAGCACCACCTGGGTCTCGGTGTTGGCGCCGCCGATGATGTCGCCGCCGACGTAGTTCGGGTTGGACTCGGCCAGCCGGCCCGGACCGCTGCTCACCGCGGCGACGATCCGGTCCCGGAAGCCGGGTGCGAACCGTTCGACCTGCGCGACGATCGCCTCCGTCGCGTCACCCGTGTATCCGTGCGGCACATGGGCGTACGCGTACACCGGGTGCAGGTCTCCCTTCGATCGGGTGGGGTCCGCGAGGTACTGCTGGCCCAGCAGGACGAACGGCCGCTGCGGCATCCGGCCGGCAGTGACGTCGCGCTCGGCCCGGGCGACCTCGGCGAAGCTGCCGCTCAGGTGCACGGTGCCGGCGCGACCGCAGTCGGGGTCGGTCCACGGGACGCCGCCCTCGACCGCGAAGTCCACCTTGAACGCACCCGCGCCGTGCCGGAAGCGGCGGTACGCCCGGGCCACCCGGGCCGGCACCCGGTCGCCGAGGATCTCCAGCGCGGCCGCCGGCGCGAGATCGAGCAGCACGACATCGGCCGGCGGGATGTCGGCGGCGCTGCGTACCCGGACCCCGGTGCTGATCTTCCCGCCCCGGTCGGTGAGCATCGCCGCGAGTGCGCCCGTGATCGACTGCGACCCGCCCTCGGCCACCGGCCACCCGTACCGGTGACCCGCCGCGACGATCATCAGACCGACCGCCGAGGTCGCCGGACGGTCGAGCCGGTAGTACGCGTGCGCCGCGACACCGCCGAACAGCGCCCTCGCCTTGTCGGTGCGCCAGAACTTCGCGGTCGCGGTCGCCGGGAGCAGGGCCCGGGGGCCGAAACTCGCCAGCCGGAGCGGGTGGCGGGGCACGTTCGCGATCGGGCGCATCAGGTCGGCGGCCAGGTCGTCGAAGCCCTCGGCGAGGCCCCCGAACATGCGCCGCCACCGGGGGCCGTCCGCACCGAGGCCGTCCGCGGTGGCCGCGACGGACCGGTACAGCAGGCCCGCGTCCCCACGGTCGAGGGGATGGGCGCAGTCGATCTCCGGCCACCGCCAGGTGAGACCGTACCGGTCGAGTCCGAGGGTCTGCAGGTACGGCGAACCGGCGCCCATCGGGTGGAAGGCCGAGCACTCGTCGTGCAGCAGGCCGGGCACGGTGAGTTCGCCGGATCGCGTTCCGCCGCCGATGGTGTCCGCGGCCTCGAGCACCTGGACGTCGACCCCGTGCCGGGCGAGGTGGACCGCGGCAGCGAGCCCGTTCGGCCCGCTGCCGACGACGACGGCGGTGGTCACGGGCGCACACCCTGCTCGACGTCACGCATGTCCCGCTCCTTCGGCTCCCGGAGTGTCCGATCCGTCGGCTCCGCCTCCAGTCTCCACCGCACGTCGAACGGAATGGGCCCGTTCGGCAGCCACGGCTGCTCGTCGATCGCGTCGCGGACCCGGTAGGTGCCGCGTTCGATCACCCCGAGCGCCGCGTCGATCACCTTGTACTCCTGGAAGTTCTTGTGGATGGGCTGCGATTCGACCCAGGCGACGAGGAACTCGCCTGGCGCGAAGTTGCAGCGCCGCTGGATCGCGGCGATCAGGTGCTCGTTGTGCAGGTGCCCGTCGCCGAAGTTGAAGGCCACCAGCGAATTACAGCTGAACTCGGCCTCGCGCAGCGAGTAGGCGTCGAGGTCGTCGCCGAGGTGGTTCATCATCAGCGAGAACAGTGCGCGGCCCTGACTGTGCATCGATCGCCAGCCGAGCATCTGGTGCAGGACGACATCGGCCTCCTCCGGGGTGTAGGTGGCGAGCAGCTGGGTACGGGGGTTCTTGGCGGGCCGGGGGATGTACTCGTCGAGCTTGTCCTCGGCACCGGGCGCGAACGCCCAGGTGGCCGACGCCCAGTTTCCCGCGTACTGACGCATGGACGGCAGGAACGAGACGAGGTCGGGTCGCAGATTGCCCAGGATCGGGAAGAACACCAGCGCGGCGACGATGCCCGCGGTCAGCCACGGCGAGGACATGTCGGCCACGCCGTAGCCGTTCCACGCGGGGAAGCCGAGGAACAGGAACACCGAGGCGTAGGCGAACAGCAGGTTCCACTCCAGCGGGACCGCCAGCGGGAACGTGGACAGGATGAACAGGTGGAACGCCACCATCAACGCGACGGCCAGCAGGGTGAGGGTCCGGTTGGTGGAGAAGAGCAGCACCAGCGGGGTGACCACCTCGACGACGGTACCGAGCACGTGGGCGACCCCGCCGGCGACGATCGAGGGCCTCAGGTCCTCGGGGAAGCTGCGGTAGTGGGCACGCTTGATCGTCTTCGACGGCATCCACGGCGTGTTGCTGAGCATCGGCGGCACCACCATCGAGAAGTGGTGGCCCAGCTTGGAGATCCCGGCGCCGACCCACACCGTGACGATGAGCAGCTTGAGGGCGATGATCATGTCGACGAACGGGAGCGCCGCGAAGAACACCAGGGCGGGCAGGTACTGCTCGCTGCGGGCGGCGATGAAGACGACCTTGTCGCGCAGGCCGAGGACCACCAGCAGCACGACGATCGGGACCAGCACGGCGGGCCGGACCAGCCCGGCGTTGTCCGCGATCGCGGCGTCGATCGACGCGCTGTGCACGCCCGGAAGGGCAAGCGCGGCAACGATGTTGACCAGCAGCGCGGCGTACATAACGACGTCGGCGACGGTGCGGGTGTCGCCGGCGGTGAACGGGACCTTGCCCGGCCACGGTGCGAGCCGGATCGTGCCCGGACGCAGCCAGTATCGGAAGCCGCCGGTCATCGGCTCGAAGTGGCCGGCCAGCGGTCCCCATGATCCGCCGAGCCCGAGAGCCTCGAGCAGCACGGTCCACAGGACGAGCTTCTGGTAGACGATCGGTTCGTTCCACCACGAGGTCACGTCGAGCACGTTGTGCCCGGAGGTGACGGTGGCGATCGACACTCCGGCGGCGATGTAGAGGAAGAGCAGTTTGAGAATGTAGATGGCGTGCACCATCTTCGGTGATCCGAAGCCGTGGTCCACCCAGTGCGTCGAGACAGCCCGCAGGCGATCGCGGAAGGGTCGGTCGAGGAAGGTGGCGGGGTCGACGTCGGGGAAGTTCCCGGTTGTGAAGCCCATCGGATGCTCCTAGGGGTGTGGCTTGGGGTGTCTCGGGGTAGGCGTCATCGCCTCGGGTGCTGCCCGAGGTGCGTGACGGTGTGGGGTCGGCGGCCGAGGCGGTCAGCCGGCGGGGGCGGGCTGCGGCCGGTGGCGGCTGCGGAGTCCGGGTTTGTCGATCTTGCCGACGGGGTTGCGCGGCAGCGCGTCGACGATGTGAATGGCAACGGGCAGTTTGACTTTGGTGAGCCGGTCGCGCAGGTGGTCGGCGAGCTGGTCGTCGGTGACGGGGGTCTCGGGGTAGACGACGACGTAGGCGACGGGTACCTCCCCGTACACCTCGTGCGGCGCCCCGATCACCGCCGCTTCCAGCACGGCTGCGTGACCGGCGAGGGCGTTCTCGATCTCCTTGGGATAGATGTTCTCGCCGCCGCGAATGATCATGTCCTTGATGCGGTCGACGAGGGTGAGGTAGCCGTCCTCGTCGAGGTGGCCGACGTCGCCCGTGTGGAGCGCACCGTCGACGACGGTGCGCGCGGTCTCCTCGGGGCGTCCCAGATATCCGTGCATGACGTTCGCGCCGCGGATCACGACCTCGCCGGTCGAACCCGGCGGCAGTTCGGTGCCCGCCTCGTCCACGATCGCGATCGTCTGGCCGGGGAGTGCGGGTCCGACGGTGCCGGGCTTGCGGGTGCCGCCCGGCGGGTTGCACGCAGACGCGCAGGTGCCCTCGGTGAGCCCGTAGCCCTCCACGATCGTCATGCCGAACCGCCGCTCGGCGCGGTCGAGGAGTTCGCGCGAGATCGGTGCGGCGCCACAGACCGCGAAGCGCAGGGAGGAGGTGTCGGCGACCGTGTCCTCGGGCTGCGAGACGAGCAGCGCGTAGATGGTGGGAACCGCCGAGAAGTACGTCGGTCGCAGCCGGGCGAGGTCGTCGAGGAAGCGGGTGGGGGAGAACCGCGCGGTGACGCTCAGTTGCGCGCCGGCCAGCATCGGGGCGAGGAAGCTGACGCAGATCGCGTTGACGTGGAAGAGCGGCAGGATCAGCAGGCAGTGATCGTCGGTGGTCAGCGAGAGGAGCCGCGCCATGGACGAACTCATGAACTGGAGGTTGTCGTGTGTGAGCATGACGCCCTTCGGGCGTCCCGTGGATCCCGAGGTGTAGACGAGGAGGGCGACGTCCTCGTCACGGGGGCGGGCGCTCGGCCGCCAGCCGGGGTCGGGGGTGTGCGCCAGGTCGTCTACCGCCAGGACGGGCCGGTCGGCCGAGGCCGGGTGCGACGCCTCGCCGACGACGAGAACCGCTGCGGCGTCGTCGATCTGATACCGAGCCTCGGCGGCGGTGAAGGTCGGGTTCACCGGGGTCGCGGTGGCCCCGATTCGCCAGGTCGCCATGAGGGTCACGAGCAGTTCGACGCGATTGGGCAGCATGATCGCGACGACGTCGCCGCCGCGCACGCCCGCGGACTCGAGTTGCGCGGCGGCGGCGTCGACCCGGTCGGCGAAGCCGCGATAGGTCAGGTCGAGTTGGTCGTCGCGCACGCAGGGTGCGTCAGCATGGAGCGGGGCGAGGTTCCAGGCGAAGTAGCCGATGTCCGACACGATTTCGGTCACCTTTCCGGTCGATGTGACTCACGACACTATCGACGGGAAACTGCCTGGAAAACGGTCCGCGAGGCTCGAGTTCGGGGCGGGTGTTGTCAGTTGGGGACAAAGGGCTCGACGGTAGCTACCCCGCCGCCAGCCGGGTGAGGGCCTTGCGCACGACCTCCGGATCGGAGGTCTCCCAGAACGGCGGCAGCGACGCGCGCAGGTACCCGCCGTACCGTGCGGTGGCCAGGCGGGAATCGAGCATCGCGATCACCCCCTTGTCGTCGACGCTGCGGAGCAGTCGGCCGACACCCTGCGCCAGCAGCAGGGCGGCGTGATTGGCCGAGACCGCGAGAAAGCCGTTCCCGCCGCGGGATTCGACGGCGCGCTGTCGCGCCGCCAGCAGCGGGTCGTCCGGGCGGGGGAACGGGATCCGGTCCAGAATCACCAGCGACAGCGACGGGCCCGGCACGTCCACGCCCTGCCACAGCGACAGGGTGCCGAACAGCGAGGTCGCCTCGTCCTCGGCGAACTTGCGCACCAGCTGTCCGGTGGCGTCCTCGCCCTGGCACAGTACCGGCGTGTCGAGGCGGTCCCGCATGACCTCGGCCGCGGCCTTCGCCGCCCGCATCGAGGAGAACAGGCCCAGCGTGCGCCCGCCCGCGGCGGTCACCAACTCGGCGATCTCGTCGAGGTAGCTCGGCGCCAGTCCGTCCCGGCCCGGTGCGGGCAGATGCTTTGCGACGTAGAGGATTCCGGCCTTGGCGTGGTCGAACGGCGAGCCCACGTCGAGGGAGTTCCACCGGATGTCGGCGCCGTCGGAGGGCGTCTCGGTGCCCGTCGCCATCGCCGGATCGCTGCGGACCGCCGACTCCGGGGGCAGGCCCCAGTTGGCGGCGAGGCCGTCGAAGGAGCCGCCCACCGTCAGGGTCGCGGAGGTGAGCACGACGGTCGACTCGGCGAACAGGCGCGAGCGCAGCAGCCCGCCGACCGACAGCGGCGCCATCCGGACCAGCCGGCCGCGGCGTTCCTCGTCCGCGAGCCACACCACGTCGCGTCGCTTGGAGTGGTCGGGCTCGTCGAAGGCTGTGAGCACCCGCACCGCGCTGTCGTGCACCTCGTCGACCGCGGCGAGCGCGGCGTTGCGGGCGGCCGCGGCCTCAGGGTCGGTCGCGTTCATGCCCGGCCGCACGGGTCCGATGGCCGTGCGCACCGCCCAGGCGGCGTCGCGCACCGCGGCCAGTGCCGGGCCCGCGCCGTCGGGCAGGTCCTCCCAGCGGCCGACGCGGGACTCCTCCAGCACCGCCGCCCAGCCCTCCGCGGAGGCCTCCATCCGGTCGGCGTCCTGCTCCTCGACCAGCTTCACGCAGCGCCGCGCGGCCGCGCTGATGGTCGACGGCGACAGCTCGGCAGTGGCGACGCCGGTGACCCGGTCGACGAGTTCGTGGGCCTCGTCGACGACCACCACGTCGTGCTCGGGGAGTACCGCGATGCCGGTGATCGCGTCGATGGCGAGCAGCGCGTGGTTGGTGACCACGACGTCCACCTTCGACGCCTCCGACCGGGCGCGCTCGGCGAAGCAGTCCTCGCCGACCGGGCAGCGGGACTTGCCGAGGCACTCACGGGCGGTGACGCTGACCTGCCGCCAGGACTGGTCGCTGACGCCGGGGACCAGTTCGTCCCTGTCTCCGGTCTCGGTGTCCGAGGACCACTTGGTCAGCCGCTGCACCTCGCGGCCCAGCCGGGAGATCGCGAACGCGTCGAACAGTTCGGCGTTCTCCGGCTCCTCCGCGGTCCCGGTGTGGATCTTGTTCATGCACAGGTAGTTGTTGCGGCCCTTGAGGATCGCGAAGCGTGGCTCGCGGCCGAGCGGCTTCTTCAACGCCCCGGCCAGCCGCGGCAGGTCCCGGTCGACGAGCTGACGCTGCAGCGCGATGGTCGCGGTGGAGATCACCACCGTGCGGCCGGACTCGACGGCGTGCCGAACGCTGGGGACCAGGTAGGCGAGGGACTTGCCGGTGCCGGTGCCGGCCTGCACGGCGAGGTGCTCGCCGGTGTCGATGGCGTGGGCCACGGCGGACGCCATGGTCAGCTGGTTCCGACGTTCGGCGCCACCGAGCGAGCGCACCGCCTCGGAGAGCAGGTCGGGGACGGCGGGGAGTTCGGGCACCGACTCAGGTTACGTGGCGACGGTCCCGACCAGCCGCACCCCGGCCGTACGCATCCGGTCGAGCGGTCCGTCGAGCGTGTCGGGGGCGACCGCCGCCGTGTACCGGAGCAGCACGGTCGTGTCGAATCCCTCCCGGCGTGCGTCCAGCGCGGTCGCCAGCACGCAGTGGTCGGTCGCGATCCCGACCACGTCGACGGCGTCGATTCCGCGCCCGCGCAGCCACCCGGCGAGCGAGTCACCGGCTGCGGTGCTGCCCTCGAACCCCGAGTACGCGGCCGAGTACGCGCCCTTGGCGAACACCTCCTGCAGCGGGCCGCGGTCCAGCGCCGGGTGGAACTCGGCGCCGACCGTGCCGGCCCGGCAGTGCGGCGGCCAGGTGTCGACGAAGTCGGGATGGTCGGAGAAATGGGTGCCCGGGTCGATGTGGTGGTCGACGGTCGCGACGACGGCGTCGTACCGAGGTCGATCCGGGTCGGCCAGGTACGCCGACACGGCCCCCGCGACCGCCGCGCCACCGGTGACGGCGAGCGAGCCGCCCTCGCAGAAGTCGTTCTGCACATCGACGACGATCAGCGCGCGCTTACCCGTGGCGGGGGGCCTACCGCTGGTGCTCATGAGAACTTCCTGGTCCTAGCTGACGAATCGGGTGGGCACGGCCGCCTCGCCGCGCGAGAGTTTGAGGCCCTCCCACGGCAGGCTCACCAGCCCGTCGGCGAGCAGCTTCCGGCTCTCGGTCAGGGTCGGCTGGCCCGGCTCCCGGACCCCGCCCCGGACCATCGGCACCATCAGCGGCCGAGCGGTCAGGTCGCCGACGTCGGGGACGGCGACGTCGGCGGGGTAGACGAGCTCCTCGACGATCGTGCCGGTCGGACGGGCCACGCGCATCGCGCGTTTCGTCCCGCCGCGCGAGACCTTGTTGCTGCTGCGCTTCTCCACCGGGATGCCGTCGACCTCGACCAGCTTGTAGACCATGCCCGCCGTGGGCGCGCCCGAGCCGGTCACCACGGAGGTGCCCACACCGTAAGTGTCCACCGGTTCGGCGCGCAGCGCCGCGATCGAGTACTCGTCGAGGTCGCCGGAGACCACGATCTTCGTCTCGGTCGCGCCGAGACCGTCGAGCTGCTCGCGGACCTGACGCGCCCACACCCCGAGGTCGCCGGAGTCGATGCGAACCCCACCGAGCCCCGGGCCCGCGATCTCGATCGCCCTCTTGACGCCCTCGGTGATGTCGTAGGTGTCGACGAGCAGGGTGGTGCCGACACCCAGCGCCTCGACCTGTCCGCGGAACGCCGCGGCCTCGTCGGGCCCGCCCGCGCCGGTGTGCAGCAGGGTGTACGAGTGCGCGCTGGTGCCCGCCCCCGGCACGCCCCAGCGGCGCACCGCCTCGAGGTTGGAGGTGGCGTCGAAGCCGGCCAGGTAGGCCGCGCGCGAGCAGGCCACCGCGGACTCCTCGTGGGCACGTCGCGAACCCATCTCGATCAGCTTGCGGCCCGCGGCGGCACTGACCATCCGCGCCGCGGCGGAGGCGATCGCGCTGTCGTGGTTGAGGATCGACAGGATCACGGTTTCGAGCAGCACGCATTCGGCGAACGTCCCGCGGACGGACAGGATCGGCGAACCCGGGAAGTACAGCTCGCCCTCGCGGTAGCCGTCGACGTCGCCGGAGAACCGGTACTCGCGCAGCCACTGCACCGTGCGCTCGTCGAGGAACCTCGACACCACCGCCAGTTCCGGGTCCCCGAACCGGAACCGCTCGAGGGCGTCGAGCACGCGCGCGGTGCCACCGACCACCCCGTATCGACGCCCGTCGGGCAGCCGCCGTGCGAACGCCTCGAAGGTGCACCGACGGTGCGCGGAACCGTCGGCGAGTGCGGCCGAGAGCATGGTGAGTTCGTACTGGTCGGTGAGCAGTGCGGTGCTGGTCGCGGGGACGGACCAGTCGGAAGCGGAGCTCGACGCCGGAGTGTTCGTCACGCGCTCACCTTACGAGTCGCGACCGCGGGGAGGCCGTTCGTCGTCCCCGGCGTTTTGTCCGCGGCGGTTCAATCTGTCCGGATCACGTCGTAGGCTGGGGGCATGGCCCCATGCCCAACCGAGTTCCCGATGGTGGCCCCGACGGCGAGCATGCCCGCCCCGGCGCCGCAGGTGCTGCCTGCGGAGCAGGAGATCACCGATGCCGACGAGGCGCAGGACCGTCCCTGGGTGACGGTCGTATGGGACGACCCCGTGAACCTCATGCACTACGTGACCTACATCTTCCAGAAGCTCTTCGGCTACAGCAAACAGAAGGCAACGGATCTGATGATGCAGGTGCACAAGGAGGGCAAGGCGGTGGTCTCCTCCGGCTCGCGCGACAAGATGGAGCACGACGTGCAGCGGCTGCACATGGCCGGTCTCTGGGCCACGATGCAGCGGGACAGCTGACGCGGGACCTCCCGCGACGGTCTCAACACCACCTCGAGAGGACCTGTAGGTATCCACGGTGCGCACATGGAGTCGGAAGAACTCGCTGAGCGGCGTCAAGATTCGCTCCGAGATGGATGCGCGTGAGGCGTCGGTGCTGCGGTCGCTGGTGACCTCGGTGCTCTCCCTGCTCGAGGACCGGTCCGAGTCCGCGCCGCAGGACGACCTCGCCGAACTGACCGGCCTGCGGACCGGGAACTCCACCGCGCCGACGGATGCCGCACTGGCCCGGCTGCTGCCGGACTTCTTCCGGCCGGAGGACGCGATTGCGGACGGGGACCGGACCGCGGACGCCAGCGGGGCGCTGCGCAGCCTGCACGAGCCGGACATCATCGACGCGAAACTGGCGGCCGGGTCGGTGATCCTGAAGACCGTCCCCGCCGAGGGCGGCAAGGTGGTGCTCACCCCCGAGCAGGCCGACGCCTGGCTGTCCGGGCTCAATGACGTTCGCCTCGCGCTGGGCACCACCATCGGGATCGACGCCGACACCCCGGACGAGCTCGACCCCGACGACCCACGCGCCCCGCACCTGGACGTCTACCACTGGCTCACCTGGATGCAGGACTCACTCGTACAGGTCCTGCTGCCGTGACGGGGCCCACGACTGGGTCGCGCAACTCGCTCTCCGACGTGGACGGGCTGCTGGTCGGGCACCATCACGAACTCGACGAGGACGCGACCCTCGGCTCGGGCCGGGCCACCGGATGCACGGTGGTGCTCGCGCCCGCCGGAACCACCGCGGCCGTGGACGTGCGCGGCGGCGGCCCGGGGACCCGGGAGACGGACCTGCTCGATCCGAGCCACAGCGTGCAGCAGGTGGACGCGGTGCTGCTCACAGGTGGCAGCGCGTACGGACTCGCCGCCGCCGACGGGGTGATGCGGTGGCTCGAGGAGCGAGGCCGTGGCATCCCGATGGACGCGCAGGGGCACGTCGTCCCGATCGCGCCGGGCGCCGTCATCTTCGACCTGCCCGTCGGCGAGTGGTCGGTCCGGCCCACCGCCGACCACGGCTACCTCGCGATCGATACCGCCGCGGCGGACTTCGCCCGCGGTTCGGTCGGGGCGGGCACGGGGGCTCGCGCGGGGATCCTCAAGGGCGGAGTCGGCACGGCCAGTGTCGTGCTCGGCGCCGGCCCCGCCGAGGGCGTGACGGTCGCGGCGCTGGTGGTCGCGAACCCGGTCGGCTCGGTGTTCGACCCGGGCACCGGACTGCCCTGGGGAGTCGGATACGCCGACGCCGCGAGTTGGGGCCTGCGGCCGCCGGACCGCGCCGAGGTGGACGCGGCGGTCGAACTGGGGCAGAAGGGCACCGTGCTCAACACCACCATCGGGGTCGTCGCGACGGACGCGGCACTGAGCAAGGCCGGCTGCCGCCGCGTCGCCGTCGCCGGGCACGACGGACTCGCCCGGGCGATCCGTCCCGCACACTCGCCGCTCGACGGTGACACCCTGTTCGCGCTCGCCACCGGAACCGCCGAGACCGCACGGGTCGAGGTGCCCGCGGCGTTCCCCGCCGAGCTGCCGGTCCTCGACGCCGTCTGCGCCGCCGCCGCGGACGTCGTCGCCCGCGCCATCGTGGACGCCGTGCTGTCCGCCGCCCCGGTCGCCGGCATCCCGACCTACCGTGACCTGTTCCCGTCGGCGTTCGACGTCTCGTCGTAGTCCTTCGGTCGGGTCGCGGCGGTAGGCTCGAGGTAGCGAAACCAGCCCCGGCGATTCGCCGACGGGCGTGACGAAAGAGGTTCCGTCGCCGTGACATTGCCCAGTGGTTCGAGCGACGCGTTCGACATGAACCCGGCCGGACTGCCGCCGGGGAAGTCGTCTCCGCCTGCGACCAGGTCACTGGGCGAGCGACCGGTCTGGCAGCAGGCGGCCATGGTCATCGGCGTGTTCGTGTTCGCGCTCTACGTCCTCGAATTCGTCGACATGCTCTTCCGCGGCGGACTCGACAACGGCGGCATCGAGCCGCGAACCCTCGACGGGCTGTGGGGCATCGTGTTCGCGCCGGTGCTGCACTACGGCTGGGGACACCTCGTCGCGAACACCATTCCGCTGCTGGTCCTCGGCTTCCTGGTGCTGCTGTCGGGTATCGGGCGAGGCCTGGCCGCCACCGGCATCATCTGGGTCGTCGGCGGCCTCGGAACGTGGCTGTTCGGCGGCGCCAACAGCAACCATCTGGGCGCCTCGGTGCTCGTGTTCGGCTGGCTCACCTACCTGATCGCGCGCGGGTTGTTCACCAGGCACTTCGGCCAGTTGATGCTCGGTGTGGTCGTGCTGTTCGTCTACGGCGGCCTGCTGTGGGCCGTGCTGCCCGGCGTGCCCGGCATGTCGTGGCAGGGCCACCTCTTCGGTGCAGTAGGCGGCGTCCTGGCGGCCTGGATTCTCGCCTCCGACGTGCGCAAGGATCGGGCGGCGAAGGCCCTCGCGCCGTAGTCGGCGCGACCGGGTGTGACGGCTGGCGCAGCCCCTCGCATGTGCCGTGTTCGTCTCGAATCGCCCCGAACGTTATTCGGGATCCGGTCAGCGTGGCAGCATGGCATTCATGCGCATCACCGTCCTGGGCTGTTCGGGTAGCGTCGGGGGTCCCGACTCGCCCGCGTCGGGCTACCTCCTGACCGCGCCGGACACCCCACCCGCGGTCGTCGACTTCGGTCCCGGGGTGCTCGGCGCGCTCCAGCGATACGCGGACCCGGGTGAGGTTTCGGTCTTCCTGACGCATCTGCACGCGGACCACTGCCTCGACCTGCCGGGTCTGCTCGTGTGGCGCCGGTACCACCCGAATCCGCCGTCGGGGCGGGCGCTCATCTACGGACCCACCGACACAGCCTGCCGGATCGGGGCCGCGTCCGCCGAATGTGCGGGCGAGACCGACGACATCACCGACACCATCGATCTGCGCATCCTCGACGACGGCGCCGCGGTCGAGTTCGGCGCGCTGCGCGTGCAGGCCCGCCGGGTGTTCCATCCGCCGGAGGCGTACGGGCTGCGCTTCACCGACCCCGACGGCCGTTCGATCGTCTACACGGGCGACACCGGCATGTGCGACGAGGTCGTCGAGCTCGCGCGCGGCGCGAACGTGCTGCTGTCCGAGGCGTCGTGGACCCATCACCCGAGCCGTCCGCAGGGCATTCACCTGTCCGGGACCGAGGCCGGTCGGGTCGCGGCGCTCGCCGGGGTGGACGAGCTGCTGCTGACCCACATCCCGCCGTGGACCTCCCGCGAGGACGTCATCGCCGAGGCCAAGGCCGAGTTCTCCGGTCCCGTGCACGCGGTCAGCGCCGGGGACGTCTTCGACATCTGATCGTCCTCTAGGCTTGCGCCCGTGAGCAGACGACTGGACGGCAGGGCGGACGACGAACTCCGCGAGGTACGAATCACCCGAGGTTTCACCAGCCATCCGGCGGGATCGGTGCTGGTCGAGTTCGGCAACACCAGGGTGATGTGCACGGCGAGCGTCGAGGAGGGCGTGCCGCGCTGGCGGAAGGGCTCCGGCCTCGGCTGGCTGACCGCCGAGTACGCGATGCTGCCCGCCGCCACCCACACCCGCAGCGGCCGCGAGTCGGTCAAGGGCAAGGTCGGCGGACGCACGCAGGAGATCAGCCGCCTCGTCGGCCGTTCGCTGCGTGCCTGCATCGACCTCGCCGCGATCGGTGAGAACACCATCGCCATCGACTGCGACGTCCTCCAGGCCGACGGCGGAACCCGCACCGCGGCGATCACCGGCGCCTACGTCGCGCTCGCGGACGCCGTCACCTACCTGCGCGCGGCCGGCCGGCTCGCCGACCCGCAGCCGCTCTCCTGCGCGATCGCCGCGGTCAGCGTGGGCGTCGTCGACGGACGGGTGCGCCTGGACCTGCCCTACGAGGAGGACTCGCGGGCGGAGGTCGACATGAATGTCGTCGCGACCGACACCGGCACCCTGGTCGAGGTGCAGGGCACCGGCGAGGGCGCGACCTTCCCGCGCACCACGCTGGACAAGCTGCTGGACTCCGCACTCGCCGGGTGCGAGCAGCTGTTCGAGGTGCAGAAGCAGGCGTTGGCGCTGCCCTACCCGGGCGAGCTGCCCGAGCCGAAGGAGTCCGAGGCGGCGAAGAAGAAGTTCGGTGCCTGAGCCGGTCCGCCTGCTCGTCGCCAGCCGAAACGCCAAGAAGCTGAAGGAGCTTCGGCGGGTGCTCGAGGCGGCCGGGGTGAGCGGCATCGACCTCGTCGGGCTGAACGAGGTCCCCGAGTTCCCGGAGGCGCCCGAGACCGGCGCGACCTTCGAGGACAACGCGCTGGCCAAGGCCCGGGACGGCGCGGCCGCGACCGGGCTGCCCTGCGTCGCCGACGATTCCGGGCTGGAGGTGGACGCGTTGAACGGCATGCCGGGCGTGCTGTCCGCGCGCTGGTCGGGCGGCCACGGCGACGACGCCGCGAACACCGCGCTGGTGCTCGCGCAGCTGTCGGACGTGCCGGACGAGCGCCGCGGTGCGGCGTTCGTGTCGGCGTGCGCACTCGTGGTCCCGGGCGGCGCTGAACGCGTGGTGCGCGGGTCGTGGCCCGGCGCGATCGCGCGGGAGCCGAGCGGCGACGGCGGCTTCGGCTACGACCCGGTGTTCGTGCCGGCGGGGGAGCGGCGCACCGCCGCCGAGCTCAGCCCGCAGGAGAAGGACGCGGCCTCCCACCGCGGCCGAGCGCTGGCACAGCTGGTGCCGGACCTCGCTGCCCTCGCCGCGCGCTGACCGCCCGTCAATTCCCGAATGGCCCACCCGTTCAGTCAGAGTGAACGGGTGGGCCATTCGGGAACGAGGGGGAGGGCGGTCAGACCCCGAAGTCGCGCTTGACCTGCTGGGTACGCCAGTGCTCGACGAAGAACGACAGGAACGGGACGGTGCCGGCCAGCAGCGTGCCGACGGTCCGGGCCGCGGGCCAGCGCACCTTCACCGCGAGATCCATCGTCAGGATCAGGTACACGAAGTAGACCCAGCCGTGCACGATCGCGATCCAGCTCGGCAGGTTGTCGACCTTGAAGATGTACTTGGCGACCATCTCCGCGGTGAGCACGAGCAGCCAGATGCCGGTGGCGTAGGCGAGCACGCGGTACCGAAGCAGCGCGCCTGCGATCTTCTTCGTGTCGCGGGCGGGTGTCGCGGTGACCGTGTCCTCGGGGGCCGTGCTCACGTGGTGCTCCTATCGGCTGCGCGCAGTTGCGCGAGGTAGTTGTTGTAAGCCTGGTGGGCCTCGTCGTCCGGGTTCTCGGCGTCCAACGTTTCGGTGCGGGTCTCGACCCGTTGCGGCAACAGGTCAGTGGGGATCTCGCGGGGCTCGGTGCCGTTCGCGACCGCCGACCGCTCCTCCGGGGCGGTGTCCTCGAGCTGGACGAAACGTCGGTAGGCGTACACGACGAACGCGGCGAACAGGGGCCACTGGAAGGCGTAGCCGAGGTTCTGCCCGGTGCCGCCCGCCGACTCGTACCTCGTCCACTGCCACCAGCCGAGGGCCAGGCACGCGAGCGCCGCGATGACGACGAACAGAATCAGCGCTGGTCGACGACGGGAGGGTGAACTGGCCACCCCACGACGGTACCCGAGCCGAAGCGGCCCGAGACAGGGTGTGGAGGGAGGTGACCGTCACAGGTCACGGGAGGGTTCTGGTGCGCGAGGGGGGACTTGAACCCCCACGTCCTGAGACACCAGGACCTAAACCTGGCGCGTCTGCCAATTCCGCCACTCGCGCGTGCCGGAACAGACTACGCCACGGCGGCGCTGCGAGATGCGTCGGACACGTCGTGCGTGGATCTGTTCCGGCCTGCCCAGTTCGGCGTCTGGTCGAGGCGGTTCGAGTCGGTGAGTCTCGGACCCGTAGTCAGGAGCTGTATGCGCTGTTCGTCCCAATTGGGGTAATCGCCGCGCGGGGGCGACGAAGCCAATGAGTAACGGTTTCATAACGATCAATGTGAGGGATTCCTCAGGTTTGCTACTCGCCGGTTTTCGGTTCAGCCAGCGGGTTCGTTTCCTACTCCAGAGTCACTTGGACGGCTGTATCGTGACCTGGATCACGCCTACTACCTGGTAGAACGCTCGGCCGGTCGGCAAACGTGAGGAACCCCTCATGATTCTGTGCGAACCTGATCGAGCCCCCCGAAGAACTTCCCGTGGACCGCCTGTGCGCCCGCGAGAGGTTGTGACGTCGGTGGGTACCGACCAGGAGAGGACCATCCAGCGTGACGATCGACGAGAGCACACCACTGGGCAACGGAGATGGCTCCGGAGGGTCCCGGTACGCGCCGGCGAGGCCGAGCTCGGCCAAGCTGCCGCTGCGCGACCGACTGGTTGCCGGCGAGCCCTACGCGCTCGCGTTCGGCGGCCAGGGCGCCGCCTGGCTCGCCCCCCTCGAGGAGCTGGTCCGCGACAACGGCCTCGAGCCCGAGATGACCGACCTGGTCAACGCCGCGGCCGCGCTGCTCGAGCCGGTCGCCCACGACCTGCTCGTGGTGCGCCCCGCGGGCTTCGACCCGATCGGCTGGATCCTCGAGCAGGACGTCGCCGACGAGGACACCCCCGCGGCCGGCCCGTCCGCGGCGGCCCTGACCTCGGCGTCGGTCTCGCTCCCCGGAGTCTTCCTCACCCAGCTGGCCGCGCTGCGCTCGCTGCGCCTGCAGGGCCTCGACCCCGCACAGCACGCGCCGGCCGCCGTGATCGGGCACTCGCAGGGTCTGCTCGCCGCCGAATCGGTCGCCGACAGCGGTGATGCCGACGGCGCGCTGCTCGCGATCGCCCAGCTCGTCGGTGCCGCCGCGGTCCTGGTCGGCCGCAGGCGCGGCGTGATCGGTACCGCCGACCGCGCCCCGATGCTCGCCGTCTCCGACGTCGACCCCGCGCGCATGCAGGCCATCGTGGACGAGGTCGCCGCCGGCCTCGCCGCCGACCGCGCCGCCGTGATGGCCATCCGCAACGGCCGCCGACGCGTCGTGCTGTCCGGCCCGCCCGCCCAGCTCGCCCGCGTGCAGCAGCGCGCCGAGCAGATCGCCGCCGACGAGGCCCGCGAGCGCGAGGACAAGAAGCGCGGCGGTGCCGTGTTCGCGCCGGTGTTCGAGCCCGTCGCCGCCGAGGTCGGTTTCCACCACCCCGCCCTGGCGGACGCCGTCGACACCGTCGGCGCCTGGGCGGTGCGCTGCGGCCTCGACGCCGACCGCGCCACCCGGATGGCCCGCGCCTGCCTGACCGACTCGGTGGACTGGGTTACCGCAGTCGACACGGCGGTCGAGGCCGGCGCCGCATGGATCCTCGACCTGGGCCCCGGTGACCTGCTCACCCGCATGACCGCCTCCGGGCTGCGCGGCAGCGGCGTCGGCATCATCGCCGCCGCCACCCGCGGCGGACAGCGGAACCTGCTCACCCCCGGCGCGACCCCCGAGGTGGCTCCGGCGTGGACGCAGTTCGCGCCCACCCTGGTCTCGCTGCCCGGCGGCAAGGTCGCGGTGGAGACCGCGTTCACCCGGCTCACCGGCCGGTCCCCGATCCTGCTGGCCGGCATGACCCCGACCACCGTCGACCCCAAGATCGTCGCGGCGGCCGCGAACGCCGGCCACTGGGCCGAACTCGCCGGCGGCGGCCAGGTCACCGAGCAGATCTTCGCCGACAACGTCGCCGAGCTGCAGACGCTGCTCGAGCCGGGTCGCGCGGTGCAGTTCAACTCGATGTTCCTCGACCCCTACCTGTGGAAGCTGCACGTCGGCGGCAAGCGGCTCGTCCCGCGCGCCCGTGCCGCGGGCGCCCCGTTCGACGGCGTCGTCGTCACCGCGGGCATCCCCGAGCTCGACGAGGCCGTTTCGATCATCGAGGAGCTCACCGAGGCGGGCATCACGCACGTCGCCTTCAAGCCGGGCACCATCGCCCAGATCAAGTCGGTCATCCGGATCGCCGCCGAGGTGCCGCACTTCCCGGTGATCGCGCACATCGAGGGCGGCCGCGCCGGTGGCCACCACTCGTGGGAGGACCTCGACGACCTGCTCGTGTCCACCTACGCCGAGCTGCGCGCCCGGCCGAACCTGGTGGTGTGCGTCGGCGGCGGCATCGGCACCCCGGAGCGGGCCGCCGACTACCTGACCGGACGCTGGTCCGAGCAGCTCGGCCACCCGGCGATGCCGGTCGACGGCATCCTGGTCGGCACCGCGGCGATGGCGACCCTCGAGGCCACCACCGCGCCCGAGGTCAAGCAGATGCTGGTCGACACCCCCGGCACCCCCGACTGGGTCGCCGCGGGCACCGCGTCCGGCGGCATGGCCTCCGGCCGCAGCCAGCTCGGCGCCGACATCCACGAGATCGACAACGCCGCCTCCCGCACCGGCCGCCTCCTCGACGAGGTCGCCGGCGACGAGAAGGCGGTCGCGAAGCGCCGCGACGAGATCATCGCGGCCCTCGACATCACCGCCAAGCCGTACTTCGGCGACGTCGCCGCGATGACCTACGAGCGGTGGCTGCGTCGCTACCTGGAGCTGACCGTCGGCATCGACGCGGCCAAGGAATTCGACTGCGGCACCGACTGGGCCGAGGCCTACGCCGACGCCACCGAGTCGGTCTGGCTCGACATCACCTGGCGGGACCGGTTCGCCGAGATGCTGCAGCGCGCCGAGGCGCGGCTGCACCGCAACGACCGCGGGCCGATCCGGACCCGGTTCGCCGACGAGCTGACCCTCGAGCGTCCCGAGGCCGCGCTGTGCGCGCTCGCGGCCGCCTACCCGGACGCCGCGTCGACCGTGCTGCACCCGGCGGACGTGCCGTTCTTCACCTCGCTGTGCAAGACGCCGGGCAAGCCGGTGAACTTCGTGCCGGTCATCGACAAGGACGTGCGCCGCTGGTGGCGTTCGGACTCGCTGTGGCAGGCCCACGACCCGCGCTACTCGGCCGACCAGGTCTGCATCATCCCGGGCACGGTCGCGGTGGCGGGCATCACCCGCGCCGACGAGCCCGTCGGCGACCTGCTCGACCGGTTCGAGCAGGCCACCACCGACGAGCTGCTCGCGGGCGGCGCCACCCCGACCGAGGTGCAGGGCCGTCGCCGCGCCGACGCCCGTGGCCTGCTGGCCACCGTGCTCGGCGCCCCGGACGTGCTGTGGGCGTCCCGGCTGACCCGCAACCCGGTGCACCGCCTCGGCGAGCTCGCCGAGTGGACCGCCGACGACGCCGGCGCCACCCATGTGCCGTCCGGCGCCAGCCTGCGCGCCCTCGACGCCGAGCGGGTCGAGCTGCGGGTGCCGCTGGTGGGCGATCGCGCCGTCACCATCGCGATCACCGTGCCCGCGTCCACCCGTGACGGCGGCGCCCCGGTCGTCACCGCCGAGGCCGCCGAGGCCGCCATGTCGGCGCTGCTCGGGGTGGCCGCGGGCCAGGATCTGCCCGCCGTCAAGAACGACGTGGCGCGCCTGAACGTCGCGTGGATCCCGGACCTGGTCGCCGACCACTCCGGCGTCACCGCCTCCGGGCTGCCCGCCTCGCTGGCCCCGGGCGTCTCCGCGGTGCCGGACGTGCTCGTCGGTGCCTGCTGGCCGGCCGTGTTCGCGGTGCTCGGCGCCGCGCAGACCGAGGACGGCGTGCACGCCATCGAGGGCATGCTCGACCTCGTCCACCTCGACCACGCCGTCGAGCTGGTCGACGCCCCGCCCACCGATGCGGCCGTGCTGACCGTCAAGGCGGAGGGCGCCTCCGTCGTCGACACCGACCTCGGCCGGGTCGTCGAGGTGCGCGTCGAGGTCGGCGCGATGCGCGGCGAGCAGGGCACCACCGCCCCGACCTTCGCGACGATGGTCGAGCGGTTCGCGATCCGTGGCCGCACCGGCAAGGCCGAGCTGGCCGACCCGGAGCGCGCCGGCGGCTCGCTCACCGACGCAGCCACCGACACCCCGCGTCGCCGCCGCCGCCAGACCGCGATCGTCGCGCCGCGTCACATGGGCGCCTTCGCGAAGGTCTCCGGCGACCACAACCCGATCCACACCTCCGACAACGCCGCGCTGCTCGCCGGTTTGGGCAGCCCGATCGTGCACGGCATGTGGCTCTCGGCCGCCGCCCAGCAGGTCGTCATCGCGGTCGACCCGGAGGCCACCGTCCCGGCCCGCCGGCTGACCGCGTGGACCGCCCGCTTCCTCGGCATGGTGCGCCCCGGCGCCGAGATCGACGTCCGAGTCGACCGGATCGCGCACGACGCAGGCGCCGAGATCATCGAGGTCGGCTGCCGCGTCGACGGCGAGCTGGTGATGGTCGCGACCGGCCGCACCGCCGCGCCGAAGACCGTGTACGCCTTCCCCGGCCAGGGCATCCAGCGTCCCGGCATGGGTCTCGACGCCCGCGCCCGGTCCAAGGCCGCCCGCGAGATCTGGGACCGGGCTGACAAGCACACCCGCGAGGCGCTCGGCTTCTCGATCCTCGCCATCGTCCGCGACAACCCGACCGTCGTGAAGGCGCGGGGCGTCACCCACAAGCACCCGGACGGCGTGCTGCACCTGACCCAGTTCACCCAGGTCGCGATGGCGGTCCTCGGTGTCGCGCAGGTAGCGGAGCTGCGCGAGGCCGGCGCCTTCGTCGAGGGTTCCTACCTGGCCGGTCACTCGGTCGGTGAGTACAACGCGCTCGCTGCGGTGGCCGGGGTGCTGCCGCTGGAGGCGGTGCTCGAGGTGGTGTTCCAGCGCGGTTCGGCGATGCACGAGCTCGTGCCGCGCGACGCCCAGGGCCGTTCGGACTACCGGATGGCCGCGATCCGGCCGTCGCAGATCGGTGTCGACGACGCCGACCTCGAGGCATTCGTCGGTGGAATCGCCGACGAGACCGGCGAGTTCCTGCAGATCGTCAACCTGAACCTGCGCGGGTCGCAGTACGCGATCGCCGGTACCGTCGCGGGCCTCGACGCCCTCGAGAAGGAGATCGACCGCAAGCGCGCCGAGTTCGGCGGCAAGCGGGCGTTCATCCTGGTGCCCGGCATCGACGTGCCGTTCCACTCCACCGTGTTGCGCGGCGGCGTCGACGACTTCCGGGAGCGGCTGCTCAAGCTGCTGCCCGAGGAGATCGACCCGGCCATCCTGATCGGCCGGTACATCCCGAACCTGGTGCCCAAGCCGTTCAACCTGGGTCGCGACTTCATCCAGGAGATCGCGGACCTGGTCCCGTCGGAGCAGCTGGTCGAGGTCCTCGCGGACTTCGACAGCTGGTCGGCGAAGCCGGTCGCGCTGACCCGCGTGGTGCTCGCCGAGCTGCTGGCCTGGCAGTTCGCCAGCCCGGTGCGGTGGATCGAGACGCAGGACCTGCTGTTCGGCGACGAGGTCGACGGTGGTCTCGGCGTCGAGCGGTTCGTCGAGATCGGCCTGGCCGCGACCCCGACGGTCGCGAACCTGGCATCGCAGACCCTCAAGCTGCCCGGCCGTTTCGGCGGACCGGTGGAGGTGCTCAACATCGAGCGCGAGGCCGGCGTCGTGTACTCCACCGACACCGACCCGGCACCGGTCGACGACGAGCCGGAAGCCCCGGCCGCCGAGGCCGCGCCCGCGGCCGCCGCTCCGGCTCCCGCGGCGGCCCCCGCGGCGCCCGCCGGCGGCCCGCGCCCCGACGACATCGCGTTCGCGGCGTCCGACGCGACGACCGTGCTGATCTCGCTGTGGACGAAGCTGCGGCTCGACCAGATCGGCCCCGCCGACACCATCGAGGCGCTGTGCGACGGCGTGTCCTCGCGCCGCAACCAGCTGCTCGTCGACCTCGGCTCGGAGCTCTCGCTCGGCGCCATCGACGGTGCCGCCGATGCGGACATGGGCTCGCTGGGCACCACGGTCAACAAGCTGGCCCGCACCTACAAGCCGTTCGGCCCGGTGCTGACCGATTCGCTGAACGACCACCTGCGCAAGGTGTTCGGCCCGTCCGGCAAGCGTCCGGCCGCGATCGCCGATCGCGTCACCAAGGTGTGGGAACTCGGCGCCGGCTGGGCCAGCCACGTCACCGCCGAGGTGGCCCTCGGCACCCGCGACGGCTCCAGCGTCCGCGGCGGGGCGATGGGCGGGCTGCACGAGGGTGCGCTCGCCGACGGCGCCGCGGTGGACACGGTGATCGACGCTGCCGTGCAGGCGGTCGCGGCGCGCCGCGGGGTCGCGGTGTCCATGCCGTCCGCGGGCGGCGGCGCCGGTGGCACCGTCGACGCGGCGGCGCTGGGCGAGTTCACCGAGCACATCACCGGACGCAACGGCGTGCTCGCCTCGGCGGCCCGGCTGGTGCTCGAGCAGCTCGGCCTGCAGGACGAGCCCACGGTGGCGGCCGCGGCCGACACCGAGCTCGCCGACCTGGTCTCCGCCGAGCTCGGCGCGGACTGGCCGCGGCTGGTCGCGCCGGCGTTCGACGCCCGCAGGGCGGTGCTGATCGACGACCGTTGGGCCACCGCCCGCGAGGATCTGGCGCGGCTGTGGGTCGGCGACCACGCCACCGTCGTCTCGGTCACCGAGGCCGACTTCACCGGCGCGGGCAACACCGTTGCCGCGCACGCGAACTGGTGGCGTGAGCGCGCGGCGGTGGAGGGTCGTGAGGACCTCGTCGGCGCGTACACCGCAATCGCCGAGGCGGCCGCCACCGGCTGCGACGAGCGCGGCCACTGGTCGGATCAGGTCGCGGTCGTCACCGGCGCCAGCAAGGGCTCCATCGCGGCTTCGGTCGCGGGCGGCCTGCTGCGCGGCGGGGCCACGGTGTTCGTGACCACCTCCCGGCTGGACTCCGAGCGGCTCGGCTTCTACCGGAAGCTGTACCGGGCCAACGCCCGTGCCGGCGCCGCACTGTGGGTGGTGCCCGCCAACATGGCGTCCTACGCGGACGTCGACGCGCTGATCTCCTGGATCGGCGAGGAGCAGACGGAGACCGCTGGCGGTGCCAAGAAGCTGGTCAAGGAGGCCGTCACCCCGACGATGCTGTTCCCGTTCGCCGCGCCCCGGGTGGCCGGCGAGCTCTCCGACGCCGGCGCCCGCGCCGAGATGGAGATGCGGGTGCTGCTGTGGTCGGTCGAGCGGCTGATCGGCGGGCTGTCGCAGATCGGCTACGACCGCGACGTGGACACCCACCTGCACGTGGTACTGCCCGGTTCCCCGAACCGCGGCCTGTTCGGCGGCGACGGCGCCTACGGCGAGTCGAAGGCCGCGCTCGACGCGGTCGTCAAGCGCTGGAACGCCGAGCGCACCTGGGCCGAGCGCGTGACCCTCGTGCACGCGCTGATCGGCTGGGTGCGCGGCACCGGGCTGATGGGCGGCAACGACCCGATGGTCGAGGCCGTCGAGGCAAAGGGTGTGCGCACCTGGTCCACCGACGAGATGGCCGCGCAGCTGCTGGCCGCCTGCACCCCGGAGACCGTCACCGCGGCCGCCGCCGCGCCGGTCCAGCTGGACCTGACCGGTGGTCTCGCGGAGGTCGACCTGGACCTGGTGGCCCTGGCCCGCGAGGCGGCCGACGCGGAGAAGGATGCGGTCGAGTCCGAGGACGACTCGGTCGCCACCGTCGACGCGCTGCCCGCACCGCCGCGAATCTCCGACGCGCTGCCCGCGCCGGTGTGGCCGGAGCTGGACGTCAACCCGTCCGACCTGGTCGTCATCGTCGGCGCAGGCGAGCTCGGCCCCTACGGCAGTGCCCGGACCCGTTTCGAGATGGAGGTCGACGAGCAGCTCTCGGCGGCCGGCGTGCTCGAGCTGGCCTGGAACACCGGCCTGGTGTCCTGGGAGAACGACCCGACGCCCGGCTGGTACGACGCCGAGACCGGTGAGCTGGTGCCCGAGGCCGAGATCGCCGACAAGTACCACGACACCGTCGTCGAGCGGTGCGGTATCCGCACCTACATCGACGAGGGCGCCATGGTCGACAACACAGCGCCGCTGCTGACCTCGGTGTTCCTGGACAAGGACCTGAGCTTCGTGGTCGGTTCGGAGGCGGAGGCCCGCGCCTTCGTCGACTCCGACCCCGAGCACACCGTCGCCTCGCAGCAGCCCGACACCGGCGACTGGCAGGTCACCCGCCGGGCCGGCACCGAGATCCGGGTGCCGCGCAAGGCGAAGCTGACCCGCACGGTCGGCGGCCAGATCCCGACCGGGTTCGACGTCACCAGGTGGGGCATCCCCGCGGACATGGCCGGGTCGGTGGACCGGGTCGGCCTGTGGAACCTGGTCACCACGGTGGACGCGTTCCTCACCGGCGGCTTCACCCCGTCGGAGCTGCTGCGCTGGGTGCACCCGTCGACCGTGGCCAACACGCAGGGCACCGGCATGGGCGGCATGACCTCGATGCGCTCGCTCTACATCGACACCCTGCTGGGGGAGTCGCGGGCGAACGACATCCTGCAGGAGGCGCTGCCGAACGTCATTGCCGCGCACGTGGTCCAGTCGTACGTCGGCGGCTACGGCGCGATGGTGCACCCGGTCGCGGCCTGCGCCACCGCGGCGGTGTCGGTCGAGGAGGGCGTGGACAAGATCCGGCTCGGCAAGGCGCAGCTGGTGGTCGCCGGCGGCTTCGACGACCTCGGCATCGAGGGCATCGTCGGCTTCGGTGACATGTCCGCGACCGCGAAGAGCGAGGACATGGCGGCCAAGGGCATCGACGAGCGCCGCTACTCCCGCGCCAACGATCGTCGTCGCGGCGGATTCGTCGAGTCGGCGGGCGGCGGCACCATCCTGCTGGCGCGCGGTGACCTGGCGCTCGAGATGGGACTGCCCGTGCTCGGTGTCGTGGCGTGGGCCGGTTCCTTCGCCGACGGCGTGCACACCTCGATCCCGGCCCCCGGTATCGGCGCCCTCGGCGCCGGTCGCGGCGGGCAGGACTCGCAGCTGGCACTCTCGCTCAACGCGCTCGGTGTCACCGCGGACGACATCTCGGTGGTGTCCAAGCACGACACCTCCACGGCCGCAAACGATCCCAACGAGGCCGAGCTGCACGAGCGGCTGGCGTCGGCCCTGGGGCGCAGTGCGGGCGCACCGCTGTTCGTGGTCTCGCAGAAGTCGCTGACCGGTCACGCGAAGGGTGGCGCCGCGGCGTTCCAGCTGATCGGCCTGTGCCAGGTGCTCAGCCAGGGCGTGGTGCCGCCGAACCGCAGCCTCGACTGCGTCGACGACAAGATGGCCGAGTTCGACCACCTGGTGTGGCCGCGTGAGGCCCTGCGCTTCGGTGGGCAGTTCCCGCTCAAGGCGGGCCTGCTGACCAGCCTCGGCTTCGGCCACGTGTCCGGGCTGATCGCGGTCGTGCACCCACAGGCGTTCGTCGAGTCGATCCCCGCCGAGCGGCGGTTCGACTACCTCGAGCAGTCGCAGCGGCGCACCGTCGAGGGACAACGCCGACTCGCCTCGGCGATGTGCGGCGGCGCGGACCTCTACGAGCGGCCGGCGGATCGTCGCTTCGGCGGGGACGCGGTGCCGGCGAAGGCGGCCCGCCAGCTCGAGGCTGACGTCCTGCTCACCGAGGACGCGCGCCTCGGTGACGACGAGGTGTACCGGTCCGGACTGCCGGGGTGCAGCTAGATGGCAATCCTGGGAATCGGTTTCGACCTGGTGACCGTCTCCGAGTTCGCGGAGCAGCTGTCCCGGCCGGGCACGGCGATGAAGTCGAGCTTCCGGCCGGGGGAGCGGCGCTACTGCGAGTCCAAGAGCACCGACCCGGCGCGGCACTACGCGGTCCGTTGGGCGGCGAAGGAGGCCGTGATCAAGGCCTGGGCGGCGTCCCGCTTCGCCCGCCCGCCCGCGGTCG
The DNA here is from genome assembly GCF_042672245.1 of Rhodococcus sp. NPDC127527. Taxonomy (NCBI): domain Bacteria; kingdom Bacillati; phylum Actinomycetota; class Actinomycetes; order Mycobacteriales; family Nocardiaceae; genus Rhodococcus; species Rhodococcus sp. NPDC127527. Next base: position 37,079 of record NZ_JBHXVP010000006.1, read on the forward strand.
GGGACAACGCCTACGCGCAGATCGAGGTGATCAACGACGCGTGGGGCCGGCCGACGATCAAGCTGCACGACGAGGCCGCGCAGTTCCTACCGGGCGCGATCATCCACCTGTCGTTGACCCACGACGGTGACATGGCGGGCGCAATGGTCGTGATCGAGGAACCGGACCTCGTCGTTCCCGGCGGGAACTGAGCATCGGTTCGACCACACGAGGCCGGCCGGCGGAGCAATCCGTCGGCCGGCCTCGTTCGTGCACGGTTCAATCCGCCCAAGCGACGGACACGGCCCGTCCATCGGCGTAGAACGAAAGGACGAGGCTGTTCGAAGTGTCCGACGACGAACCGCAGGTGGACGCCTCCGGGCGTAACTGTCGTAACCAGGCCGGTGTCCGCCGGAAGGGCGCATCATGCTCGACTCGACACGGAGTCACTCGACTCGGAGTCGCCGGACGAAGCGGCGCGCGGCGGCCGCCGTCGGATTCGGCGTGGTCCTCGCGCTGACAGCGATCGGCTGCGGCGGCTCGAACGAGAGCACGACCTCCGGCACCACACCCACGTCGGCCGCGGCGGGGAGCGACGCGCACGCCGCGGTGACCGACGCCTTCGTCGTGTTCTTCTCCGGCGACACCGCGGCGGCCCAGAAGATCACCATGGTCCAGAACGGGCAGGCGTTCGCGGACACCATCGACGCCCAGGCGGGCTCGCCGATCGCGAAGGGCACCACCGCGACCGTCTCGACGGTCGACCTCGACGCGCCCGGTCACGCGACCGTCACCTACACGGTGCTGATGGACGGCAAGCCCGTGCTGCCGGATCAGACGGGCGAGGCGGTCGAGGTGGACGGCAACTGGAAGGTCGCACAGTCGACGTTCTGCGCGCTGCTCACCCTCGAGGGCAGCCCACCCCCGGTCTGCGCGGCACCGACCACCGCCGCGGCGCCGAGCTAGGGACCACATGACCTCCGACGCCGACACCAGGCTGGGCGCGGCGACCAGGCCCCGCGTCGCGCTGGCGACGGTCTGCGCGGTGTTGTTCCTGACCTTCCTCGACACCACGATCGTCAGCGTGACCCTCGCCAGCGTGCAGTCGGACCTGCATGCGGGGGTGATCTCGCTGCAGTGGGTCGTCAACGCGTACACGCTGGTCTTCGCGAGCCTGATGCTGACCGCCGGATCGCTCGGCGACCGGTGGGGCCGCAAACGGGTGATGGTGGTGGGCATCGTCGTGTTCTGCGCCGGCTCGGCGGTCTCCGCACTGGCCCCGACCGTGGTGCTGCTGATCGTCGGCCGGGCGGTGATGGGCGTCGGCGCGGCCGCGTCCGAGCCCGGCACGTTGTCGGTGATCCGGCACATCTATCCCGACCGGGCCGATCGGGCGAAGGCGCTCGGCGCGTGGGCCGGGGTCTCCGGTCTGGCGTTGGCGCTCGGCCCGGTGATCGGCGGACTGCTGGTCGGTGCGTTCGACTGGCGCGCGGTGTTCTGGTTCAACCTCGCGCTGGGGGCGGTGCTGTTCGCCGCGGCACTCCGGTTCGTGCCGGAGAGTGCGGATCCGCAGCCGGGGCCGCTGGACCTCGCCGGCTTCGTGCTCGGTTCGGCATTCCTCGGCTGCGTCATCTACGCCGGGATCTCGGGCGAGGACGTCGGCTACGACGCGACGTCGGTGGTCACCCTGTTCGTCGTGGGCGGGTTCGCGCTGCTCGCCTTCGTCGCGGTGGAGATGCGGGCACGCAACCCGATGCTGAACTTCCGGTTCCTGCGACCGCCGATGGTGCGCAGCGCCCTGGTCGTCGCGTTCGCCGTCTACTTCGGGGTCTTCTCGATCTTCTTCTTCACCGCGCTGTACCTGCAGGAGGTCGTAGGCTACTCCGGAATGCGTACGGCCGCAGTCTTTTCGCCGATGGCAGTGGCGATCGTGGCGGGTGCGGTGGCCTGCGGGTTCTGGGTGGCGCGCAGTACGGCGGCAGTGCCGATGATCGCGGGGTGCGTGCTCGGCGGCGCCGGAATCCTGTTGACCCGAGCGTGTCTGGGTGAGAGTCCCGAGTTCACGCCGCTCGCGGCGGCGCTGGCGGTGGCGGGGCTCGGTTTCGGGATCGCGGTGGTGCCGTTGACGTCGGCGGTGCTGACGGGGGTGCCCGCCGCGCACTCGGGCATGGCGGCGGCCGCGACGAACACGATGCGTCAGGTGGGGGCGGTGGTCGGGGTCGCGGCGCTCGGCGCCCTCGTCAACGCGCACCTGACCGCGGACCTGACCGGCAGGCTGAACCAGCTCGACGTCCCGGTGAACTTCCAGTCGATCATCATCGACGCCATCGAGAAGGGCACGGTGCCCGCCGGCGGCGACGCGGCGGCGTCGGCGGCCTACGGGCCGATCGTGGACAAGGTCATTCACGCCACCTACGCGGCGTTCCACGCCGGGCTCGACACCGCGTTGCTGGTCTCGGCGGTCATGATCTTCGCCGCGGCCGCGATCACCGCCGTCGCGGCGCTGCGCGGATCCAGCCGTGGCGGCTACGACGAGCTCGCCGCGGACGTCCCCAGGGCGAGCTGACCGCCGCGTCCGGTCAGCTCGAGCGTGATTCCTTCTCGGCGACGAGCAGGTACGCGGCCATCAGCCGCTTGAGTTCGTCGACCGCGTCGGCGTGCGACTGGCCGTCCTGGACCGAGAAGTTGAGCATCGAGTACACGACGTGCACCAGCACCTCGGCCATCATGATCCGGCGATCGCGCCCGGTGCGGGGGGTGAGCGGGGCGAGCATCAGGGCGATCTGCCCGGCCAGCTCCTTCTCCTGGATCTTGCCGGTGGCCCGGGTCGAGGGTGTGGACTGCATTGCCAGCCACACCTCTCGCCGGGACGGGTCGGAGGTCCACAGCTTCGCGAGGTGGTCGACGAAGTTGTTGAGGAATCGAAGCCAGTCGAGCGACGGGACCTCGCCGTTGAACTGCTCGAGTTCGTCGCGCACCGCCGCGAAGTCCCGCCGGTTCAGTTCGCACACGATGACGTACTTGTTGGCGAAGAACTGGTACAGCGTGCCGATCGGGACGTCCGCGCGGGACGCGACCTCTTCGCAGGTGAACGACTCGAAGCCGACCTCGGTGAGCAGTTCCCGTGACGACGCCAGCAGGGCGTCGAACTTGCGTCGGCTGCGTTCCTGGGTAGGCCGCTTTCGGGGCAGCAGTTCCTGCGGCGCGTCGGGGGCCGACAGCGCCGCCGGGTCGACGGTTCCCGCCGACAGTGCGGCCGGGTCGGCGGTTCCCGCCTCCAGGGCCGGGTCCGCGCGCCGCAGGGCTCGGCTGCTGGTCATGGCGTCCACCTGTCCAGGTTAGCCGTCGCAGGTGCCGGATTCGACGAACCCCCGACTTCGGTGTTTCTCCGAGTATCGGATACCTGCGCGAAGTCGGGGGCGGACGGTCAGGCGGCGACGCGCCGGCGGTAGAGCACGGTGGACCAGACGAACCCGACCACGGTGATCGCGGTGCACCAGGCGAGGGCCAACCAGGCGCTGTTGCCGATCTCGGTGCCCATCAGCAGGCCCCGGACGGTCTCGATGACGGGGGTGACCGGCTGATTCTCGGCGAACCACTGCAGCCACGTCGGCATCGAGTCGGCGGGGACGAACGCGCTGCTCACATAGGGCAGGAACATGATCGCGAAGGTGAACCCGCTCGCCGCCTCCGGATTCTCGGCCAGCAGCCCGAGCGCCGTCGACAGGTACGACAGGCCGAAGATGAAGACCCCGATCACGCCGAGAACCGCCAGCCACTTCAGCGGGTCCGTGGTCGGGCGAAAGCCCATCAGCAGCGCCACCGCGATGACGATCGCCGTGGTCACCAGGTTGCGGACCACGCTGACGAGCACGTGCCCGGTGAGGAACGACGACTGCGCGATGGGCAGCGTGCGGAACCGGTCGATGATGCCCGCCGTCATGTCGCTGGACACGCTGACCGCGGTGGTCGAGGCGCCGAATGCCGCGCACAGCAGGATGATTCCGGGGACGACGTAGTCGATGTACTCGGTGCCGGTGTCGATCGCGCCGCCGAAGACGTACACGAACAGCAGCATCAGCATGATCGGCAGCGCCACCGCCATGAGCATGGTGTCCGGGCTGCGCAGGACGTGCTTGAGGTTGCGCCGCAGCATCACCGTGGAATCGGCTGCGACGGTGGAGAATCCGTGGTCGGTGTGGGTGCTCATCGGACTGCGGCTTTCGTCGAGGGGGCACCGGTCACGCGCGGCGCGCCGGTGAGGGCGAAGAAGACGTCGTCGAGGTCGGGGGTGTGCAGGGCGAACTTCTCGACCGAGATCTCGGGGGAGTCGATCCGGTCGAGCAGGGCCTTGAGGGAGGCGACGCTGCCGTCGGTGGGCACCTCGACGGTCAGGGTGCCGTCGTCGGTGACCGCCCCGGGCAGTGCACTCGCGGCGAGGTCGAACTGCGCCCGGTCGGCGAACTGGAGTTCCACGTGGCCGCCGTCGACCAGTTGCTTGAGCTCGCCGGGGGTGCCCTCGGCCACGATCCGGCCGCCGTCGATGACGGCGATGCGGTCCGCCAGCTGGTCGGCCTCCTCGAGGTACTGCGTGGTGAGGAAGATGGTGACGCCGCCGTCGGCGAGTTCGCGGATGACCGCCCACATCTCACGCCTGCTGCGCGGGTCGAGTCCGGTGGTCGGCTCGTCGAGGAACACCACCCGCGGGTGCGCGACCAGGCTCATCGCCAGGTCCAGCCGACGAGCCATGCCGCCCGAGTAGGTCGAGGCGCGGCGGTCGGCGACGTCGACGAGGTCGAACCGGTCCAGCAGTTCCGCCGTGCGGCGGCGCGCCTCGCTGCGGCCGAGGTGGTTGAGCTCGGCCACGAGCACGAGGTTCTCGCGGCCGGTGAGCACCTTGTCGACCGCCGCGTACTGGCCGGTGACGCTGATGCTGCGGCGCACCGCCCCCGCGGCGTCGGGGAGCGGGTGCCCGGCGACGGTCGCCTGGCCGGAGTCGAAGGGGAGCAGCGTGGACAGGATGCGCACCGTGGTGGTCTTGCCGGCACCGTTCGCGCCGAGAAGGGCGAAGATTCGGCCGGCCGGGACGTGCAGGTCGAGGCCGTCCAGCACGGTGCGGTCGCCGTAGGTCTTGGTGAGGCCGGAGACGTGAATCGCCCCGGTGGGTTCGTCGTGAGTCATCGGTCTTCTCCCGGATTCGGAAACTGTGTATGACATAAACTTCGTGTTTATAACGTACACAGTTTTACGATGAGCGCAAGAGGGTGACGACGGGAGCGGCACGGACATGGACAGCAGTGGTGCGGACACCGCGGCGACGGGCGACCTGCCCCGCACCGTCAAGCTCGCCTGGGGGCTCGCCGAACCGGGCAGCCGGGGCCCACGGCGCGGGCTGAGCATCGAGCGGATCCTCGACGCCGCGATCGAACTCGCCGATGCGGAGGGCGCGTCGGCGCTGTCGATGGCGCGCCTGGCCAAGCAGCTGGGCTTCACCACGATGTCGCTGTACCGGTACGTCAAGAGCAAGGACGAGCTGATCGAGCTCGTCACCGACCGGGTGGTGGGCCCGGCGCCGCACATCGAGCCCGGGACGCCGTGGCGGGATGCGTTGGCGCAGTGGGCCGCATCCGAGTACGAGGCGCTGATGCGACACCGGTGGTGGCTGCAGCTGCCGATCACCGCGGTGCCGACCGGCCCGAACAACATGGCCTGGCTCGACGCCGGTCTCGGAGCCCTGGCCGGGACCCCGCTGCCCCCGGCGCTGAAATTCACCGTCGTGGTGAACACGTCGCTGTACGTGATCGGCCGGGCCCGCTTCGCCGCCGACATCGCCTCCACGCCCCCGGCCGAGGAGGTGGCCTACGGGGCGCTGCTGCCGCAATTGCTGGATCCGGCCAGGTTCCCCCACCTGACCGGGGCGGTCGCGGACGGCGCGTTCGACGCCGACCCCGACGTCGACTGGGACGACGCGGACTTCACCTTCGCGCTCGACCTGCTGCTCGACGGCATCGCGAAGCTGATCGACGAACATCGCTGATTCGGCGTCCGCCGGCTCACCCGATCCGGGTGAAATCACGTCTCGTATCGGTTGCACCGCTGCGAGTTCGCCTCGCGGCGTGAATAGTGCGCAGTGAAGCCAGTGGTCGCCCGTGCACGTTGACTGGACGGCGGCCTGTCCGACGGGATGGTGGAGCGATGAGCGTGGACACTGCCGGGGAGTCGAGTTCGGCCAGGGCGAGGGCGTTGCCGACCGCGCCGCGGCAGCAGTACATCACCTGGATCGCACTCGCGATGATGACCACCAGTTCGGTGGCCAGCCTGCGCTCGGCGCCGTCGATGGCCGTGTACGGCCTCGCCTGCGTGTTCCTCTACGTGGTGCCGGCGATCGTGTTCCTGCTGCCCACGTCCCTGGTCTCCGCGGAACTGGCCTCCGGCTGGTCGGGCGGCGTCTATCGCTGGGTGGGCGAAGGGCTCTCGGACAAGCTGGGCTTCCTCGCCGTCTGGTGTCAGTTCGCGATGACGATCTTCTACTACCCGACGCTGCTCGCCTACGTCGCGAGCACCTTTGCCTACGTGGTGAATCCGGCGCTGGCCTCGAACGGGCTCTACACCGCGATCATCATCGTGACGCTCTTCTGGACCGGGGTCTTCGTCTCCTCTCGGGGCATGAAGGCGGTTGCCGGTCTGTCGAGCGCCGGCCTGATCCTCGGCACCCTGATCCCGGGCGCGCTCCTCATCGTCATGGGCGTCGTGTTCCTCGGTCAGGGCAACCCCTCGGCGGCGCCGATGGAGTTCAGCGCCATGCTGCCGGCCTGGACCGGGATCGCGAGCCTGGTGCTGATCGTCAACAACTTCCTGTCCTACTCGGGCATGGAGATGAACGCGGTGCACGTGTCGAGCCTGCGCAAGCCCGCCAGCGAATTCCCGCGGGCGATGTTCGTGGCGATGGGGCTGGTGCTCGGGATCTTCATCCTGCCGGCGATCGCGATCAGCTGGGTGGTGCCCGCCGAAAAGCTCTCGCTCACCGCGGGCGTCATGCAGGCCTTCGACACCTTCTTCGCGCACTTCGGATTCGGCTGGGCCACACCGATTCTCGCACTGATGCTGATCGCGGCCTCGCTCGGCGGCATGTTGACCTGGCTGGCCGGGCCGTCCAAGGGCCTGCTGATGATCGGCCGCCAGGACGGCTTCCTGCCCCCGGTCCTGCAGCGACTGAACAAGCACGGCGTCCAGCAGAACATCCTCGTCGCGCAGGGCGTGGTGACCACGCTGATCGCGCTGCTGTACGCCTTCATCCCGGAGGTGTCCAGCGCCTACTGGATCCTGTCGGTGATCACCACGCAGGTCTACCTGGTGGTGTACGTGCTGATGTTCGCCGCGGCGATGCGTCTGCGGCGCAACCGGCCGGACCATCCCCGTGGCTACCGGGCGCCCGCACTGTTCCTGCTCTGCTGGGTCGGCATCGTCTCGAGCCTCGCCGCGTTCTGCATCGGGTTCGTGCCACCGTCCCAGTTCGGCGGCGGCAGCGTGTTCGTCTACGTGCTGATCGTGGGCGGCGGCTTCGGCATCGTCGGGCTGGGGCTGCCGTTGCTGATCCTGGCGCTTCGCAAACCGTCCTGGAAGCAGGAGGTGACGGTGGACCCGCTCGCCGCGCTCGAGGCGGAGGAGGCGTGAGATGACCACCTCCGGAACCCCGACCTCGCCCGACGACGGCGTCAACGTCGCCGCCGTGGACGACATGCAGAAACATCCCGAGAACACCCACCTGATCATCTATCTCACCGCCTTCGCGCTGTTCGTGGGGCTGTCGGTGTGGGGTCTGGTCGCATTCGACAGCAACAAGCGCAGCGCCGAGGCCGACTCCAAGGCCACCGAGCTGGCGCTGCGATTCCAGCAGGCGGGTCTGGGCACGATCGACGTGGACGCCACCGCGCGGGTGCTGGGGGTGGACGGGGGAGCGGCCTGCACGGATCCCGGCAACTCCCTGCGGGAGGGCACCTTCGACCAGCAGATCGTCAACGGCGCCGCGGGACCCGGACAGCGCCCGGTCATCGCGACGCGCAACCAGGTCGAGGGCGCGCGGCTCGTGATCGGGGTGTACTGCCCGGACGAGTTGAGCGGCTTCGATCAGTACGCCGACGATCTGAAACTGGTGGACGACGAGTGACCGGCACCCGGCCGGGACACAGGAGGAGGCGACGGTGACGGACGTGACGACCACGGTGGACGGGATCCGCTCCAGGGTGCAGGCACTGATGCCCACGGCCCGCGACGAACTCGCGGCGCTGGTGGGCTTCCGGTCGGTGGCCGACGCCCGCCAGTTCCCGCCCGAGGAGTGCCGCCGCGCCGCGAACTGGGTCAAGGACGCGTTCGTCGCGGCGGGCATCGGCCACGTCGAGTTGATCGAGACCCCGGACGGCTCGGACGCGGTCGTCGGGCACCAGCCCGGTCCCGACGGCGCGCCGACCGTCCTGCTGTACTGCCACTACGACGTTCAGCCGCCCGGCGACGAAAGCAAGTGGCACACCGCTCCGTTCGAGCTCACCGAGAAGGACGGGCGCTGGTACGGCCGGGGCACCGCGGACTGCAAGGGCAATATCGTCATGCACCTGCTCGCACTGCGGGCGCTCGGGACGCCATTCCCGGTGGGGATCCGGATCGTCGCCGAGGGGTCCGAGGAGATGGGTACCGGCGGACTGGAGGCCCTCGTCCAGCAACGGCCCGACCTGTTCCAGGCCGACATGATCCTGGTGGTCGACACCGGCAACGCCGCGGTGGGGCAGCCCACCGCGACCGTCACACTGCGGGGCGTGGCGAACGTGGTGGTGCACGTGGAAACGCTGGCGAGCGAGGTGCATTCGGGGATGTTCGGCGGCCCGGCGCCGGACGCGCTGGCCGCCCTCGTGCAGATGCTCTCGACCCTGCGCGACGCCGACGGCAACACCGTCGTCGACGGACTCGAGTCCGACCAGGCCTGGTCGGGAGTGGACTACGCCGAGGACCAGTTCCGGACGGACGCGGGCGTGCTCGACGGGGTGGAGCTGGCCGGGACCGGATCGGTCGCGGACCGGGTGTGGGCACGGCCCGCGCTGACGATCCTCGGGATGGACTGCCCACCGGTGGTGGGGTCGGCGGCCGCGATCCAGCCGCGCGCGTCGGCCCGCCTGAATCTTCGCGTGCCGCCGGGCATGGACCCGCAGAAGGCGCGGGACGCGCTGACCGCACACCTGCTCGCCGCGGCCCCGTGGGGCGCCAAGGTGACCGTCGATCCGGAGCAACTCGGCGCGCCGTTCCGCGCCGGCACCGACGGGCCGGGCTACGCGGCGCTCGCCGCGGCGATGGCGGCGGCGTTCGGCAAGGCGATGGGCACGGTCGGGCAGGGCGGCTCGATCCCGCTCTGCAACGTCTTCGGGGGCGAGGTCCCCGACGCCGAACTGGTCATGCTCGGCGTCGAGGAACCGCGCTGCCTGATCCACGCGCCGAACGAGAGCGTCGACCCGTCCGAGATCGAGAACCTCGCCGTCGCGGAGGCGTTGTTCCTGACGAGGTTCGCCGACACCCGCTGACTGGTGCTACACGGACAGGTCGCGGCGCAGCTTGGCCACGTGGCCGGTGGCACGCACGTTGTACTGCGCGACCTCGATCTTGCCGTTCTCGTCGACGAGGAAGGTGGAGCGGATGACGCCCTGAACCTTCTTGCCGTACATGGTCTTCTCGCCGAACGCGCCCCACGCCGCGAGGGTGGACCGGTCGGGATCGGACAGCAGCGGGAAGGTCAGTTCCTCGGTGTCGCGGAACTTGGCGAGCTTGGCGGGCTTGTCCGGGGAGATCCCGACGACCTCGAGGCCCGCTCCGTTCAACTCGGCGAGGTTGTCGCGGAAGTCGCAGGCCTGCTTGGTGCAGCCGGGCGTGCTGGCGGCGGGGTAGAAGTAGACGATGACCTTGCGTCCGCGGAAGTCGGACAGCGACACCTCCTTACCGTCCGCATCGGGGAGGGTGAAGCTGGGCGCGGTGTCTCCGGCGACGAGCCGGTTGTTCTCGGTCACGGTCGTCAGGCTACTTCGTTTCCGCCGAGAGGCGTTCCTGCCTACGGCGGCGCCGAGCGCACCGGTACGGTCATGGCAAGCAGATCGACTGACGACAGGAAGTGGGATTCACGTGCCCAGGGACACCGAGAGCATCGAGCGAGACATCGAGCGGGCCCGCAACCAACTCGCGAGCACCCTCGACGAGCTGAGTGTGCGGACCAACCCGAAGCGTCTGGTCGAGAACACCAAGGTTGCGGTGCTTGCCAAGGTGAACGAGCCGCCGGTGAAGTTCGCGCTGATCGGGGCGGGCGCGCTGGTCGCACTGCTGGTGGTGCGCAAGATCTTCCGCTAGGTCGCGGCGGTGTCCACCCGAACCCGTGTGCTGGAACGGACCTCGGTCGTCGAGGCCCGGTGCGATGCGGGACCTTCGGGTGGACACCCTTCCGGTGAGTCGGCGGGTTGGCTTCCACAGTGCTCGTCGATGCTGCGTCGGTACTTTCAGGGGCGCTGACCGCGGACCCATTTCCTGGCGTGCCGGTGAGATCCGCTCGAATGCGGTGGGATGCGCCCGGTCCGCGGACCGGATCGCTCGTGATGCGCCTGTGTGAAGTGTCTTCGGCCCCTCACGGGGGTGCCCCCGGCCGGAGGCCGGCGGTGTCTGGAGTGCGCCATCAGGGACTTGAACCCCGAACCCGCTGATTAAGAGTCAGCTGCTCTGCCAATTGAGCTAATGGCGCCCGTGCCGCGTGGGCGACACGAAATCAAGCAAGCCCCGGTCCGAGGACTGGGGCTTGCTTGGAGTGCGCCATCAGGGACTTGAACCCCGAACCCGCTGATTAAGAGTCAGCTGCTCTGCCAATTGAGCTAATGGCGCATGTGCGTCTCGCGCTCGTTCCCTCGCGCTCGGTGCGAAAGGAACAGTAACAGGAGTGGGCGCCAGAAGTGAAATCGGCTGGTCAGGATCGGTATCCGGTAACGCCGGACGGCCCGACGTCGATTGCAATGTGAACGTTATCGCCGACGTCAGGGGCGCCGTGGGTCGGCGTCGCGGCCGGCTGGGATCATTTGTGTTCGCGGGTCGTGGCGGTCGGCACTGTCGGTGGCCCGATCTGGACTTGTTGGTGAAGTGGGGTGGAGCGAGATGAAGCGGGTTTCGCTGGGCGTGGTGGCGCTGGGGGCAGCGGCCCTCGTCCTGGGTGTTTCGGGGTGCACGGTGCCGTCGGGTGGCAATGCGTCGGCGGCACCGACCGTCGCGATCGACGTGAATCCGGTCGCGGAGCTGATCAAGCCCAAGCTGACGTCCGTGGTGCCGGACGGGGCGGTCGGGCACTCGCCGAGTGACCCGGTGACCGTGCTCGTCGGGGACGGGAAGCTGTCGGCGGTCACCCTCGTCGACGGTTCCGGCGTTCCGGTGCCCGGCGCCATCGCGCCGGACGGGAAGTCGTGGGTGAACACGGCGCCACTGGTCTACAACGGTCGCTACCGACTGCAGGCGGACGCCTTCGGTCTCGGCGGCACGGGCACGGTCACGTCGAACTTCACCACCAGCTCGCCGGGCAATCTCGCCAAGCCGTACATCCTGCCGACCGAGGGCGAGGTCGTCGGGATCGGGCAGCCGGTGGCCGTGCAGTTCGACGAGAACATCCCCGATCGCAAGGCCGCGCAGGACGCCATCACCGTCGTCACCAATCCGCCCGTCGAGGGCGCCTTCTACTGGGTCAACAACCGCGAGGTCCGGTGGCGGCCCGAGAAGTTCTGGGCCCCGGGCACGGCGGTGACGGTCGACGTGAACGTCTTCGGTCGCAACCTGGGCGGCACCCTGTTCGGTCAGTCGAACGAGCGCTCGGAGTTCCGGATCGGGGACGCGATGATCGCGACCGCGGACGACACCACCAAGCAGGTGACCTTCGAGCGCAACGGCGAGGTGGTGCGGACCATGCCGACGTCGATGGGCAAGGACAGCACGCCCACGGACAACGGCGTCTACATCATCGGTGACCGGTTCGCGAACCTGGTGATGGACTCGTCCACCTACGGCGTGCCGGTGAACTCGGCGCAGGGCTACAAGACGCCCGTGGACTGGGCGACCCGAATGTCCTACAGCGGCATCTTCTTCCACTCCGCACCGTGGTCGGTGGGACAGCAGGGCTACACCAACACCAGTCACGGCTGCCTGAACCTCAGCCCGGCCGACGCGAAGTGGGTGTACGACAACACCAAGCGCGGTGACCTGGCGATCGTGAAGAACACCGTCGGCGGCACGCTGTCGGGTGTCGACGGCCTCGGTGACTGGAACATCCCGTGGGCGACCTGGAAGGCCGGCAACGTCGCCGTCTGACCCGCTCGCTGCTTCCCGAATGGCGCATTCGGTCACTCGGACCGACCGAATGCGCCAACCCGCCTAACGAGGACGGGGGCTATTCCTGTGTCCTGCGCGGCGGGTGACCGACTCGCCTTGGCGACCGGCCCGGAGTGACAACAGCAGCAGCACAGCTACCCCGGCAAGCACGATGCCGATCAGATTGACGCCGAGTTGAGCAAGCGAGCTCAGCACGACATTCCACTTTCCTGCGAAGACCGCGACGACGGCCAAACCGGCAGCTGGCACGGTGGTTACCGAAATGAACACGCCCACCAGGACGGTGGAGGCGTAGGTGACCAGCGCAAGCATGCCTGCCGCCCCCGCTAGCAGCGCCACCACCAGTGAGAATGGCCCCACCTCGTAGATGAAATCGAAGGCGCGGGCGTTCTCGACATCACCGATCCCGATCCAGCCGAGGCGAATCCACAGCAGTGTTGCCAGCGCGGTGACCACCATCGCGGCCGGAAACGAGATGGCCAGGGTGCGTGCCGAAGTCCGCACGAGCCCGATGTCCCGGCGGACCAGACCCACCGAAAGCGCTGCCAGCGGTCGGAACTCGGGCCCAACCACCATCGCACCGACCAGGGTCAACGGCGAGGCCGTCGCCACGCCTACCGCCGACAGCAGGAACGCGATCGCCAGAAACGCCAGGAACGTGGGAGTGAGTCGGGCCCCCTCGCGCGCTTGACCGAGCAACTGCTCCCACACCACCGTTCCGTCCGGCCGTGTCGGAGCCGCACGGTCCGCCCGCTCGCCGGCGGACGAAAGCACGGTCCCCGTCGGCTCGAACGAGATTCCGCCCGTCCGCACCAGATCGAGAGCGGTCAACGCGGCGAGCACATTATTCGCGGAGGCACGCGCGACATCCGCCTCGATCACATCGCCGGGCGGATCGATGGCGGCACTGAGTGCGAGCGTCACATGGGTAGCGCCGGGTTCGGCGGCCAGCATGTGCAGCACTTCTCCGGTCCGCTCACTCGGCGAGATGACGCGCAGATGCAGCACGGTATTGCCTCCTTGGGTCACGCCTCCATCACGATCACGATGGATGTCTACGCCCACGTGCTGCCTGGGGCACAGAAGAGTGCAGCCGATCGGTCGCATCCCTGCTCGGGTAGGTCGCTACTGCAGATTCTGTTGCACGACCCGGAAACGAGAAAACCCCTGACCTCTGTCTTAGCAGGTCAGGGGTTTTCACTTCGGGGTGACCGACGGGACTCGAACCCGCGACAGCCAGGATCACAACCTGGTGCTCTACCAACTGAACTACGGTCACCATCGCTTTCCGACGCTCCGCCCCTAGCGGGGCTGTGCGTCAGCAGCGTGGACGATACTAGCGTGTTCGGGGGCCGAGTTGCCAATCGGTATCTAAACGGCGCCCAGATCCTCGACGACGGCGGCGATGTCGCTGGTAGACGGGCCGGGGTCGGCGACGAACGCGGTACGCCGGTAGTACTTCAGTTCGCGGATCGACTCCTTGATGTCGGCGAGGGCCCGGTGCGAGAGGCCCTTCTCGGGCTGACCGAAGTAGATCCGCGGGTACCAGCGCCGGCACAGTTCCTTGATGGAGCTGACGTCGATCATCCGGTAGTGCAGGTACTCGTCGAGCGCGGGCATGTCCCGGGTGATGAACCCGCGGTCGGTGGCGATCGAGTTGCCCGCGAGCGGTGCGGTGCCGGCGGCGGGGATGTGCTCACGGATGTAGGCGAGCACGCGGCGTTCGGCCTCCTCGAGGGTGACCGTGGAGGCGCGGACCTCCTCGGTGAGCCCGGACCGCGCGTGCATCTCCTTGACGACGTCGGGCATGTCGGCGAGCGCGGCGTCGTCGGCATGGATGACGATGTCCACACCGTCGCCGAGGATGTTGAGGTCGCTGTCGGTGACCAGCGCGGCCACCTCGATCAGCTTGTCGGTGCCGAGCCGCAGTCCGGTCATTTCACAATCGATCCACACAAGTTTGTCCTGCACGAGCATCCACAGTAGTCAGCGTGTTCTCGGTTAGGGTTCGCGGTGGACACAAACTTCTGGCGTTGCGCCTCGAGGAGGGCATGAATGACGGTGGATCCGACCGCTTCCGGTGGCCCGGGACAGGACTCGGCGGCACTCGCGGAGAAGGCGAAGGCGGCCAAGGCCGCCGCGGAGGAGGCCGCTCGCGTCGCGGCCGAGGCGGCAGCGGCGGCGGAGGCCGCAGTGGAGGCGGTCGCGGCCGCCGAGCGTGAGCACGCGGCGAAGGTGGCCGCGGCGAAGACGCCCGCCAGGCCGGCCGCGGAGCCCGCGGCGGCGGAGGTTGCATCTCCTGCCGCCGAAACGGCCGCCGCCGCAACGCCGCCGGCCCCCGTCGCCGCGGCACAGGAGATCGCCGCCGGCTACGCGTTCGACGGCGGGGCGCTCGAGCTCGGCACGATCATCGTCGACGGCGTCGTCGATCCCACCGCGCGCGTACGCATTCCGCTCGCGACCCTCAACCGCCACGGACTCGTCGCCGGGGCGACCGGCACCGGCAAGACCAAGACCTTGCAGGGCATCTGCGAACAGCTCTCCGCCGCAGGGGTTCCTGTGGTGATGGCCGACGTCAAGGGCGACGTGTCGGGACTGTCCGCGCCCGGCCAGGCGGGGGAGAAGATCGCCGCCCGCGCCGTCGAGACCGGCGTCGCCGACTGGGCGCCGACGGCGTTCCCGGTCGAGTTCCTCTCGCTCGGCACCGAGGGCATCGGCATCCCGGTGCGCGCGACCATCACCAGTTTCGGGCCGATCCTGCTCAGCAAGGTGCTGGGGCTCAACGACACCCAGGAGTCCACCCTCGGGCTGATCTTCCACTGGGCAGACACCCAGGGCCTGGCGTTGCTGGACCTCAAGGACCTTCGCTCGGTGATCGCGCACCTGACCTCGGACGAGGGCAAGGCCGACCTCAAGGGCATCGGCGGGGTGTCGTCGGCGACAGCGGGGGTGATCCTGCGGGCGCTGGTGAACCTCGAGGCGGACGGCGGCGACACCTTCTTCGGCGAGCCCGAACTCGACACCGCGGACCTGCTGCGGGTCGGCCCCGACGGCAAGGGCGTCGTCACGCTGTTCGAGCTCGGAGCCCAGGCCGCCCGGCCGGTGATGTTCTCCACGTTCCTGATGTGGGTGCTCGCCGACCTGTTCCAGACGCTGCCCGAGGTCGGCGACGTCGACAAGCCCAAGCTGGTGTTCATCTTCGACGAGGCGCACCTGCTGTTCGCCGACGCGTCGAAGGCGTTCCTGCAGCAGGTCGAGCAGACGGTCAAGCTGATCCGGTCCAAGGGCGTCGGCGTGTTCTTCTGCACGCAGCTGCCGACGGATGTGCCGAACAACGTGCTCTCGCAACTCGGCGCGCGCATCCAGCACGCCCTGCGCGCGTTCACCCCGGACGATCAGAAGGCGTTGACCAAGACGGTCCGGACCTACCCGAAGACCGAGCACTACGACCTCGAGAAGGCGCTCACCTCGCTGGGCACCGGCGAGGCCGTGGTGACGGTGCTCTCGGAGAAGGGCGCGCCGACACCGGTGGCGTGGGCGAAGATTCCGCCGCCGCGCTCGTTGATGGACACCATCGGGGAACCCGCGATCCGGGCGGCGGCCGCGGCGAGTCCGCTGCACGCGAAGTACGGAGAGACGATCGACCGGGAGTCGGCCTACGAGCTGCTGACCGCGAGGGTCTCCGGCGCGCCGAGTGACGGGCTGGATCTGCCGCCCGCGTTGCCGGACCTGCCCGACCTGCCGTCGCCGGCACCCGACGAGCCGAGCGCGGTGGAGAAGATCATGGACAACCCCGCGGTCAAGAGCTTCCTGCGGTCCGCGGCGACCGTCGCCGGCCGCGAGATCTCTCGCTCGATCTTCGGTACCGGCCGCCGCCGGCGCTGACGCACCTGTGCGCGGTTGACGAGTCCCTGGACTCGTCAACCGAGCACAGGCGGCGGAGCCGCCTACACCTTGGGGAGCAGTCGGGGCACGACCTTGCCGGTGGGGTTGCGGGGCAGTGCGTCGAGGAACACGACTTCCCTCGGCACGCAGAACCGGGCCAGGTGGGTCTTGACGTGCGCGCGCACGCCGTCGACCGTCAGGTCGGCGCCGTCCGGGTCGTCGGTGCGCACGACGTAGGCGGCGAGGCGTGCGCCGAACTCCGGGTCCTCGATCCCCACGACGGCGTTCTCGAGCACGCCGGGTAGTTCGCTGAGCAGGTTCTCGACCTCGCGCGGGTAGACGTTCTCGCCGCCGGAGACGATCATGTCGTCGCTGCGACCGTCCAGGAACAGCAGGCCGTCCTCGTTGAAGTGGCCGAGGTCGCCGGTGGACATCAGGCCGTCGCGCACCTGCTTCTCGCTGCCGCTGCGGGTGTAGCCGTCGAAGAGCATGCCGTTGCCGACGAACACGTGGCCGACCTCGCCGTCGGGAACCGGGCTGCCGTCCTCGCCGAGAATCCGCACGACAGTCCCGAGCGGGGGCCGACCGGCCGTGGTCGGGTGCTGTGCCAGCTCCGCGGGTTGGGCGATCGAGGCCCAGCTCACCTCGGTGGAGCCGTAGAAGTTGTAGAGCACCGAACCGAACAGGTCCAGGGTCTTGTGCACGACCCCGGTCGGAATCGCGGAGCCGCTGGCCGCGATCACCCGCAAGGAGGTCAGGTCCGCGTTCCGTTCGCCGGGGGGCAGGTCGGTGATGCGCTGCAGCATGGTCGGCACCACCCACAGCGCGCTGGCCCTGTGCTCGGCGACCGAGGCGACCGTCGCGGCGGGGTCGAACCGGCGGGTCAGCACCATCGTCGAGCGCAGCGCCAGGCCGATCTGGGTGGCGGCCAGGCCCCAGGTGTGGAAGATCGGCGACGCGACGACCGTGGTCTCCGCGCTGCGCAACGGCAGCCGGGAGAGCACCGCGGACGCCGGCATCCAGCTGCGCGGTTCGGGGCGTGAGGCGCCCTTCGGGGTGCCGGTGGTGCCGGAGGTCAGCACGATGATCCGCCCGCGACGGGGCCGCCGGGCGAGCGCTCCCGCGCCGCCGGTTCTGCCGTCCTCGACGAGGCCGTCGAACCGGGCCCAGCCCTCGGCGCCCGACGCCGCGTCGCAGGCGTGGTCGGGGTCCTCGAACACCGCCACCCGCAGCGTCCCGTCCGGGATGAGCGCGGTGAACTCGGGATCGACGAGCAGCCAGTCGAGGCGCTGCTCGACGACGACCTCGGCGAGCTGGGCGTCCGAGGCGCCGGTGTTCAGCAGGACCAGGTCGGTGCCGAGCCGCGACGAGGCCCCCATCGCGACGAGGAATCCGCGGTGGTTGCGGGCCAGGATGCCGATGCGTCCGCGTTCACGCAGGCCCCGGTCGTGCAGGGCGACCGCGAGCGCGTGCGCGTCGGCGTCGAGCTGGCGGTAGCTGACCGAGCCGAGGTCGTCGACGACGGCGATCCGGTTGCCGTCGCGGCGCGCGGCGACGGCCAACAGGCCGCCCGCGGTGAAGTCCCACTGGTACCAGGCGGAGACCACGCCGGTGAGGGCGCTCGGGCCGATCGGTCCGACGATGCCGGCCCTGGTGATGGGGACGAGCCCCTTGAGCAGATCCGTGGCTCCGGCAAGGCTCGGCATAAGGCGGTGTCCTCCTGGCGGCGGTGGGGCGGCGGGCGTGGGTCAGACCACGCCCGCCGCCAACTTACTCGTCGGTAAGGAGTGGCGCCAGTGGGTGCCGGCGTTGCTAGCGGGACACCTCGCGGCGGAGCAGGTCCTCGACCGTCTCCCGCCGGATCAGCTCGCGACTGCGGTCGTCCCGCACCGCGACGATCGGCGGCCGCCCGACCGCGTTGTACGTCGACGCGAGGCTGTGGTGGTAGGCCCCGGTCCCGGGGACGGCGAGGACGTCGCCCGGGTGCAGGTCCGACGGCAGCTGCACGTCGACCGCCAGTTCGTCGCCGGCTTCGCAGTGCCTGCCCGCGACGGTGACCGTGGTCGTCGGGGCGATCGAGTGCCGGTTCGCCAGCGCGACGCTGTAGTGCGCGCCGTACAGCGCGACCCGGGGGTTGTCGCTCATCCCGCCGTCGACGCAGACGAACGTCCGCCCGCCCGTCACGTGCTTGACCGACACGACCCGGTACACGGTCACTCCGGCCCGGCCCGCGATCGCCCTGCCGGGTTCGAGGGTGAGGCGCGGACGAGGGAAGCGGTGCCGCGCGCAGGCGTCGTCGAGCGCGTCGTCGAGCGTCGAGGCCAACGCGCTCAGGTCCAGCTGCGGGTCGCCGCACACGTACGAGATGCCGTGTCCGCCACCGAGGTTGAGTTCGGTCAGGATGGTGCCGTGGTCGATCCTGATCTGCGCCATCTGCGCGATCATCCGATCCACCGCCGTGCGGAAGTACTCCACCTCGGTGATCTGCGAACCGAGGTGGCAGTGCAGGCCGATCAGGTTCAGCCGCGGCTGGCCGAGGACCCGCTTGACGGCCTCGTCGGCCTGGCCGTGCTCGAGCGGGAAGCCGAACTTCTGGTCGGTCACGCCGGTCGCGACCGCCCGGTGGGTGTGCGCGTCGATCCCAGGGGTGACGCGCAGGAGGACGTTCTGGCGGCGGGTCAGCGACGCGGCGAGCAGGGTGATCTCGGCGTGCGAGTCGATCACGATGCGGCCGACGCCGGCGTCCCGGGCGGCCGACAGTTCTATGGGGGTCTTCGCGTTGCCGTGCATGATGATTCGTCGCGGGTCGACGCCCGCCGACATCGCGATGGCCAGTTCGCCGGACGAGCACACGTCGAGCGAGAGGCCCTCCTCGGCGACCCACGAGGCCACCGCCCGGGTCAGCAGTGCCTTTCCGGCGTAGGCGATCTCGGCCTCCGGGAACACCTCCCGATAGGTGCGGCAGCGGTGCCGCAGGTCCAGTTCGTCGAGGACGTAACAGGGCGTGCCGTACTGGTCGGCGATGTCCGCGAGCGCCACCCCGGCCACCGTGATGCGGCCGTGATCGTCCACGTGGGTGCCGTCGGGCCAGACGGCGGGGTCGAGCCGCGGGGTCATCGCCGAGCGCAGCGACGGGAAGATCTCGAGCAGGGTCACCGTGGTCTCCTTGGGTGGGTGTCACCCTCCGGAATACCCGCCGGACGCCGCCCCGACCGCACCCTTGACGGGTCCTTGACGCTGGTCGGGGCGGTCTTGACGCGAACCGGCTAGGGTGTGCCTCCCAATCCCGCGACAGGGATCGCGAGACATGCCCTAACTGGCAGCCAGCTCGGCGGGGAGGATGCGGAGGTGACCAAGACAGCCAGGGCGGGGCACCCCCTCGTAGGCCCCGCTGCAGGTCTCGCTGCTGCCCACAGCAGCGCTGCCTGACTGAACGGGGCCCGCAGCGCTGCCCGTCAGTGGGAGAACAATGGCTGCAAGGAGATCTTGGATGATGGTGGGGTTGGGGTCCTCAGCCGACATGGCGGGGTTGGGCTCCTCGGCCGACGCCGTGCCCCCACCGAGTGCCAGGCCACCGCCGAGCAGAGCCGCCGCGACCAGGACGGACGCGCCGCGGCGCGCCAGAATTCGAGACATGCAACTCCTTCGTTCGAATGTGTAGGACCGGGGCGACCACCCCGACGCGGCGCCAACCGACCGAGCCAGAATAGGGCGAATCGGCCAGCCCTGCAGCCGAATCGAATTCGAGTTCCGGCAGGCCACAGCGTTAAACACGACCGGCGGCAGGATCCCCCACCGCGTTGCGGTCCTGCCGCCGTGGATCCCACTCACTTGGGTGATTCGGACCTCGGGCATGTCTCCTGGTCGGCGAGGTGTCGTAACCAGGTGCACACCGCCGACAACAGCGCACCGGCCCGGTAGGTCAGGGCGAGCTTGTCGTAGCGAGTAGCCAGGGCCCGCCACTGCTTGACCGTGCAGAAGGACCGCTCGACGACATTGCGGCCCTTGTTCTTCTCGACGTCGAAGTCGACCGGACGGCCACCGCGACCGCCTCTTGGAGGCGATTGCGTTCCGTCGAGTCCAGCGACACCATCCAGTCGATCTCGCCGATCTGGTCGGCCCGGGCGAGTAGATGGTCAGGACCTTGTCCCAGGCGCGACAATCGCCGACTGCTCATCACCGATCGCACTCGTGCACACCGAGCATGGTGCCGCACAGACACGATCAGATTAGGGAGACAAGCCCTAGCCGCCCAGCTTCTTGTAGAAGGTGCCGACGATCGGTGCCACCACGGCCCGCGGGCTGTACTGCCCGGCGACCGACATGCCCTTGCTGAGGATCCCCGGCACCACGCGCATCTTGTTCTTCGCGAGCGCCTCGAGGGAGACCTTCGCGGTGTACTCGCTCGAGATCCAGAAGAAGTCGGGAACCAGCTTGTCCACGATGGACGCGTCGGCCGGGTCGGGGATCTCGGTGCGAACCGGGCCCGGCGCGAGCAGCGTCACATGCACACCGGAGTCCTTCAGCTCCCCGCGCAGGGACTCGGAGAAGGTGTTCACGAACGCCTTGGTGGCGGCGTAGGTCGCGTTGTTGGGGATCGGCATGTTCCCTGCCGCGGACCCGACGTTGAGGATCCCGCCCGAGCCGCGCTCGATCATGCCCGGCAGAACCGCGAGCGTGAGGTCGTGCACGGCAACGGCATTGAGTTCGACCTGGGCCCGCTCGTAGCCGGCGTCGAGCTCGGACACCGGACCGAAGGTGGCGATGCCCGCGTTGTTGCACAGGATGCTGACCGGCCGCTGCGAGAGCTCCTCGGTGAGCGTCGCACGCTTGTCGCGGTCGGACAGGTCCACCGCCCGGACCTCCACGGTGACGCCGTGGGCGTCGGCCAGTTTCGTGGCGAGCGCCTCGAGCAGGTCGCCGCGGCGGGCGACGAGGATCAGCGAATGACCCTGTGCGGCCAGCTCGGTGGCCAACGCCTCGCCGATGCCGGAGGAGGCGCCGGTCACGACGGCGCGGGTGTCGGGGGTGGGGGTAGGCAGGCTCACGGTGGTCAGGCTAACCGCTACACCGTCGCCGCGAGCCGGGTGCCCTGTTCGATCGCCCGCTTCGCGTCGAGTTCGGCGGCCACGTCGGCGCCGCCGATCACGTGGACGGTCATCCCGGCCGCGGTCAGATCGCCTTCGAGGTCCCGGACCGACTCCTGGCCGGCGCAGATCACCACGTTGTCCACCGCCACCACCTGCGGCCGTTCGCGCTTCTCGCCGAAGCTGATGTGCAGGCCCTCGTCGTCGATCCGCTCGTAGTTGACGCCGGAGATCTGGTGCACGCCCTTCTTCTTCAGTGCGGCGCGGTGCACCCACCCGGACGTCTTGCCGAGGCCGACGCCGATCGGGGTCGTCTTGCGCTGCAGCAGGTACACCTCGCGCGCCGACGGCGTGGACTTCGGCTCGGTGAGCCCGCCGGGGGCCGACTCGTCGGCGGTGACGCCCCACTCGCGGTTCCACTCCTGCAGGTCGAGAGCGGGCGAGCTGTCGTGGGTGAGGTACTCGGAGACGTCGACACCGATGCCGCCGGCGCCGATCACCGCGACCCGCTCGCCGACCGGGCGGCCGTCGCGGACCAGCTCGGCGTACGACAGCACGCTGGGATGTTCGATGCCCGGAATCGCCGGGATTCGCGGGGTGACCCCGGTCGCGAGCACGACCTCGTCGTGGCCGCCGTCGACGAGCCGCCGCGCGTCCACCCGGGTACCCAGATGCACCTTCACGCCGGCCAGTTCGAGCTGACGGGTGTAGTAGCGGATCGTCTCCGCGAACTCCTCCTTGCCGGGGATGCGTCGCGCGATGCCGAACTGTCCGCCGATCTCGTCGCCGGCCTCGAACAGGTTCACCTCGTGCCCGCGCTGGGCCAGGTTCAGCGCCGCCGACAGTCCGGCGGGCCCGGCTCCGACCACCGCGACGTTCTTGCGTCGCCGGGTGGGGGAGAGCACGAGTTCGGTCTCGCGGCCGGCGCGGGGATTGAGCAGGCAGGAGACCTTCTTGTTGCCGAAGGCGTGGTCGAGACAGGCCTGGTTGCAGGCGATGCACGTGTTGATCTCGTCGCTGCGGTCGGACTCGGCCTTGCGCACCCACTCGGGGTCGGCGAGCATCGGCCGGGCCATCGAGATCAGTTGTGCGTCACCGCGGGTGAGGATCTCCTCCGCGGTCTCGGGCATGTTGATCCGGTTCGAGGCACACACCGGGATGGTGACCTCGCGGGCCAGTCGTTCGGTGAAGTCCACGAACGCCGCGCGGGGCACGGAGGTGACAATGGTCGGAACCCGCGCCTCGTGCCAGCCGATGTCGGTGTTGAAGATCGTGGTCCCCGCGGCTTCGAGTTCGCGTGCGAGGGTGACGATCTCGTCCCAGGTCTGGCCCTTCTCGACCAGGTCCGCCATGGACAGTCGGAAGAGGATGACGAAGTTCGGGCCGACGGCGGCGCGGGTGCGTCGGACGATCTCCACGGCGATGCGACGCCGGTTCTCGGCCGACCCGCCCCACTTGTCGGTGCGCTTGTTGGTGCGCGGCGCGAGGAACTGGTTGATGAGATAGCCCTCGCCGCCCATGATCTCCACGCCGTCGTAGCCGGCGGACTGGGCAAGTCGCGCGCACCGGACGAAGTCGCCGATCGTGGACTCGACGCCGCGACCGGTGAGCGCGCGCGGGCGGAACGGGTTGATGGGGGCCTTGATCGAGGAGGCGGACGCGCTGAGCGGGTTGTAGGAGTACCGGCCCGCGTGCAGGATCTGCAGCGCGATCTTGCCGCCCTCGGCGTGCACCGCGTCGGTGACGGTGCGGTGCCGCTTCGCCTGCGCCTCGGTGATCATCTCGGCGCCGAACGGCAGCAGCCAGCCGGTGCGGTTCGGGGCGAATCCTCCCGTCACGATCAGGCCCACCCCACCGCGGGCCCGCTCGGCGAAATAGGCCGCCAGCTTCGGGATGTCGCGTGCGCGGTCTTCGAGTCCGGTGTGCATCGAGCCCATGACGACGCGGTTGCGCAGGGTGGTGAACCCCAGGTCGAGCGGGGACATCAGGTTCGGATACGGGTTGCTCACGGCGTCGGCCTCTCGGTCGTGGGAGTCGGGACGGTGGTCGTCGGGAGGGGCTGAGCCTGCGAGCGACCGGAACTACAGGGCATCGAGGACCTCCTGGCACCACGCGGTGAAACCCTCCTCCACGCGGATTCCGCCGCGCAGGACCAGGTACTGATGCAGGTCGGGGCCGGAGAGCCGATCCGGCGCGGGGAAGTCCCGCTTCTCGATCAGTCGGTAGATCTCGAGTCGGCGGGTGTGCTCGTCGCGATGTCGGGCGACCTCCGCCCTGACGTCGGCGAGGTCGCCGAGGGAGGCGGCGCGAATCTTCACGGCGAGTTCGTTGCGCAGTTGCCCCGGCTCGGTGGGCTCGGCGATCCATCGCTGCAGTTCGGCGCGGCCCGCGTCGCTGACGCGGTACACCTTCTTGTCGGGGCGGCCGTCCTGGCCGACGGTCTCCGCGTCCACCCAGCCGGACTCGTCCATCCGCTTGAGGACGCGGTAGATCTGCTGGTGGGTGGCGTTCCAGAAGAACCCGATGGACTTGCCGAATCGGCGCGCGAGCTCGTATCCCGAGCCGGACTTCTCCGACAGCGAGACCAGGAGTGCGTGTTCGAGTGCCACGTGGTCGAGTATCTATGCAACGAGGAGACTATGCAACTAGATGCATAAACTCGGTCGCCATCTCCTTCGTCCGGATCGGATCAGCGGCAGAATGGCACCGATGGCACGGTCTTCCGGGGGCACGCCGTCCGGATCCGCTGGGTCCGGCGAACGGGACCTTGCGCGGTTCGTCGGGCGGATCGCTCTGGTCGACCATCATTGCCACGGCGTGCTGCGCGATCCTCTCGATCGCGCCGGGTTCGAGTCCTGGCTGTGCGAGGCCGACGGACCCGGGCGCTGGCACGGCAGCCTGTTCGACACTCAGGTCGGTCTCGCGGTCCGCCGCTTCTGCGCTCCGCGGCTCGGCCTGGAGCCGCACACCGCCGCCGACTCCTACCTCGCGCGGCGCGTCGAACTCGGTCCCGACGAGGTCGCCCGGCGGCTGCTGCGAGGTGCAGGTATATCGGAGTATCTGGTCGACACCGGCTTCCGGGCCGACGGCCTGACGACACCGACCGAGTTGGCCGTCCGCGCCGGTGCGCCGGCGCGGGAGATCGCCCGGCTGGAGTCGGTGGCCGAACGGGTGATCGTCGGGCGCGGCGCCGCCGAGTTCGCCGCGGCGTGCCGGGACGCACTGGCCACCGCTGCCGCGACCGCCGTCGCGTTCAAGACGATCGCCGGGTACCGGGTCGGCCTCGACCTGGCGCCGGACCGTCCGGCCGCGAGCGAGGTGGTCGACGCGGCCGCACGGTGGGCGTCGGCCATCGAGCGGGGCGCGCCGGTCCGGCTCGCCGACGAGACCCTGACCCGCTTCCTGGTCTGGACCGCCGTGGACCTCGGACTGCCGATCCAGTTCCACAGCGGGTACGGCGACGCCGACGCGGACCTGGCCCGGTGCGATCCGCTCCTGCTCACCCCGTTGCTGCGTGCCACCGCCGGCCGCGGCGTGCCGATCATGCTGCTGCACACGTACCCGTTCCACCGGCACGCGGCCTACCTCGCGCAGGTGTTCGACCACGTCTTCGTGGACGTCGGTCTCGCCGTGCAGAACGTCGGCACGGGAGCCGGTCGGGTGCTGGCCGAACTGCTCGAACTCGCGCCGCTGCCGTCGGTGCTGTTCTCCACCGACGGCTGCGGGCTGCCCGAGCTGTTCCTCGTCGGCGCCGAGCTGTTCCGCCGGGCGCTGACCTCGTTCCTCGTCGCGGGCCTCGCCGACGACGCCTGGTCGTACCGGGACGCGCAACGGATCGCAACGCTGATCGCCGCCGACAACGCCCGGCGCGCGTACCTCCTCGACTAGTGCGACGTCGGGAGGCGATCGGCATGCAGCTGCCCGGTGCCGTCGGGGTAGTAGAGGTAGCCGTCGGCCGCGACCAGGCTCTGCCAGTGCAGCGCGATGTCGCCGGCGTTGTCGGCCCAGATCCGTTTGCCGGTGGCGGGGTCCAGGCCGACTGCGCCGGCATCGGTCAGGTAGTAGACGACGCCGTCGACGACGATCGGGGAGGTGCCGCCGCCGTCCGTCGTCCAGCGCGACGTCAGCGCGGGTGTCCCGTCGACGGTCACCACCTCGAGTCCGGACAGGCCCCGGCCGTTGGCGACGAAGACCCACGATCGGCCTTCGGGATCGCGCCAGGTCGCCGGCTGCGCCAGCACCTCGCCGGTCTCGGGGACGGGCACGATCTGCACCTCACCGCCCGTGCCGTCCGGGTTCACCCGGCGATGACCGCCGAGGTCGGCCAGGTCGAGCAGTCGGAGCATGCCGTCCTTGCCGGCCTGCACGGCCAGCGGTGTCGTTGCGCGGTCGGGGAGGATGGCCGGTGCGGCGCTGCCGAGGTCGAGGTCGCCCTCGTCGAGCTGCACCTGGTTCGACGGGGTGTAGAAGTCGACGGGACCGCCACCGGACCCGGTGCCGTCCGGGTTCAGGGCCAGCACGCTGTCGCCGAAGTTCCGGCTGCCGTCGTAGGCGCCGTTGCCAGTGGCGAGATAGACGCGGTCGGTGCCCGGGTCGTATACGACGCCGGGCCGGGCCCACACCGCGGCCTGGACCCGGCCGCAGTCCGGGGTGCCTGGCGCCGACACGAAGTGCACGGCCTGATCGCTGCAGACGGTGTTGAACACGGTCTGGCCGCCTGTGGCCAGATCGATGGTGGTGAGGTGGCCCTGATAGTCGCCGCGGTCGCCGAGGTACCCGCCGCTGGCGACGTAGAGGTAGGAGCGGCCGGACCGGGCGGTCGCGACGGTCAGGTGGGCGGAGCCCTTCTCGTCGAACGGTTTGGTGGTGGCCAGTTCGGGCCAGCCGAAGGCGGTCACCTCGGTGCCGGTGCCCGTCGCGCGCTTGTGGACGCGGCCGTCGAGTCCGTAGGAGTACACGAAGTCGCCGCTCGGGTCGACCGCCGGGGCGGAGGTGGTGTAGCAGGGCTGTCGTCCGTTGTTGATCCGGCAGGCCCCGGGACCGTCCTGGGCCTGCCACACCACGGTGCCGTCGCGGGCGTCGACGGCCACGGCCGTGCCGTTCTTCGTGGTGAGGAACAGTAGGTTGCGCGGGCCCGCCGCCGTGGGCACGTTCGCCAGGTAGACCGCCGGGCTGTCGGCCGGGCCCGGCAGGGTCGCGGTGAAGCCGCCGGTCCCGTCCGAACTGGCGTTCTCGGCGGTCGTACAGGCTGCGAGCGTGAGGACGCCCGCAGCGATCGCGCAGGCGCCGCGGGCGACCGTTCGGCGCGCCGGGCCGGATCGATTCATCCAGGTGTCCTTCACGAGCGAAGTGACGACTCGAGTCTCGATCGTAAGGCGCCGCCGGATGGTGCGGCACCCCTCGACCCGGCGCGCGTCGCCGGGTCGAGGGGTGTTCGGTTCAGGACCCGCTGGACCCGGTGCCCGCTCCGGGCGCGTTCGAGGTCAGCAGCGGCAGGAACGCGTCGGCGATGATCTGGTGCCCGACCGGGTTCGCGTGGATGTCGGCCATGGAGCACATCCACGTCCACGCGCAGATCCTCGCGACATTGCGGGGCAGGGTGCCGAAGGGTGGGACGTCGACGGGATTGCCGACGTCGTTGTTGGAGAACGCGTTCAGGACGTCGGCGGTCTTGAACCCGTTGGCACTGTTCGCGCTGGCGATGGTCGCGGCGAGCAGGTTGTTCGCGGCGGCGGTCGCCTGCGCGGTCAGCTGGCTGGTCCCGCCCTCGAGCCAACCGGCGAGCGCGGGGTCGTAGTAGTTCATCCCGACGTAGCGCGGGTCCGTGCCGCCCGCCTTGTGCAGCTCGCCGGTGATCTTGCCGAGGTTGGTACCGATCGTGCCGAGGCTCTGCGTGATGCAGCCGATGTCGGGAAGACCCGCGGACCCGGAACCGCCGGTCAGGCAGTGGTAGATGTCGTTGGCCCCGACGGT
This sequence comes from Rhodococcus sp. NPDC127527, assembly GCF_042672245.1. NCBI lineage: Bacteria > Bacillati > Actinomycetota > Actinomycetes > Mycobacteriales > Nocardiaceae > Rhodococcus > Rhodococcus sp. NPDC127527. The sequence continues at coordinate 64,390 of NZ_JBHXVP010000006.1, forward strand.
GAGGGTGAGGTACTCGACCCGGCCCTGGTGCGCCGCCAGGAACTTGGTGGCGAAGTCGAGTTGGGAACTCGCACCGGGGTAGACGCACTTGCCTCCGTTGATCATCGACGCGGTGGTCTCGCCGTCGCATCCGATGCGCACGAACTGCAGGTGGGGATCGGATGCCTTCAACGTCTCGTAGACCCGGTCGCTGTAGGAGACGGGTTCGTCCTTCTTCGTGTTCGGCTGATAGCCGGCGGCGAGGGAATCACCCATCGAGACGTAGTACGTGTCGGTCGGATTCTCGGCGGGGACGGTGGGAGCGGCGACGGCGGGAGCGCCGCCCAGCCCCATCGCGACGGCGATGACGGCGATGGACAGGAGTCGAGAGCGCATGTGTGGCCTCCGGATCGGTGCGGACTGACCAGAACGACGAGCCGCACGAAACGGTATGGGTGTCACGGGCGGTGGGCAATGCGAACCGGGGTAATCGTTACGTTGCGGTGACAGGCACCGGCGGGTCGCGCTCACCTAGGCTCGCCGTATGAGCGCACCGGTGGTCGGCGAGGGCGTCACCCGCAGGCAGGTCTTCGCCTGGGGCCTGTGGGACTGGGGTTCGGCCGCCTTCAACGCGGTGATCGTCACGTTCGTGTTCTCGGTCTACCTCACCGACGGGGTGGGCGCGGATCTGCCCGGCTCGGTGTCGGCGAGCAGCTGGCTCGGCTGGTCGCTCGGCGCCGCGGGGCTGTGCATCGCGCTGCTCGCCCCGGTCACCGGCCAGCGCTCGGATGCCACCGGACACCGACGGCGTTCGCTCGCGCTGCTCACCGCCGCGGTGGTGACGTGCATGCTGCTGATGTTCCTGGTGCAGGATCGCTACCAGTACCTGTGGCTCGGCCTGGTCCTGCTCGGCGTGGGCTCGGTGATCTTCGAGCTGGCCCAGGTGCCCTACAGTGCCATGCTCCGCCAGGTCTCCACCCCGCAGAACATCGGCCGGGTGTCCGGGTTCGGCTGGGCGATGGGCTATTTCGGCGGCATCGTGCTGCTGCTGGTCTGCTACCTCGGATTCATCGCCGGTGACGGGGACACTCGTGGGCTTCTCTCGCTGAGCACCGACGGTGGCCTCAACATCCGGCTGGTGGCGGTGCTGGCGGCGGTCTGGTTCGCGTTGTTCGCGATCCCGGTGCTGTTCGCCGTTCCGGAACTGCCGCGCGCGACGGCCGCCCCCGGCCTCCCGGGCACGGTGACCGCGGCCGCCGACGCCGGCTTCCTCGGCTCGTACCGCGTGCTGTGGTCGGACCTGCGCGAGCTGTGGCACGCCGATCGGCACACCCTGTACTTCCTCGGGGCCAGCGCGTTGTTCCGGGACGGGCTGGCGGGCGTGTTCACCTTCGGCGCCGTGCTCGCGGTCAACGTCTACGGCATCGCCTCGTCGGACGTGCTGCTGTTCGGGGTGGCGGCGAACGTCGTGGCCGCGGTCGGGGCGCTGGCCGCGGGCCGTCTCGACGACCGGCTCGGACCGAAGACCGTGATCGTCGGATCGCTCGGCTCGATGCTCGCGGTCGGGGCTATGCTGCTCGTGGTTCCGGGACCGGTGGGATTCTGGATTCTCGGGTTGCTGCTGTGCCTGTTCGTCGGGCCGGCCCAGTCCGCGGCCCGCACCTTCCTGACCCGGATCACGGTGACCGGCAGGGAGGGGCAGATGTTCGGCCTGTACGCGACGACCGGACGGGCGGTCTCGTTCCTGGCGCCGACGCTGTTCGGGCTGTTCGCCTGGATGTTCGCCAGTGACCGCGCCGGGATCCTCGGCCTCCTCGTGGTGCTCGCTGCGGGTCTCGCTGCGCTGCTCCCGGTGCGCGCACCGCAGCGTGACCCGCGCGGCGGCTACCGGCTCGAGCCCTCGGCACGCTGAAGGCCGAGCTTCTCCGGGAACAACCGACGCTGGACGATCCAGCCCGCGGCGGACAGCGCGATCCAGAGCAGGGTCGAGGTGACCTGTTCCCAGCCGGGATTCGGCTGGTGCAGGAAGCTCAGGGCGTTGGTGGTGAGGCCGATACCGGTGAGCATCATGCTCGCACCGCCGATCGAGGTCAGCCACAGCAGCGCCCGGGCCCGGTACTTGTCGGCGAGGAAGGCCGCCGCCACCGCGATCGCCACGATCACGATCGCGCTCACCGCCCAGTTGTTGTCGCCGTGCTGGACCACGTCGGCCAGTTTCGCGCCCGCCATCGCACCGGTCAGACCGCCGATGAAGAAGGCCGAGAACCTGAAGATCAGCGAGGTGACGACCCACGCGGCGACCGCGCCGATCAGCGCGAACAGGAACAGTGTCGCGAGCGAGGCGTTGAAGAGGTCGGTGATCAGCCAGCCGAGGCCGAAGCCCGCGGCGAGCACCGCTAGGTGCATGGACCGGATGCCCCAGAAGCACAGCAGGGCCCCGACCAGGAGTACTGCGATACCGTTCATCAGCGTTTCCCTTCGATTTGTGCGAGGACCGCCTCGGCGAGCGCATCGGGTGCCTGTTCCGGAATCCAGTGACTGACGCCGGCGAGTTCGACGAAACGGTATGGCGCGTCGACGAATTCACCGCACCGCTCGGCGCCCGCCCGGCCGAGCGCCTCGTCGCCGTCGCTCCACACGTAGGTGGTGGGCACGGTGACCGGCGGAATGTCGCCGAACTCGTGACCCATCGCGCGGTACCAGGACAGGGCGGCGGTCAGTGCACCCGGCTCGGTGAGGGCGCGCACGTGCACCTCGACCAGGGCGCTGTCGACGCCGCCGAAGACCGCTCGCAGTCGGTGGGCGTCGTCGGCGAGCAGGGCCCGTTCGGCGGAGTCGCCGTGCCGGAAGACCGTGATGTAGGCCGACCGCTGCCGCTGATCGTCGTCCTCACGCAGGGCCCAGCCGAACGCGGCCGGGTGCGGAACGGACACCGCGGTGAGCGTGCGGACCCGGTCGGGGTGCCCGGCGGCGACCGCCCAGGCCACGGCGGCACCCCAGTCGTGTCCGACCAGGTGGGCGGCGTCGATCCCCAGCGCGTCGAGCAGGCCGACGACGTCGCCGACCAGGTTGTCGATCGCGTAGTTCTCGACGCCGATCGGCCGGGCACCGGGGGAGTACCCGCGCTGGTCGGGTGCGATCACCCGGAGTCCGGCGGCGGTCAGGGCGGGCGTGACCGGCCGCCAGCAGGCGGCGGTCTCGGGGAAGCCGTGCAGCATCAGCACCGTTGGGCCGTCCGCCGGACCCGCGGTCGTGACGCGGAAGGTGTAGTCGCCGACGGCGACGGTCGCGGTGGTGGCAGTTGGATTCACATGTCCCCCAGGGTCACTCGCGGCGACGGGCGTAGCTGTTCGCGGCCGCCCTGACCGGAACACTACCGCGCAGGGACCGTCGGCCAGGTGATTGTGGACGTGTCCGGGCAGTCGAAGACGAGCAGGTCGGCGGCGGCGGAGCCCGAGGTGGCATAGGGTGCGCACTACATGACGACGATCACATAGGCCGGTCAGGGGCCGGTATTGTCCGATTCATGCGAGGGGGAAGTTGTGGCGGATGACGATCGGAAGGGGCGACCCCTACAGATTGCCGGCCGTCCCGCCGCGCAATGGCTGTCGGCTTCGGCGGAGGACCTCACCGAGCGGGTCATCGCCCGTCTGGTGGACGAGTCCCCGGTGTATCGCGCGCTGCCGCGCGAAGAGGTGGACGGCGAGATCGCCGAGATCGTGCACCACAACATGGAATTGTTCGCCACGCTGGTGTTCGAGCGGCGGGCCGTCAACGACTCCGAGCTTGTCGAGCAACGCAACTCGGCCGCGCGCCGGGCCGAGGAGGGGGTGCCGCTCGAGGCGGTGCTGTACGCCTATCACCTCGGGATCGGAATGTCCTCGCAGGACCTGTTCGCGGCCGCGCGGCCGGACGACATCCGCGACGTGCAGGTGCTGATGGCGATGGTCCTCGACTTCCTGCGCCGGCTCACCCTCGCGGTCAGTGCCGCGTACCTCGAGGAACGCCAGATCATGGAGAGCCAGGAGAACTCGGGTCGGCGCTCGTTGATGTCGGCCCTGGTCGCTGGCGAGCGGCTCGACGCCGTCGTGCACCGGACCGGGCTTCGGCTGGCCCCGCAGTACCTCGCGCTGACCCTCGCGATCGACGAGAACGCCGACGAACGCGGATCGGGGATGAGCGGCACCGTCGCGAGCCGACGCAAGTTGCGGCGCCTGCAGGCACAGCTGGACCGGATCACGGGTGAGCCCGCGCTGACGGTGATCGACAGCGGTGGCGGCACCGCGCTGATTCCGTGTTCCGCGGCGCCGCCGGACTGGGACCAACTGCGCGCGGCGATCGAGCGGATGCGGGTGGTGATCGGAGCCGACCTGTGGGTCTCGGGTGCCCTCGCCACCCCTGGCGAGGTGCCGGATGCGGTCACCCTGACCGCGGACATCGTCGCGCTCGTGGCCCGGTCGGGACGCCCGCCCGGCCTGTACCGGCTGACGGACGTGCTGCTCGAGTACCAGCTGAGCCGGCCCAGCGCGGCGCATCGGGAGCTGGCCACGCTGCTCGACCCGCTGGTCGGCAAGCCGGAGCTGATGCAGACCCTCCAGACGTACGTGGCGACGGGACTGAACCGCCGCGCCACCGCCGCCGCACTCGAGGTGCACGCCAACACGGTCGACTATCGGATACGCAGGGTGGCCGAGCTGATCGGGCGCAACCCGTCCGACCCGGCGGACCTGCCGCACATCGGGGCGGCACTGGTGGCACAGCGCGCGTTGGGCTGAGCGCCGACGTCGGGCATGCTGGACCGGATCTCGAGGGGGAATTCGATGGTGTGGGTTCGGCGTGCGGTGGCGGTGCTCGGTTGGCTGGCGGTGTTCGCGGCCGCGGTCGGGATCGGGGCGCACTTCCTCGACACCTCCGTGACGGTGCTCGTGGTCCTCGCCTCGTTCGCGCCGCTGCTGATGGTGTGCGCGGGTGCCGGCCTGCTGGCGCTCGCCGCAACCCGGCAGTGGGTGGGGACGGTCGTGGCGGCGGCGGTGCTGGCGGTGGCGGCGTGGACCCAACTTCCGCTGTACGTCGGCGACGCACGGCCCGACGGCGCATCCGATCTGACGGTCATGCAGGCGAACATCTTCTTCGGCAACGACGACATGGAAGGCGTTGTCGCGCAAGTCAGGTCGAGGAACGTCGACATCCTGACGGTCAACGAGCTGACGCCCGGTGCGGTGCCCCGGCTCGGCGCCGCCGGCCTCGACGAGGTGCTGCCGTTCCGGTATCTGCGTCCGACGGAACTGGGCGGGGGGACCGGGATCTGGAGCCGGCATCCGCTCTCCGCGCAGACCGAACACATGGGGTTCGTGATGAACATGGTGTCGGCACGGGTCCGCCCGCCGGGGCAGCGGCCGTTCGTGGTCGTCGCCGCGCATCCGCTGCCGCCCGTGCCGCGGCAGCAGACCGACATCTGGGCCCGTGAGATGGCGCAGGTGCGGGACATCCTGCAGCGCCTGCGCGATGGTGCCGAGCCGGTGATCGTCGGCGCCGACTTCAACTCGACCTACGACCACGCTCAGTTCCGTGCCCTGCTCGGGGACGGATTCCGGGACGCGGCAGAGCAATCCGGTGCGGGTGCGCTCCGGACCTATCCCGCCGACCGGTGGTGGCCGCCGCTGTTGGCGATCGATCACGTCCTGGTCGCGGGCGCGACGGCCACCGGCGCCGGCATCGTCGACCTGCCCGGTTCCGACCATCGCGGGGTCGTCGCCACGGTCGCGGTGCCCGCTCCCGAGGGCTACTCGGGGCTCGGCTGACCGAGGGGCGCGCGCTGGTGGACGAGTGCGTCCACCCCGTCGAGGATGCGGTCGAGCCCGAATCGCAGTGCGTGCTGAGGACTGCTCGCCGCCTGATGCTCCCGGCCGGCGGCCGATCCGACCCGGTCCGAGACCGGATAGGCGGCGGGGTCGAGTAGTCGTTCGAGGATCGGCGCGGTCGCCGCCCACCATTGGGCGTCGGTGAGCCCGGAATCGCGGGCGGTCTGCTCGACGCTGACGAGCAGCCGAGCGGTGCCGGTCACGTGCGAGAGCACCAAGGACAGCACCGCGTCCATCTCCACGTCCGTCAGGCCGATCCCGTCCAACGGGCGCAGCTCGGCCTCGTACTTTCGGCTGGTGTTGGGTCCGAGAACGGGTCGGGCGCCGACGATGTGCAGCAACCACGGGTGGCGGCGGTAGAGGTCCCAGTTGCGGTCGACGACGAATTCGACGCCGCCGCGCCAGCCGCCGCCGGCGCGGGCCGGTTCGTCGGTGTCCGTGTACAGGTCGGCGAGGGTGGCGTCCTGCATCAGGTCGACCAGGACCGCCTTGCCCGGGACGTGGGTGTAGAGCGACATCGCGCCGACACCGAGCCGGTCGGCGAGCCGGCGCATGGACACCGCCTCGAGTCCCTCGGCGTCCGCGAGTTCGATTGCGGCGGCGACGATCGCGTCGACGCCGAGACCGGTGCGGCCGGACGTGCTGTGCTCTCCCCACAGCAAGGCCAGCGTGCGGGCCGGATCGGTCCGGCCCTCGTGGCTGGTCGTCGCCCTCTTCTCGGTCACAGGAACATTCTCCCCCAGTTCGTCGTCGAGACACTCGACCGGCGAGCACACGGCTCGGCGGACTGGGGGATCGACCCGCGGTGGGTGGCGTCCCCGAACACCACCCACCGCGGTCGGTTGTCAGCTGGCGAAGCCGAGCAGCTGCAGCAGCGCCGCCGGGCTGAAGTCCGCGCTGCCGGTGCCGCCGCCGGGGTTCGTGGGGTCGCCGGCCAGGGTCACCTTCGCCACGGACCCGAGCTTGACGTACGGGTTGGTCGAGGCGCCTTCCTTGCACTGGGTGATCACCGCATAGGTGCCGGCCTTCAGCGCGATCGAGGTGCCGGTTGCGGCGCCGCCGGTGAAGCCGGGGTACGTGATCTCGTCGACGCGGGTGGTCTTGTCGTAGACCGCGGCGTCGAACGGGAAGATCTGTGCCTCACAGTGATTGAGGGCCTCGGTGGTGGCGATGTCGTGCAGTGCGACCGTGATGGTGCCGGCGCTGTTGGTCACCGTCGAGGAGCCGGTGACGGCGGCCGAGCCGAGGGCGGGGTTCGCGACCATGGCGAGGGTGGCGATGCCGGCGACGGACGCGGCACCGGCGATGCGGCGCATGCTGAACGAAGACATGTGAGGGGATCCTTTTCGATCGCACCGCGCATCGAGGTGCGCGGTGAACGGGAAGCCCGTAGGCGGCCGGAGGGGGCCGGGGCTGACGGTGCTGCGAATTATCTAAGGCTGCCCTTCGTGAGGGCAGGCTTAGTTAAGGGGATGTCCGGGGTCGCTGTCAATGCGTGTGACTGTCGTCACTGATTGCGCTCGAGCTGCAGGTGAAGAGCATGAAGACCGTCCAGTTCGTGCCGTCCGTATTGTCGGATTGCCGGGTTGTTCATGCCCTCGCATCCACGGCGGCACTCGCCTGCCCCGACCACGGCCGGGCGGGTGGTCGCCGTTCCGGAGTGTGGGTCCGCCCTCGATCCTCGTAATATGCGTCACCCCAATGACTTCCGCAGCGTGGCGTGCGCTCGACGGGGTGCGGTCGGGGGCATACTCCTCTCGGTCTGATCCCGAGTAAGGAGTTCCCCCTTGAGTTTCCACACTGTGGCCCGCCCGCGACTGATCATGATCGCCGCGTGTACGGCCGCACTGACCCTCACCGGCTGCAGCGCGCAGCTCGCCGAGGCCGACGCCGCGTCGACCGGCAGTTCGGACTTCGGTAGCTCGGGCGGCGGGCAGCCGGCCGACCAGTCCGCCACCCTGGCTCTGCTCGACACGCTGGCAGTCAAGGGCCGCGCGCCCAAGACCGGCTACAGCCGTGACGAGTTCGGGCAGGCGTGGTCGGACGACGTCGCCGTCGCGGGCGGGCACAACGGCTGCGACACCCGCAACGACATCCTCGACCGCGACCTGACGAACAAGACGTACAAGGCCGGCAAGAAGCAGTGCATCGTGCTCACCGGCACCCTGAACGACCCGTACACCGGCAAGCAGATCCAGTTCACCCGTGGGCAGGACACCTCGACCGCGGTGCAGATCGACCACGTGGTCGCCCTCAGCGACGCGTGGCAGAAGGGTGCCCAGCAGCTCGACGCCGACACCCGCCGCAACCTGGCCAACGATCCGCGCAACCTGCTCGCCGTCGACGGACCGGCCAACCAGCAGAAGTCCGACGGTGACGCGGCGACCTGGTTGCCGTCGAACAAGTCGTACCGCTGCACGTACGTCGCCAAGCAGGTGGAGGTCAAGGCCGCCTACAGGCTGTGGGTGACCCAGTCGGAGAAGGACGCGATCGTCCGTCAGCTCGGCTCCTGCTGACCGCCGTCCGAAATTGATTGAACGGGGGTTCAGTGGTCGGATCGATCCCGAAACCGACCACTGAACCCCCGTTCATCGCGTCGTCGGTCGCCAGCCGCCCATGCCGATCATGATCAGCCGCAGCTGATGCTCGGCCCGATCGATCACCGCCCGCTCCTCGCGGCCGCCGGGGTGGTCCACCTCGAGCAGGTCGATCACCGTCGACATCATCACCCCGACGATCAGGTCGGCCGCCATCTCCAGGTCCTCGACCTCCCAGCTCGCGAGCGCGGGCATGCGCGAGAGGTCGATGGTGAGCTCGCTCGCGAACAGCCGTAGCTCCGCCGCGATCGCCCGGCGTACCTCGGTGACGCCGCCGTAGCGCTCGCGGCTGAGGAAGCGGAACTGGCCCTCGTGCGCCCGCACCTGCCGGAGTAGGATGTCCAACGACGCGCTCGCGTTCTTGGTGCTCGGGTCGCGCCGGGCCTCGCGGAGCATCCGGCGCAGCATGCGCATGCTGTCCTCCACCAGTGCCACGCCGAGGTCGTCCATCGAGGCGAAGTGCCGGTAGAAGGCGGTCGGGACGATGCCCGCCGAGCGGGCCACCTCGCGCAGGCTGAGGCTTGCGAAGCCGCGCTCCTCGAGCAGTTCCAGGGTGCCGTCGAGGAGCGCCTGCCTGGTGCGTTCCTTGCGTTCGGCTCGACTTTCGGGCTCGGTCACAGTTCGAGTGTATGTCTGTACACCGTCCGGTAGTGCACTGCCCCTGTAATCGCCGTCACACGCAAGTGGGGGTTGACATCTACCTGGGACTTCCTGTCACACTTGTTTGTGTACAACTGTGCACTGAAAAACGGATCAACCGTTCGCCACAGGCCCACCGCAGGAGGTTGCAGTGACCGTGCAGACCCGAACCCGCTCGCGCCGGCCGTCGCTGGTGTCGCTGCTCGAGGCGATGGCCACGCCGCATCAACTCGACCGGTACCTCGAACTCGTCAACCCCATGGCCACCGTGCGCGACCTGCGCGCAGAGGTCACCGAGGTGCGCCGCACCACCGCCGACACCGTCACCCTCACGCTCCGGCCGACCCGGCAGTGGGAGGGCTTCGCGGCCGGCCAGTTCGTCCAGGTCGGCGTCGTCGTCGACGGCGTCCGGCACACCCGCTGCTACTCGCCGGCGTGCTCGCAGTACCGCGCCGACGGCCGCATCGAACTCACGGTCAAGGCGCACCCTCAGGGGCTGGTCTCGCAGCACCTGTACCGGCACGCCGAGGTCGGCCTGGTGGTCGGCCTCTCGCAGGCCGACGGGGTGTTCCGACTCCCGGCCGAGCGTCCCGGGAAGGTCCTGCTGATCAGCGGCGGCAGTGGGATCACTCCGGTGATGTCGATGCTGCGGACCCTGCTCGACGAGGGTCATGCCGGCGAGGTCGCCTTCCTGCACTACGCGGACACCGAGCACGACGTCGCCTACCGCGACGAGCTGGCCGACCTGGCAGCCCGGCACGAGAACCTGCGACTGCTCCTGGCCTACACCCACTCCGAGAACGGCGACCTGCGCGGGTTCTTCGGCCGCGACCATGTGGACGCGGCCGCACCGTGGTACGCCGAGGGGCAGACCTACCTGTGCGGTCCGCCTGGGTTGATGCGTTCGGTGCGTGAGCATTTCGACGCTCTCGGACTCGGTGGCCGGTTGCACATGGAGGAGTTCGCGCCCGCTCTCGCGCCGGTCGACGACGAGGCGACCGGCGAGGTGTCGTTCACCGCGTCCGGCGTCACCGCGGACAACTCGGGGGCGAGCCTGCTCGAGCAGGCCGAGTCTGCGGGTCTGACACCCGAATTCGGCTGCCGGATGGGTATCTGCTTCACCTGTACCGCAGTCAAGACCTCAGGTTGCACCCGCAATCTGCGCACCGGCGAACTCGACTCCGACCCGGACCAGCCGATCCAGCTGTGCGTCAGCGCGCCGGTCGGCGACGTCTGCCTCGACATCTGAGTCGTCGACCACTCGAATCCCACCGACCGAGGAGAACTCCCATGTTCGGCCTTTCCCTCTCGTCGCTGCCCCTGCTGGGTGGCGCGAGGAACGTCACTCCCGCGGACCCCGTCGTGCTCAGCTACGAGCAGGTCGAGGACATCGGCCGCGAACTCGACGAGCTGCGCGCCCGCGTCGTCGCCGACCTCGGCGCGAAGGACCGCGACTACATCTACTCGATCATCAAGGCGCAAAGGGGGTTCGAGGTCGCCGGGCGCGGCCTGATGTACCTCGGCTTCCTGCCCCCGTTCTGGCTGGCGGCGGTGGGTGCGCTCGGGATCTCGAAGATCCTCGACAACATGGAGATCGGCCACAACGTCATGCACGGCCAGTACGACTGGATGCGCGAGCCCGGGCTGAACTCCCGGGTCTTCGAGTGGGACACCGTGTGCCCTGCCGACCAGTGGCGTCACTCGCACAACTACATGCACCACACCTACACGAACATCGTCGGCCGCGACCGCGACATCGGCTACGGCATCCTGCGCATGGACGAGGGGCAGAAGTGGCACCCCTACTACCTGGGCAACCCGGTGTACGCGTTCGCGCTGATGATGCTCTTCGAGTGGGGCGTCATGCTGCACGACCTCGAGACCGAGAACGTGATCAAGGGCAAACGCACGTGGCGCGACGTCAAGCCGCTGCTGCAGGGGATGCGGCGCAAGGCGGGCCGCCAGGTGCTCAAGGACTACGTCGTCTTCCCTGTGCTCACCGGACCGCTGTTCGTGACCACCCTGCTGGGCAACGCCGGCGCGAACCTGGTGCGCAACGTGTGGACGTACTCGATCATCTTCTGCGGTCATTTCCCCACCGGTGTGCAGACTTTCACCGAGGAGGAGACCGCCGAGGAGACCCGCGGGCAGTGGTACGTGCGCCAGATGCTCGGCAGCGCCAACATCGAGGGCGGCCGACTGTTCCACATCATGTCCGGCAACCTCTCGCACCAGATCGAGCACCACCTGTTCCCCGACATCCCCGCCAACCGGTACCCGGAGATGGCGCCGCAGGTGAAGGCGCTCTGCGAGAAGCATGGCCTGCCCTACAACACCGGCGGCTTCTTCCGGCAGATCGGCTCCGTCTGGGCCAAGATCTTCAAGCTCGCGTTGCCCGACTTTCTCACCGGTTCGACACCGCCGCCCGGTGTTATCGTCGAACGTCAGAAGGCCGCAGCCGGAGAGGTACGCGTCCCATGGTGAGCAAGTTCGAGCGACGCAAGGACACCGTGCAGGAGTTGACGGAGTCCGGTGCCACCCATGTCGGCAGGATCGCGATGATCATCGCGGGCGCCGTGCGGGACGTCACCCGCGAGATCGGCGACTGGATCAGTGACGGCATCGAGATGAGCGAGGCGGCGAAGAGGGCGCGGGCCGACGAGGACCGGACGGCCACCCGTGCGGATTCCGATGGCGAACCAGACGCGGGGGAGCCCGAACCTCGGACCTAGCGCCCCGCGCCCGAAGTCTTCTCGCGGATGCCAGGGCCCGCGCGGCGCCTCGCTGCGTTGTCGGAGTCCCAGGTAGAACACCGCTACCTGGGACTCCTCCGCCTTCCGATGCATCCACGTGGATCCCCGGCAACCATCAACGGACTTCGAGCACGAGGCGCTAGCGGCCGCCGCCTCAGGGTGCGGAAGCCTCGGCGTTACGGGACACCCGCCGAAGCAGATCCGCGAGCGCCCGCCGCTCGCGCTCGTCGAGTCCGTCCAGGAGCCGGCGCTCTCGTTCGACGCGGCTGGGCAGTTCGGCCTCGACGAGGTCGCGCCCTGCCGGGGTCAGTTGCAGCAGCACCACGCGGCCGTCCCGCTCGAAGGGCAGCCTTTCGAGCAGTCCGATCTTCGTCAGCCGGTCGGCGTGCTTGGTGGTCGAGGCGCCGCTCGTCATCGTCACCGCGGTCACCTCGCTGGCGCGGAGCGGGCGGTCGGCGCGAGCGAGGGCGCACAGGATCTCGAACTCGACGCGGGTGACGCCGGTCGGCGCGAGGGCACGGTCGAGCTGGTGCAGCGCTAGCGAGCTGATCCGGTTGACGCGACCGATCACCTCGATCGGGGCGGTGTCCACCTGTGGGTAGGTCCGGGCCCATTCGACTCGAACGCCGTCGACGAAGTCGGGGGAGGTGTCGGTGTCGCCCATGCGGTCATCCTAGCGACCGGGTTCACACTATTTCAGATGTATTTTACAAGTGAAATACATCTATGATGGGAACGTGCCTACCGCGACTGCCGACGTCCAGAACCCGCCCGTGCCCGCGGCCCGGCTGCGGCACTCCGGGGGCGCCCTCGCGCACTCGGTGTCCGCTGCCACCTGGCGGCGAGCCTTCGAGATGCGGCCGGCCGACGCGACCGTCGCTGCCTCGATCCGCGTCGGTATCGCCGCCGCGCTGGTGTTCGTCGGCTGCGGACTGCTGGACCTGCGGCAGTACGCAGGCTTCGCGGTGCTCGGCGCGCTGGCCTCCGCCTTCGCCCGGCACGAACCGATGGTCCGGGTCACGGCCAAGGTGACGCTCGTCGGCGCCCTCGTCGTCGCCTTCGTGGCCGGCGGCGGACTGCTCGCGCTCGCGCACCCGCCGATGTGGGCGGAGGTCGCGCTCATGTCCGTCGGTGCCGCGCTCGCCGCGGCCGCGGTGTCGGCCTTCCGGATCACCGGCCCGGGTCCGGTGATCCTCGTCTTCGCCGCCACCGCCGCGGTCGGGTACGTCACCGCGCCCGGCGACCTCGCCCGTGCATGCCTGGCCGCCGCGGCCGGGGCTGCGGTGGCCTTGCTCGCGCAGGCGGCGCACCTGCTGGTGTTGCCCCTCGGCCCGGCGCGGCTGGCTGTCGCGCGGGCACTCTCGGCGGTCGCCGGGCTCGAGCGTGGCGCGTCGGTCGAACCGGCCCGAGCCGCGATCGCACACGCTCGGGAGAAGTTGGCGCTCAGCGGTGTTCGGGGCGATACGTCGCGGCACCACCGAGACCTGGTCGCGCTGCTCGACGACGCCGAGTCTGCGGTCGACGACTGGCAGGCGGGCGATCCGGGGCTGCTGCGCGACGTGGTCCGGCACGAGGCCGAACTGCGGAAGGTCAAGCGGCGCAGCACGATCTTCGACGGTGATGCCGAGATCGAGGTGTCCGCGCTGCCGCGGCCGGAGGGTTTCGTGGAGATCGGGCTGTCCGGGCTGCGCTCACGCATGGTCCTCGGCAATGCGGCCCGGATCGCCCTCGCCTCGGCCTTCGCAGGCTGGTTCGCCGCGGCGGTCGGGCTCGACCATCCGCTCTGGGCGTCGATGGGCGCCATGGCCGCGATGCAGGGCGTCTCCTACGCGATGACCGTGCAACGGGCGATCCAGCGGCTGCTCGGCAACGTGGGAGGCGCTCTCGTCGCGGCGATGCTGATCGCGGCGAGCCTCGGGTACTGGCAGACGGTGATCGTCATCGTGGTGCTGCAGGTGACCGCGGAGCTGACGGCTGCCCGGAACTACGCACTGACCTCGCTCTCGGTCACCCCGATGGCGTTGCTCATGGTTGGCCTCGGGACGAACCTCGCGCCCGACATCGGCGTCAGCCGCGTGGTGGACACCCTGATCGGCGTGGCGGTGGGTGTCACCGTCGCCGCCGTGACCATCAGCCGTTCGGACCGGCAGCATCTTCCGGCATCCGCTGCCGCCGATGCCGGGGAAGATGTCAAGATTGGTCGTACCTGAAAACTGAGCGGCGCGGTCGTCGAGCGTGCCCGTCGAGCGTGGAGGCGATGATCCGATGAGCGGGAGTGTGCAGGCCGGAGACCTGGTCCAGATATCGGACACGGCAGGCACCTGGGTCGTGGAGGAGGTCCGGTCGGGCATCGCGCTGCTGCGCGACGGCGAGGACCGGAGGATCTCCTCGCGGCTGTCGAAACTGACCGTCGTGCGCAAGGGCGCCGCCTGATCCGGCGCCCACCGCCGTCACGGCGTGGCGAGGAACTTTTCCACCGACGGTCGCGCTTTGGGGTTGCCCTCGTCGATGCCCATGAGGGCGCCGATGCCGGCGCCGACGACGTTGCCGATCATGCAGCCGGCCATGAAGTTCGGGAAGATCGACACGCAGCCGATCAGCAGGCCCACGACGGAGCCGACCATCATCTTCTGCTGGCCGCCGTTGGCCCAGCCGATGTTGACCTCGTTCGCCATGGTCTGGAAGGACTCACGTTTGGCCGGGTTGTCGGGCCAGGCGCGCTGCGCGAACATGTCGCTGACCTCCGCCGTCGAGGGCGGCGGCGGGCCGCCGGGCAGGCCGGGAATCTGCGGCAGGCCGGGGATCTGGGGCGGCGGTGGCAGGGCCGGTAGCTGCGGAAGATCGACGAGCTGCGGCGCCGGTAGCTGCGGCGCCGGCAGCTGTAGCGTGGGTAGCTGTAGCGGAGGCAGCTGGGGCAGGTCGGCAAGCTGCGGGCTGGGAAGCTCGAGTGCCGGGAGCGGCGGCGGGGGCGGGACCGTCGGCAGCTCGGGCAGTGCAGGCAACGGCGGCAACGCTGGTTGCGCGGCCGCGGTCGCAACTCCTGATCCGAGTGCGGCAGCGACGATCACTGGCATGACAAGTGCCTTGGCCATTTTCATGGCGATCCCCATTTTGATCTCGACGGTGTTCCGGACCCGACAGTTCAGTCGGACACGACGACGGGCCCGATGCCTGGGCCCGACCCTTGGGCGCCGCACCACGGTGCGGTCGTCCCACATCAGAGAATTCGCGAGCTAGCTCGCGTCGAGCGAGAACCTACGTATGCCGTGCGGCACAGGTGACGGTGCCCGCAACTCGGTCTGCTTCCATAGCGCTCCTCGGAGGGTCGCCGAAAACCAGAGTTCGACTGTACCGCGGGCGCGGGCGGCCCGCAGGCGGAATCGGTGATGCCGGACCATCCGAACCGTCACGGACCCTTCGTCCGAATTGGTAACCTGCGCAAGCGCACACGTGTTGATCGACCGTCCACGTCCACTGCATTTCCGCTTCGTTTCGAGGAGGAACTCGCCATGCCGACACCCGCGACGGACCCGGCGACCGCGTCGAATCACACGCCACCGGTCGAGCCGGATCCGGCGGCCGCCCATGGCGACACGGCCGGAACCGAAGTGCCGCGACGCACCTTCCTCGGCGGGGCGGGCGCTCTGCTCGCCGCGGGCATGGTTGCCGGTGTCGTCGCGGAATCCGGTGCAGCGCAGTCGAAACCGGCGCCCCGGGCGGTCGCCGGCAAGCTGCCCGCGCGTCCGAACATGCTGATCCTGATCACCGACCAGGAGCGCCCGCCGATGTACTGGCCGCCGGGATGGTCCGAGCGCAATCTGCCGAACCGGCAACGGATCGCGGATCACGGACTGTCCTTCGACAACGCCTTCTGCTCGGCCGCCATGTGCTCGCCGAGTCGCAGCACGTTCTTCACGGGGCTGTACCCCGCGCAGCACGGCGTCGTCGCCACGCTGACCACGGGCGGGACGGTCTCGCCGACCGAACCGGTGCTCTCGACGGCGACCCAGAACATGGCCCGCGTCCTGGCCGCGGCGGGCTACGACGTCCAGTTCCGCGGCAAGTGGCACATGAGCAAGGGCGCCGACGGCGGCGACGCGAGCACCGAGGATGTCGCCGAGTACGGGTTCAAGGGCTGGCAGCCGCCGGAGGCGGGGCAGGACACCAATCCCGCGAACTTCGGTGGCGGCTGCGCCAACCGGGACCAGAAGATCGCCGACGAGGCGGTGGAGTTCCTCAATTCCGTTGACCCGCACAGTGACACCCCGTTCGCGTTGGTGGTGTCGATGGCCAATCCGCACGACCTGCTGGCGTATCCGCAGACCTGGAACGCGGTCGAGGGCGACTGCGACAACTACGGTTCCGCGGCGCCGGGCTGCTTCGAGCAGGGCATCGACCTGCCGCCCACCATCGACGAGTCGCTGCTGACGAACTTCAAACCCACCGCGCAGGTGCAGTCGCAGGTCCTGCTGGCCGCCGGACTCGGCCCGCTGCTGGGCCCGCAGTCCGCGCACAACTACGTCAACTTCTACGGGTACCTGCAGAAGGTCGTCGACCGGCACATCGGCAGCGTGCTCGACGCGCTCGAGGCGAAACCGGGCCTGGTCGACAAGACGGTGATCGTCCGCTTCTCCGACCACGGGGAGATGGGCCTCTCGCACGGGGGACTGCGGCAGAAGATCTTCAACGCCTACGAGGAGACGCTGCGCGTGCCGCTGGTGATCAGCAATCCGGTCATGTTCCCGCAGCCGGTGCGGACCGGCGCCCTCGCGTCGTTGATCGACGTGCTGCCGACGCTGGCGACGCTCGCCGGTGTCGCCGGCCGCGGCGCCTGGAACTTCCTCGGAACCGACCTGACCCCGGTGATCGACGACGCCGTCGCCAATCCGGCGTCGCCGACCGCGACGGTGCAGGACAACGTCCTGTTCACCTACGACGACCAGAACTGCGCCACCCCGGACGGTCAGTTCATCGTCACGCAGCCGAACCACCTGCGATGCATCCGCGAGGGGCGGTACAAGTACGTGATGTACTTCGACCCCGCCCGGATCGCGCCGTCGCAGTACGAGCTGTACGACCTGCAGGCGGATCCGCAGGAGCTGCACAACCTCGCCGATCCCGCGAACATCGGTCACTACCGACCGGACCTGCAGGCGCAGATGCACGGAAAGCTCTACGCGAAGATGGCGGCGACCGGGACGACGCCGCCGGGCTGACATGGCGAAGGCCCTCGGCGGGGTTGCCGAGGGCCTTGTGGCCGGTTGGTTGCTAGAGGCTTCCGCCGCCGAGACTCCCGGTGCTTCCTCCGCCGAGGAGGCCGCCGCCCTGACCGCCTTGGCCGCCCTGCATCTTGCCCATCACGGTCATCAGTTCGCCCAGTACATTGACCAGGCTGGTGAGAATGTCCATCTTGGTATCGCCTTCACTATCGGGTCGTGCTTGGTGACGCGGCGTCGATCGCGTCGGGCGCATACCGGGGTGCGCACCCGTCGACGAGTGCGGCGACGGATCGTCGATCCCCGCGACCGCGCGCGGGGTGATGCCGTCGTCGCCGTGGCGGCGGAAAGCGGTGGCGAGCGGCAGGGGAGAGCCGCCACGCTCTCGATGTCGGGTCGACCGGACCGGTCGGTGCACTGTCCTGCCATGAGACTCACCTCACCCAGGACTATCGTCCTCGGGCCACGAAGTGTTGCACATCACTTCGTGGGATTGCGACGCGGTTGACTCGATCCGGTTTCGGCGGGCACGCCTTCGCATGTCAAGGCCGATTTACGGTGTACAGCAAGGGAAGTCCGGGGACGAGTGTCTCGCGGTGGGGTGGCGTCGACGTCTGCGACGGACATGGAAATGGCGCCGCCGGGTCGGGGGTCCGGCAGCGCCATCGAGTTAATTTCTACCGGCCGCGGTCTCGGATGGGAACGGTTCCGCAGCAGATTAGGGGAAAGTACGGGGACCGTCGCGGGATAGGGGAATCACCTCTCCGGCACCAGGGGGGACGGTTTCGTCAGAGTCGAGTTCGCCGTGACTCCCGGAACCGTCGATTCACCAACCCTTGACCGCGGTCCCGTCCCACCGTGGATCGGCCAGCAGCTCCGGCGCCGGACCGACGAACGCGCGGGCGGCGTCGGTGTCGCCGGTGAGGGTGAAGCGCAGCCACGCGGTGAGGTACCCGCGGAATCCGCCGCCGTCGGTGGGCCAGTTGTGCCCCACGCCCAGCAGGCGGCCGCGGGCCGCGGGCACCGGGCTCACGGCGTGATAGGCGGCCTGCGGTATGGCCGTCGAGACCGGATCGTCGGACCCGGTCAGGTAGAACACCGGTCCCGTCAGTCGGGCCACGTCGATCACGTCGACGGGTCGAGAGGCCCACCAGGGATCGGGCAGGTCGAGTACGGCGGTGGAGGTGATGAGTCCGTCGGAGTTTGTGCTGGCATTGATCGAGCCCCCGGCGCCCTGCGAATGTCCGACGGCGGCGACGTGAGCGACGTCGATGCGATCGTGAAAGACGCTCTCCGGGTTGTCGTTCTGCGCGAGGATGTAGCGCGCTGCCGCCAGGATCTCGGTGCCGTCGCCGGTGACGCTGCTGTCGGCGACCACGACGACGAAGCCCCAGGAGGCCAGGTGACGCAGCAACTCCTCGTACTGCTCGTAGGTCGCGTAGCTGCCGTTGCCGAAGGTGACCACCGGATGGCGGTCGGGGCTGGTGGCGATGTCGGCGGGGTGGAACACCTGGTATCCGGGCGCCGCGACCGATGTGACGGCGTGGATGCCGGCGGCCGCGTAGCGCTCGCTGACGGACTGCCGTTCCGGAGCAGCGGGAGCCGCCGGCGCCGCGGCGCCGGCCGCGGGCACCGATGCGAGGGCCGGTGCGGAGAATCCGGTGGCCACGGGCATCGCGATGAGCGCGGCGAGGAGCAGGGTCCGGGTGGGTCGGGTGGTGGGCAGTAGAGGTAGTCGTAGCGGCACGAGCGCATCCTAATCAGCGTCGGCGGACGAGGCGTGGATGTCGTCCGACTTGGGTGTCAACGGCGAAACGGGCCATCGCGAACGTGAAGGCGAATGGACCGTCCCCCGCTTGTTGCGAGGTCGCTGCCGGGCGGACGCCCCGATACGGTCCGTCATTCGCCGCCGAGTCGGTGCAGCAGTTCGACGGCAGCGCGGGTGTATTCGCCGATCCAGCGGTCGTGGATCCGCTTGATCGGCATCGGTGCCAGTGCGAGTTGCCGTTCGCGTCCCGCCTTGCGTCCGGTGACCAGTGCCGCCCGCTCGAGCACCCGAAGGTGTTGCAGCACCGTCGTGCGGTCGATCTCGGGAAAGTGCGCACACAGTTCGCCGGTCGTGCAGGGAGAGTCCTTGAGGACGTCGAGCATCCGGCGTCGGGTTCGGGAGGCCAGCGCCTTGAAGACCCGGTCGTCGTCCGCGCCCTCGCCGCGGTCCACATTCATGTTGTAAAATTACAACATGAATGACTCGACCGCCCTGACGGAGCTCGCATTCACGGTCTCCGGTCACGTATCACGCCCCTGCGTCGAGGTGTACGAGGCCGTCGCCGACCCCGAGCAGCTCTCGAAGTACTTCACCACCGGTGGCGCGCGCGGTCGCCTCGAAGCGGGCACCGAGGTCACCTGGGACTTCCACGACTTCCCGGGCGCGTTCCCCGTCACCGTCGTCGAGGCTCGGCCACCCCGGCGGATCGTCATCGAGTGGGCCGGCACCGCGACCGCCGGCGACACCGGGAAGACCACCACCACGTTCGAGTTCGAGCCCGTCGACGATGACACCCGCACCCTCGTGACGATCACCGAATCCGCCTGGCTGCCAACCAGCGAGGGCGCCACGCACGCGTTCGGAAACTGCCAGGGCTGGACTGGCATGCTCGCCGCACTGAAGGTCTGGGTCGAACACGGCATCAACCTGCGCGACGGTTTCTACAAGTAGCAGTGTCGGGGCCGTTCAACACGCCCAGGCAATTGCCAGTATCCTGGTGTGGACTCGGAATGCGTTGTCCTCCAACCGAATGACAGTCAGGATCGTCTGCTAGAAATCCGTTGAACTACCGCTGGCAATCCACCGGTTCGCTGGTCAATGGACGCGCCCGACGCCGGTGGTCGAATACATCAGCAGAACGGACTTCCGATGAACCCTCCCGCAGGCTGGCACCCCGACCCCGCTGACCCAACCGCCGAACGCTGGTGGGACGGGGCGACATGGACTGAGAACACCCGACCCCGAACGGCGTTCGTCGCGCCGCCTACGCACCCATACGCAGCCGGTTCGCAGCCTGCCACCCAACGAGACGAACCATCCGTGAACACGGGCGAGCGGCAGCCCGAGTCCGTCGAGCCGACGAAGAGCAAGAAGAAGTGGATCGCCGGAGCGGTCGGAGTGGTCGGAGTGGTCTTCGTGCTCGGCATTCTGGCAAATGGTGGAGACACTGACCCACACGGGGTAGCTGCGCTGAGCACACCCACCACCACATCACAGAGGACCACCACTTCCCAGACGCCCGCTCCGGCCCCGTCGTCCAGCAAGGCGGACGTACCAGCGCCCACCACATACGAGGTGCCCGCTCCTGCCCCGTCACTCAGCAAGGCAGAGGTCCCCGCGGCCACCACGTACCGGGCGCCCGCGCCCGCACCCGCGCCCGCGGCCGTCCCGGCCAAGCCGCAGATCAGTTCCGGTCAGCGGAACGCCGTCCGGTCCGCCCAGCAGTACATCGACATGAGTGCCTTCTCCCGCAGTGGGCTGATCGAACAGCTCGAGTACGAAGACTTCTCCGCCGCGGATGCGACGTACGCGGTCGACAGTTTGAACGTGGACTGGAACAAGCAGGCTGCTCGGAGTGCCAAGCAGTACCTGGACATGACGTCGTTCTCTCTGTCGGGACTGATCGAGCAACTGGAGTACGAAGGCTTCACGAGTGCGCAGGCTGAGTACGGAGCCAACGCGGCGTACTGACAAGTCCGCGCAAGACGTGTCGAGTAGCTCCCCGGCGCGCCGATGCACGTGACCGATGATCTCGCTGTAGCAGGCGGTGGAGGTCCTGCCTACGCCCGCACGCGCCCGGGCGGATCGAGGCGACCGGTGTCCGGATCGGTGAGGGGATGCCGTTGTGATTCACGGCACCTTCGCGCCGGCTCCCGGGCGTGACGAACCCAACGATCCCGTGTGTGTCGAGGCTGTCGAAACTGGCGGGAAGATTGTGGGATGAGATCCTGACGGCTACCTCCGTCGCCACCATTGGTGGTGCTGACCTGGTCAACTGGTGCCCCCGGCAGGAATCGAACCTGCGACCTAGAGATTAGAAGGCTCTTGCTCTATCCAACTGAGCTACGGAGGCATGATCCCCGTGGGATCGGCTCAGGAGTCTACCGGCTCTCGGGGGTCGTTCCGTCCAGGCGCGGGTGTGGGGCCCCGCGAACCTGATCGAAGTGCACTCGCCGCCGCCTCCTACCCTGGTAGTCATGGCAACACCCGAGCTCGCCCCCTCCGACACGCCGCCGACCCGCAAGGCAGGGGAGTCCTCGGTTCCCATCTTCGTCACGCTCGGGATCATCGCCGGGCTGGTCGCGGCGATCGTCGTCGGGCTGACCGCCTCGGAGGCGCTGATCCGGTTGGGCATCCCCGACCCCGGGCCGCTCACCACGTACGGACTGCCCGCGGTCAAGGCCGCGGGCGAGGTCGCGGCGGTGATCGCGATCGGGTCGCTGCTGCTGGCCGCCTTCCTGGTGCCGCCGCAGCGCAGCGGCGTGCTCGACGTCGACGGCTACCGCGCGGTGCGGATCGCCTCGAACGCTGCGATCGTGTGGGCGGCCTGCGCGCTGGTCCTCGTCCCGCTGACGGTCTCCGACACCTCGGGCCAGCCCCTCGGTACCGCGCTGCAGCCACAGAACCTCTGGAAGGCGATCCCGCAGATCGAGCTCGCCGGGGCCTGGCGCAACACGGCGATCCTGGCGGTGCTCCTCGCGGTCGGCACCCGGGTGGTGCTGCGCTGGGGCTGGACGCCGGTGCTGCTGCTGCTCGGCATCGCGACCCTGATCCCGCTCGCCCTGACCGGGCACTCCTCGGCCGGCGGCTCGCACGATGTCGCGACCAACAGCCTGCTCTGGCACCTGATCGCGGCCTCGCTGTGGGCGGGCGGCCTGATCGCGCTGCTGGCACACGCCCGCCGACGCGGTGCGTACACCGACGTGGCGGCCCGGCGGTTCTCCGCGCTGGCGGCCGTGGCCTTCGTGATCATGGCGATCTCCGGCGTCGTCAACGGCCTCGTCCGGTTGCCCCTCGCCGACCTGTTCACCAGCACGTACGGCTGGTTGCTCGTGGCGAAGACGGTCGCGCTGGTGGTGCTCGGCGTGATCGGTTTCGCGCAGCGTCGCCGGGCGCTGCCCGCGCTGGCCGCCGACCCCACCTCCCGGGGGGCCCTGATCCGCTTCGCGGGAGTCGAGGCGCTCGTGTTCGCCGCGACCATCGGCATCGCCGTCGGCCTCGGCCGGACGCCGCCGCCGCCGGTGGACCTGCAGCCGACGCCCGCCGAGGTGCAGCTGGGCTACAACCTCGACGGCCCGCCGACGGTGGCCCGCCTGCTTTTCGACTGGCGCTTCGACCTTGTCTTCGGCACCGCCGCGATCATCGCGGCGGTGGTGTACGTGATCGGCGTGCGACGACTGCGCAAGCGCGGCGACAGCTGGCCGGTGGGCCGGACGGTGGCGTGGCTACTGGGCTGCCTGGTGCTGCTCTTCGCGACGTCCTCGGGCGTCGGCCGGTACTCGACCGCGATGTTCAGTGTGCACATGGGTGGGCACATGGCACTGTCCATGCTGGCGCCGGTGCTGCTGGTGCTCGGCGGACCGATGACCCTGGCGTTGCGCGCGCTCAAGCCGGCCGGACCGAACGGTGTGCCGGGACCGCGGGAGTGGCTGCTGGCCGCCCTGCACAGTCCAGTCTCCCGCTTCCTCACCCACCCCCTGGTCGCGTCGGTGCTGTTCGTCGGCGGCTTCTACGCCCTGTACCTGGGTGGCATCTTCGACGCGACCGTCGACTCGCACGGCGCGCACCTGCTGATGAACCTGCACTTCATCCTCAGCGGGTACCTCTTCTACTGGGTCGTGATCGGTATCGACCCGGCCCCGCGGAACCTGACGCCGATCACCAAGCTCGCGATGGTCTTCGGGTCACTGCCGTTCCACGCGTTCTTCGGCGTCGCGTTGATGATGACGTCCGATGCGATCGGCGGCTGGTTCTACCGGGCGCTCGCGCTGGGCTGGAACGACGACCTGCTCGGGGATCAGCGGCTCGGCGCGGGCCTGGCATGGGCGACCGGCGAGATCCCGCTGGTGCTGGTGATGCTGGCACTGCTGGTGCAGTGGTCGCGGGCCGACCAGAAGACGGCCAAGCGGGTGGACCGCGCCGCCGACCGCGACGACGACGCCGAGCTCGCCGCGCACAACGCGATGTTCGCCGAGCTCGCGCGCCGGGACCGAGAGGCCGGTTCGTAGCGCGAGGCACCAGCCGGTCGTCAGGCCCCGGCCGCCGCGAGTTCGCGCGCGCGAGCCGGGGTGACGGTCTCGGCCAGTGTCGGCGGGGCGCCGTTGAAGTGCTGGTCGAGCACCGCGTGTGTCATCGGTAGCAGTCGCTTGATCACCGCGAGTTCCACCCGCGGCGTGGCGGTCGCCCGAACCGCGCCCCGGGTCAGGGGAGCGACGATCCGGTCCACCGCCGTGGGCTGGTCGAAATCGCCGAGCCGGCGCATCCACGCGGGCAGGGTGGAGACGGTCGCGGGTGCCATCGCCCGGCTCATCGCCCACAGCGGCCATCGCCCTCGCCCACCCCGGGTGCGCAGTAGGTAGTGCATGCCCTCGAGCGCAGGCTCGGAGACGCACAGTCGCGACCGGACCGACTCGAAGTACTCGCGCACCTGCTCCCGCGACCGCGGGACGTCCGAGCTCTTGCACGTCTGCAGTTCGGCGGCCACCACGCACTCCGCCCAGTACCGGTCCTCTTCCCCGGGGGTCAGCGGACCCGGCCCGAACATCTCGTAGCACTTGAGCACCGAGTGCCACCCGGTCACGTGGATCCACAGCTGGCTCTCGGGACTGTTGGCGCTGTAGCGCTGGCCGCTGATCGGTTCGATGCCGGTGGCCTTGGCATGCACCCGCATCAACAGGTCGGACGTCGCGATCGCCGAGCGGCTGTCGCCGACCGCGACGATGAGGAAGTACGAGAGGGTGCCGTCGAGCCGACCCCGTGGATCGAGGTAGATGCCGCGCGCATCGGCGACCGCCGCGGTCAGGAAGGGGTCGAAGTGTTCGAGCGTGACCGCGCGCTGGAAGCCGAGCAGGGCGGTCGGGCTGGTCCACACCTTCCACGTCGGTGATCCGGGGCCGAAGAAGCCGAGGTCCTCGCGTCGGCGGGACGGGTCGAACGGCCAGCCGCGGTCGGCCAGCATGCGGGTGGAGGTCGGGTCCTGTGTGGCCGTCATCTCGGTCGTCTCCCTCGGCTTCCGGGCGGCGGCGGGCCACCCTGTCGTGAATACAACGCGACCGTAACAATTGTGGTCCACGAATACAACGGTTGCGTAGCATTGGCGGGCGACGGCGGGACCGGGTGCCCGCGACCGTAGGGTGGACGCGGAGGTGCAGTGGATGACGAAGGCGGGTACGACCGCGGACGGACGGTCTCGCCGCAGGTACGCGCCGCGGCTGCCGCCCGAGCAGCGTCGGGAGCAGTTGCTCGACGCCGCCTTCGCGGTGACGGGCCGGGTCGGCCTGCACCAGCTCAGCATGGAGGCGGTCGCATCCGAGGCGGGCGTCGGTAAACCCGTGCTGTACACCGTGTTTCGCACGCGTGGCGAGCTGGTCGCGGCACTCCTCGACCGAGAGAACCGGCGCGCCCTCGAACAGGTGCTCGCCAACATGCCGACGGACCTGAGCGTCCTCGGGCCCACCGCCGCCTACGCGGGCACGGTGTCGGCGTTCGTCTCCGTCGTACTGCAGAACCCGGTCCGGTGGGGGCTCATCCTCACCGCACCCGACCATGCCCCGAGTGAGTACCGCGAGCACCTGCGCGCCTCCCGGGCCACGGTACTGGGCCGCGCCGAGGATCTCGCGCGGGTCGGTATCGCGCTGGAGCCGCGCCTGGCGGGCCTGGACCCGGTGCTCCTCGCGCACACGATGCTCTCGTTCGCGGAGATGCTCGGCAGGCTCGCGGTCAGCGACCCGGACACGTACACGAGCGATCGACTCGCGACCTACGCGCATGCGCTGGCCGGGTCCGTGACGGGTCGTCCCGCGCCCTAGCACGACCGTCCGACGAACGACGGTTCGGCGCATCGGATTTGGTGACCCCTGTGGACGAGCGGTGCGGGTGTCCACGGATTCGCCGCGCCCGTGGCTTCCGGTCGGGGGCCGGGGGAGGCTGGCAGTCGAGGGGCCCTCGGGCCCACCGGATGCAAAGGGGCGGAACATGTACGAGACGCACACGGCGGTGGTCGGCACCGTCATCACCATGCCGGCCAAGCGGCTCACCAACTCCGGCGAGGAGGTGGTCAGCTTCCGGATGGCCAGCAACACCCGGCGACGCGACCAGTCCACCGGTGAGTGGACCGACGGCGGCACCCTCTATCTGACGGTCAGTTGCTGGCGCCGTCTCGTCGCCGGCGTCGGTGCGACCCTGATGAAGGGCGACCCGATCATCGCGTACGGACAGCTGCGCACGAGCGAGTACACCACCCGCGACGGCGTGGAGCGCTCCGATCTCGAGATGCGGGCGAGTGCGCTCGGGCCGGACCTCGCGCGATGCATCGCGAAGCTCGATCGCCCGCGCGGCGGATCGTCGGGGCCGGAGTCTGCCGCCGACCCGGGGGAGGGCCCCGGCTCGACACCGGCGGACCCATCCGCCGCACCCGTGCCCGACGAGGACGGCGAGAGCGAGCTCGCGGCGGTTGCCGCCGGCTGAGATGACCGGCCGAAACCGCCTCGGCGGCGCCCGATGCGGGCCTACCGTGGTGAGAACCGACCGTCGATGTCGGGGAGGCGATTCGCAATGCTGCGCACGAGGGTCTCGGTGCTGGTGGTGACCGCCGTGGCCGTGCTCGCCGCCGTGGTGGGACTTCCTGCCACTGCGGCCTCAGCTCCGCCCGGATCGGTGATCTCTTCGGTGGAGCTGCCCCGGGAGATCTGGTTGCCCGGCGCGGCGCAGGCACAGCGGATCACCTATGCCACCACCGATCACGTCGGCGCGCCCGCGACAAGTACCGGCGCGGTGTATCTGCCACCCGGCCGGCCGCCTCCGGGTGGCTGGCCGGTGGTGTCCTATGCGCACGGGACGATCGGGGTCGCGGATCAGTGCGCACCCTCGACCGCGGGCCTGTACGCACCCGAGGCGGACTACCTCGCCGGATGGCTTCGTCGCGGGTACGCGGTGGTCGCCACCGACTATCTCGGTCTCGGTACCCCCGGGGTGTTGCCCTATCTCGACGGGAGGGCCGCCGCGCACAGCGTGATCGACATGGTGCGGGCCGGACGGGCGATCGACTCGGACCTGTCACCCCGATGGGTCGTGGCCGGGCTGTCCGAGGGCGGGCATGCGGCGCTGCTCACCGCGCACGAGGCGACGCGGTACGCGCCCGAACTCGATTACCGGGGCGGGGTCGCCCTGGGTGCTCCGGCGAATCTCGAGAAGCTGTTCCCGTTCGGTGGCCCGGCGTTCCCGGACGTGGGCGTGCAGGGCCTGACGACCTTCGGACTACTGGCGATCGTCGGGATGCGCTCCGCGCGACCGGATCTCGACGTCGACCGGTATCTGTCCCCGCTCGGGCTCGAACTGGCCACCGAGGCGGAGCGGCTGTGCTCACCCCAGCTCGGTCGCGCAGTCGCGGGCATCCCGGTCGGTCAGCTGTTCTCGCGGCCGCTCGACAACCGCGAGATGCGAACCGCGCTCACCGACTACCTCGCCGTGCCGACGACCGGATACGACCGCCCGCTGTTCGTCGGGCACGGTGTCGCCGACCGGACCGTACCGATCCCGTTGGCGCTCGCGTTCGTCGCCGACCTCGAGCGCGACGGTACCGACTTCACCTTCGTCGCGTACCCGGGCACCGGACACGTGGACACGCTCGCCGCCTCGTTCGCGGACTCGGCCCGGTTCGTGGACCGGGTGATGCGATAACCCGCCGCGCTCACGCCGCCGTGCGGTAGACAGAATCGTTCCGTCGGCCGGGGTGGGGGAGACGATTGCGATGATGCGCACCAATATCCGGGTACTGATCGCCGTTGCCTGCGCTGTGGTCGTCGCGGTCGTCGGGGCGCCCGCTTTCGCGGGCCCTGGTGCGAACGGCGAGGTGGTGTCCACGACGGATCTCGCTCCGGCAGCGTCGATTCCCGGGGCCGGCCGCGAGTACCGCGTCACCTACCGCACTGCAGACCACAACGGTGCCCCGACCGTCAGCAGCGGCGCCGTGTACCTACCTCGGGGCCCGGTGCCCGCCGGCGGCTGGCCGGTCGTCTCGTACGCGCACGGCACCGTCGGGATCGCGCAGCAGTGCGCACCGTCGGTGGTGGGATCGAGCGCGGCCGAGGCCGACTACCTCGCGCGCTGGCTGGCCCGTGGGTACGCGGTGGTCGCCACCGACTACACCGGGCTCGGCACGCCCGGCCCGCTCGCCTACCTGGACGGAGTGGCGGCCGCTCACAACGTGATCGACATGGTGCGTGCGGCCCGGTCGGTGACACCACAGCTGTCGCCGAAGTGGGTCGTCGCCGGGTTGTCGCAGGGTGGGCAGGCGGCCATGCTCACCGCTCGGCTGGCCACCGGCTACGCGCCCGAACTCGACTACCGCGGCGCGGTCGCGCTGGGGGTTCCCTCGAATCTGGATCGGGTGTTCCCGCTGGCCGGCCCCGGCATCCCGGACCTCGGGCTGGTCGGGCTCACGAAATTCATGCTGTTCACGATGGTCGGGCTTCGGGACGCACGGCCGGACGTGCACGTCGATCGGTACCTCTCGCCGAAGGGCCGCGAGCTCGCGGCCCTCGCGACTCAGATGTGCACGGTGCCGTTCGGACAGCACGTGGTGGGTGTCTCGGTCGGGGACCTGTTCGCACGGCCGCTCTGTACCGACGAGATGCGCCGCGCGTTGACCGAGTACCTGGGCGTGCCGACCTCGGGCTACGACCGACCGGTCTTCCTCGGTCAGGGCGTCAGCGACCTGGTGGTGCCGATCCCGCTCACGCTCGCCCTCGCGGGCGAACTGGCGGCGTCCGGAACCGATCTCACCTTCCGGACCTACGCCGGCGCCGACCACCTGGGCACCCCGGCGGCCTCCTTCGAGGACTCGGTTCCGTTCGTCGAGCGGGTGCTGCGGTGACCACTGGGTGGAACCGGTCTCTCAGAATCCGACAATTCGTCGCGGCGGCGCTGTAGACAGGACGCGTGCCGGAGACGACTGCGATCAAGCCCGTGAATTCCCCCTCGACTGTTGGTGTGCGACGCCGGGTTCGGCGCTGGGTTCGCGCACTCGCCCCGGCCTCACTGGCGGTGGTCGTGACTCTTGCCCCGGTTCCCGCGCTCGCCCAGGTCGCCGATACCGACCCCGGGACGGTGGTCTCCCGTGGCGAGCTGGCGCCGGTCGCGCAGCTGCCGGACACCGCCGACAGCTACCGCCTCGTCTACTGGACCGAGGGACCGACCGGCACCCCCGCGCGCAGCGCAGGCGCGGTCTACCTGCCCAAGGGCGTCGCCCCCGTCGGTGGCTGGCCGGTGGTGTCGTGGGCGCACGGAACGACCGGCGTCGGCGACGACTGCGCTCCCTCCTCGCGCTACGACGTCACCGCGCTCACCCGCGACTACGTCTCCGCGTGGCTGGCGCAGGGCTACGCGGTGGTAGCCACCGACTTCGTGGGCCTCGGCACCGAGGGCACGCACGCCTACCTGCACGGACGCAGCGAGGGTCGGGCCGTGATCGACATGGTCCGTGCCGCCCGCGACGTCACGCCGTCGTTGTCGAAGTCCTGGGTGGTCGTCGGGCATTCGCAGGGCGGCCACGCCGCGATGTTCGCCGCCCACGAGGCGACCCGGTACGCGCCGGAGTTGGACTACCGTGGCGCCGTCGCGACGGGAACGCCGGCGAACCTCGAGCAGCTGTTCCCGTTCGGCGGGCCGGGATTCCCCAATCTGGGTCTGAACGGCCTGACCTCCTTCGCGGCCTACGTGATCGACGGACTGAAGGTGGCGCGACCGGACCTGCCGATCGACGACTACCTCACCCCGGCCGGCCGCGAGCTCGTCAAGGCCTCGGAGACGATGTGCTTCGTCCCGCTCCTCAAGCACACGGGAGCCCTCGGCGTCGGCGAGATGCTCAGTCGCCCGCTCGGCAACGAGCAGATCCGCTCGGCCCTGCGCGACTACCTCGCCGTTCCCACCACCGGCTACGACCGGCCGGTGTTCGTCGGGCACGGTCTGACCGATCAGACGGTCCCGTTCCCGCTCGGCGCGAAGCTCGCGCTCGACCTGCAACTGGCCGGCCAGCCGGTGACGTTCCGGCCTTACTCGGGCAACCACGGCGGATCGGTTTTCGAGGCCTTGCCCGACACCTCGGCGTTCGTGCGGTCGCTGTTCGGCCGCTGACGGTGACCGCACCGTGACGTTACGCGGCTACGTAGCACGACACTTCGGCCGCGCGGTGCGGTAGACAGAAGTCGTGCCACACACGACGGAGGTCCGGTCCGGGCGAGCATGTTCGACAATAGTTGTGCCACAGCATCTTCCGATGTTCTGGGTGGTTGTGGCCTCGACGGTGCTCGCAATGCTCGTCAGTCTCCTGCCTGCGATCGCGCGGGCCGCGGACACCGACCCCGGGAGGGTGGTCGGCCGCGGTGAGCTGGTGTCGGCGTCGAGTCTTGCCGGCGCTGCCGAGGGCTACCGGCTCACCTACTGGACCGAGGGGCCCGCCGGCGCACCGGCGTTGAGCACCGGCGCGGTGTACCTACCGCGCGGCGTCGCCCCCGCCGGCGGATGGCCGGTGGTCTCGTGGGCACACGGAACGACCGGCGTCGCGGACGACTGCGCGCCGTCGTTCGGCGACGTCTCCGCGCTCACACGCGACTACCTGGACACCTGGCTGGGTGCCGGCTTCGCGGTGGTCGCCACCGACTACGTCGGGCTCGGGACCGCGGGCGTACACGCGTACCTGCACGGCCGCAGCGAGGGTAGAGCGGTGATCGACATGGTTCGGGCGGCGACGTCGGTCGCTCCGGAACTGTCGCGTACCTGGCTGGCCGTCGGGCACTCGCAGGGCGGACACGCGGCCATGTTCGCCGCCCACGAGGCGACGAACTACGCGCCCGAGCTGGACTACCGCGGTGCGGTCGCGACCGGGACCCCGGCGAACCTCGATCAGCTGTTCCCCCTCGGCGGGCCGGGCTTCCCCGACCTGGGCCTGACCGGGCTGACCGGTTTCGCCGCCTACGTGGTCGACGGGCTCAGGGTGGCCCGGCCCGATCTGCCGGTCGACGAGCTGCTCAGCCCGGCGGGCGCCGCGATCGTCGAGGACTCCGAGACGATGTGCTTCACCGAGCTCGCGGACCGGGCCGGCTCGGTCGGGGTCGGGGAGATGCTGGCCCGTCCGCTCGACACGCCGCAGTTCCGCGACGCCGTTCGGGACTACCTCGCGGTGCCGACCGCCGGCTACGACCGGCCGGTGTTCGTCGGGCACGGACTGTCGGATCGCACGGTCCCGTACCCGCTCGGTGCGAAACTCGCCGCCGACCTGTTCGCCAACGGGCAGGATGTCACCTTCCGCACCTACCCGAGCGCACACCAGGTCTCCTTGACGCAGTCCCTGCCCGACGTGATCGCGTTCGCCCGCGCGCACATCTGACCAGCGGCGCGGCTGTCCACAGCCTGGGGCGGCGTGGATTGGGGCGCCGCGACGTGTGCCGATACTCTGGTGCCCATGGCGGAGTTCATTTACACGATGAAGAAGGTGCGCAAGGCGCACGGCGACAAGGTCATCCTCGATGACGTCACGATGAGCTTCTACCCGGGAGCGAAAATCGGTGTCGTCGGCCCGAACGGCGCGGGTAAATCCTCCATCCTCAAGATCATGGCCGGGCTCGACCAGCCGGGCAACGGCGAGGCCTTCCTCGCGCCCGGTGCCTCCGTCGGCATTCTCATGCAGGAGCCGCACCTCGACGAGACCAAGACCGCCCGTGAGAACGTCGAGGAGGGCCTCGGCGAGACGATGGTGCAGCTCAAGCGCTACAACGAGATCGCCGAGCTGATGGCCACCGACTACTCCGACGAGCTCATGGAGGAGATGGGCGAGCTCCAGGAGAAGCTCGACCACGCCGACGCCTGGGAGGTCGACTCCCAGATCGAGCAGGCCATGGACGCGCTGCGCTGCCCGCCGGCCGACGAGCCCGTCACCCACCTCTCCGGTGGCGAGAAGCGCCGCATCGCGCTGTGCAGGCTGCTGCTGAGCAAGCCGGACCTGCTGCTCCTCGACGAGCCGACCAACCACCTCGACGCCGAGTCCGTGCTCTGGCTCGAGCAGCACCTGGCCGCCTACCCCGGCGCCATCCTGGCCGTCACCCACGACCGCTACTTCCTCGACCACGTCGCGCAGTGGATCTGCGAGGTCGACCGCGGCCGTTTGTACCCGTACGAGGGCAACTACTCCACCTACCTGGAGCAGAAGGCCGCCCGCCTCGAGGTGCAGGGCAAGAAGGACCAGAAGCTGCAGAAGCGTCTCAAGGAGGAGCTCGCCTGGGTCCGCTCCGGCGCCAAGGCCCGCCAGGCCAAGAACAAGGCCCGCCTCGACCGCTACGACGAGATGGTCACGGAGGCCGAGAAGCACCGCAAGCTCGACTTCGAGGAGATCCAGATCCCGACGCCGCCGCGCCTCGGCAACGTGGTCGTCGAGGTGGACAACCTGGACAAGGGCTTCGAGGGTCGCCTGCTGATCAAGGACCTGTCGTTCACGCTGCCGCGCAACGGCATCGTCGGCGTCATCGGTCCCAACGGCGTCGGCAAGACCACGCTGTTCAAGACCATCGTCGGTCTCGAGGAGCCGGACTCGGGCACCGTCAAGGTCGGCGAGACCGTCAAGCTCAGCTACGTCGACCAGACCCGCGCGAACATCGACCCGAAGAAGACGGTGTGGGAGACGGTCTCCGACGGACTCGACTACATCGAGGTCGGCCAGAACGAGATGCCCTCGCGCGCCTACGTCTCAGCGTTCGGTTTCAAGGGTCCGGACCAGCAGAAGCCGGCCGGGGTGCTCTCCGGTGGTGAGCGCAACCGGCTGAACCTGGCGCTGACCCTCAAGGAGGGCGGCAACCTGATCCTGCTCGACGAGCCGACCAACGACCTCGACGTCGAGACCCTCAGCTCGCTCGAGAACGCGCTGCAGGACTTCCCGGGTTGCGCCGTGGTGATCTCCCACGACCGCTGGTTCCTGGACCGGACCTGCACGCACATCCTGGCGTGGGAGGGCGCATTCGGCGACAACGAGGCTGCCTGGTACTGGTTCGAGGGCAACTTCGAGGCCTACGAGGAGAACAAGGTCGCCCGGCTCGGCGCCGACGCGGCACGCCCGCACCGGGTCACGCACCGCAAGCTCACTCGGGACTAGTCGAGTGTCCGACAAGACGTACTCCTGTGAGATCCAGGTGCGCTGGGGTGATTCCGATCGCCTCGGTCACGTGAACAACGTGCTGTACGCCGAGTATGCACAGGAGGCACGGACCCGGTTCTTTCGGGAATGCATCATCGGGGCGGGCGCGTCGCCCGCCCCGATGGTCGTGCGCCGGATGGAGTTCGACTACCTGCGTCCGGTGACCGACGCCACCGGACCGCTCACCGTCGAGGTGAGCATCCTGCGGGTCGGGACCTCGTCGATGACCGTCCGGAACGTGATGCGCGACCGGCACGACGCCGTCTGCGTCGTCGCGGAGGGCGTGCTGGTCGGCTTCGATCCGAAGACCGAGCAGTCGGTTCCGCTCGCTGAGCGCACCCGTGAGCTGCTCACGCAGTACGTGCCTGCGGGGGCGGCGCTCTAGTCGCCCCGCGCCCGAAGTCTTCTCGCGGCAACCATCAATGGACTTCAGGCACTAGGTCGGCGGTTGTCGGTGTCGCGGCCTTCCCGAGGCTAGGCTCGAGGGGCACACCTGTCGTATCGACCAGGGGGTGAACCGCGAGATGACCGTATCCGCCGACCGATTCGACGCGGGCTGGACGGCGAGCCTGCCCGGCAGGCTCGCCGGTCACCTGCCGGCGGTCGCCGCCGCCTACTTCCGGAACACCGACTTCGCGTGGACCGGCGGCGCGATCACCGACGACGCCATGGCCGCGTTCCGTGAACACCTGAGCTTCGCCCAGCACCGGCCGCCGGACCGCTCGGTGTCCCGGGTGTGTGTGCCGACGGCCGGAGCGCCGGCCGTGCAGGTGGTCACCGACGACATGCCGATGCTCGTGGAGTCGGTGACGGCGATGCTGGCGCGGCTCGGGGTCACCGTCGTCGAGATCGTGCACCCGGTGCTGCGCGTCCAGCGCGACGGTGACGGCGACCTTGTCGACGTCCTGGTCGACGGCGGACAGCACGAGAGGTCGACACACTCCGAGTCGTGGATGCACCTGCAGTTGCACGCGGCGACCGACCCGGCACAGTTCGACGAGATCGCGCAGGCTGTCCGGGACGTGCTCGCCGACGTGCGGCACGTCATCTCCGACACCGACGCGATGCGCTACACGCAGGCCGCGCTCGCCGAGCAGCTCGACACCTTCGCCGACCGCGGACCCGGCGGCTACCCCGCGCTGCAGGTGCGCGAGTGCGCCGCGCTGCTGCGCTGGCTCGCCGCGGGCAACTTCGCGCTGCTCGGCTACCGCCGCTACGAGTTCGGGGACCCAGGTGTGCACGGCATGCCGGTCGCGCACATCGTCGCCGGCAGCGGTCTCGGTGTGCTCGGGACGAAGACCCGCACCGATCACCGAATCGACCTTCCGGCACCGGAATTCGGCACTGATCGTCCGCTGCTCACCTTCGCGCAGGGCCCGATGCCCGCCACCGTGCACCGCTCGGTGTACCCGTCCTTCGTGGCCGTCACCGAGGTCGATGCCGACGGCCGCATCGTCGGCGAACATCGCTTCCTCGGGGTGTTCACCGTGACGGCCCTGCACGAGAACGTCCTCGACATCCCGGTGATCTCCGGCCGGGCGCGGGCCGTCATCCAGCGCGCGGGTTTCGAACTGCACTCGTTCTCCGGGCAGGCGATGCTCGAGGTCATCCAGTCGTTCCCGCGCACGGAACTCTTCTCCATCGACGCGGACGCCCTCTTCGAGACCGTCACCGCGGTCCTCGCGATCGGTGTGCGCAGGCAGGCGAGACTGTTCCTGCGCGACGACCACGCGGGCCGCTTCGTCTCCGCCCTGGTGTACATGCCACGGGACCGATACAACACCCGGACCCGGCTGGCGATGCAGGAGATCCTGCTGCGCGAGCTCGGTGGCGGCACCCTCGACTACGGTGCCCGGGTCACCGAATCCGACCTCGCGATGGTGCATTTCACGATCCGCAAGCCAGTCGACCGAGAGGCTGTCCTCGTCGACACCTCGGCCGCCAACCGCGAGCGCATCGAGTCGCTGCTCGCGGCGGCAACACGGTCCTGGGACGACGACCTGACGGATCTGGCGGCGGTGGAGCCACAGGTCAGTATGCTCACCGCGCAGCGGTACTCGTCCGCGTTCCCGGAGAGCTACAAGGAGGACTTCAGCGCGGCCCGCGCGATGCGTGACATCGCCAGGCTCGAGCTGCTCGGCCCCGACGAGATCGACCTCGAGCTCTACCGCTGGCGAACGGCTCTGCCGGGGCAGTGGCGGTTCAGTCTCTACATCTGCGGTGACGGGGTCTCGCTCAGCCAGGTGCTGCCGGTGCTGCAGAGCCTCGGCGTCGAGGTGATCGACGAGCGCCCGTACTCCGTGCGCAGGCCGGACGGGAACACCTGCTGGATTTACGATTTCGGGTTGTCCGCGGCACCCGAGCTGATCGACGCGGAGGTCGAGGAGAACCTGGACCGCGAGATCGGCGAGGCCGAGGACATCGCGGAGTCGGACGAGGCGCGCGCGCTGCAGAAGCGCTTCACGGACGCGTTCACCGCGGTGTGGTTCGGGCGCTCCGAACCGGACAAGTTCAACGAACTGGTGCTGCGGTCCCGACTGGAGTGGCGTCAGGCCGTGGTGCTGCGGGCGTACGCGAAATACCTTCGCCAGGCTGGTTTTCCGTACAGCCAGTTCCACATCGAGGGTGTGCTGCTCGAGCACGCGCACACCGCGCGCCTGCTGGTCGAACTGTTCGGCGCCATCTTCGACCCGGACTCGGCCTCGATCGAGCGGGCCGAGAGCCTGGCCGGCGAACTGCGGGCGCAGATCAAGGAGATCATCAGCCTCGACGCAGATCGCATCCTGCGCGGAATGCTCTCGCTGGTGCTCGCGACGCTGCGCACCAACGCCTACGTGCGAGGCGCCGACGGCGCACACCGCGACGTCCTGGTGTTCAAGCTCGATCCTGGCCGGATCGCCGAACTGCCCCGTCCCCGTCCGCGTTTCGAGGTCTTCGCCTACTCGCCCCGAGTGGAGGGTGTGCACCTGCGCTTCGGTGCGGTCGCGCGTGGCGGCTTGCGGTGGTCGGACCGCCGGGAGGACTTCCGTACCGAGATCCTCGGCCTGGTGAAGGCGCAGGCGGTCAAGAACGCGGTGATCGTGCCGGTGGGAGCCAAGGGCGGATTCGTCGTCAAACGTCCGCCGCAGCCGACCGGTGACGCGGTGGCCGACCGGCAGGCCGCGCTGGCCGAGGGGCAGGCGTGCTACCGGCTGTTCATCTCCGGACTGCTCGACGTCACCGACAACGTCGATCCCGCCACCGGGGCGGTTCTGCCGCCGGCGCGGGTGGTCCGCCGGGACGGTGACGACACCTACCTGGTGGTGGCGGCGGACAAGGGCACCGCCTCGTTCTCCGACCTCGCCAACGAGGTTGCCGCGCAGTACGACTACTGGCTGGGGGACGCGTTCGCCTCCGGCGGGTCGATCGGCTACGACCACAAGGCGATGGGTATCACCGCCAGGGGTGCGTGGGAGTCGGTCAAGCGGCATTTCCGGGAGATGGGCCTCGACCCCGCGAGCGACGACTTCACGGTGGTCGGGGTCGGTGACATGAGCGGTGACGTGTTCGGCAACGGCATGCTGCTCAGCCAGCACATCCGACTGGTCGCCGCCTTCGACCACCGGCACGTCTTCCTCGACCCGAACCCGGATGCGGGCCGTTCGTTCGCGGAACGCGAGCGGGTCTTCCGGTTGCCCCGCTCGTCCTGGGCCGACTACAACCGTGCCGCGATCAGCGAGGGTGGCGGCGTGTGGGAACGGTCGGTGAAGTCGGTGCCGCTCGCCGCACCGGCCCGGGTCGCGCTCGGTCTGGGCGACTCCGTGACCGAACTGTCGCCGCCGGAGTTGATCCGGGCGATCCTCCGAGCGCCGGTGGACCTGCTGTGGAACGGCGGCATCGGCACCTACGTCAAGGCCGGCAGCGAATCGCAGGCCGACGTCGGCGACAAGTCCAACGACACCGTCCGGGTGAACGGAAACGAGGTACGCGCCAAGGTGATCGGCGAGGGCGGCAACCTCGGCGTGACCTCGCGAGGGCGGGTCGAGTACGACCTGTCCGGTGGCCGGATCAACACGGACGCATTGGACAACTCGGCGGGTGTCGACTGCTCCGACCACGAGGTCAACATCAAGATCCTGCTCGACACCGCGGTCAGCGCCGGCGAACTCTCGCCCCCGGACCGCAACGAGCTGCTCGCGTCGATGACCGACGAGGTTTCGCGACTTGTGTTGCGCGACAACATCTACCAGAACGTACTGCTGGGCACCTCCCGAGCGGACGCGGTGGGCATGCTCGGCGTGCACGCGCGCCAGATCGCCGATCTCGAGGCCGCCCGCGGCCTCGACCGGGAGCTCGAGGTGCTGCCGTCGGAGGCGGAGATAGAGCGGCGCCGCGAGACCGGCAGGGGACTGACCTCGCCCGAGCTGGCGACGCTGATGGCGCACGTCAAGCTGGCGGTCAAGGACGACCTGTTGGCCAGTGAGCTCCCCGACAGTGACACCTACGCCACCGGGCTGCCCCGGTACTTCCCGCGCCAGCTGCGTGAGCGGTTCGCCCCGCGGATCCGTACGCACCGGCTGCGCCGGCAGATCGTGGCCACCATGCTGGTCAATCAGGCCGTCGACTTCGGCGGAATCAGCTACACGTACCGACTGGCGGAGGAGACGGGTGCCGGCAGCACCGATGCCATCCGAGCCTTCACCGCTGCCGCCGAGATCTTCGGCCTGCGGGACGTGTGGACCGAGATCGGCCACGCGCCGATCGACGTCACCGTCGCCGACGACCTGATCCTCGAGTCCCGTCGGATGCTCGACCGCGCGTCGCGGTGGTTGCTCGCGAACCGGCCGCAGCCGATCGCGGTCGGCGCCGAGATCAACCGGTACGCGGCCCGTGTCCGCGAGATGGTGCCTGCGGCGCGGGGCTGGCTGCGCGGCCACCACCTGACCGAGCTCGAGGCCCGGACGACGTCCGTGCTCGAGCGGGGCTGCCCACGCGAGCTGGCGCTGCGGGTCTACTCGCTGCTGGACCTGTTCCCGGTGCTCGACATCATCGACATCGCCGACATCGCCGAGCGCGAGCACGACGAGGTCGGGACCTTGTACTACGCCCTCGACGAGCACCTGGGCATCGACGAGTTCCTCACCGCCATCTCGGGTCTCGAACGCGGGGACCGGTGGCACTCGCTGGCCCGGCTGGCCCTGCGTGACGACCTGTACGGCTCGCTGCGGTCGTTGACGACGGACGTACTCGTCGCGGGGGAGCCGCACGAGAGTCCCGAGGAGAAGATCGCGGACTGGGAGTCGACGAACTCCTCGCGGCTCGCAAGGGCGCGGGCAGCGCTCGGCGAGATCGTGGCGTCTGGGACGCTTGACCTCGCGACGCTCTCGGTGGCGGCGCGGCAGGTACGGAGCATGGTGCGCGGAGCGGGCACCCGATCGGAGGGTATGCGGTGAAGGTCGAATCGGCTGGGGCCACGGTGGATGCGGCGGTGGGGTTTCACACCAAGGTCGGGGTGCGCTGGTCGGACATGGATGTCTTCCAGCACATCAACCACGCCAGGATGGTGACGCTCCTCGAGGAGGCGCGGATTCCGTGGCTGTTCGAGGACGGCCGGCCGACCGTCACGCTGCGCGACGGCGCGGTGATCGCGGACCTGCACGTGCGCTACCGCGGCCAGCTGCGCCACGACGACGGCCCGCTGGACGTGCTCATGTGGATCGAGCAGGTGCGGGCCGTGGACTTCACCATCGGGTACGAGGTGCGCGCGGGCGGAGCCGACCCCGGCTCGGCGCCGGCGATCGTGGCCTCCACCCAGATCGCGGCCTTCGACATCGACACCCAGCGCTTGCGCCGGCTCACCGCGCCCGAACGCGAGTACCTGGAGGGCTGGAAGCGTGGCTGACCGGGTGCTGACGGTCGCGGACGCGCGGGAGCGGGAGAACCTCGCCGCGTTCCTGACGCGGGCCGTGCGTCTCGACGAGGCCGCGGTGGTGCGCCTGCGGCAGCGCGGCGACACACACGTGGTCGCCTGGGCGGCAACGGGATTCGACACGCTGGCCGCACGGGTGGTGTCGGGCCGGATCCGGCCGCAGGACACCGTCGTCGCGGCCGACGGCCTGCTGCAGGCGCTGCGCACGGGTGACGAGGTCGACCCGGGCTTCGCGATGGACTCGGCCTGGCGGGGCGCGCTGCCCCCGGACCAGGGCTTCGTGCACGTCGACGACGTGCCGGCCCGGATCCTCGTGGACCTGGCGCGGCAGGGGGCCGAGGTCGCGGCCGAGCACGCCGGACCCAAGGGCCCGCCCGCCTCGCTGCTCGCACAGGAGGTGCTCGCCGTCGACGGCGCCGGTGAGCACGTCGTGGTCAGCATGCGGACCGTGTTCGCCCTCGCCGGCATGGGGTTCGTGCCGGGCACGGACACGGAGTCCGCGACGGTGGATCCGGCGGAACTGGTCCGGGTGCGCGCGAGCCGGACCTGGCTGCGACTCGACGCCCGCTACGGGTCCGTCTTCGCCCGACGCGGCGGCGAGATCCCGTTGTCGGTGGTGTAGCTGCTCACCGATCGACACGGAACTCTTTCACGATTTACGTAGCTCCTGTGTGGTTTATCTCGAAAATCTAACGTTCCGAACGGCCGTCCAGTCTCCTCGAGACGCCTCTTTGGATCTTGCATACCATTTGCTGGCATGACGACTTCTTCGAAAGCAAAGCTGCGCATTGTTTTTCGTGATGTTCGGGTATTCGACGGCGTCTCCGAGAAACTCGTCGCCGGAGACGTTCTGATCGACGGGGACCGGGTAGTCGGGGTCTCGGAGTCCCCCGTCGGTGACGAACCGGGTCGCGAGACGCAGGTCATCGACGGGGGCGGCCGGGTGCTCATGCCCGGAATGAGTGACGCTCACGTCCACCTGGTGGGCAACGCGAACTCGTACGTCGACATGGTGATGGGCTCGGAGAGTCACATCGCGATCAACGGTCTCGCCGAGGCGAGGAACATGCTGCTGCGCGGCTTCACCGCGGTCAGGGACATGGCCGGCGACACCGGCAGCATCAAGTCGGCCATCGATCGCGGACAGTTCCAGGGCCCGCGCATCTACCCGTCGCAGGCCGCGATCTCGCAGACCAGTGGACACGGCGACTTCGGGTTCGTCTACGACACCCCGACCGCGCTGGCCGGGAAGGAGTCG
Source organism: Rhodococcus sp. NPDC127527 (assembly GCF_042672245.1). Lineage (NCBI taxonomy): Bacteria > Bacillati > Actinomycetota > Actinomycetes > Mycobacteriales > Nocardiaceae > Rhodococcus > Rhodococcus sp. NPDC127527. The sequence goes on from NZ_JBHXVP010000006.1 coordinate 104,050, forward strand.
CGGGCGGAGAGCATCGGTTTCATGCGGGTCGCGAACGGTGAGGCACAGGTCCTGGCCTCGGTTCGCGAACAGCTGAAGAAGGGGGCGTCCCAGATCAAGGTGATGGTCGGCGGCGGCGCCGCGTCGATGTACGACCCGCTGTACACGGTGCAGTTCACCGCCCCTGAGCTGCGGGCCGCGGTCGATGCGGCGACCGACTACGGCACCTACGTCGCCACGCACGTCTACAACGTCACCGGCATCCACCGGGCGGTCGAGGCCGGCGTCAAGTCCATCGAGCACGGCCACCTCGCCGACGAGCCGACCATCGCCATGCTCGCCGAACGGGAGGTCTGGCTGTCGATGCAACCGTTCGCCCTCGGCGATCACCACTACCCGGACGCCGATCGCGCCGGGAAGGACCGGGAGATCTGCACCGGCACCGACAGCGTGTACGAGTGGGCGAAGAAGCACGGCGTGAACGTTGCGTGGGGCACCGACCTTCTACTGGAACCGCAGCTCGCCGCCAGGCAGAGCGAGATGGCGGCGCGACTGGGTGATCACTACAGCAATGTCGACGCGCTGCGGATGCTGACATCCGGCAACGCCGAACTGTTCCGGCTCGCCGGCGAGCGTGACCCCTACCGGCAGGCGCCGTTCGGTGTCGTCGCCAAGGACGCGTGGGCGGACGTGCTGCTCGTCGACGGCAACCCGCTCGAGGACCTGAACCTGCTCGCGGATCCGGGAAAGAACCTGCCGGTCATCGTCAAGAACGGCGAGATCGTCAAGAACGCCCTCTGACCCGTGCCGTCGAGCCATTCATCGAACACGAACAGCACTGCCGAAACACGCGCGCCGTCGATCCGTCGCACGGCCCGGAGAAGAGGTGTGAGTTGGTCGAGACAACTACGGCGGAACCGGAGAACTTCTGGGAGCCGATACCCGGTTCGCTCGTGTCCGCGAGGGCGATCGAGCTCGACGGTCCGTGGGGGCACGTGTTCGGCCCCCTCGACCTGGACATCGACGAGGGCGGGGTGACGGTGCTCGCCGCTCAGGCCGGTGCCGCGCGGACCGCCCTCCTCATGGCCTTGTGCGGCAGGATGCGCCTGTCCGGCGGGTCGCTGACCGTCCTCGGCCACAAGGACCGGCCCGCCAAGGTGTTCGCGCGGTCGGCGATCTCCTGCCTGAACGAACTCGACGACGTCAGTCCGTCGGTGACCGTTCGTGACCTCGTCACCGAGCAACTACGGTGGGAATCGCCCTGGTACAAAATGGTTTCCAGGGTGCACGAGGACGGCGTGGCACGCATGTGCGGCGAGGTCTTCGGTGATGTTCCGCTTCCTGCGCTCAATGCATTCGTCGACGATCTGCCGGAGCTCCAGCAACTGTTGCTCCGGATCGCGGTGGCGAACACCCGCCGTCCACCGTTGCTCGTCGTCGGGCGGCTGGACAGGATCGCCGATGACGACGAGCGCCATACCCTGCTCGAACGCCTTGTGGCGCTGGGGGAGCGGCAGTCGGTGATCACCGCGGACGTCAACCCGCTGCCGCCGGACTCAGGGGTGCGGGCGGTGGTCGACATGCAGGGCCTGCTCGGTGCGGGCGACATCGGTGTCATGACCGAGGGGCGGTGAGGTCGTGCTCGCAGGGGTCTCTCTCGGGAGCGATTCGAAGCGGTACTTCCGTGGCACCATGCCGCGAATCGCGATCATCACCATCATTCTCATGCCACTGCTCTACGGCGCGATGTACCTGTGGGCGTTCTGGAATCCGTTCGGCGCGGTCGACAAGATCCCGGCGGCGATCGTCAACAACGACACCGGTCGTACCGCGGACGGGCAGCAACTCGATGCGGGCGCCCAGGTGGTCAAGTCGCTCGTGGCGTCCGGGCAACTGGACCTGGCGGAGGTCTCCGCGGAGGGGGCGGCGCAGGGGCTGTCGTCCGGAAAGTACTACTACACCATCACCCTGCCCGAGAACTTCAGCGCGGCGGTCGAATCGCCGAACGGGGACAATCCGGAGAAGGCGGAACTGGTCTTCACCTTCAACGACGCGAACAACTACCTCGCGACCGTCATCGGGCAGGACGCCTCCGAGCAGGTGATCAATCAGGTCAACTCGACCATCGGTGCGCAAGGTGTCGGGCAGGTCCTCACCGGATTGCAGAGCGCAGGCTCCGGCCTCGAGAAAGCCGCGGACGGTGCCGAACAGCTGGCCTCCGGGATCGACACCGCCAAGGGTGGCGCGGACCAGCTCAGCTCGGGGGCGAACGAGCTGGCGACGAACATGGTCACCGCGGAGTCCGGGTCGGCGCAACTGGCCAGCGGAGCAGCCCAGCTCGCGACCGCGATCGACGGGGCGACCACGCCGTTGATCAACGCCCTCGGCAGCGGCGCCGTCCCGAACATCGGGGGCCAGGTGTCCGAGCTCCGTCGATCACTCGAAGCCCTCGGCAGCCGGCTTCCCGGACCGGCGGAACCCGCACCCGCCACCGCGGTGTCGCAGGCGCTCGACATACTCAGGCAGAGCTCGGATCCCCTGGTGCAGAGGGCGGTCGCGGCACTGTCACCGCTCACCGCCCAGCAGGTCGGCACCGACACCGGGGAGCTGCAGGCGGAGATCAATCGACTCAGCGGTGATGCGCGCGCGGTCGAGTACCAGCTCACCGACCCGAACAGTCCGCTTCAGTCCGGTCTGACGATGCTGCAGAACGGTGGGGTCGCGTCGGACCTGCGCCAGTTGCGCGGCGGCGCAAACGAGCTCAGTAGCGGCGCCGCAACCCTCAGCTCGGGCCTGGTCCAGCTGACCGACGGCAGCAAGCAGCTCGCCGGCGGCGCCGGTCAGCTCGCGTCCGGGATGGTCGAACTGCAGTCCGGTTCGAAGCAGCTCGCCACGGCGCTCGACGAGGGCGCCGGTCAGGTTCCGAGCTGGACGGACGAGCAGAAGACGGCGACGGCGGAGACCCTCTCGACGCCGGTGAAGCTCCAACAGGACTACACGAACGTCGCGCCGACCTTCGGTACCGGATTCGCGCCGTTCTTCCTCTCGCTGGCCCTGTTCGTCGGCGGCATCATCACCTGGATGCTGTTGACCCCCTTGCAGTCGCGACCCACGGTCGGTGGAGTCGGCCTGTACCGAACGGTGCTCGCGTCGTACTGGCCCGCACTGTTCGTGGGGATCCTGCAGGTGATCGTCATGTACACCGTCGTCCACTTCGGTGTAGGTCTCGACGTCAAACACGTGCTCGGCACGATCGCGTTCCTGATGCTGATCTCCGCCACCTACCTGGCGATGATCCAGGCGTTCAACGCGGTGTTCGGGATCGCGGTCGGACGTGTGGTGACCCTCGCCTTCCTGATGCTCCAGTTGGTCTCCGCCGGCGGGATCTACCCGGTGCCGACCACCGCCAAACCCTTCCAGTACATCCACCCGTTCGACCCGATGACCTACACGGTCAACGGGCTGCGCCAGCTCACCATCGGTGAGCATGTCGACTCGCGGCTGTGGATCGCGATCGCGGTACTGGTGGGCATCCTGGTCGTGAGCCTGACCGCCAGCGCCCTGTCCGTCCGCCGCAACCGCCAGTACACCATGGAGCGGCTCTACCCACCACTGGAGGTGTGACCAGGAGAAGTCCCTGTCGATCGCCGACCCCGAGCAGGTCTATCACACCGAGTATTGGAGAGAAGATGTCTGATTCCTTTGCCGCTCCGACCGAAACCCTCGCTCCCGCCTACACCGGACGGCTCGGCACCGATGCGATTCCAGCTCTTCGCATGCCGAAGTCCGAAACCGACCCGGAAGCCGCCTACCGGTTCATCCACGACGAACTGATGCTCGACGGCAGCTCACGGTTGAACCTGGCGACCTTCGTGACCACCTGGATGGACCCGCAGGCCGACCGCCTGATGGCCGAGACCTTCGACAAGAACATGATCGACAAGGACGAGTACCCCCAGACCGCGGAGATCGAGACCCGCTGCGTGAACATGGTCGCGGCCCTCTTCAACGCGGTCGACCTCGACGAGGCCGATCCGGCGTCTGCCACCGGGGTGTCCACGGTCGGCTCCTCGGAGGCGGTCATGCTCGCCGGGCTCGCCCTGAAGTGGCGGTGGCGCGCGGAAAGAGAAGCGGCGGGCAAGGACTCGACGCGACCGAATCTCATTCTCGGCAGCAACGTCCAGGTGGTGTGGGAGAAGTTCTGCCGCTACTTCGACGTCGAGCCGAAGTACCTGCCGATGGCGAAGGGGCGCTACGTCATCACACCGGAGCAGGTCCGGGAGGCGGTGGACGAGAACACCATCGGTGTCGTCGCGATCCTCGGTACCACCTTCACCGGTGAGCTCGAACCGGTCGCCGAGATCTCCGACGTTCTCGACGAGATCGCCGCGAAGGGCGGGCCCGACGTTCCGCTGCACGTCGACGCGGCGAGCGGTGGGTTCGTGGTTCCGTTCCTGCATCCGGAACTGAAGTGGGACTTCCGCCTTCCTCGCGTGGTCTCGATCAACGTCAGTGGTCACAAGTACGGCATGACGTACCCGGGCATCGGTTTCGTGGTGTGGCGGTCGAGGGAGCATCTGCCCGAGGACCTGGTCTTCCGGGTCAACTATCTCGGTGGTGACATGCCGACCTTCACGCTGAACTTCTCCCGCCCGGGCAATCAGGTTGTCGGCCAGTACTACAACTTCATCAGGCTGGGTGTTGCGGGGTACACCCAGATCATGGAGTCGCTGCGCGACACCGCACTGATGATCTCGTCGGAGCTGTCCACGATGGACCACATGCACGTCATCACGGACGGCACCGCGATTCCCGTGCTGTCGTTCGAAGTGGTCGGTGATCCGGGGTTCACGGTGTTCGACATCTCGCACGAACTGCGTGCCCGCGGCTTCCAGGTCCCCGCGTACACGATGCCGGCCGACGCCGAGGACGTCGCGGTACTGCGAATCGTGTTGCGGGAGGGATTCAGTCGGGACATGGCGTACAAGCTCGTGCTGGCGATCAAGGACGTGGTGGCACGGCTGAAGGCCGGTACCGAGCACACCGCCAGCGGCTTCGCCCACTGAGTCGATTCGAGGGGGAGGTACCGGTGCGGGTGAGCGCCGGTACCTCCCCTCGCTCGTGCCGGAGGGAGCTCTGGTGACCAGCTCGCACGGGAGTTCGCGTCAGGTCGCGTCGGCGAATTCCTCTGCAGGCCGATCGTCCTCGCCGAGGTAGATGGCCGAGGCCGAGAAGAAGCACAGTGCGCCGACGAACGTTCCCCCGACCGCGAGCGCCTGATCGATCACGGTGCCCTCATGTGTGATGAACGCGCCCACCGCCGAAACTCCGAACGCGATCGATCCGAGCATGTTGAGCCATACGCTCTGCCAGTCCTTCGAGCGTGGTTCCCAGAACTGGTTGGCCCGCAACAGAATCAGGACGGCAAGGGCGCTGCTGGCCAGGAAAGCGACAGATCCCTCGGCATTGGGATTCCAGACGAGGTGCTCCTCGCCCTTGATCGTGTGTGCGTGCAACGCGGCGCCGGTGCTGACGTTGAACAACAGCGTCCCGAGGAATTGAATTGCGGCGGAGAGCCACTCGGCTCGGATCGCAGGCTTGCCCCGGTCCGTGGTGGTGGCAGCGCCGCTCAGCACCAGTTGAACGAACGCGGCGCCGGTGAAGAACCAGGATCCCACGAAGAACACGGTGTTGGCGCTTGCGCTTCCCATCGCCGTGGAGATCCAAGGGGCGGAACCGAGCGCGAACAGCAGCGCGCCGATGGCGAACCCCCACGACTGCATTCTGAGAGTCGGGTGAATCAGCATGGGGCGCAGTCTAGGTCGCAACCGGCCGGGGTAATCCGGTTTGCGGCGTGGGGATCGAAATCGTTACGGGGCGCGCACCGTCGACGGTCACCCGTCCCCGATTCACACCAGCCAGGCGGCGGCGTTTGCGGGCAGCGTGCCGTCGACCAGCGGTGCACTCGACAGCAGCACCTCGCCCGGCGGCAGCGGGATCGGGGCGTCGGTCGCGTTGAGCGCGCAGGTCAGTCCACCGCGACGCCGGAACGCGAGGCAGCCGGGCGGGCTTCCGTACCAGTCGATCTCGGAACCGCTGAACTCCGGACGATGCGATCGGAGTTCGATCGCGGTCCGGTACAGCGTCAGTGTCGAGTGCAGGTCCTCGAGCTGCGCCTCGACCGTCAGCGCCCCCCAGTCCCGGGGCATCGGCAGCCAGGTGGAGAGGCCGGCGGTGAATCCGTACGGCGGCCGCGTGTTCTCCCACGGAATCGGAACCCGGCAGCCGTCGCGGCCGCGCTCGGTGTGCCCGGAGCGCTCCCACACCGGATCCTGCAGTGCCTCGTCTGGCAGATCGGCGTTCGGCAGGCCCAGCTCGGCACCGTTGTAGATGAAGGCGGCGCCGGGCAGTGCCAGCTCGACCAGCGCCATGCCGCGGGCCCGGTCCAGGCCGACGCGGCCGCCGCCGTAGCGCGTCACCTCCCGCTCGACGTCGTGGTTCGACAGGGTCCACGTCGGGGTGCCGCCGACGCTCGCCACCGCGGCCATCGAGTTCTCGATCGCCGCGCGCACGGTGTCCGCGCCGAACTCGGCCTCGGCCAGGCGGAAGTTGAAGCCCAGATGCAGCTCGTCGGGCCGGATGTACTCGCCGAAGCGCTCGTTGTCGCGCACCCAGATCTCGCCGACCGCCATGGTCCCCGGGTACTCGTTCATCACCCGCCGCAGGCCGCGGTGGATCTCGTGCACACCCGGATTGTTGAACCGGGGATCGTCGTCGTCGCTGCCGAGCAGCTCTGTGTCACCGCCGCGCATCCGCTCGTTGGTGTCCCAGTCGTGGTCCGGCAGGCCCTCAGGCTTGGCCATGCCGTGCGCGACGTCGATACGGAACCCGTCGACGCCCCGCTCGAGCCAGAATCGCAGCGTCCGCTCGAGGTCCTCGGCGACCTCCGGGTTGTCCCAGTTCAGGTCCGGCTGTTCGCGGGCGAAGATGTGCAGATACCACTGGCCCGGCGTGCCGTCGGCCTCGGTGACGCGGGTCCAGGCCGGCCCGCCGAAGATGCTCGGCCAGTTGTTCGGCGGCTGCGAGCCGTCCGCTCCGAGGCCGTCCCGGAAGATGTACCGGGCCCGTTCGGGACTGCCCGGCGCGGCGGCGAGGGCCGCGACGAACCACGGGTGCTGTGAGCTGGTGTGATTGGGCACCAGGTCCATCGTGACCTTGATCCGGCGCGCGTGCGCCTCGGCGATCAGGCCGTCCATCACCGAGAGGTCGCCGAAGAGCGGGTCGATGTCGCGCGGGTCGGACACGTCGTACCCGTGGTCGGCCATCGGTGAGCGCATCACCGGGCTGAGCCACAGCGCGTCCACCCCGAGCAGTTCGAGGTAGCCCAGGCGATCGCGGACGCCGCCCAGATCGCCGACACCGTCACCGTTCGAGTCGGAGAACGAGCGCGGATAGATCTGGTAGAAGACGGCATTAGTCCACCACGGAGTGGTGGCCTCCGGTCCGATCTCGGTAGTGCTCACAGCCCCGTCAGTGCTCACAAGCTCACATAGTGCCAAACCCGGCCGACCACCACGACTCGTGGCGGGGCGGTCAGATCGGCGAGTTCACCATCGATGCGGCGGCCATGTCCATGTAGTCGGTGAGAGCTCGGCGGTGCTCCGCGTCGAGGGTCGACTCGTCGATGGAGTCGATCGCGATGTGCATGCAGCGGAGCCAGGCGTCGCGCTCGAGCGGACCAATCGTGAACGGCTGGTGACGCAGTCGCAGTCGCGGATGTCCGCGCTCGTCGGAGTAGGTGCGCGGCCCGCCCCAGTACTGCTCGAGAAACAATCGCATGCGTCGCTCGGCCGGACCGAGGTCCTCCTCGGGATACAGCGGTCGGACGATCTCGTCCTTGGCAACTTCCTCGTAGAACCGGGCAGTCAGTCGGCGGAACGTCTCGGCTCCGCCCACCGCGTCGTAGAAGCTCATCTCGGCATCAGTCATGGCGTGCTCCATTGTGCCCGGCCCGGCTCGGGTGTGCCGCCAGGCCGGACGGATCGCGGCGCTGCGTCCCCGTCGTAGCCTCCTGTTCACCGAGTGTCCAGCATCTTTGTGCCGAAATGGGCGTGCGTCGAGATCCTATCCGTGGTCCACTGGGTGGGGTCTTTTCCGGAGGTGGCATGAAGCACCGGCACGGCGCGCGAGCGCATCGACAACTCGAGCCCACTGGCCTGCGCGACGCGCGCGGGGCGGGGGCTTCTACGCTGCAAGTGTTAGACGAGGGACTCAGACCCTCGATCCCGGGCGAGGACGCGGTGCCTGCCTGGGTGAAACGCCGGGTGCTGCTGCTCAACGCCACCTACGAGCCACTCACCGCGCTTCCCGTCCGCCGAGCCGTCGTGCTGCTGGTCTGCGACAAGGCCGACGCCGTCCACGAGGATCCGCTCGGGCAGGTCATCCACTCCGCCGGCTGCTCCGTGCAGGTCCCGTCGGTGATTCGGCTGCGCAACTACGTACGCGTTCCGTACCGCGCCAGGATCCCGATGACGCGTGCCGCGCTGATGCACCGCGACCGATTCCGGTGCGCCTACTGCGGGGACAAGGCGGAGACCATCGACCACGTCATCCCGCGCAGCCGCGGCGGCGGTCATTCGTGGGAGAACTGCGTCGCCTGCTGCGCCCCGTGCAACCACCGCAAGGCCGACAAGTTGCTCAGCGAGCTCGGCTGGACGCTGCGCGCCGCGCTGGTCCCGCCGAAGGGGCAGCACTGGCGCCTGCTCGCGGCGACCAAGGACCTCGACCCGCTCTGGTTGCGGTACCTGGGGGAGGGCGCGGCGTAGCGGGGTGGTCCCCGCCGCCCTTTCGTGCGGGTCGTGTCACCTTCGCCGGGCGTCTGGGCTACCGTTTGGCAGGTGAGCATTCTTGAGACAGTGCTGATCTTCGTCGGGATCCCCGTGGTCGCCACGGCGATCATCGCGGGACTGTGCTTCCTGGCCAAGCCGGTCGCGGGTTCGACGCCCGCGCACTACTCGCTCGACAAGGAATGGACCCACAAGCCCGTGCTGTGGTCCGCCGTCGACGAGGTCACCGTGGCGGGACACCATGGCGGACACAAGGCCATCGCGGCCGGTTCCGCAGATCTGATCGGAGGTTCGGCAAGTGGCAGGTGGTAACCGTTTCCCGGCAGTGATCGAGGCCGACCTCCCGGTGGGGTCCGTCGTGACCGCCAGCGGTCGAGTCTCCTCGGTGCACCGCATCGGTGATCCGTACGACGATCTCCCGTTCACCGTGGACGAGCTGGTGACGCTGGACGACGCGCTGACCGACGCGACGCGTTCGACCAAGGTGCGCTTCAACGCGTACATCGGACCGCTGGGTGAGGATCCCGCGACCGGCGTCGACGAGCTGTTCCCGACCACTCCCGAGGCCGAGCGTTCGGTGCTCATCGCGGTGTCGCCGAACCAGCGCGCCGTCGAGGTCCGCTCCGGCAAGGCAGTCGCGGACCGGGTCACCGACCGCGTCGCGCAGCTCGGCGTGACCGCGGCCGTCTCGTCGTTCGGCGAGGCGAACCTGATCGACGGACTGGTCAGTGCGGTCCGCGTCATGAGCGCGGCCATCGCGGCCCGCTAGGCCCTCTCGTCCCATGTGACCCAATGTCACATCGGTTCAGTTAGCCCGAACCGATGTGACATTGGGTCACTGCCGTTGGTGGGGTCAGGTCGCGTCGAAGGCGCGGGCCTCGAGCGAGCGCTCGATCCCGGCCCGGCCCTCGACGACCAGCCGGCGCAACGCCGGCGGATGGTCGCCGGCGAGGAACTGGTCGGCCGCGGCGACCGACGCCTCGCTGATCGACCAGGCCGGGTACAGCCCGACGACCACCGTCTGGGCGACCTCGCTCGACCGCCGCTCCCACACCCCGGGAATGTCGGCGAAGTAGCGGGCGACGTACGGCTCGAGCAGTTCGTCCTGACCCGGCGCCGAGAAGCCACCGATGATCGCGCGGGCGGTGATGTTCGGGACCGTGTCGTCGTCCACCACCGTCGACCAGGCCCGCTCCTTGACCGCGGCCTGCGGTCGAGCGGCCCGCGCCGCGGCGGCCTGCCGGGCGCCGGCAGCGGTCGGATCGCGCTGCGCCTCGGCGTCGATGAACGGACTCGAGGTGCCGTCCGCATCGACCTCCCCGGCGACGGCCAGGGCCTGTACCAGGCGCCAGCGCAGGTCGGTGTCGACCACCAGCCCCGGCAGCCCGACCGTCGCGGGATCGGCGTCGAGCAGTTCCTGCAGCACCTCCGTGTGCCACGGCGAGAGCTGCGCCCCGGTCAGCGAGTTCACGAACGCGAGCTGGTGGTCCGAGCCGGCCTCGGCCTCGCGGGCCAGCTCGAGCAGCCGGTTCGCGAAGTCCGGCCAGCCGGTCCCGGCCGCCCAGCCGGGTTCGGCGTAGGCGGCGAGCGCGGTGTGCCCCTGCATCAGCAGCCGCTGCACCACGCCCACCTCGGTCTCGGCGCCGATGCCGCGCTGCACCAGGGCCACGAAGTCGCGGGCCTTGAGCTCGGCCTGACGGGTCATCTCCCAGGCCGCCGACCACACCAGCGTGCGGGGCAGTGGGTCCGCGATGTCCCCGATCCGCTCGATGGCCGTGGACAGCGACTCCGGGTCGAGCCGCACCGAGCAGTAGGTGAGGTCGTCGTCGTTGACCAGCACCAGCTTGCCGCGCTCGACACCGACGAGTTCGGGCACCTCGGTGCGGGGACCCTCGACGTCGAGTTCGATGCGTTCGGTGCGCACCAGCTTGCCGTGCTGGCCGTCGTCGTAGATCCCGATCGCGAGCCGGTGCACGCGGGTCTCGCCCGCGCCCGGCGCCGCGCCGTCCTGGATCACCGCGAAGGAGGTGAACCGTCCGTCGGCATCGACCTCGAACTCGGGTCGCAGGATGTTCAGTCCGGTCGTCTTGAGCCACTGCGAGCCCCAGTCGGACAGGTCCCGGCCCGAGGCCTTCTCCAGCGCGGCGAGCAGGTCGTCGAACGTCGCGTTGCCGTACGCGTGGTCGGCGAAGTAGGCGCGCAGACCGGCGAGGAACGGCTCGAGTCCGACGTACGCGACGAGTTGCTTGAGCACCGACGCGCCCTTGGCGTAGGTGATGCCGTCGAAGTTCACCTCCACCGCGGCGAGGTCCGGGATGTCCGCGGCGATCGGGTGCGTCGAGGGCAGCTGGTCCTGCCGGTACGCCCAAGACTTCTCCACATTCGCGAACGTGGTCCAGGCGTTGGTGTACTCGGTGGCCTCGGTCTGGCACAGCACCGAGGCGAAGGTCGCGAAGGACTCGTTGAGCCACAGGTCGTCCCACCACTTCATGGTGACGAGGTCGCCAAACCACATGTGCGCCATCTCGTGCAGCACCGTCTCGGCGCGCCGCTCGTACGAGTAGCGGGTGACCTTGGACCGGAACACGTAGTCCTCGAGGAAGGTGACCGCGCCGGCGTTCTCCATTGCGCCCGCGTTGAATTCGGGCACGAACAGCTGGTCGTACTTGCCGAACGCGTACGGCACCCCGAAGCTGCGGTGGTAGAAGTCGAAGCCCTGCTTGGTCTCGGTGAACAGTCGCTCGGCGTCCATGTGCTCGGCGAGCGAGGCGCGGCAGTAGATGCCGAGCGGAATGTGGCCGTGCTCGTCGGAGTAGCTGTCACTCCACCGCGCGTACGGACCGGCGATCAGCGCGACCAGGTAGGTGCTCATCTTCGGGGTGGTCCGGAACTGGTGCACGCCGGGCGTCGCGGCGAGCGTCTCGACTGTCGCGGAGTTGGAGATCACTTGCCAGTCGGCCGGGGCGGTGACCCGAATGTCGAAGGTGGCCTTGAGATCCGGCTGGTCGAAGCAGGCGAACATCCGCTTGGCGTCCGCGGTCTCGAACTGCGAGTACAGGTACACCGCCTGGTCGGTCGGGTCCACGAAGCGGTGCAGGCCCTCGCCGGTGTTCGAGTACTCGCAGTCGGCCTCGACGACCAGCTCGTTGTGCTCGGCGAGGTCGGTCAGCGCGATGCCCTCGGATTCGTCGTACCCGCTGACGTCCAGGATGCGCCCGTTGAGGGTGGCGGTGCGCACCCCGCGGGCGACGAGGTCGACGAAGGTCTGCCCGCCGGCCGTCGCGCCGAACGTGACCGTGGTCCGGGACAGGAACGTCTGCTCGCCGGGCGCCCCGCTGCCGTCGGTGAGGTCCAACTCGATGCTGTAGTTCTCGACCGTCAACAGCTCCGCGCGCTGCGCTGCCTGGTCGCGGGTCAGGTTCGGTGGGGCCACTTCGGGACGCTCCTCGGGAGTCGGGGACAGGTGCTCGGCTCCATCCCATCACGAGGCGCCGACGGCCACGACCCGCTGCCGTCAGAGGGGCGAAGACGGGTCCGACAGCCGGGCCGGATCGACCGGCTCGCCCGAGGTGATCAGTTCCTTGATCCGATCGGTCACGTCCCAGACGTTCACGTTCATCCCGGCCCGCACCCGATGGTCGCCGTCGAGCCAGAAGGCCACGAACTCGCGCCGGACCACGTCGCCGCGGACCACGACCCGCACGTAACTCCCCGCGGGCGCGTGCCCGACGTACTCCATGCCGAGGTCGTACTGGTCGGTGAAGAAGTACGGCAGGTTGGTGTACTCCTCGCTGCCGCCGAGCATCGCCCCGGCCGCCACGGCGGGCTGGTTGAGCGCGTTGGCCCAGTGCTCGACGCGGATGCGGGTCCCGAGGACCGGATGCTGCTGCGCCGCGATGTCGCCGACGGCCACGATGTCGGGATCGCTGCTGATCAGTCGGGCGTCGACCAGGACCCCGCCGTCGACGGCGAGGCCCGCCTCGCGCGCCAGTTCGACGTTCGGCGCCGCGCCTACCGCGACGAGTACCGCGTCCGCGGCCAGCACGTCGCCGGTGGCCAGGCGCACCCCGGTGGCCCGGCCGGACTCCGCGACGATCTCCTCGACCGTCGCACTCAGCCGCAGGTCGACACCGTGCTCGCGGTGCATTTCGGCGAACACGGTGCCCATCTCGGCACCGAGCGAGCCGAGCAGCGGCAACTCCGCGGCCTCGACCACCGTGACGGTGACGTCGTGCCCGCGGGCGGCGGCGGCGACCTCCATGCCGATCCAGCCGGCGCCGATCACCACCAGGCGCGAGCGCGGCTGCAGCGTGGCGAGCAGGGCGTCGGACTCCTCGACGGTGCGCAGGTAGTGCACGCCCGCTGCGTCGGAACCGGGGATCGGTGGTCGCCTCGACCGTGACCCGGTGGCCAGCGCCAGCTTGTCGTAGTCGATGGTCGATCCGTCCGGGAGGGTGACCCGGTGCGCGGTCGGGTCCAGTGCGGTGACGGTGGTCCCCAGCCTCAGGTCCACCCGGTGGTCGCGATACCAGTCGCCGTCGTGGACCGTGAAGTCGGCGAGCGCCTTCGCCCTCGTGAGGTGTTCCTTGGACAGCGGTGGCCGCTCGTAGGGGAGGTGCTCCTCCCCGCTGAGCAGCACGACCTTGCCGTCGAAGTCCCTGTCGCGAAGTCCCTCCGCGACTTTCGCTCCGGCGAGCCCGCCGCCGACGATGACGAACGTACGGTTCGGTGACATCTGCCACGCTCCGTTCCCGGGGGTCTCGTACCGTCGACGGTACTGCGCCGGACGCACCTCGGGAAGCAATCGCGGCGCTTCGCGGTTGTCGTGTGACGAGACCGGAATTCGATCCGTGGACCCAACCGATGGAGAGCGCCAAGTGAGTGAGACGAAGAAGGACACCGCCGATTTCTGGTTCGACCCGCTCTGCCCGTGGTGCTGGATCACCTCCCGCTGGATTCTCGAGGTCGAGAAGGTCCGCGACGTCGACGCGAAGTTCCACGTGATGAGCCTGGCCGTGCTGAACGAGGGCAAGGAACTGCCCGAGCAGTACCGGGAGCTGATGGACAAGGCCTGGGGTCCGGTCCGGGTGGCGATCGCGGCGGCGAAGGACCACGGCGACCAGGTGCTGCTGCCGCTGTACACCGCGATGGGTACGCGCATTCACGACCAGGGCAATCAGGACCTTCCGACGGTCATCGCGGAGGCGCTGGCCGAGGTCGGTCTGCCGGCCGACCTGGCGTCCGCCGCCGACACCGACGTCCACGACCAGCAGTTGCGGGCCAGCCACAAGGCGGGCATGGATGCGGTCGGTCCCGACGTCGGCACCCCGACCATCCACGTCAACGGCGTCGCGTTCTTCGGTCCGGTGCTCTCCCGCATTCCCCGCGGCGAGGACGCGGGCAAGGTGTGGGACGGCGTCGTCGCGCTGGCCTCCTACCCGCATTTCTTCGAGCTCAAGCGCACCCGTACCGAGGATCCCTCCTTCGAGTAGGCGCCACCGCCCGTGAGTCCTTCTCGTCCCTACGGGGGCCAGAAGGACTCACGGGGTGCCTGGTTCGGTCAGGACCCGAACCGCCCACCGCCCTCGGAGGACCCGGGCCGTCCGACACCGTCGGGATCGTCCCTGCGCCTGCGTTCCAGGACGAACTCGTCGACGGGACGCAGCTCGGCGAACGGGCCCTCGAAGGTGTAGTAGGTGACTTTCAGGCGGGTCTTGTCGCCGGGTCCGCGGCCCGGATCGACGTCGAAGGCCGCGAATCCGTGCGGGTTCGCGCGATCCTGGAAGGACGCCCACGGCGCGTCCTCGTTGACCCAGACCGAGTCCTTGTGGCCGGGCAGGATCGGGCTGTCCTTGTCGCTCAGTGCCACGATCACCCGGGCCTCCGGCCGGTCGTACAGGTCTTTCTCCGAGGTGGCGAAGTTACCGCCCCCGCCGATCACCATGTGCACCGTGCCTTTCTCGGTGTCGATCAGGTCCCTCCCGGTGTCGACCGGGATGGGTGTCGCGGTGTCGTTCCCACTCGAACCCCGGACGGCGTGGGATCGCTCGTAGTGGTGCTCGTGCCCGCACACCACCAGGTCGACGCCGTACTGATCGAAGAGCGGTCCCCACGCCTGCCGCACCCCGAGATCGCTGCCGTTGCTTCGTTGTGCGCTCGAGATCATCGTCTGGTGCATGCACACGACGATCCAGTCGATCCCTTTGTCGGCCCGGGCACCGCGTAGCTCGGCCTCCAGCCAGCGCCGCTGTGCGCCGCCGGAATAGCCCCGGATGTAGGAGTCGCCTGCGTCCTGGATCGCGACGTCGTCATTGCTGACGCTGATGATGCGGACCGAACCCGCGGTGAAGGAATACCAGAGACCCTGGAATGCGGGGTCGCCGCCGTTCGAGGGCAGAGCAAACATGTTCCGGTACGCGTCGAACCCGAATTGCCCGTTCGCCCTTTCGTTCTCGTGGTTTCCCGGACACGGCATCCACGGCCGGTACCGCGTCGACCTGCTGTTGCTGATGAACCAGTCGGACCAGGTTGGGGTACGCGGCTGGCCGAAGTAGGCCCCGATCGCCGCGTAGCACAGATCGCCGTTGAGCAGGTTGAACAGGGGTGATGCGCGCTCGATTGCCTGCACGATGTCGGCCGAGGCCTGGCTGCCGACGTCGCTGCTCGTGTAGACCGGGTACGGCCCGTTGCCGCCTGGAGTGCCGGGCGGAAACGCCTTCGCCTGGCGCAGGTTGACGGTGCCCTGGTCGCCGAAACTGGTGAATCGCAGCGGCTTGCGGCCCCTCGGCCCAGTAGTGAACACCCCCGTGTCGGGGGTCGCCCCGTCGTGCGTGGCGAAGTACACGTACCGGGTGTCGGGGGACAGGTCGCCGATGCGGGCGTGGTGTGCGAACAGTTCACCACCGTCCACGCCGTCGCGGTAGCGCCTGGTCTCCGCCTGCACCGTCCGCCCGGGGCCCCCTGTGACGGTGCCGAACTCGACGCGCGGATTCCGGACCGCGGCCGGCGTGATCCACGAGACGGTCATCTCGCGGGACGCATCGGATCCGAACTGCAGGTGTAGGCCGGTGACGCTCGGTGCCCCCAGTGCTCCCGTCTGCTGCCAGAGGTCGGGATTCCACCGCTTCTCGGTCTGCTGTCTGCCCCCGAGGATGCCGGCGCCGAGGGTCGCCGCGCCGCCGGTCAGTACTGAACGTCTGGAAAGTTCGAACATGTCCACCTTCCTGCGATGTGCGCTTGGCACCCGTGAGTCCTTCCGGTCCCTGCCGGGACCGGAAGGACTCACGGGCGGCGGAGCCGCCTCAGTTCTGGGGCAGCACCAGGATCTTCACGTGCTCGTCGGGGTTGCGCAGCGCGTCGAACGCGCCGGCGACGCCGTCGAGACCGACCCGGCCGGTGATGATCGCCTCGGCGTCGATCTCGCCGTCGGCCAGACGCTGCAGGGTGATGTCGTAGGCGTCCTCGTACGGGCCGTGGCCGAAGTTGATCGCGATCCGCCGGAACTGTCCGACCACGGGGATCACGACCTCGTCGCCGAACGGCGCGGCCAGCACCTGGATTCGCGAGTTGAACGGCATGGTGTGCATCAGGGTGCCCAGGATGCCGGCCCTGCCGCTGCACTCGTAGGCGATGAGGATGCCGGCGCCGGCCTGACCGACGAGCGTGTTGCCCTCGGCCACCATCCGGTTCCACAGCTCGATCGGGTCCTGCTCGTTCGGGTCGACCACGATGTCGGCGCCCATCAGCTTCGCCAGCTCACGCCGCTTCGGCGACGGTTCGGACGCGATCACCACCTGGGCGCCGCGGGCCTTCGCCGCGACGATCGCGCCGAGACCGATGGTGCCGCAACCGATCACCAGCGCCGAGTCCGCCGAAGTCAGCCCCGACTGCTGCATGTGCATCTCGCCGACGTGCAGCGGCTCGGCGAGCGTCGCGTGCTCGAGCGACAGCCCCTCGGGCACCTTCCGCACCCAGAACGCGTCGACGACGATGTGCTCGCCGAACGCGCCGTGGTACTCGTTGGAGAACCCGATGATCTTCGGGATCCCGGTGCTGGTGTCGGTCGCGAGCCCGATCCCGGTGACCTTGTCGCCGACGGCGAAATCGGTTACACCCGAGGCGATCTCGGTCACGATGCCGGCGTACTCGTGTCCGAGGACCACCGGGCGGTCGGTGTCGAAGGTCGCCAGCGGGTAGCCGGCGTTCTCCGCGACGTGCACGAACCGGCACGGGTCCTTGGACATACTCAGGTCGCTGCCGCAGATGCCGCAGGCGACGATCTCGATCCGAATCTGCCCGGGTCCGAGCGCGGGTGCGGCCGGGACGTCGGTCACGGTGAAGGTGCCGTCGTGGAACTGCGCCGCCCTCATGCCGGCGCCCCGGCGCTCTCGACGGGCTGGCCGTAGTAGTCGGTGTGGGCCTTGGTGATCGCGCCGACCAGGCCGCCGATGAGGTAGTCGCGGTTGTCCTCGGCGAACTGGAGGCTCGCCTCGCGGCCTCGGTTGCGGTTCTTGAAGTGCGGGATCACCTCGGACGCGAACAGCTCGTAGCTGCGCTTGGTGTCCTCCCAGTTCGCCATGTCCACGTGCAGGATCAGCATGGTGCCGAACCCGCCGGTCTTCTCGATCAGCCGCTCGATCTGGGCGATCGCCTCGTCCGGGGTGCCGATGATGGCCTGCCCGAACTCGCCGAGGGTGTCGTTGCGCCACTGGTCGATGACACCCTCGGGTGTCTGTGCCCAGTCCGGGTTCTGCCCGGTCTGGCGGTTGACGTATGCCGCCATCGAGCCGATCCGGCGGCTGACGGCCTTCTCGGCGTCGGCCCTGGTCTCGGCGAGGAACATCGGGTTGACCAGCCGCCAGGTGGACCGGTCGGCAACGTGGCCGTGCTCGGCGCAGACCTTCTCGTAGACGCCCCAGTTGCGGTCGAGGACCTCGAATCCGCTGGGGGAGCTGGCGGCGAGCGACAGCAGGGAGAGGCCGTGTGTGCCGGCCAGGACCGAGCCGTTCGGCGACATCGTCGACGCGGTCGCGATCTCGATGCCGGCCGGGTTGTACGTCGGCAGCTGGGCGCGGGCATCACGCAGGGTGAACCAGTCCGTCTCCATGTTCACCACCTCGCCGCGCAGCAGCGGCAGGATCGCCTCGAGCGCCTCGCCCTGCATGCGACGCTGGTCCGAGGGGTCGATGCCCATCATGTGCGCGTCGAGCGGGATCTTGCCCGGCCCGGTGCCGAGGATCAGCCGGCCGCGGGTCTGCAGGTCCAGCTGGGTGATCCGGTCCGCGGTGACCAGCGGGTGGTGGTACGGCAGCGAGGTGACGCCGGTGCCGAACCGGATGCGTTCGGTCCGCTCGGCCGCCGCCGCGATGAACACGTCGGGGGCGGGCACGATCTCGGCGCCGGTCGAATGGTGCTCACCCATCCACGCCTCGTCGAAACCGAGGTGGTCGAGGTGCTGCATGAGATCGATGTCGCGACGCAGCTGCAACGCGGGATCGGCGTTCAGCGGATGGTACGGGGCGAGGAATGCCCCGAACTTGATCGAGTCTGTGGTCCACATGGGCGGGCTCTCCTGGGAGTGGGTGGGGCGCCGTGAAATGAAGAACGTGAGCGGCATCACATCGATGCCGGGTTTCGTTCTATCACCGAGTTGGATCAAGTGATCCATAAATGTCCCGCTGAGCGGGCAACCCGGCGCGTGGCGGCGGGCGTGAGGGGGAGTACTAGGTGCCCAGCAGTCGGTCGAGACCGCCGACGACGAAGTCGACGAGATCCTCGTAGAACGAGGTCAGGCCGTCGGGTGACGGGTGCCTGCCCTCGCGGTTCCATTCGTCGACGCGGCCGAGGGCCTGCAGGAAGCCGGTCACCGAGATGGCCCAGCGCAGTTCGAGTCGGTTCGGGTCGGAGTCCGGATACGTTCGGCGAACCTCGCGCAGCAGCGCGGCCTCCACGTCCTGGCCGGTCGAGCGCAGTGCCGGATGACCCTCAGGGGACAGTTGCGCGATGATCTTCACCCATCGAAGGCCTCGAATTCGTTGCTGCAACAGCAGTTCGAGGTACGGATCGGTCAGCGCGCGCACCAGTGCCTCGGTGTCGGCGGGCTCCGGGTCGGCGGCGAGTGCAGCAACGTTGGCCGCGATCCGGTCGCGTACCGGACCGCCGAGGTCGACGAGTACCGCCGAGAGCAGGTCGTCCTTCGAGCCGAAGTGGTAGTGCACCGAGGCCGGTCCGAGTCCGGCGGCGGCGTTGACGGCGCGCACCGACACCGCGTCTACGCCCTGGGCGGCGAAGAGTCGCTCGGCCACCTTGACCAGTTTCGCGCGGGTTGCCGTGCCCTGTCGGTTTCCGGTGGACATGGCCCGAGCATGTCACACCTTGACGGACACCCGGGGTATGACTTCCAATGGGAAAGAATTGGATCGACTGATCCAATTCTTGAGTCGACGATGTCGAAGGAGGCGTGCGCGCCATGCAGCTCGAGGTGGACCTGGAATCGGCCGTTGCGGAGGTCGTGCTGACCGGGGTCGACGAGTACACGAGGCTCGCAGTGACGGTGGTCGGCGATCCCGACGCCGATCGTGTGAACGCCGCGCTCGCCGACTGGGGTGTCGTCGAGGACGAGTACGTCTGGCTCGAGATCGGCCGGCTCGAGCGTGCCCTCAACTCGCACCCCGACCGGCTGCCGGACTGGCTGCCGCGATTCGTCGCGATGATCGACTACGCCGCGTCCAAGGGTTGGGTCGACGAAGACAACCGGCGGGTCCGGGCCCACCGCGAACGCTAGCGCGGTCGGAAGAACAGCTGGCCGTGCCGCGAGCGGTCCCGCAGCGCGTGGGCCCGCCAGGTCAACACGGGATGGCCGGACAGCAGGTTCACCAGCCAGGGAAAGAAGCCGCGCTCGGTGACGGCGCGATCGGCCATCTCGTGGAAGCCCACCAGGTTCATCAGGTACTTGCCCGCGCCAAGCACGCCGATCGCACCGGTGGCGCCGTCCGGGCGATTGCACAGGCCGTGATTGTCGGCGGTGTACTCCTGGGCACGCGAGAGCGACGAGCCGATCACCGGGACGTAGTTGGACGCGAACATCCCGAGTTGACGCCAGTACGAGGTGTGCCCCGCGGCGATGTGCCCGACCTCGTGGCCGATGATGAAGGCGAGGGCGTCGGGATTGCGGGCGTGACCGCCGATCTCGAACAGGTCGCTGTACACCACCACGTACCGGCGGAACCCGTGCCCGGAGGCGAACGCGTTGATCCGGCCGTTGCCGAGCACGACGTAGCCGTCGGGCACCTCGCGCATACCGAATCGCGTCGCCGCCTCGACCAGCATCCGGTGGCCGTCTGGGAACTGGGTCGGCGTCATCTTCACGCCGTTGACGCGCTGGGCGGCGTACGTCTGCCCACGCACGACGAAAACGACGACGGGGGCGAGCAGCAGCAGGATCACCCAGTAGTCGAGCCGCCCGGTGAGCAGCAGTGCGACGGAGGTCAGGTAGGCGACGGCGGTGACG
Source organism: Rhodococcus sp. NPDC127527 (assembly GCF_042672245.1). Taxonomy (NCBI): domain Bacteria; kingdom Bacillati; phylum Actinomycetota; class Actinomycetes; order Mycobacteriales; family Nocardiaceae; genus Rhodococcus; species Rhodococcus sp. NPDC127527. Next base: position 124,384 of record NZ_JBHXVP010000006.1, read on the forward strand.
GTGACCGCCAGCGCCAAGAGCGGGATCTCCAGCCGGTGGCGCGCCGGCATGCCCCACGGCGAGAGTCCGCACGACGGAAGGCCTTGCGGCGGAGGGAAGCCCGGGGCGGGTGCCTGCGGCACGGGATGCGCCGTGACCGGCGTGTACTGCTCCATGGCATCCGACTGTAGGTGTGGTCGGCGCGGGCCCGCGTGGCGCGAGATGTCAGAATCGACACATGCGCGTATACCTAGGTGCCGACCACGCCGGCTTCGAACTCAAGAATCTGATCAAGGATCACCTCGTGGCGAACGGCCACGAGGCGGTCGACTGCGGTGCCCACGAGTACAACGCGCTCGACGACTACCCGGCGTTCTGCGTCGAGGCGGCTCGTCGGACCGTCGCGGACGAGGGCAGCCTCGGCATCGTGCTCGGCGGCAGCGGCAACGGCGAGCAGATCGCCGCGAACAAGGTGCCCGGTGCCCGCTGCGCCCTCGCCTGGAGCGTCGAGACCGCTCAGCTCGCGCGTCAGCACAACAAGGCCCAGCTGATCGGCATCGGCGGTCGCATGCACTCCACCGAGGAGGCGTTCGCGATCGTCGACGCGTTCCTCGAGACCCCGTGGTCCGGTGAGGAGCGGCACCAGCGCCGCATCGACATCCTCTCCGAGTACGAGCGCACCGGCGTCCCGCCCGCGCTGCCCGAGGCCTGAGTGCCCGAGGGGCACACGCTCCACCGATTGGCACGGGAGCACCAGCGACACTTCGCCGGTGCTCCCGTCCGCGTCTCCAGCCCCCAGGGTCGATTCGAGGCCGGCGCCGCCCTGATCGACGGTGCGGCGCTCGAGTCGGCCGAGGCCTGGGGTAAGCACCTGCTGCACCACTACGACAACGGCCGCATCGTGCACGTCCACCTCGGTCTGTACGGCAAGTTCACCGAGCTGCCCCTGCCGATGGGTGCGCCGGTCGGACAGGTGCGGATGCGGATGGTCGGCGCCGAGGTCGGCACCGACCTGCGCGGTCCCACCGCGTGCGAGATCTACGACGAGACGCAGCTGACCGCGCTGGAGAACCGGCTGGGTCCCGACCCGCTGCGGCCCGACGCCGACCCGGACCGGGCATGGCGTCGAATCTCGAAGTCCCAGACCGCGATCGGCGCGCTGCTGATGGATCAGGCGGTGCTTGCCGGCGTCGGCAACGTGTATCGGGCCGAGGTGCTGTTCCGGCACGGCATCCACCCGGATCGGCCCGGCGCGAAGGTCGGCCGATCCGAGTGGGACGCAATCTGGTCTGACCTGGTCGAACTGATGGCCGTCGGCGTCGACGCCGGGGTGATGCACGTGGTGCGACCCGAACACGACACCGGCGCGCCGTCGTACGCCGTCGACCGCCCGCGCACCTACGTCTACCGGCGAGCGGGCGAGGCGTGTCGCGTGTGCGGCACGCCGGTCCTGCATTCGGTCATGAAGGCGCGCAACCTCTTCTGGTGTCCCAGCTGTCAGGCGACGTGACGAGGAACGGCCCGGGTCGGGAGACCCGGGCCGCCTGATTCAGAAGTCGAATCCGCCGCCGTCGAATCCGCCGCCGTCGAATCCGCCGCCGTCGAACCCGCCCCCGTCGAATCCGCCGCCGTCACCCATGGCGCCGTAGTCGGTGTCGCCGCCCATGTCGCCGCCCATGTCGCCGCCCTGATCGCCCATGTCCCCGCCCGCCGCGTCCAGGCCGTCCTGGTAACCGTCGCCGTAGCCGTTCTCGAACGCCTGCGCGTCGTACCCGACACCGGACATGCCGCTGAACATCGCGGAGAACAGGACCATCGAGCCGACGCCCCACGCACCGGCGACGAGTGCGGGCTTCCACCACGGCTCGGAGTACCAGCCGGCCGGCACCGGACGGCCCGCGACGCGACCGCCGGGGTAGTAGTTCGGGGTCTGTGCGGAGGGGTTCGGCGACGCCGCGACCTGGCGTCCCTCGAACTCGACTTCGCGGTCCTCCGTGACCGAACCCGCGGACTTCTGGCCGTCGATGCTGGGCACCTCGGGACCCGGGTCCATGCCCATCGCGGTCCGCGCGGCGCGGATGTAGTACAGACCCTCGAGCGCGGTCTGCTTGGCCAGGCGCGCCTGCGCCGGGGTGCCCGCCTGCTCGATCTGGGAGCCGGCCGCGGTGTAGCGCTCGGAGGCGTCCGCGAGCGCCTGCTTCGAGGCGGTGTCGGTGCCGGTCAGGTTGTACACCTGCCCGCCGAGGCGTTCGATCGCCTGCCGGGCGTCCGCCTTCGCGTCGTCGAGCTGGTGGGCGGTGTTGCCGGCCGAGCGCTTCTGGCTCTTCATGACCAGGAAGACGACGGCGGCGATGATCACGAGGATCAGAAGGAGTTCCACAGGAGACCTTCCCGAAAGGACAAACCGGACACCGGCCAGTTTACCGGGGCCGCCGGTGTCGGTGGTTGATGCGAACATGTGTTCGTGTCCCACTCCGAGCGTCCCCCGGCGGATCACGCGACGATCCTGCACGCCGATCTCGACGCCTTCTACGCCTCCGTCGAGCAGCGCGACGACCCGTCGTTGCGGGGCAGGCCGGTGATCGTCGGCGGCGGGGTGGTGCTCGCCGCCAGCTACGAGGCCAAGGCGTTCGGGGTGCGGACGGCCAGCGGTGGGGCCCAGGCGCTGCGACTGTGCCCGCAGGCAGTGGTCGTGCGGCCCCGGATGTCCGCGTACGCGGAGGCGAGCAAGGCGGTGTTCGAGGTGTTCCGTGACACGACCCCGCTGGTCGAGGGCATCTCGATCGACGAGGCCTTCCTCGACGTCGGGGGACTATCGCGAATCGCGGGCAGCCCCGAAGAGATCGCCGCCCGGCTGCGACGCGACGTTCGCGAGCGGGTCGGGCTGCCGATCACGGTCGGGATCGCCCGGACCAAGTTCCTCGCGAAGGTGGCCAGCGCGGTCGGCAAACCTGACGGGCTGCTGCTTGTCCCGCCGGACCGGGAGCTCGAATTCCTGCACCCGTTGCCGGTCGAGCGACTCTGGGGAGTCGGCAAGGTCACCTCCCGCAAGCTCCGCGACTACGGCATCGAGACGGTTGGGCAGATGGCCATGTTGCCGGAACGTGAGTTGATGGCCGTCGTCGGGCAGGGGGCGGGCAGACACCTGCACGCCCTCGCGTGGGCCCGTGACCCGCGGCGGGTGCAGACCACGGGGCGGCGCCGGTCGATCGGGGCCCAGCACGCGCTCGGCCGCCGACCCAGGTCACTCGACGAGATCGACGCGACTGCCTCGGCGCTGGTCGATCGCGTGACCCGGCGGCTGCGGCGGGCGGGTCGGGTCTGTCGCACCGTCGTCGTGCGGATGCGGTTCGCCGACTTCACTCGCGCCACCCGTTCGCTCACGCTGCCGCAGGCGACGGCGCGCACCGAGACGATCCTGACCGCGGTGCGCGTCCTGCTCGACCAGGCGCGGCCGCTGATCCTCGGGCAGGGGCTGACGCTGGTCGGTGTCGCGCTGACCAATCTCGACCGCGAGGGTGCCGAGCAGTTGGCGCTGCCGTTCGAAACCGAAACCGAGACCGGGACGGCCGAGCGGCCGCCGCGCGACCTCACCGCCCTCGACACCGCGCTGGACTCGGTCCGTGACCGGTTCGGGGTGGTGGCCGTCACCCGAGCGGCGCTGCTCGGGAAGGATCGAGGCGAGAGCGTCCCGATCCTTCCCGACCAGTGATCGTCAGGCGCTCGCGGCCTCGTTCAGCCGCTCGAGGGTGCCGGTGGCCTCGAGGTACTCCTGGACCCACCGATCGATCACCGCGGCGGTCTTCTCGACCTTGGTGAACTGACCGACGACCTGACCGACCGGGTTGAACGCGACGTCGACGGTCTGGTCCGGGTACTTGTGGGTTGCGGCGACGGCCATCCCGGAGACCATGTACTGCAGCGGCATACCGAGCGGTTCGGGGTTGCCCTCCTGCTCCCACGCGTCGGTCCAGTCGTTGCGCAGCATCCGGCACGGCTTGCCGGTGAACGACCGGCTGCGCACGGTGTCCCGGCTGGACGCGTTCGCGTAGGCGGCCTGCTGGACGGCGGTGTTCTCGGCCTCCTCGACCATCAGCCACTGCGAGCCCGACCAGGCACCCTGCGCCCCCATGGCCAGGGCCGCCGCGATCTGCTGGCCGCTGCCGATACCGCCCGCGGCGAGCACCGGCACCGGGGCAACTTCCTTGACGACCTGCGGCCACAGCACGATCGATCCGACCTCGCCGCAGTGTCCGCCGCCCTCGCCGCCCTGGGCGATGATGATGTCCACGCCGGCGTCCGCGTGCTTGCGGGCCTGGTAGGGCGAGCCGCACAGGGCCGCGACCTTGCGGCCGGCCGCGTGGATGTGCGCGATCATGTCCGCCGGCGGCGTGCCGAGGGCGTTGGCGATCAGGGTGACCTTCGGGTGCTGCAGCGCGACCTCGACCTGGGGGGTGGCGGTGGCCTCGGTCCAGCCGAGAAGCTGCAACGCGTTATCGCTGCCGGCGTCGGGCAGGGGCACGCCGTGGTCGGTGAGAATCTTGCGTCCGAACTCGAGGGTTTCCTGCGGCACCATCGACTGCAGCATCTTTGTCAGCTCGTCTGCCGACAGGTTCGAGTCCATGCCCTCGTACTTGTTCGGAATGACGATGTCGACGCCGTACGGGCGGTCGCCGATGTGCTCATCGATCCACTTCAGCTCGATTTCGAGCTCTTCGGGCGTGAATCCCACCGCGCCGAGCACGCCGAAGCCGCCCGCCTTGCTCACGGCGACCACGACGTCGCGGCAATGTGTGAACGCGAAGATGGGGAACTCGATTCCGAGATCGTCGCAAAGGGGGGTGTGCATGCGGCATTCCTTCACTGGGCGGGGGCAGACTGAAACAGGTTCCACCCTAGATCGGCGTGGCTCCGGATGGTGGCGGTCTGCGAATGTCGCTGGTGAAGGTCGCTCCGGCGTCCCGAACACGACAAAGCCCCCCACCTGCCGGAGCAGGTGGGGGGCTTTGGGTCGGCCGATGGGCCGAAGCGAGGGGATGACGGGAATCGAACCCGCGTAGCTAGTTTGGAAGACTAGGGCTCTACCATTGAGCTACATCCCCGAGCACACGACGTCCTGGGATCGCCATGACTGTCGTCTGCGTTGGAGACTGTACATAACCTCGCTTTGGATTCGCCAATCGGGTGGCCGTAGGATTCCCATTCGGTAGCGGCCCGCGGTTCTCACCCGCGGTCGCCGATGCTCGCGGACCTAACGGGGTGTAGCGCAGCTTGGTAGCGCATCCGCTTTGGGAGCGGAGGGTCGCAGGTTCAAATCCTGTCACCCCGACCAGGGACAACGTAAGGAAAGCGTGAGTCTGAAGACCAGACCACGCCAACGAGATAGACCACACGAAGGAGCATGTCCGTGAAGAGCACCGTCGAGCAGCTGAGCCCGACGCGGGTCCGTATCAACGTTGAGGTGCCCTTCGAGGAGCTCAAGCCCGACTTCGACAAGGCGTACAAGGCCCTCGCGCAGCAGATCCGTCTCCCCGGCTTCCGTCCGGGCAAGGCCCCGGCGAAGCTGCTCGAGGCTCGCGTCGGCCGCGGCGCCGTGCTCGAGCAGGTCGTCAACGACGCGCTGCCGGGCCGCTACCAGGAGGCCGTCACCACCGGTGAGGTCAAGGTCATCGGCCAGCCCGAGATCGAGATCACCAAGATCGAGGACGGCGAGCTCCTCGAGTTCACCGCCGAGGTCGACGTCCGCCCGGAGATCACCCTCCCCGACTTCGCCGCCCTCGCGGTGACGGTCGACCCCGTCGAGATCACCGACGAGGCAGTCGACGAGCAGCTGCTGTCGCTGCGTCAGCGTTTCGGCACCCTCACCGGTGTCGAGCGGGCCGCGGCCGAGGGTGACTTCGTCTCCATCGACCTGTCCGCCACCGTCGACGGCGAGGACGTCCCGGAGGCCACCGCCGCCGGCCTGTCCCACGAGATCGGATCGGGGCAGCTGATCGAGGGCCTCGACGAGGCTGTCGTCGGCCTCAAGGCCGGCGAGTCCAAGGAGTTCACCACCAAGCTCGTCGCCGGTGAGCACACCGGCAAGGAGGCCGTCGTGACGGTCACCGTCGGCACGGTCAAGGAGCGCGAGCTGCCCGAGGCCGACGACGACTTCGCCCAGCTGGCGAGCGAGTTCGACACCCTCGACGCCCTCAAGGACGACCTGCGCGAGCGCGTCGGTCGCGTCGCGAAGGTCGAGCAGGCCGGCCAGATCCGCGACAAGGTCCTCGAGACCCTGCTCGAGACCGTCGAGGTCCCGCTGCCCGAGGCCGTCGTCAAGGCCGAGGTCGATGCGGCGCTGCACGACGCCATCCACGGTCTCGACCACGACGAGGCGAAGCTCGGCGAGCTGCTCGAGGCGCAGGGCACCACGCGTGAGCAGTTCGACGCCGACGCAAAGGCGTCCGCCGAGAAGTCCGTCAAGACGCAGCTGCTGCTCGACGCGATCGCGGAGGCCGACGGCACCCAGGTCGGCCAGCAGGAGCTGACCGAGCGGATCATCTTCCAGGCGCAGCAGTACGGCATGTCGCCGGATCAGTTCATCCAGCAGATCCAGCAGGCCGGCCAGCTCGGCGCCGTCTTCGCCGACGTTCGTCGCGGCAAGGCGCTCGCCGGCGTCGTCGAGAAGTTCACCGTCACCGACACCGACGGTGCGACCGTCGACACCGCCGAGCTGTTCGGCGGCGGCGAGTCGGAGGACGCGGCGGAGTCCGACGAGAGCTAGATTTCACGCCAATAGCGAACAGGGGCGGCACCGGGACTCCGGGGCCGCCCCTGTTCGTTAGTGTCAGTGACAAGAACCAACGTTTCAGTGATGGAGAAGGCAGGTACCGTGACTTCACAGAACCCGGCGGCTTCGCAGGGCCCCGCCATGACTTCGGCCACGTCAGGTCTGAATCTCAGCGACTCGGTGTACGAGCGCCTGCTGCGCGAGCGCATCATCTTCCTCGGTACCCAGGTCGACGACGACATCGCGAACAAGCTGTGCGCGCAGATCCTGCTGCTCTCCGCGGAGGACCCGACCCGCGACATCTCGCTCTACATCAACTCGCCGGGCGGCTCGGTGACCGCAGGCATGGCGATCTTCGACACCATGCAGTTCGCGGAGTGCGACATCGCCACCTTCGGCATGGGTCTGGCCGCCTCGATGGGCCAGTTCCTGCTCTCCGCCGGCACCAAGGGCAAGCGGTACGCCCTGCCGCACGCGCGGATCATGATGCACCAGCCCTCCGCGGGCATCGGCGGCACCGCTTCCGACATCGCGATCATGGCCGAGCAGTTCGCGCACACCAAGCGTGAGATGGCGCAGCTGATCGCCGAGCACACCGGTCAGACGGTCGAGCAGATCACCGCCGACTCCGACCGCGACCGTTGGTTCACCGCGACCGAGGCCAAGGACTACGGCTTCGTCGACCACGTCATCTCCCGCGCGCGGCAGGCCGGCGGCACCGGCAGCAACTAGCCGAACCCGCTCCGACGCCCCTCAACACTTTGGAGAAGAAGATGACCAACTTGTTCGATCCCCGCGCGCTGGGTGGCCAGGCTCCCGCCGCACCCCAGTCCCGCTACATCCTGCCGTCGTTCATCGAGCACTCGAGCTACGGCGTCAAGGAGTCGAACCCGTACAACAAGCTGTTCGAGGAGCGCATCATCTTCCTCGGCGTGCAGGTCGACGACGCCTCGGCGAACGACGTGATGGCCCAGCTGCTGGTCCTCGAGTCGCTCGACCCCGACCGCGACATCACCATGTACATCAACTCGCCCGGTGGCTCGTTCACCTCGCTGATGGCGATCTACGACACCATGCAGTACGTCCGGGCCGACATCACCACCGTGTGCCTCGGTCAGGCCGCGTCCGCCGCGGCGGTGCTGCTCGCCGCGGGTACCCCCGGCAAGCGTCTGGCCCTGCCGAACGCGCGCGTGCTGATCCACCAGCCCGCCACCGGCGGCATCCAGGGCCAGGTCTCGGACCTCGAGATCCAGGCCGCGGAGATCGAGCGGATGCGCCGGCTCATGGAGTCGACGCTGGCCAAGCACACCGGCAAGGACGCCGAGGTGATCCGCAAGGACACCGACCGCGACAAGATCCTGACGGCCGAGGAGGCCAAGGAGTACGGGATCATCGACGACGTGCTCGCCTACCGCAAGCTGTCCGCCCAGAAGTAGGGCACGGTGCGCCCGGACCCGCGTGGGTCCGGGCGCCTGCGGTCATATCCGGCCGCGCGAAACACCGTCAACAAGTCGACCGGGTTCCGAGACAACGGGTACGGTCACATGAGGGGCTCTCGCCCGCGACGGTCGGGGTTCGTCGAGAACCCGGACGTTCGCGGAGACATCGGCACCCGACGCAAGTGCAGCTGAGAAGGAAGTAGGGACCTGACGAGATGGCACGCATCGGTGACGGCGGAGACCTGCTGAAGTGCTCGTTCTGCGGTAAGAGCCAGAAGCAGGTGAAGAAGCTCATCGCGGGCCCCGGGGTCTACATCTGCGACGAGTGCATCGACCTGTGCAACGAGATCATCGAGGAAGAGCTCGCCGAGTCCAGCGAGGTCAAGCTCGACGAGCTGCCCAAGCCCGCGGAGATCCGGGACTTCCTCGAGAACTACGTGATCGGCCAGGACGCGGCGAAGCGGACGCTCGCAGTGGCGGTCTACAACCACTACAAGAAGATCCAGGCCGGCAACAAGGGTCACGACGTGCGCGGTGAGAGCGTCGAGCTGGCCAAGTCGAACATCCTGATGCTCGGCCCGACCGGCTGCGGCAAGACCTACCTCGCGCAGACGCTCGCGAAGATGCTGAACGTGCCGTTCGCGATCGCCGACGCCACCGCGCTGACCGAGGCCGGCTACGTCGGCGAGGACGTCGAGAACATTCTGCTGAAGCTGATCCAGGCCGCGGACTACGACGTCAAGCGTGCCGAGACGGGCATCATCTACATCGACGAGGTCGACAAGATCGCCCGCAAGTCCGAGAACCCGTCCATCACCCGCGACGTGTCCGGCGAGGGCGTCCAGCAGGCGCTGCTGAAGATCCTCGAGGGCACCCAGGCGAGCGTGCCGCCGCAGGGTGGACGCAAGCACCCGCACCAGGAGTTCATCCAGATCGACACGACGAACGTGCTGTTCATCGTGGCGGGTGCGTTCGCCGGACTCGAGAAGATCGTCTCGGATCGCGTCGGCAAGCGGGGCATCGGTTTCGGCGCCGAGGTGCGCTCCAAGGCGGAGATCGACGCGCAGGATCGCTTCGCCGAGGTGATGCCCGAGGATCTGATCAAGTTCGGCCTGATTCCCGAGTTCATCGGCCGCCTGCCGGTCGTCGCCTCGGTCACCAACCTGGACAAGGAATCTCTGGTCCAGATCCTGTCCGAGCCCAAGAACGCCTTGGTCAAGCAGTACACCCGCCTGTTCGACATGGACGGTGTGGAACTCGAGTTCACCGCGGACGCGCTCGAGGCGGTCGCGGACCAGGCGATCCTGCGTGGTACCGGTGCCCGCGGCCTGCGCGCCATCATGGAAGAGGTCCTGCTGCCGGTGATGTACGACATCCCGAGCCGCGACGACGTCGCCAAGGTGGTGGTCACCGCGGAGACGGTCAACGACAACGTGCTGCCGACCATCGTGCCGCGCAAGCCGGAACGGGAACGCCGCGACAAGTCGGCGTAATTGACACAGCGCCGCGACAAGTCGGCGTAGTCAATCGGACGACGACGAAGGCCCCCACTCGAGTGGGGGCCTTCGTCGTTGGTCGGGGTGTCACGCCTTTTCGCACAGGAAGGCGATGACCATGTCGCCCAGCATCTTTCGCTGGTGCTCACGCAGGTCGGGCGCGACCAGATCCTGTCCGAACAGGGCTTCCCAGGTGAACCGGTGCGAGACCCGGAAGCCGGCGTAACTGCTCAGGATCATGTGGATGTCGAGCGCGTCGACGTCGGCGCGGAACAGTCCCTGCCGTTGGCCCTCGGCGAGGATCCGCGAGACCAGGTCGGCGGCGGGTTCGCCGAGGCCGCCGAGCGACTCGGATTTGCGCACGTGCTCGCCGCGGAGCATGTTCTCGTTCGCGACCAGACGGATGAAGTCCGGATGCTTCTCGTGGTGGTCGAAGGTCAGTTCGGCGAGTGCTCGGACGGCGGCGACCGGATTGAGGCCCTCGAGGTTCAGCCGGCTCTCCTGCTCGCGGATCTCGCCGTAGGAGCGCTCGAGAACCGCCTGGTACAACCCCTCCTTGTCGGAGAAGTAGTAGTAGATCATCCGTTTGGTGGTGTCCGTGCGCTCGGCGATCAGGTCCACGCGCGCGCCGGCGAAGCCCTTGTCCGCGAACTCCGTGGTCGCGACCTCGAGAATGTTCTCCCGGGTGAGGTCACTGTTGCGCCGGCGCTTGGGGGCTTCGGCGGCGCTGCTCTGCGTGGGCGGCATGGCGCCACTCTAATCCGGTGGTCTCAGCTCAGTCGCTCGAAGACTGCGGCCAGGCCCTGCCCGCCGCCGATGCACATGGTCTCGAGGCCGTAGCGCGACTCGCGACGGTCCATCTCGCGCAGCAGGGTCGCCAGGATGCGCGCGCCGGTGGCGCCGACCGGGTGCCCGAGCGAGATACCGGAGCCGTTCGGGTTCACCCTGGGGTCGTCAGCCTCGAGACCCCAGGTCCGCAGTACCGCCAGTGCCTGTGCGGCGAACGCCTCGTTCAGCTCGATCACGTCCATGTCGGAGAGCGTGAGTCCCGCTCGGCCCAGGGCCTTCTCGGTAGCCGGCACGGGTCCGATACCCATCGTCCGCGGCGCGACGCCCGCGACCGCCCAGCTCGCCATCCGGGCCAGGGGACGCAGGCCCAGTTCGCGTGCCTTGGCTGCGGTTGTGACGATGCAGACCGCCGCGCCGTCGTTCTGGCCACTGGCATTGCCGGCGGTGACGGTGGACTCGGGGTCGACGGAGGACCGGATCGCTCGCAGCCTGGCCAACAACTCCATGGTGGTGTCTCCGCGCGGATGCTCGTCGGTGTCGACGACGATCGGATCCGACTTGCGTTGCGGAACGGGAACTCCCACGATCTCGTCGGCGAACCGCCCGGCCTGCTGCGCGGCGACCGCACGCTGGTACGACTGCACGGCGAGGGTGTCCTGGTCCGCCCGGCTGATGTAGTACTCGGCCCGCAGGTTCTCCGCGGTCTCGATCATGCCGCCCGGAACGGGAAAGTTCTTGCCACCGGCGGTGACTCGGGCGCGGGCGAGGCGATCCATCAGGGCGACGGCCTCGCCCTTCACGCCCCAGCGCATCCCGGTCGCGTAGAACTCCGCCTGGCTCATCGACTCGACCCCGCCGGCAAGGATCAGGTCCGATCCACCGGTGGAGACCTGCATGCACGCCTGGACGATCGCCTGCAGCCCGGACCCGCAGCGCCGGTCGACCTGTAGACCCGGGACATCGATGCCGAGTCCGGCGTCGAGGGCCGCGACACGGCCGATCGCCGGGGCGTCGCCGCCGGGGGAGGCCTGACCGAGGATGACGTCGTCGATCTGCCCGCCGTCGATCCCGGTGCGGGTGGCGAGTTCGGTGATCACCGTCGCTGCAAGGGTTTCGGGCGCAATGTCCTTGAACACCCCACCGAATCGGCCGACCGGGGTACGCAGGGGTTCACAGATGACGGCGTCGTGCATGCTTGGTTCCCCGGATTTCTACGGTTGCGACTGCATGCGCACGAGATCGAGACCGATGGCCTCGACGGTGCTCAGAAGCTCGGGCAGCAGTTCCTTGCGGACGGCTGCCGCGGAGTAGCGGGCGGCCTGGGTGGAGATGTTGGCGGCGGCGATGACCGTGCCGGTGTGGTCGCGGATCGGGGCGGCGAGCGAGCGCAGCCCTTCCTCGAGTTCCTGGTCGACGATGCAGAACCCGTCGGTGCGCACCCGCTCGATCTCCTCGTGCAGCGCCTCGGGAGTCGAGATGGTTCGTCCGGTCAGCGGTGTGAGGCGCACTCGCGAGAGGTACTCCTCGAACTCCGGCTCGGGCAGGCCCGCCAGCAGTACCCGGCCCATCGAGGTGGCGAACGCGGGAAACCGGGTGCCGATGGTGATGCCGACGGTCATGATTCGGCGAACCGGCACGCGGGCCACGTACACCACGTCGTCGCCGTCGAGGATCGACACCGAGGCCGACTCCTGCACCCGCTTGGCGAGTGACTCCAGGTGCGGTCCTGCCACTTCCGGCAGCGTCAGCGCAGACAGGTAGCTGTAGCCGAGTTCGAGCACCCGGGGGGTGAGCCAGAAGACCGACCCGTCCGTGCGCACGTAGCCGAGTTCGACGAGGGTGAGCAGGAACCGGCGGGCGGTGGCCCGGGTCAGGTCGGTGGACTTGGCCACCTCGCTCAGGGTCTGCCGGGGACGCTCGGCGTCGAACGCGCGGATGACGGACAGCCCCCTGGCGAGGGACTGGACGTAGTCGGGTGACGGTTCGGTCATGGGCCGGCCTGCTCCTCGGTGTTCGCGGAGTCGGCGTCAGCGCCGACGGTGCCGGTCGATCCGACACCTTCCGCGAGTGCATTCTTGCCGAGCGTGAAGGCGCGGTTGCTGTTCGGCACGCCCGCGTAGACGGCGGTGTGCAGGAACACCTCGACGAGTTCCGCCGGGACCATGCCGTCGCGCAGGGCCGCCCGGATGTGCATGTCGAGCTCGTGCTCGTTCCCGATCGCGGTGAGGATGGCGAGGGTCAGCAGGCGCCGGGTGTGGTGGTCCAGGCCTGGCCTGCTCCAGATGTCGCCCCACGCGGTGCGAGTGATGAAGTCCTGGAACGGTTCGGTGAATTCGGTGGTGCCGGCGATGGCGCGATCGACATGGGCGTCGCCGAGCACACTGCGGCGCACCCGCATGCCCGCCTGGTAGCTCTCGGTGCGCTGCGCGGGGCCGGCCGCGTGCGCGGCGATCAGCGCGGTGACCCTGCCGGCCTGCTCGACATTGGCGAGGTGGGCGGCCGGATCGAGGACGTACAGAGTCGAGTTGGCGATGCCCTCCGCGATGTACCCGAGGTCCGCGGGAGTGGTGGAGGGGTCCTGCTCGCCGGCGACGACCAGGGTCGGTGCCGCGATGCGGGCGAGGTCGGCGCGGCCGTCCCAACCCGACAGCGCCTCGCAGCACGCCGCGTAGCCCTCGTCCGGTGTCGCCGTGACCATCTCCCGCGACGACGCGACCAGATCGGGGTCGCGGGCCGCGAGGCCCTCGGTGTACCACCGGCCGACGACGGCGTCGGCGATCGACCCGGTGCCCTGCGAGCGGACCGTGGCGGCACGGTCGAGCCAGCCCTGCGGTTCGCCGAACTTGGCCGAGGTGCACAGCAGGGTCAGTGTGTGCACGCGGGTGGGGGCGTGCGCGGCGATCCACTGGGCCACCGCGCCGCCCAGGGAGAGCCCCACCAGATGTACGGCGGGCAGTCGCAGGGCGTTCAGCAGGGCGAGCACGTCGCCGCCGAGGTCGCTGATCGTGTACGGACCTGCCGGAACGGGGGATTCGCCGTGCCCGCGCAGGTCGACGGCGAGGACGTTGCAGTCGGCCGAGAGGGCGCGCAGCTGCGGGTCCCACATCGAGCGGTCGGAGCCGAGCGAGCCGAGCAGCGCGATCGTCGGTGCCCCCGGCCCGGGGCCGGAGATCTGGTGGGCGAGGGTGACCGTCACTGGTCCTTCTCCTTGGTGGTGGTCCGCGCGGCCAGTACGCGGTCGACGAGATCGCAGGCGTGGCCGAGATAGCGTGCGGGGTCGAGAAGTTCGCGTACCGAGTCCGGGTCGAGGTACCGGGTGACCTCCGGATCGGTGTCGAGGGGCCGACCGGCCGCGCACGCCGCGGTGACGAGTTCGCGGGCGGTGTCGGTGTACCCGGCCAACGCTCCGGTGACCCGTTCGGCGAGGAGCATGCCCCCGGTGGCGTCGAGGTTGTGGCGCATCGCTGCGGCGTCGATGTGCAGTCCACCCAGGCAGTCCGCCAGCCGATGCGCCGCGCCGCCGGTGAGCCGGAGCAGATCGGTGACCGTCTCCCACTCGGCGTGCCAGGCGCCCGCCGCGCGTTGGAACTCGTGGTCCATGTTGCCGAGCACAGTAGCCACCAGTCCCGGCACGCGCCGCGCGGCGCCGCGGGCGGTGACGGCCGCGACGGGATTTCGCTTGTGCGGCATCGCCGACGAGCCGCCCGGCGCGTCCTCAGCGACCTCGCCGACCTCCGTCGCGGCCATCAACACGACATCGGTCGCGACCTTGGCGACGGCGCCGGCAGCGACACCGAGCGCCGCCGCCAGGCCGCCGATCCGGGTGCGGTCGGTGTGCCACGGCACCGTCTGGCGGGCCAGGCCCAGTTCGTCGGCGAGCCGGTCCGCGACCTCCAGCCCGTGCGGGTGCAGTGCAGCGAGAGTGCCTGCCGCCCCACCGAATTGGACCGGCAGTCCGGCGAGCGCGCCGGTCAGTCCGGACCGTGCCCGGTCGAGCGACGAGCACCAGCCCGCGGCCAGTGCCCCGAACGTGGTTGGCAGGGCCTGCTGGCGGAGGGTGCGGGCCGCCATCGGGGTGCCCCGGTGCCGGGCCGCGAGGAGGGCGGCGGCGTCGGCGGCGGCCGCGAGGTGCGCCGCGACCACGGCCCCGGCGCGGTGGGCGATCAGCATCAGCGCGGTGTCGAGGACGTCCTGGCTCGTGGCACCGGTGTGCACCACCGAGCCGGGGACACCGGCCGGGGCGCACTGGGCGCGTAGGTGTTTGACCAGCGGGATGACCGGGTTGCCGCCGGCAGCGCCCTCGACACCGAGCAGTGTCGGGTCGAGGGTGCGGGACAGGGTGCGGGCGGCCGCCGCGACCGCGACCGCCTGGTCTGCGGGGATGAGGCCGGAGTCCGCGGCGGCGTGCGCGAGGGCTGCCTCGACCTCCAGCATCGCCGACACCCACGCGCGGTCGGAGAGCAGCGCGCTCAGGCTCCCGGCGCCGAACACCGGATCGAACAGTTCACCCCGCGTCACGAGAGCCCCCTAGAAACGGAAGAACGGCGTCTCGGCGCCATTCGGGTCGGCGTCCTGCACCACGATGTCGAGGTGGTAGCCGTCCGCGGTCGCGGCCGCAATCAGCTTGGCGCGCTGGGCTTCCGGCAGGGACGACAGTACCGGGTCGGTGGCGTTCACGGCCTCCTCGTCGGGGAAATACAGCCTGGTCACGGCGCGATTGAGCATGCCGCGGGCGAACACGGAGACGTTGATGTGCGGCGCCTCGGTGAGTCCGTCCTCGGCGGGCAGGGCGCCCGGCTTGACGGTGGTCATGCGCGCGGTCCCGGTGTCGTCCGCCGGTGCCCGGCCGAACCCGCGGAAGGTGCAGCCCTGCGTCCCGCGCGGATCGGCGGGGTGGTCGAAGCGGCCCTGCGCGTCGGCCTGCCAGGTCTCGACCAGGGCGTCGGCGATCGGCTCGCGGTTGCCGTCGTAGACGGTGAAGGACACCACGATCGCACCCTCCGTGGCTGTGGGCGCGACGTCGGCTCCGTCCGGCCAGGGCAGGCCGATGTGCAGGTATGGACCGACCGTCTGCGATGGTGTCGGCCCGAACTTCACGGTGGTGAAGTCGCCCGGGATCACCGGGTAGCGCGGTGCGAAGTCAGTCATCGTGGTCGTCCTCCTCGAACGGGGTGGCCTCGCTGCCGCGCAGCACGATGTCGAAGCGGAAGCCGAGGGCCCAGTTGTCGGTGGTGGCCTCGTAGTCGAAGACGCTGACCATCCGCTGGCGGGCGCCGTCGGGCACCGAGTTGTAGATCGGGTCCTGGAAGAACATCGGGTCGTCCGGGAAGTACATCTGGGTGACCAGTCGCTGGGTGAAGGCCTGGCCGAACAGTGAGAAGTGGATGTGGGCGGGGCGCCACCCGTTGTGGTGATTGCCCCACGGGTACGCGCCCGGCTTGACCGTGGTGAACGAGTAGTGACCGAGTTTGTCGGTCATCACCCGGCCGACGCCGTTGAAGTAGGGGTCCAGCGGGGCGGGCCACTGATCGCCCTGGTGCCGATAGCGACCGGCGGCGTTGGCCTGCCAGATCTCGATCAGGGTGTTCGGCACCGGCTTGCGGTCGCTGTCGAGGACCTGGCCGTGCACGACGATGCGCTGCCCGCCCGCTTCGCCACCGTTGACGAGAGTCAGGTCGGCGTCCGCCGCGGTCACTCGGTCCTCGCCGAGTACCGGTCCGGTGAGCTCGGTCAGGCGCTGCGGGAGCAGCGTCAGCGGTTGCTTGGGGTGGCGCAGGGACGTCGTCCGGTAGTCGGCGAAATCGAGTGGGGCTTCCTCGCCGTTCTCGATCCCGCGATACCGCGGTGGCAGGTGCAGCATGCTCGGGCCTTCTGTTCTCGGCGGGTACTCACGCGTCACGGATGTTCGTGATGTGGACATGAAGTCGCTATGCGAACAAGCATAGGTCCGCTCGGTGCCGCGGGCAATGCCCGGGCCGAAGCATGTTCGCAATGCGGATGCGTGTTCACATTACGTACAAAGCGGGCTATCGTGGTCAGCGTGATGGACAAAGTCATTCCCACAGCAGCCCAAGCGGTCGCCGACATCCCGAACGGTGCCTCCCTCGCGGTCGGCGGGTTCGGGCTCGTCGGAGTGCCCGAGGCGCTGATCGCAGCCCTGCTCGAGCAGGGCGCGACGGACCTCGAGACCGTCACCAACAACCTGGGCACCGACGGCTTCGGTCTCGGCATCCTGCTCGCCGAACACCGCATCCGGCGCACCATCAGCTCCTACGTGGGGCAGAACAAGGAGTTCGCCCGGCAGTATCTGGCGGGTGAGCTCGAGGTGGAGTTGACCCCGCAGGGTTCGCTGGCCGAGCGGATGCGGGCCGGCGGCGCGGGCATCCCCGCCTTCTTCACCCCCGCGGGCGTCGGCACCCAGGTCGCCAGCGGTGGTCTGCCGCGCAAGTACGACGGCAGCGGTGGTATCGCAATCGCCAGCCCGCCCAAGGAGACTCGCGAGTTCGACGGCGTCACCTATGTGATGGAACGCGCCATCGTCACCGACTACGCGCTCGTGCACGCGTGGAAGGGCGACCGGCACGGCAATCTCGTGTTCCGCAAGAGCGGGCGCAATTTCAACCCGCCCGCGGCCACCGCGGGCCGGATCACCATCGCCGAGGTGGAGCACCTGGTCGAACCGGGCGAGATCGATCCGGACGAGGTGCACACCGCCGGCATCCACGTCCAGCGCGTGGTGCACGTTCCCGTACCGGGGGACAAGCAGATCGAGAAGAGGACGGTGCGCTCATGAGCTGGACCCGCGACGAGATGGCGGCCCGCGCCGCGCAGGAACTCGAGGACGGCCAGTACGTCAACCTCGGTATCGGCATGCCGACGCTGATCCCGAACTTCATCGCCGACGACGTCACCGTCGTGCTGCACTCGGAGAACGGGGTGCTCGGGGTCGGGCCCTATCCAACCGAGGGTGAGGTCGACGCGGATCTCGTCAACGCAGGCAAGGAGACGATCACGGTCTTGCCGGGAGGGTCCTTCTTCGACTCGGCGCAGTCGTTCGGAATGATCCGTGGCGGCCAGGTGGATGTCGCGGTACTCGGCGCCATGCAGGTCAGTCAGGCGGGCGACCTCGCGAACTGGATGATTCCCGGCGCGATGGTCAAGGGGATGGGCGGCGCGATGGACCTGGTGCACGGCGCCAAGCGGGTCATCGTGCTCACCGACCATTGCAGCAAGGCGGGTGAACCGAAGATCGTCGCCGAGTGCTCGCTGCCGCTCACGGGTGAGCGCTGCGTGCAACGCGTCATCACCGACCTCGCGGTCCTGGACGTGACCGACGACGGTCTGCGGCTGGTCGAGACGGCGCCCGGCGTCACGGTGGACGAGGTGTTGGCGAAGACCTCGGCGCCGGTGCGGGTAGAGGTCCCCGCGGTCTGATCGGTTAGGGTGCCGCGGGTGAGCAGTTCGACCCGCGATGCCGAGAAGTCCCTCCTGGACGGGCTGCGCGGGGTCCTCGTGGGCTCGTTGCCGGATACTGGGCGTCGCTTCTCGGCGCTGCTGGCGTCGCTGGTGTCGCACACCGCCTTGGTGATCTTCACCCGGGAGTGCACCGGCCGGCCGCGCAAGGTCGCCGGCGATCCCCGGATCGTGGACCGCGTGACGGTCGCCGAACTCGACCGGGTGCGCGCGGATCTCGGCCCGGCGCAGCAGGATTCGTCGATCGTTCGCCGCACCTCTGTAGTGCTCGGTGGACGCGAACACTCGGTGTACGCGATCCTCGACCGCACCGACACGCTGCTCGTCGTCGTCCCGCGCGGCAAGGCGGACGTCGACACCGGACTGCTCGCGGCGTTGTTCTCCGTCGTCGCGCTCGGCATCCAACTGCAGGTCCGGCACGCCAGCCCCGCCTACCTCGCCGAGTCGCGGGCCGCGTCCGCCGAACGTGCCCGCACCGTCACGGAACTGACGCAGGCGCACGCGGCGACGCTCGAGACGATTCTCGCGACGCTGCGTTCCCCCGACCTCGACGACACCCGGGCGCGCGCCACCGCACGGGAGTCCGCGACCTCCGCGCTGATCGGGTTGCGGTCGGCCGTCGACCAGCATCGGGAGATGGCCGAGGAGGCCGTCACCACCGCGTTCGCCCGGCTGCGCGGAGAACTGCGCGGCCTGGTGCCCGAGGGCGTCGACGTCGAACTCGTCGAACCACCGGTCGGCGGCCGCGGGCTGCCGGGCGAGGTCGCGCACGGCGCCCGGGCCGTCGTCCGGGGTGCGGTGCTGGGTCTGGCGGTCCAGCCGGACCTGAGTCGCGTGCGGGTCGCCTGGGACTGCGACGGCGCGAACCTCCTGATCGACATCCGCGATGACGGTCGCGGCGCCGTGGACCTGGCCGAACTCGGCAGACAGCTGCGCCCGCGGGTCGAAACACTCGGCGGTACATATGAATCCGAGTCGACCGCCGGGTGGGGCTCGCGATTGACGGCGATGCTGCCTCTCGACCACATCGAGACGGGCGAGGGAAGTCACGCCCTGTCGGTGCTCGGCCCCCGCGAGATCGAAGTCCTCGAGCATCTGGTCGCCGGGCGCCGAAACCGGGCGATCGCCGAGCGTTTGCAGGTCAGCGAGAGCACCGTGAAATTCCACGTGGCGGCCGTGCTGCGCAAGCTCGACGTCGGCACCCGTGGCGAGGCGGCTGCCGTCGCCACTGAGGCCGGGGTTCGGCCCGCACCCTGACCGGACCTCGCACTTCGGCCAGGTGCAACCATTCTTTCGATCAGGTCTTCACGGCCGGTCGTGGGGCTACGGTCGACATGCGGGTATCGCGATGTGTGCACCCGCGTCGCCGACAAGTGAGGAGACCATGCCATGCCGCAGCAGGTTCGAGGAGTGATCGCACGCGCGAAGGGCGCTCCGGTGGAGATCGCCGAGATCACGATTCCCGACCCCGGGCCGGGCGAGGTCGTCGTCGCGATCGCCTCGTGCGGCGTGTGCCACACCGACCTGACCTACCGCGACGGCGGCATCAACGACGAGTACCCCTTCCTGCTCGGACACGAGGCGGCCGGGATCGTCGAAAGCGTCGGCGCAGGAGTCGAATCCGTCGAGGTCGGCGATTTCGTCGTCCTGAACTGGCGGGCCGTGTGTGGCCAGTGTCGCGCGTGCAAGAGGGGTCGTCCGCAGTACTGCTTCGACACCCACAACGCGAGCCAGAAGATGACTCTCGAGGACGGCACCGAGCTGACCCCGGCGCTGGGCATCGGTGCGTTCGCCGACAAGACGCTGGTGCACGCGGGCCAGTGCACCAAGGTGGACCCGTCCGCCGATCCGGCCGTCGTCGGGCTGCTCGGCTGCGGCGTCATGGCAGGAATGGGCGCCGCGATGAACACCGGCAATGTCGGTCGCGGCGACTCGGTGGCGGTGATCGGCTGCGGCGGTGTCGGCGACGCGGCGATCATGGGTTCGCGCCTCGCCGGCGCGAACAAGATCATCGCGATCGACCGCGACCCCAAGAAGCTCGAGTGGGCCGTCGAACTCGGTGCCACCCACACCATCGACGCGTCGAAGGTCGACGACGTCGTCGAGGCGATCCAGGAACTCACCGACGGCTTCGGCACCGACGTCGTTGTCGACGCCGTGGGCCGGCCGGAGACGTGGAAGCAGGCGTTCTACGCCCGCGACCTGGCCGGCACCGTCGTGCTCGTCGGCGTCCCCACCCCGGACATGACGCTGGAGATGCCGCTCGTCGACTTCTTCTCACGCGGGGGCTCGCTCAAGTCGTCCTGGTACGGCGACTGCCTGCCCGAGCGCGACTTCCCGATGCTCGTCGACCTGTACCAGCAGGGCCGGCTGCCGCTGGAGAAGTTCGTCACCGAACGCATCGCGCTCGACCAGGTCGAGGAGGCCTTCGAGTCGATGCACCGCGGCGAGGTGCTGCGCTCGGTGGTGGTCCTGTGAGCCTGCGGGTCGATCGCGTCGTCACGTCGGGAACGTTCAGCCTCGACGGCGGCACCTGGGACGTCGACAACAACATCTGGCTGATCGGTGACGACTCCGAGGTCGTGATCGTGGACGCCGCCCACACCGCGCAGCCGATCATCGACGCCGTCGGCGGGCGGAAGGTCGTGGCGATCGTGTGCACCCACGGCCACAACGACCACGTCACCGTCGCCCCGGAACTGTCCGAGCGCCTCGACGCGCCGATCCTGCTGAGCCCGGCCGACGATGTGCTGTGGGAGATGACGCATCCCGGTGTCGCGCACGGCTCGCTCGAGGACGGGCAGCGGATCACCTTGGCGGGCACCGACATCCACGTCATCCACACGCCGGGTCACTCGCCGGGCTCGACGTGCCTGTACTTGCCCGAGGCGGGGGAGCTGTTCACCGGCGACACCCTCTTCTCCGGCGGCCCGGGCGCGACCGGGCGGTCGTACTCGGATTTCCCGACGATCATCGGCTCGATCCGCGACAGGTTGTTCGCGCTCCCCGCGGAGACTCGGGTGCACACCGGGCACGGTGACGGCACCACCATCGGCACCGAGTCGCCGCATCTCGAGGAGTGGATCAGGCGGGGGAATTGATTTGAGGGTGGCGCCCACGCTCAGAACGGTGGTGGTTCGGGGTTTCGGTGCGCCGCGATCGGGGCGAGGGCGCCGCGTCGCCCGGTGATTCGGGGCCGTAGGCCGGCGAGGGCTGCGGTCGCGGCGTCGGGGCGGTAGGTGAGTGCGCCGGAGGGTGGCACGAGCAGCCCGCCGTGGCCGTCCCGGAACACGCCCTGTGCGAGGGCCGGATTCGCCTGCACGGCAGCGAGGATCGCGTCGGCGAGCGTGCCGACGCTGGTCGGTGGAACTTGCGGTGGCGGTGCTCCGCGCGGGGCGCTGGGGACGGGTCCGGCCCTGCGTCGACTTCCGCGGGCCAGGAACGAGCGGACGCAGAATCGCGGCGGTGGTGACGGCGGCGGGTCGGTGCTCGTGACATCGGCGACAGCAGTGTCGACGCTGGTGGACTGGGTATTCGCGGTGTCCGTCGCCTCGGCGTTGGTCGGTGGGGCGTTCCGATCCTCGCCCTCGCCCTCGCCCTCGCCCTCGTGCTCGACGAGCCCGAGCTCCTCCTCGAGTTCCAGGATCTCGGTGAGCATCGCCTGCCAGGTGCCGTCGGCCGCCAACTGGCGCGCCAATTCCGGGTCTATGAGGCCGTGACCGTGCAGGTGGGCGGGCTCGGACAGCAAGCCGAGCAGCGTCGGCAGGTCGACCGTGATCTGCGTGAGCGGTGCTCGGCGCCCGGGCAGCGCGTCGGCCCCCGCGGCGGCGCAGTCGGCACGACCGCACGTGCACTCGAGATACGGCTCGCCGTGGACGAGGGCCAGGACGGAGTCGACCGCTCGCTCCTGCGCGCCGCGCCGGTCGTGACGGCAGACGGTACCGGCGAACTCGGATACCAACTGCATGAACGCCTCGCCCTCCTCCGGTGAGACGGTCATCTCGACGGTCGAGCATCCTCGACCGCGGCGCTTGACGACCCGGCGTTCGAACTTCTGGGCGTCCGCCCGCTGCTCGGCCGCTTCATCTGGGCTGTGCGCGGTGACCAGTCGTTCTATCTCCGTCGCCAGCGGACCGGGCGAGAGGTGTCGGGCAGCGGCGAGAATCTGAGATTCGAGAGCGGCCGTCGTCGAGGCGGTGAACCCGGTCGTCTCCCGCGAGATCGCCCGTGCCCGAGCAAGGTCGAGATCACCGGCCTCGAACGCGGCCCTGGTCAGCGGCAGTCGTAGTCGCAGATCCATCCCCAACGATGCGAAGGATTCGGCAACAGTCTTCGAGCATCCCAGGCGGACGGCCAGTTCCGCGATCGCCGCATTTCCGCAGTCCGTGATCTTCCCGGACCCCAGCTCCGTGTCGCGCTCGATCCACGCATCCCACAGGCGACCGGCCGCCAGGACCTTCCGCGCCGCGGCCTTGTTCTCGGTTCGGCAACTTCCGGCTATCTCCGCCAGCAGTGCGGCGTCAGCTTCCAGGGTGGAGTCGGCGACGGCCGCTCTGGGCCCGTCACCTCTCGGCTCCACCCTGAACTCGAACATGCATTCGATTGTATCTCGCAGTGTCGACACCCGTAGCGGTTTCGGTGGATGTGTCAGGGACCGGGTGGTCGCGCGAGCTCACCGACTCAGCAGTGCCTTGGCGATGCGGACTTCCGGGATGCCGATCCTCTGGGCTGCAACGAGGAAGGTCGGTGCTCCAAGAACGAACACGGCCGTCAGCGTCGCTGCAGCGGCCGTGCGGGGGTTGTCGAGCAGGCGGTGCGAGATCCCGACCGCAAGGATGCAGACCACACCGGCAACTATCGATGCCCACAATGCCCGCGCGAAGGTCTCGAGCACTGCGTGGAATCCGAGCAGGCCGTATCGGTGGCGGAGGATCAGATGGCCAGCGACGGCGCCGACGAGGTATGAAAGGGAACTCGCGACCGGCAGCGTCACCACAATTGCCGTGTCGGGCAAGGTCGTGACGCTGAGTGCGACCACACCAATCTTCGTGGCCACCATAGCCAGGTTGACGAGTGCCGGGGTGCGCATGTCGTTGTCTGCGTAGAAGACTCGTAGTTGCAGCATGACGGGAGCGAACGGCGGAAGGCCGAACGCTGACAGTGCCAGCGCGATCCCGATGAGGCGGGCTGATTCGACATCGACACGACCGAGGAACATCACCGTGGTCAGCATTGGCCCGAGAAGGGTCATCGCGACGGCGGCGGGAACGAGAGCGACCATCGAATAGCGGGCCGCGCGGCCCATGTCGGCAACGAGAGCATCGTGGTCTCCGACGGCAGCTGCGTGGGCGATCTGCGGCATCAGCACGGTCAGCAAGGACACACCGAGGATGCCGTACGGCACCTGGAACAGCAGATCGGCATACGTGCAGGTCGAAACGCCGCCGTGGCTGAAGGCCACTCGGAGAATGACGGCGACGCCGACCTGGCTGATGACGACGTACAAGACCACCCAGCTGAGCAGCTTCGTCCCCACCCGAATCGGGCGCCACGTGTAAGGGATCGGCCGAACTCGCCAGTTCCACCGAAATCCGGTACACCGCAACGCCCGGACCGACCACGCTGCCTGGGCGACAATTCCCGCAGTGGTCCCGAGCCCGAGTACGAGGATCTGAGCTGTGGTCATAGAGGCCGGAGCCAACGTCACAGGGCCCGGCATCACCGCGAAGATCCCGACCGTTGCGATCACGATCAGGTTGTTGAACACGGGCGCCCACGCGGCCGGCGTATAGCTGTCGCGCACGTTCAACACCGCTGTCACGGTCGCGGCTATCGCATAGAAGAAGATCTCAGGGAGCAACAGGTACGCGAGCAAGGTTGCCAACTGCGACTGCTCCCCGCCCGAGACGAGCGCGGAGACCAGCAGCGGTGCAGAGGCGACAGCAACCGTCGTGACCAAGCTCGCGGCGATCACCGTCGCCAAGAGAAGGCGTTGGGTGAACAGTCGCGAGTGAATCCGCCCACGGAGCCGTGCTCGCGCCAGGACCGGAACGAGGACGCTGCTCATCACCCCGCCGAGAATCAGCTCGTAGACCATGTTCGGCATGCTGTTCGCGCCGTTGTAGGCATCGCCAACGGCCGCTGTGCCGAGCACCGCCGCCAATGCGAGAGTCCGGATGAAACCAGTCGCACGACTCGCTGTCGTCGCAACAGCCACCGCGCCAGTCGCACGCGCGAACGCACCCCGAGAAACCGCCATTCGACCATCGTGCCCCAATCGGGCCCGTCCGGGCGCGCGCAGCCGGACTCGGCTTCCCCGAGAACGAGGATTTGGCCGGTCTCCGGGTGGTCGCACGCTCCGTCGTGACGGCGCCTCACCGCACGAGCTACGCCAGCTTGATGCGCTGCTCGCCGGCATAGACGTTCATGGTCTCGCCACGCAGGAACCCGACCAGGGTCAGACCGGACTCCGCGGCAAGGTCGACGGCGAGCGAGGACGGCGCGGACACGGCGGCCAGCATCGGGACGCCGGCCACGACCGCCTTCTGGACCAACTCGAAGGAGGCGCGGCCACTGACGCCGAGGACGGCCTCGGACAACGGAACCCGGCCCTCGGTCAGGGCCCAGCCGAGCACCTTGTCCACCGCGTTGTGGCGGCCGACGTCCTCTCGCAGGGCGAGCAGCGCGCCGTCCGCGGTGAACAGGCCCGCCGCGTGCAGTCCCCCGGTCGAGTCGAACACCCGTTGCCTTGCCCGCATGGTGGTGGGCAGCTCGGCCAGCACCGAGGTCGTGACCGTCAGGGGCGAGTCGGCCAGATCGTAGGGCGCGCGGACCCGTACCGCGTCGAGGGAGGCCTTGCCGCACACCCCGCAGGCGGAAGTGGTCACGAAATTGCGCTGTCCGATCTCGGGTTCGGTGGCACCCGGCGCCAGGGCGACGTCGAGGACGTTGTAGGTGTTCGCGCCCTCGTCGTCGACACCGTCGCAGTAGCGGATCACCGAGATGTCGCGCGCGGAGCCGATGATGCCCTCCCCGAGCAGGAACCCGTGCACGAGGTCGATGTCGTGGCCGGGCGTGCGCATCGTGACGGTCAGCGACCGGCCGGCCATCCGGATCTCCAGGGGTTCCTCGACCGCGAGGGCGTCCGGCCTGCGGACGGACCCGCTCTGGCCGATCCGCAGCACCGACCGCCTGGCGGTGACGCGTCCCATCAGTTGCTCCCGACCGGCTCCAGTCGCACGACGACGGCCTTCGAGACCGGCGTGTTCGACTTCGCCGCAACGTGATCGAGCGGAACCAACGGATTGGTCTCCGGGTAGTAGGCGGCCGCATTGCCCTTCGGGGTGTCGTACTCGACCACCCGGAAGTCGGTGACGCGGCGTTCTTCGACCGAGCCGTCGGCGCCGGTCCACTCGGAGACGATGTCCACCGCCGCGCCGTCGGTCAGGCCCTGCTCGGCCAGATCGGCGGCGGACACGAAGATCACCCGGCGCCCGCCCTTGACTCCGCGGTAGCGGTCGTCGAGGCCGTAGATCGTGGTGTTGTACTGGTCGTGGCTGCGCAGCGTCTGCAGGATCAGCCTGCCTGGGGGAGTGCGCACCCATTGCAGCGGGTTCGCCGCGAAGTTGGCCTTGCCTGTGCGGGTGGGGAATTCGCGCCGATCGCGCGGCGGGTGCGGGAGTTGGAACCCGTCCGGCTGGCGGACCCGCTCGTTGTAGTTCTCGCAGCCGGGCACGACCCGGGAGATGGCGGCGCGGATCCGGTCGTAGTCAGCCGTGAACCTTGCCCACGGGACCGGGTGGTCCGGGCCGAAGAGCGCCTGCGCCAGGTCGCAGACGATCGCCACCTCGCTGCGCAGGTGCTCGCTGACCGGGGTCAGGCTGCCGCGGGACAGGTGCACCATCGACATCGAGTCCTCGACGGAGACGAGCTGCTTCCCGCTCGCCTGGACGTCCTTGTCGGTGCGTCCGAGGGTCGGCAGGATCAGCGCGGTGGTGCCGGTGACCACGTGCGAGCGGTTCAGCTTGGTGGACACCTGCACCGTCAACGAGCATCGGCGCAGCGCCTCCTCCGTGGCGGCGGTGT
The DNA here is from genome assembly GCF_042672245.1 of Rhodococcus sp. NPDC127527. NCBI lineage: Bacteria > Bacillati > Actinomycetota > Actinomycetes > Mycobacteriales > Nocardiaceae > Rhodococcus > Rhodococcus sp. NPDC127527. The sequence goes on from NZ_JBHXVP010000006.1 coordinate 150,414, forward strand.
CCGGGGTGGCGCGGAGGAAGTTGCCGCCCATCGCCATGAACACCCCGGCCTTGCCGTCGCGCATAGCTCGGATCGCGTCGACGGTGTCGTATCCGTGCCTGCGGGGGCTGGTGATCGAGAATTCGCGGTCGAGGGCGTCGAGGAACGCGTCGGGCATCTTCTCCCAGATGCCCATGGTGCGGTCGCCCTGCACGTTCGAGTGCCCGCGTACCGGGCACACCCCGGCGCCGGGCTTGCCCATCATGCCGCGCATCAGCAGCAGGTTGGTGATCTCCTGAATGGTCGCAACGCCGTGCGCCTGCTGGGTCAGTCCCATTGCCCAACAGGCGATCGTGCGCTGCGAGCGGATCAGCGCCGCGGCCGTGTCGCGCAACTGGGTCATGGTCAGGCCGGTGGCCTCCAGCACGGTGTCGAGGTCGACACCCCGGACCTGCCGTTCGTAGTCGTCGAAGCCGGCGCAGTGCCGCTCGACGAAGTCCCGGTCGACGACGGTGCCGGGGGCGGCGTCGTCCGCCTCGAGCAGCAGCCGTCCGAGGCCCTGGAACAGTGCCATGTCGCCGCCGAGGCGGATCTGCAGGAACTCGTCGGCGATGTCCACGCCGCGACCGATCACACCGCCGACCTTCTGCGGGTCCTTGAACCGGATCAGGCCCGCCTCCGGGAGCGGGTTGATCGCAATGATCTTGGCGCCGTTGCCCTTCGCGGCCTCGAGTGTCGAGAGCATCCTGGGGTGATTGGTGCCGGGGTTCTGTCCGGCGATGAGGATCAGGTCGGCGAACTCGAGGTCGGGAACCGTCACCGAGCCCTTGCCGATGCCGATGGACTCGCTCAACGCGCTGCCGGAGGACTCGTGGCACATGTTCGAGCAGTCCGGCAGGTTGTTGGTGCCGAAGCTGCGGATCATCAACTGGTACAGGAACGCGGTCTCGTTGCTGGTACGGCCCGAGGTGTAGAAGACGGCCTCGTCCGGGGTGGCCAGCGACCGGAGTTCGTCGGCGATCAGCCGGTATGCCTCGCCCCAGTAGATCGGTGCGTAGTGGGTCGCGCCCTCGCGCAACACCATGGGGTGGGTCAGCCGGCCCTGCTGTCCGAGCCAGTAGTCGGTCCGGTCGGCGAGTTCGGCGACGGAGTGGGTGGCGAAGAACTCGGGGGTGACGGTGCGCAGGGTCGCCTCCTCGGCGACGGCCTTGGCACCGTTCTCGCAGAACTCGGCGGGCTTGCGGTGACCGGGTGTCTCGGGCCAGGCGCATCCCGGGCAGTCGAAGCCGTGTCGCTGGTTGAGTCGGGTGAGCGTCCTGGCGGTGCGGACCGTGCCCATCTGCTCGACCGCCCGCTGCAGGGACACCAGGACCGCGGGCACGCCCGCCGCGTGATCCTTGCTGGGGCCGACCTCGAGGCGGGATTCGTCGATGTCGCTGTCGGGTCCCTTGCGCGTCATGTGTCCATAGTGGACTGGACCGCAACCTGCCGAAAGTCGTACCGCATCGAATGGCCTACGATTTCGGCTAGCCTTACCTAGCTTTTGTTGAATCGTGGAGGAGAGTCGATGGCAGACGCAGGTCGCATCACGCGTCGTGGGTTTCTGGTCGGAACGTCCGGTGCGCTGCTCGCGCTCGCGGCGGCGGCCTGCAGCAGCGGCGGTGACGGGGGCTCGGCCGGCTCGGCGGGCGCCACGCTCACCGACAAGTACGGGCAGACGCAGGTCGGGGCGAACCCGCAGCGGGTGGTGAGCGTCGGGTACAACGACCAGGACGCCATTCTCGCGCTCGGTCTGGTCCCGGTCGGAGTGTTCGACTGGTACGGCAACCGGCCCGACGCGGTGTGGCCCTGGGCGCACGACCTGCTCGGCGGCGCGAACCCGGCGATCGTCGGCACCGCGAACACCGGCATCGAGGTCGAGAAGGTCGCGGCCACCAACCCGGACCTCATTCTCGGTACCTACTCGGGCGTGACGCAGAGCCAGCACGACAAGCTCAGCGCGCTCGCGCCGACCGTGACCCAGCCCAAGGAGTTCGCCGACTACGGCGTGCCGTGGCAGGACCAGACCCGGATCATCGGCACGGCGCTCGGCAAGTCGGACAAGGCCGAGGAACTCGTCACCTCGGTGCAGGACAAGTTCACGTCCGTCTCCGCGGCCAATCCGGCGTTCAAGGGCAAGACCGTGATCGTCGGTGCGCTCAAGGGCCCCGGCCAGTTCGGCGTCTACGGGCCGGAGGATCCGAAGGTCAGGTTCTTCACCGAGCTGGGATTCGTCAACCCGACTGTCACGCAGCAGATCACCACCACCAACTTTGCGCCGATCAGCACCGAGCAGCTCTCGCTCGCCGACGCCGACCTGTTGGTCTGGTATGCGGGCGGCGGCTTCGGCGACAAGCTGCGCGCCGAACTGGACAAGACGCCCGTCTACCAGCAGCTGCGCTCGGTCAAGGAGGGGCGGACGATCATCCTCGAGGACGAGGCGGCCGAGGCAATGACGTGGAGCACCGTGCTGTCGCTGCCGTACGCGCTCGACAAGATCCCGCCGCGGATCGCGCCGCTTCTGACGAAGTAGCGGTCGCTGAGAAGACTTCGGGCGCGGGGCGCTAGGGCACCAACACGACCTTGCCGACGTTGCGGCGCTCGGTGAGGATCCGGTGTGCCTCGGGCGCCCGGTCGAACGGAACGACATCCGAGACGACCGGGCGCACCGTCCCGTCCTCGATCAGCGCGCGCAGCGGTGTGATCCATGGTTGCAGGGTGCCGCGATCGTCCCAGAGCCGCAGCATGTTCAGGCCGATCACCGCCTTCGACTCGGTCATCTGGTCCATCGCGTTGAATCCGCGGATCATCCGCAGCGCCTGCGGCGCGGCCTTGAGCAGGTTGCGTTTGTCGCCGGAGACCACCGAGCTGGCGCCGAACGCGACCAGCCGGCCGCCCGGGCGCAGCAGCCCGTAACTGCGTTTCAGCGAGGCGCCGCCGATCGCGTCCATGACGAGGTCGATCGGAGGCAGGCCGCGGTCCCAACCGCGACGGGTGTAGTCGAGGGCCACGTCGACGCCGAAACCGCGGATGGCGTCGTGCTTTCCGGGGGAGGCGGTGCCGTAGACCTGCGCGCCGTGCCGCTTGGCGATCTGCGTCGCGGCGATGCCCACGCCGCCCGCCGCCGCCTGGACCAGGACCCGCTCGCCCTCGCGCAGGCTGCCGTAGCCGATCAGCCCGGCCCAGGCCGTCGCGTAGTTCACCGGAATCGCCGCGCCCTCTTCGAAGCTCAGTGCGTCCGGCAGGGCAGTCGCATCGCGCTGGCGCACGCACACCTGCTCGGCGTAGCCGCCGAATCGGGTACCCGCGAACACCCGATCGCCGACCGTGAAATCGGTTGTGTCCGGCCCGGTTTCGACGACCTCTCCGGACACCTCGTACCCCACCACGCTGGGCAGCGGGGGAGCGTCGGCGTACAGACCCAGCCGAGCCATCACGTCGGCGAAGTTCACCCCGGCCGCGCGGACCGCGATGCGTACCCCGTCGGCGGGCAGTGGCGGGGACGGTCGCTCCTGGACCTGAAGGACGTCTGCTTCTCCGTGCCTGGTGATCACGACTGCGCGCATGACTGCACCCTAGTTGCTAACCGAGGCCGCGCTCGACGAGTCCGGCGAGCAGTTCCGGGGCCTCGAGGGCCGGCCAGTGGCCCACGTCCGGAAGGATCGTCACCTCGGTCCCGGGGCGCAGCACCGACAATCGGGCCGGCATGTCGACGACCGCGATGGGATCGTCCGCTCCCCACAGCAGGGTGAGATGACCGGTGTAGTCGACGAGTCCGGCGGTCCACCGAGCTTGGTGCTCGCGACGTTCGAGCAGGTAGCGGTTCTGGCGGGGGAGCAGCCTCCCGCCCCGGCCGTGCTGGATCATCCGCACCAGGGTGTCGATCGCGCCGTCCGGTGCGGGTGAACGGGGACCGAAGCTGCGTGCGAGCGCCCGGGCGAGCAGCCAGTCCGGGGGATTCACCGGCAGCGCCCTCGCCGGCATCCGCAGCATCGCGCGCTGCCCACCCGTCAGATGGGCCAGGTCGATGAAGATCGAACCGTTGGTCAGGAAGACTCGTTCGGGGACGAGGCCGAGCTCGCCGTCGTTGTGTCGGTGCAGCAGCTCGGCAACGACGGTGTCGCCCATGTCGTGAGCGAGCAGCACGCAACGCTCGATCCCCAACTGGGACAACACCGACTCGACCAGGTCGGCCTGGTCGAACAGCGAGTACCGCGCCGTCGGCGGCTTGTCGGAGAAACCGAATCCGAGCAGGTCCAGCAGCACCACCCGCCGTGACGACGCGAGGCGTTGCGCGACCGCGGCGAAGTCGTGGGACGAGCCGGGGAAACCGTGCACGACGACGATCGGCGGCGCGTCGCCAGATCCCAGCTCGGCGACGAAGATGCTGTTCGCGCCGACGGTGAGGTGACGGCCGAGGCGACGCCAGGCCTGCAGTGCCGGTGGTAGGGAACCGCTCATTTCGCACAGTCTGCCGGACACGGCGGCACGACGCGTCGGTCTCGTGGCAGGATCCGGCACGGGCGTTCCGACACGAACAAAGGACTGCAATGGTGAGTATCCCTCGCACCGCGCTGGTCACCGGGGCCTCGTCGGGCATCGGTGCGGCCGTGGCCAAGACCCTGGTGGAACGCGGCTGGCGGGTGTACGGAACCGGTCGTGATCCGTCCACCATCGCCGACCGGATCCCGGGCGTCGAGTACCTCGCGCTGGATCTCACCGACTCCGCGAGCATCGAGGCCTGTGCGGCGGCGGCCGGCGAGGTCGACGTGCTCGTCAACAACGCCGGGGAGAGCCAGAGCGGGCCGATCGAGGAGCTGCCCATGGAGGCGATCGAGCGACTGTTCCAGACCAACGTCTTCGGTGCGGTGCGGCTGACCCAGCTGGTCTTGCCCGGGATGCGGGCGCGCGGCTACGGGCGCGTGGTGATGGTCGGCTCGATGCTCGCCAGCTTCCCGCTGGCCTACCGGTCGTCGTACGTGGCGACGAAGGCGGCGATCAAGGGCTTCGCGACGGCCGCCCGACGTGAGGTGGCGCCCTACGGCATCGGGGTGACGACGGTGGAGCCGGGCTCGATCAGCACCGGAATCGGGTTGCGGCGCACGCACTATCTGGTCGAGGGTTCGCCGTACACCGCGGAGTACCGCACGATGATCTCGCGGCTCGACGCCAACGAGGCCGCCGGCATCTCGGCGGACACGGTCGCCGCGACCGTCGTCAGGGCGATCGACGCCGGCCGCCCGAAGCAGCTGTACGCGGTCGGCAGCAACGCCCCGTTCGTGTTCGCGCTGCGACGGCTCGTCCCGCGGACCGTTGTCGAACGGATCGTCGCGCGCCGGCACGGACTGTAGGGGCCGAGAGCCCCGCTGGCGCGCATGTCGCGCGGCCCCGAAAGGACGAGGACCTCGCGGTATCGGTGCGTGTACGCACACCGATACCGGAGGTCCTCGCCTACTTCGTCAGGCCACGCCGGCCGCAACCTGCGTGGGAACTACACGTGATCAGGAAGACCCGAACAGGTTCCCCAACGAACCACTGGAGCTGCCGGCGGGACCGGTGCCGACCTCGGTGACGGTGACCTTGCCGACCTCTGCGGTCGAACCCAGGTGGCCCGGGGCGCCGCTGTAGACCGCGGTGATCTGGTGTTCACCGGCAGTCGGGAACGCGTACGAGAGGGTCGCCTTGCCGTCGACCAGTCCGACCGGCGCACCGATCGCCGTTGCACCGTCCATGAACTGGACCGTGCCGCCGGCCGGGGTCGGCGAAACCACCGCGATCAGATCCACCGCAACGCCCTTCGGCGGGTTCGTGGGCAGGGTCGTCACAGTGGTGGTGGCCACGTCCGACGCGACCGGATCCGTCACCTCGAGCGCACCCGGCTGCGAGACCGACGCCAGGTATCCGGCCGCGCCGGAGAACTCGGCCGTGATGGTGTGCGTTCCCGCCGTCGCGAAGGTGTGGTGCACCTTCGCCGCACCGTCGACCACGTTCACGGCGGTGCCGATGACGGTGTCGCCGTCCTTGAAGGTGACCTCTCCGCCCGAGGGAATCAGATCGCCGTTCGGCGCCTTCACTTCCGCCCACAGATCAACGGCCACACCGGTTTTCACGTCAACCGGAAGGGTCAGTGCGGTGTGGGTCACGACGTCGACCGGAGCCGGAGTCGTCACCGTCACCGTGTGCGCGGCCGAGGTCGACGCCACGAACCCCGGCGCGCCGGAGAACACCGCGGTGATGCTGTGCGCACCCTCCGTCGCAAACGACTGCGCGATGCTGCCCTTGCCCTCGGCGTCGAGGGTGACCGGGCCGCCGAGGTCGGTGCTGCCGTCCTTGAACTGCACGGTGCCACCGGACGGAGCGGGCGAGACCTGCACGGCGAGCGTCACATCGTCACCCTTGGTCGCCGCGCTCGCACCGGTGATGGCGGTGGTGGTGGCGACCTCGGCCGGGGACACCTCGATGTTGTGTGCGGTGGAGGTGGAGGTGAGGAATTCGCCGGCGCCGGCGTAGACGGCGG
>NZ_JBHXVP010000006.1:157047-320305 GCF_042672245.1 Rhodococcus sp. NPDC127527
CGTCCTTGAACTGGACGGTGCCGCCGGAGGGGGCGGGTGTGACCTGGACGTTGAGGGTCACGTCGGTGCCGGCGACTGCTGTCGCGGGTCCGGTGACGGCGGTGGTGGTGGCGACCTCGGCCGGGGACACCTCGATGTTGTGTGCGGTGGAGGTGGAGGTGAGGAATTCGCCGGCGCCGGCGTAGACGGCGGTGATCTGGCGGGTTCCCTGGGTCAGGGCGTGGGTGATGGAGCCCTTGCCCTGGGCGTCGAGGGTGACGGGTCCGCCGAGGTCGGTGGTGCCGTCCTTGAACTGGACGGTGCCGCCGGAGGGGGCGGGTGTGACCTGGACGTTGAGGGTCACGTCGGTGCCGGCGACTGCTGTCGCGGGTCCGGTGATGGCGGTGGTGGTGGCGACGTCGACGGCCGACACCGGCACGCTCTGCGCCGCCGAGACCGACTCGTTGGCCTTCGTCGTGCCCAGGAACTTCGCCGTCAGGCTGTGACCGCCCACCGCGGAAGGCGTCCACGCGAGCGTCGCCTTGCCGGCGGTCAGCGAACCCTGACCGATCTTCGTCGTGCCGTCGAAGAACTCGACGACGTTGCCGTCCGCACCGCCGGTGACCGTCGCGCTCAACGGAACCGACTGGCCCACCTTCACACCCGCCGGCACCGCATCCAACACGGTCGTCGAGACGTTCTTGCTCACCGTGACGTTCGGGCCCTTGTTCAGGTAGGTGCCGGCGCCGCGCGAGCCGTCGTAGGCCAGGCCGGTGGCCAGGGCGGTGCCGCGGTCACACCCGTAGCCGACCTTGTACTGCATGCTCAGGGTCGGGGTGTCGACGTTCTTCTTGGCGGTCGGCTGGTAGCCGAGGGTGACGAAGTCGACGGCGGCGTTGTCAGTGTTCGTCTGGACGTAGGGCTCGATGTTGTGGACGCCGGCGGCATCGGTGACCTTGGCGGAGCCTGGAACGTAGGTCAGGCAGGTCGGGTGGTAGTCCTTCGCCCAGTTGAGCTTTTCCCAGTTGGCGTCGGTGCGGGTCCACTTGGTGGTGACGGTGACGATGTCGTCGCCGGCGGGGGTGGCGTTGTCAATGGTGCGAGTGAAGGTGGATTGGCCGTCGGACCAGGTGATCGAACCGGGCGCCGCCTCCGCCATTCCGGCACCGGCAGTGACCGCGAACCCGGCCGCCACGGCAAATGCGCTCAAACTGCCGATCACACGACGAGTGTTTATCTCAGTCATATTTTCCCTCTCGAGGACGGACTCGGACGACCGTCCAACTTGGTTTGGGGGCCCCAAAGTAGCGCACCGCGATACAGGCAGCGCCGAGATCGACAGATGAATGAACGTTTGGATGACCCTCGACTTCGAGCGCAGCCTGTTGCGGCGGGATCCCCGATGGTCCGACCTGAGCTGCACTCTTTCTCCCGCCACCAGTGCGCCATTTAGTGTCGAACACAATCGAGGGACAAATGACCAGACCGAAAGTCATTTGCCTCTGAAACGAAACTTCGTCCGTTCGGATATTCCGGGTTCTCCGAAAATGCTTGCGTTGATCGGTACAGGAATCGGGTTGCGGTCGTCGAGCGGATGGTCACACGCAGGCACGGACTCTGGACACTCCGGCGGTCGCGTCGTCGGGGCGGACCCCGTACCGATCAATCCGCGTCAGTTGTCGTTGTCGAAGAAGTGGTTGTCATCGCAGCGATGGTTCCCGACGAAGGAATGGTTTCCGAAGAAGAAATCGTCGCCGCAGCGACGGTCGTTGTCGAAGAAGTGGTTGTCGTCGTCGCGCCGGTGGTCGTTGTCGAAGAAGCGGTCGTGGTTCTCGTGCCCGCGGTCGTTGTCGAAGAAGTGGCCGCCGTCGCCGTGCCCATGGTCGGTGTCCGCGCGGGCCAGTGCGCCGGCGGCGACCGGTGATGCGGCTGACGGTGCCGCGCCGGCGACGGTGACGCCGACCGGAGCCAGGACCAGGGTCGCGGTGGCCACAGCGGCGACGGCCCTGCGGTACGGCCTTCCGGAGATGTTCATGATGTGCCCTCGATCGCTGGTGGGGTCGACGTACGCGGGGGAACCAGCGACTGCGACCCATGCACAAGACACGATTGCGCGGCCGTTGTGGATCAATTCCGCGGCGGATTGCGCGGACGGAATCAGCGCCGCGACCCTGTGTCCGCGTCGCTGACCACGACAAGTTCGGGGCTCGACTGTCGCAGATTGAGCACGACCACCCCGGCGATGATGAGCACCAGCCCCAGCACCTTCCAGATCGAGAGCCCCTCACCGAGGAAGACGATGCCGATCACCGCGACCGCGGCCGTCCCGATGCCCGACCACAGTGCGTACGCGAGGCTGATCGGCAGCGCGCGCAGGGCCTGCGCCATGCAGGTGAACGACAGCACGTATCCGGCCAGCACCGCGACCGTGACCAACGGGCGGGTGAACTGTTCGGTGTGTCCGAGGAACACCGTCGCGAGGATCTCGGAGGTGATCGCGACCGCGAGAAAGGCCCAGGCGCGCCGGATTTCGCTCATGGCAGGCCGCCGAGATTCAGCGCCACGACCCCGGCGACGACGAGGCCGATGCCCAGCACCTTCGATGCGGATCGTGGCTCGTGCAGGACCAGCATGCCGATCGCGGCGATCGCCGCGGTGCCGACGCCCGCCCACACCGCATACGCGACGCCGACGTCCAGCGCCCGCAGCGCGAGCGACAGGCAGTACAGGGCCGCGCCGTACAGTCCGAGCACCGCGATCGTCGGCCCCGCGCGCCGGAACCCGTCGGTGCGGGGCAGCAGGCTGGTGCCCAGCACCTCCGCGCAGATTGCCACCACCAGGAACAGCCACGCGGTCGTCATGGCGGACAACCTATCCCGTCGCGTCAGGCCACGAACACCGACGGCTGCCGGTCCCGCCACGGTGCCGCCTCCTCGAGCTGCGCCGCCACCCGCAGCAACAGGTCCTCGCGACCGTGCGCGGCGACGAGCTGCACCCCGATCGGCAGCCCTTCCCGGCTCAACCCGAGCGGGAGGCTGATCGCGGGATGCCCGGACACGTTGAAAGCCGCTGTGAACGGGCCGAATTCGAAGATTCGCCGGAGCCAGTCCCGCACGGTGTAGTCCGGGTTGTCGTAGTCGAGGGTGCCGTGCGGGAGGGGGAGCTGCGCGAGGGTGGGCGTCAGGAGAAGGTCGTTGCGTGCGAAGAAGCGCCCGACCTGACGCGTCACCCGGTGCTGCGCGTCGATCCCGGCCATGACGTCGAGCGCGGTGAACGACGCCGCCTCCGCGAGCACGGCGCGCGAGACCGCCTCGAGGAGAGTCGGATCGGGCCGGCGCGGAGCACGCAGCATCGCGGCGCCGGTGGAGACGGCGGTGAGCATGCACGCCTCGACCACGTCTGCGGGATCGATTTCCAAGGCCGCGATCGTGACGTCGTGCCCGATCCACTCCAGCACCCGGCCGACGTCCGCCGTCACGCCCGCGACCTGCGGGTCGACCGGGACCGGCGCCCCCGTGTCCACGGCGATCCGCAGCCGGCCCGGGTCGCCGCAGACCTCGATGGCATAGGCGCGGGCCGGGGGAGTGGCGGCGTACTTCTCGCCGACGATCGGTCCCGACACCGCGTCCAGCAGGTGCGCGGCGTCCCGGACGGTCCGGGTGAGGCCGAACTCGTAGACCTGCCCGAATCCCACCTCGCCGGCGAGCGGGCCGCCGGGGGTGCGGCCGCGGCTCGGCTTGAGGCCGACCAGCCCGCAACACGAGGCCGGCACCCGCAGCGACCCGGCCCCGTCGTTGCCGTGCGCGAGCGGGACCGCGCCGGCTGCCACCAGTGCCGCGGACCCGCCGCTCGAGCCGCCGACGCCCCGGTCCGGTGCCCACGGGTTCCGGGTCGGCCCGTACCGCACCGTCTCGGTGGCGAAGCTGAGGCCGAGTTCCGGTGCGGTGGTCTGGCCGAGGGTGACCAGCCCGGCGGCGCGGAACCGCGACATCATCTCGTGGTCGACTCCGGCGACCGCCCCGCGAAGGGCGCGACTGCCGAGGGTGAACGGAATCCCGCGGGCGAACGGCCCGCTGTCCTTGACGACCAGTGGCACCCCGGCCAGCGGGCCGTCCGGCGCGCTCGTCAGCGCCGGTTCGAACAGCGGAAGGGTCAACGCGTTCAGGTCGGCGTCCGCCGCCGCGAGCGCGCGCCGCGCCAGCGCCTCGACCTCCGCCGCGGTCACCTCACCGGTCCGGATCAGCGCGCGCAGTCCGACCGCGTCGAGCCCCGCGTACTCGTAGAGTTCCACCCGCGCAGTCTCCCGTCCGATTCGTTCGGGGCGCCACCCGATTTCGGATGACGGCGGTAGCCTCGGCTGATGGCCGCCGTCGTACGACCCGCCGTCCGCACCGATATCCGCGCGCTCTCGCGCGTGCTCGCCGAGGCGTTCGTGGACGATCCGGTGATGGCATGGATGTGGCCCGACGAGAGCGCCCGCCGCGCGGGACTGCCGCGACTGTTCGACACCGTGACCCGCCACCACCACCTCGGATTCGGCGGTGTCGAGGTCGGCGAGGATTCGTCCGGGGAGATGGTCGGGGCGACGCTGTGGGATCCGCCCGGGCACTGGCGGCAGTCGGCGGTGAGCCAGGTGCGCACCCTGCCGGGACTGCTCCGGGCGCTCGGCGGCCGGATCAGGGTCGGCGCGCAGGTCTCGGAGACGGTGGAGCAGGCGCACCCCGAGGAGCCGCACTGGTATCTCAGCACCATCGGGACACTGCCGTCCGCCCGCGGCGCCGGTCACGGGCAGGCGTTGATGGCCTCGCGGCTCGATCGCTGTGACACCGAGCACGCACCGGCGTACCTGGAGTCCAGCAAGGAAGCGAACGTGCCCTACTACCAGCGGTTCGGCTTCGAGGTGGCCCGCGAGATCGTGCTGCCGGGAGGCGGGCCCACGCTGTGGGCGATGTGGCGCGCGCCACGGTAGGTCCCGTTCTCTAGAATCACTTCGGTGACCAGTGCCGCGCCGCAAGACCCCAAGAATCCCGCCGACGCCCTCCCGAAGAGCTGGGACCCCAGCGCCGTGGAGCAGGAGCTGTACGAGGGCTGGGTGGACGCCGGCTACTTCACGGCGGATCCCACCAGCGACAAGCCGGGCTACTCGATCGTGCTGCCGCCGCCGAACGTGACCGGCAGCCTGCACATGGGCCACGCGCTCGACCACACCCTGATGGACGTGCTCTCCCGCCGCAAGCGCATGCAGGGCTACGAGGTGCTGTGGCTGCCGGGCATGGACCACGCGGGCATCGCCACCCAGAACGTGGTGGAGAAGCAGCTCGCCGCGGACGGCAAGAAGAAGGAAGACCTCGGACGCGAGGCGTTCATCGACCGGGTGTGGGACTGGAAGCGCGAGTCCGGCGGCACCATCGGCACCCAGATGCGCAGCCTCGGTGACGGCGTCGACTGGAGCCGGGACCGGTTCACCATGGACGAGGGCCTCTCCCGCGCCGTGCAGACCATCTTCAAGCGGATGTACGACGCCGGCCTGATCTACCGGGCCGAGCGCCTGGTCAACTGGTCGCCGGTGCTGCAGACCGCGATCTCCGACATCGAGGTCAAGTTCGAGGACGTCGAGGGCGAGCTGGTCTCGCTCCGCTACGGCTCGCTCGACGACAACGAGCCGCACGTCATCGTCGCCACCACCCGAGTCGAGACCATGCTCGGTGACACCGCGGTCGCCGTGCACCCGGAGGACGAGCGGTACAAGCACCTGGTCGGGACGACCCTCGAGCACCCGATCACCGGACGCCAGATCCCGATCGTCGCCGACGACTACGTCGACCCCGAGTTCGGCACCGGCGCGGTGAAGATCACCCCCGCGCACGACCCGAACGACTTCGAGATGGGCCTGCGGCACAACCTGCCGATGCCCACCATCATGGACAAGACCGGCAAGATCGCCGACACCGGAACGCAGTTCGACGGCATGGACCGCTTCGAGGCCCGAGTCAAGGTGCGCGAGGCCCTCGCCGAGCAGGGCCGCGTCGTCGCCGAGAAGCGGCCGTACCTGCACAGCGTCGGGCACTCCGAGCGCAGCGGAGAGTCCATCGAACCGCGGCTGTCGCTGCAGTGGTGGGTCAAGGTCGAGACGCTCGCGAAGGCGGCCGGTGACGCGGTCCGCAACGGGGACACCAAGATTCACCCGGCAAGCCTCGAGCCGCGCTGGTTCGGCTGGGTCGACAACATGCACGACTGGTGCATCTCGCGTCAGCTGTGGTGGGGTCACCGCATCCCGATCTGGTACGGCCCCGACGGCGAGGTCCGCTGCCTCGGACCCGACGAGACCGCGCCCGAGGGCTGGGTGCAGGACCCCGACGTCCTCGACACCTGGTTCTCCTCCGGACTGTGGCCGTTCTCCACGATGGGCTGGCCGGACAAGACCCCGGAGCTCGAGAAGTTCTATCCCACTTCGGTTCTCGTCACCGGCTACGACATCCTGTTCTTCTGGGTGGCCCGGATGATGATGTTCGGCACGTTCGTGTCCGAGGACGAGGCCATCACCGCGGGCGGAACCAAGAGCGGACCACAGGTGCCGTTCGAGGACGTCTTCCTGCACGGTCTGGTGCGGGACGAGTTCGGCAAGAAGATGTCGAAGTCCAAGGGCAACGGCATCGACCCGCTGGACTGGGTGCGCGAGTTCGGCGCCGACGCGCTGCGCTTCACCCTCGCCCGCGGCGCCAACCCGGGCAGCGACCTGTCGGTCGGTGAGGACCACGCGAAGTCCTCGCGCAGTTTCGCCACGAAGCTGTTCAACGCCACCAAGTTCGCCCTGATGAACGGTGCCGCGCCCGCCCCGCTGCCCGACCGGGCCGAGCTCACCGACGCGGACCGCTGGATCCTCGACCGACTCGAGCAGGTGCGCGGCGAGGTCGACGCAGCTTTCGACCGGTACGAGTTCGGCAAGGCCTGCGAGGCGCTGTACCACTTCGCCTGGGACGAGGTCTGCGACTGGTACCTCGAGCTCGCCAAGGTGCAGTTCGCGGGCGCCGAGGCGGAGGGCACCCGGGCGGTGCTCGGCACCGTCCTCGACGCGCTGTTGCGGATGCTGCACCCGGTGATGCCGTTCGTCACCGAGACCCTGTGGAAGGTGCTCACCGGCGGCGAGTCCGTGGTGATCGCGCAGTGGCCGGCAGTCACGGGCGAGGCCGCCGACGCCGTCGCCGCCACCCGCATCGCCGACCTGCAGCGCCTGGTCACCGAGATCCGCCGGTTCCGCAGCGACCAGGGGCTCAACGACAAGCAGAAGGTGTCCGCGCGGTTGACCGGCGTCGCCGAGGCGGACCTGGACGGCAAGCAGGCCGCCGTGGCGTCGCTGGTCAAGCTGACCGATCCGGCCGAGGACTTCGCCGCGACCGCGTCGCTGGAGATCCGCCTCAGCCGCGGCACCGTCACGGTCGAGCTGGACACCTCGGGCACCGTCGACCTGGTCGCCGAGCGCAAGCGGCTCGAGAAGGACCTCGCGGCCGCGGAGAAGGAACTCGCCGGGACCGCCGCCAAGCTGTCGAACGAGGCCTTCCTCGCGAAGGCGCCGGACAACGTGGTCGACAAGATCCGCGCCCGTCAGGCGTTGGCCGCCGAGGAGGTCGAGCGGATCACCGCGCGGCTCGGGGACATGGGGCAGGCGTGAGCATGCCCAGCTCGGACGCACAGCCGTCGCCGGTAGACCTGGCCGAACTCGCGCTGGTCGAGGCCGAACTCGACAAGCGCTGGCCGGAGACGAAGATCGAGCCGTCGCTGACCCGGATCGCGGCCCTGATGGACCTGCTGGGTTCACCCCAGCACAGCTACCCCGCGATCCACGTGGCCGGGACCAACGGCAAGACCTCGGTCACCCGGATGATCGACGCGCTGCTGACCCGGCTGCACCGGCGGGTGGGGCGGACGACCAGCCCACACCTGCAGCTGGCCACCGAGCGGATCAGCATCGACGGCAAGCCGATCTCCCCGCGGCTGTACGTCGACACGTACAACGAACTGGCGCCGTACATCGCGATGATCGATGCCCAGTCCGAGGCCGCCGGCGGTCCCGCGATGAGCAAGTTCGAGGTGCTCACCGCGATGGCCTTCGCCGCCTTCGCCGAGGCGCCGGTGGACGTGGCGGTCGTCGAGGTGGGCCTCGGCGGGCGTTGGGACGCAACGAATGTCATCGACGGGCAGGTCGCGGTGATCACCCCGATCAGCCTCGACCACGTCGAGTTCCTCGGCGGCGACCTCGCGGGAATCGCGGAGGAGAAGGCGGGCATCATCAAGAAGGCCCCCGAGTCCCTCGTGCCCCGCGACACCGTCGCGATCCTCGCCGAGCAGGTGCCCGAGGTGAGCGAGGTGCTGCTGCGCCGCGCGGTGGAGGCGGACGCCGCGGTCGCCCGCGAGGGATCCGAGTTCCGGGTGCTGGCCCGCCAGATCGCCGTCGGCGGACAGCAGCTCGAACTGCAGGGCCTCGGCGGCGTGTACAGCGACATCTTCCTGCCGCTGCACGGCGAGCACCAGGCTCGCAACGCCTCGCTCGCGCTCGCCGCGGTGGAGGCGTTCTTCGGTGCCGGTGCGGACCGCCAGCTCGAGATCGACGCCGTCCGTGAAGCCTTTGCCTCGCTGACCAATCCGGGCCGGCTCGAACGGGTCCGCAGCGCTCCGACGGTGTTCCTCGACGCCGCCCACAATCCGGACGGCGCCCGCGCGCTGGCCGCGGCGCTGGCCGCCGAGTTCGACTTCCGCAAGCTCGTCGGCGTCGTCGCCGTACTGGGGGACAAGGACGTCGACGGCATCCTGGCCGCGCTCGAGCCCGTACTCGACGAGATCGTCGTGACGCACAACGGGTCCCCGCGCGGCATGGACGTCGACCAGCTCGCAGACCTGGCGGTCGCGCGATTCGGCGACGAGCGGGTGGTGGTGGCGCCGACGCTGCCCGACGCGCTCGAGACCGCCATCGGTCTCGCCGAGGAGGTCGCCGAGCCCGGCGAAGCCGTCTCCGGGGCAGGCGTCGTGGTGACCGGATCCGTGGTCACCGCAGGCGTCGCCCGCACCCTGTTCGGAAAGGACCCCGCGTGAGCACTCCCGATCAACCGGCCCCCGAGCCCGGCGGCTTCAAGCCCCCGGCGACGGACCCGTGGAAGGGGTTCCGCGGCGTCTGCTCGGGGATCCTGATCCTCGAGGCCATCGTCGTGCTGCTCGCGATTCCGGCGGTCGCGAAGCTGGGCGACGGCATCAGCGGCGGCGCGGTCGCCTACATCCTCGTCCTGGGCGGCCTGATGATCCTCGGGTGCGGCGTCCAGGGCAGGTCGTGGGCGATCGGTTTCGACCTGGCGCTGCAGGTCGCGATGATCGCCGGGTGGTTGGTGCACCCGGTCGTGGGTGCGCTGGGACTGCTCTTCGCGGCGGTCTGGGTCTACATGCTCTACCTCCGGCGCGACATCCAGGATCGGATCGAACAGGGTCTGCTTCCAGGGCAACGAGACTGAACGTTTAGGCTGTTCCCCCGTGACTGAGCGCACCCTTGTACTGATCAAGCCCGACGGCGTCGCCCGCAGATTCGTCGGAGACATTCTTGCGCGAGTCGAACGCAAGGGCCTGTCCATTTCCGCGTTGGAGATGCGCACGGCCGACGTCGATGTGGCCGGCGCGCACTACGCCGAGCACGCCGAGCGGTCGTTCTATCCCGGACTTCTCGAGTTCATCACCTCCGGTCCGCTGGTCGCCGCGGTCGTCGAGGGCCCGCGCGCGATCGCGGCCTTCCGGCAGATCGCCGGCGGCACCGACCCCGTGGAGAAGGCCGTCCCCGGCACCATTCGTGGTGACCTCGCCCTGGACGGTCAGCAGAACCTCGTGCACGGTTCGGACTCGGTGGAATCCGCCGAGCGCGAGATCGCACTGTGGTTCCCGTACCTCGCCCGGGGCTGATCGGCCCTCTGCTGCCGTAACTCCTCGGGCGCCGCGGTGCGGCGCTGGCGCGGGCCGTCGCGCACGTGTGGGATACTGGCGATGGTCGGATCCGCATTCGTTCCGCAATACCCAGGTTCGGTGCGGACCCGACCGGATGACACCACGGTTCGATGCCCTCATCGCTGTCGCGGCATGCAGGAAATCCCTCGCCCGCGACACGCTGGATGATCAGGCGCGCGGACCACGTAGTACAGCCATCCAGCCAGGCGCCGTACGAATTGGCAGTGAACTAACGGATCACTGCCAACCGCGCGGGGCGAGACCATACACACTCGTGCCTACCCGGTGCGAGCACACAAGCAGTGCTCTCGAGTGGCCGCGTCACACCCGGTTAGCCAAGGTGGACGCGCCCGGGGGCCCGAGGAGACTTACGTGGCCGATCAAGCGCCGCCCGAAACTTCACAGAATTCCGCCGCAGAGAACGCGGCACCCGTGTTCCCGGACAAGATCCGGGTACACGCGCTCGCCAAGATGCTGGGACTGACCAGCAAGCAGGTGCTCGCCCAGGTCGCCGAGTTCGGCGCCGAACTGCGTAGTGCCCAGTCGAGCGTCGACCGGGCTCTCGCCGAGCGCGTGCACGCGGCGCTCGTCGGGCCGGCCGTCGAGACCCCGGCCGTCGAGACCCCGGCGGTTGAGTCCCCGATCGCCGAGACCCCGGCCGTCGAGACACCGCCGGTCGTCGAGGCGCCTGCGGTCGAGCCGTCGCAGGCGCTGTTCACCAGCGCAGACGAGCCGCAGGCCCACGTCCCCGTCGCCGAGGCCGCGCCCGTGTTCCAGGCGCCCCTCTTCCTGCAACCCGAGGCCGAGGTCGCGCCCGCACCGCGTCGCCGCCGTGCGCGCCGCGAGGCGGCCGCGCCGGACGAGGCCGCCCCCATCGAGGTCACAACCGCCGAACCGGCCGCGCCGGTCCACGTCGAGGTCGCCGAGGAGGCGGCCGAGGCCGCACCGGTCGAAGAGCAGCCGCACGTCGAGTCCGAGGAAGAGGGCGAGGGCCAGGGGCGCCGCCGTCGTCGAGGCCGCCGAGGCCGTGGTCGCGGCCGTGGTGAGCAGGCCGGCGAGGGCGAGCACACCGAGGAGTCGGAAGAGGCGACCGAGGCCGTAGAGGCAGTCGAGGCCGCCGAGACCGAGACCGAGGCGGCGGAAACCGAGGCCGAGGCAGAGTCCGCCGAGGGCGAGGCCGAGGGTGAAGAGGCCGCGGGTGAGGGCGCGAGCCGTCGCCGTCGCCGTCGTCGTCGCCGCAAGGGCAGCGGCGAGGGAGCCGAAGGCGGTGCCGAGGACGACGGCGTCACCACCGTCGTGCACGAGCGCGAACCGCGGACCAAGGCCCGCGTCAAGGACGAGGTCCAGGGGATTTCCGGATCGACCCGACTCGAGGCCAAGCGTCAGCGCAGGCGGGACGGCCGTGACGCCGGTCGGCGTCGTCCGCCGATCCTCACCGAGTCGGAGTTCCTGGCCCGCCGCGAGGCCGTCGACCGCGTCATGGTCGTGCGGGAGAAGACCGGCGGCACGCATCCCGAGGGACTGACCCAGGTCGCGGTCCTCGAGGACGGCGTCCTGGTCGAGCACTTCGTGACCAGTTCCGCCTCGGCATCGATGGTCGGCAACGTCTACCTCGGCCGGGTGCAGAACGTGCTGCCCTCCATGGAGGCGGCATTCATCGACATCGGCCGGGGCCGCAACGGTGTGCTGTACGCCGGCGAGGTCAACTGGGAGGCCGCAGGTCTCGGCGGCAACAGCCGCAAGATCGAGCAGGCTCTCAAGCCGGGCGATCAGGTGCTGGTCCAGGTCAGCAAGGATCCGGTCGGGCACAAGGGTGCCCGCCTGACCACCCAGATCTCCCTGGCCGGACGTTTCCTGGTGTACGTGCCGGGCGGCAGCTCCACCGGCATCAGCCGCAAGCTGCCGGACACCGAGCGCAAGCGGCTCAAGGAGATCCTGCGCGAGATCGTGCCCCCGGAGGCGGGCGTCATCATCCGCACCGCGTCCGAGGGCGTGAGCGAGGAAGAGCTGGCCCGCGACGTCAAGCGTCTGCAGACCCAGTGGTCGGACATCGAGGAGCAGGCCGCCGCCGCGGACAAGGGCAAGTCGGGTAACCCGAAGGCCCTGTACGAGGAGCCCGACCTGCTGGTGAAGGTCGTCCGTGACCTGTTCAACGAGGACTTCGCCAAGATCGTCATCGAGGGCGAGAAGTCCTGGTCGACGGTGGAGAACTACATCAAGACCGTCGCCCCCGACCTGCTGCCGCGGGTCGAGAAGTACGAGGGCAACGGCGGCGTGGACGTGTTCGGGGCCAAGCGCATCGACGAGCAGCTGGCCAAGGCGCTCGACCGCAAGGTGTGGCTGCCCTCGGGTGGCACCCTGGTGATCGACCGCACCGAGGCGATGACCGTGGTCGACGTCAACACCGGCAAGTTCACCGGCGCGGGCGGCAACCTCGAGGAGACCGTCACCAGGAACAACCTGGAGGCGGCCGAGGAGATCGTGCGCCAGATGCGGCTGCGCGACATCGGCGGCATGATCGTCGTCGACTTCATCGACATGGTGCTCGAGTCGAACCGGGACCTGGTCCTGCGCCGGCTCACCGAGTCGCTCGGGCGTGACCGGACCCGGCACCAGGTCTCCGAGGTCACCTCGCTCGGCCTGGTCCAGATGACCCGCAAGAAGCTGGGCACCGGCCTGGTCGAGGCGTTCTCCACGACCTGTGAGCACTGCCACGGTCGCGGCATCATCGTGCACGCGGACCCGGTCGAGGTGCGCTCGGGTGACGACGGGGCCGCGCGGTCCGGCAAGGGCGAGTCCGGCGGCGGACGCAAGAAGCGCGGTCGCGACAAGTCGGCTGGCGGCACCGAGCAGCAGGCGGCCAAGAACGATCAGCCCGCGGCCCCGGAGGTGGACGCGACGGTCAAGCGCGCCCACCCGGTCGCGCTCGCCATGGCGGCCCATCACCACGACGAGGAGCACGCGGCCGAGCCCGCGAGCGCCGCGGAGCCGACGGTCGTCGAGCCCGAGGTCGTGGAGCCCGTGGCCGTCGTAGAGACCGCGGTTGAGGCCGAACCCGTTGTCGTGGCCGAGCCCGAGGCCGCGGCCGTGGTCGAGGCAGAGCCAGCGGTCGAGCCTGAGGCCCCGGCACGGGGGCGGCGTCGTTCGCGGCGGGCATCCCGCGCGGCGGCGGCCCCGGTCGAGACCGAGGACGCCGACACCGTGGTCGTCATTCCGGCGGCACCCGAACCGGAACCCGCGGCCCCGGTCGCGGCGGTGACGATCCCCGCACCCGAGGCCTCGGCGCAGCCGGTCGTCGCGGACGGGGAGCCGGCCGCACCGAAGCGGCGACCTCGTCGTCGGGCCGCGGCCCGGCCCGCGGGACCGCCCGCGGACGTCGACGCCTGACCGTGGCCGGTCGGGAGCGGGAGTGCGGCGGGACCGGTTTGACCCTGCCCGCCGCCATCCCGTAATCTTGACCGGTCGCTACTCGGCGATACCGCTCTGCTGCGCCCGCGAGGGCAGCGGCGGGCACGCCTGAGAAAGCAAGTACACCAGACCAGTCGTGCGGCTACTGCTGCGCGAGCACGTTCGAAGAAATAAGGGGTAGCCCTCCGATGGCAACGTACGCGATCGTCAAGACCGGCGGAAAGCAGTACAAGGTCGCTGTTGGTGACCTCGTCAAGGTCGAGAAGATCGAGGGTGAGCCCGGCACTGCAGTCTCGCTGGCCCCGGTCCTCGTCGTCGACGGATCCGAGCTCACCACCGATGCCGACAAGCTGGCCAAGATCACGGTCACCGGCGAGGTCGTCGAGCACACCAAGGGCCCGAAGATCCGCATCCACAAGTTCAAGAACAAGACCGGCTACCACAAGCGCCAGGGTCACCGTCAGAAGCTGACGGTCCTCAAGGTCACCGGCATCAAGTAACTAGAGCTTTTAGTTCCCAGGAGGGTTCGACATGGCACATAAGAAGGGCGCATCCAGCTCCCGTAACGGTCGCGATTCGAACGCACAGCGCCTCGGCGTGAAGCGCTTCGGCGGCCAGTCCGTCAGCGCCGGTGAGATCCTGGTGCGTCAGCGCGGAACCCACTTCCACCCCGGCGTGAACGTCGGACGTGGCGGCGACGACACGCTGTTCGCGCTCGCCGCCGGTGCGGTGGAGTTCGGCACCAAGCGTGGACGCAAGACCGTCAACATCGTTCCGGCCGCGGCGCAGGCCTGATTCTGCTCCGGTCGATCGTGTCGCCGATTCGGTGACCGTTGACAGTTCGAAGCTCCCAATAGGGGCGGGCGAGGGTCTCGAAGACCCCGCTCGCCCCTATTTCGTTTTCACCCTGAGGAAGGGATCCGGCAGTCATGTCCCGATTCATTGACCGCGTGGTGCTGCACGTCAGCGCCGGAAATGGCGGCAATGGTTGCGCCTCCGTCCACCGCGAGAAGTTCAAGCCGCTCGGCGGGCCGGACGGCGGCAACGGGGGTCGTGGCGGTGACGTGGTGCTCGTCGTCGACGAGAACGTGCACACCCTGCTGGACTTCCACTTCCACCCGCACGCCAAGGCCAGCAACGGCAAGCAGGGTGCCGGCAGCAACCGCGAGGGTGCGAACGGTGAGGATCTGATCCTCCGGGTTCCGGACGGCACCGTCGTGCTCGACTCGGACGGCAACATCCTCGCGGACCTCATCGGTGCGGGCACCCGCTTCGACGCCGCCCCCGGAGGCCGCGGCGGCCTCGGCAACGCGGCGCTCTCCTCGAAGGCGCGTAAGGCTCCCGGTTTCGCCCTGCTCGGTGAGGAGGGCGTCGAGCGCGACCTCGTGCTCGAACTCAAGTCGGTCGCCGACGTCGGACTGGTCGGCTTCCCGTCCGCGGGCAAGTCCTCGCTGGTCTCGGTGCTGTCCGCCGCGAAACCGAAGATTGCGGACTACCCGTTCACGACGCTGGTGCCGAACCTGGGCGTGGTGTCCAGCGGCGACACCACCTTCACCGTCGCCGACGTGCCCGGCCTGATCCCCGGCGCCAGCGAGGGCCGCGGCCTCGGACTGGACTTCCTGCGGCACATCGAACGGACCGCCGTGCTCGCGCACGTCGTCGACTGCGCGACCCTCGAGCCGGGCCGCGACCCGATCTCGGACGTGGACGCGCTCGAGGCCGAACTCGCCGCGTACAAGCCGGCGCTGTCCGGCGACGCCAGCCTGGGCGACCTCGCCGACCGTCCCCGGATCGTGATCCTGAACAAGGCCGACGTCCCCGAGGCGGCGGAGTTGGCGGAAATGGTCACACCGGAGTTCGAGGCGCGCGGCTGGCCGGTCTTCACCATCTCTGCGGTGAGCCGGGAAGGACTGCGGCCGTTGACCTTTGCTCTGGCGAAGATGGTCGAGGAGTACCGACTCGCGCACCCGAAGGCCGCGCCGAAGCGTCAGGTCATCCGGCCGGTCGCGGTGGACGAGACCGGGTTCAGTGTCATCGCGGATCCCGAGACCCCCGGCGGCTTCATCGTTCGCGGCACCCGGCCCGAGCGGTGGATCCGGCAGACCGCGTTCGACAACGACGAGGCGGTCGGCTACCTCGCGGACCGTCTCGCGCGACTCGGCGTCGAGGACGCGCTGGTCAAGCAGGGCGCGGAGCCCGGCTGCTCGGTGACCATCGGGAACGTGAGCTTCGAATGGGAGCCGCAGACTCCCGCAGGTATCGACCTGACGCGCACCGGCCGAGGCACGGACCCGCGACTCGATCAGGTCGATCGCATCGGCGCGGCCGAGCGCAAGCACGCGCACCGGATCCGGCGCGGGCTCGAGGGCCTGGATCCCGAAGACCAGTGACCGCGGTCTCGAGCACCCGAGCCCAGATCGCGACCGCGCGCAGTGTCGTGGTGAAGATCGGCTCCTCGGCGCTGACCAGCCTCGAATCCGGTCTGGACCGAGGCAAACTCGACGCACTCGCGGACGCGATCGAGTCGCGGATGCGGGCCGGCTCGGACGTCGTGGTCGTCTCCTCCGGGGCGGTGGGCGCGGGCATCTCCCCGCTCGGACTGTCCAAGCGTCCACGCGACCTGGCCACCAAGCAGGCCGCGGCCAGCGTCGGTCAGCTGGCGCTCGCGCACGCCTGGGGCACCTCGTTCGACCGGTACGGCCGCACGGTCGGGCAGGTGCTGCTCACCGCCGACGACATCGCCCGCCGCACCCAGCACCGCAACGCGCAGCGCACCCTGGACCGGCTGCGCTCGCTCGGAGCCGTCGCGATCGTCAACGAGAACGACACCGTCGCAACCGCGGAGCTTCGGTTCGGCGACAACGACCGGCTCGCGGCGATGGTCGCGCATCTGGTCGGAGCGGACGCGCTGGTGCTGCTGTCCGATGTCGACGGTCTCTACGACGGCGACCCCCGCAAGGGCGGGGCGACGCTGATCCCCGAGGTGACCAGCCCCGAGGACCTCGACGGCGTGGTCGCCGGCTCCGGGGGAGCGCTCGGCACCGGCGGCATGGCCTCGAAGCTGTCGGCGGCCCGCCTCGCGGCGGATTCAGGAGTGCCGGTGCTGCTCGCGGCGGCCTCGGAGGCGGCCGAGGCGCTGTCCGGCGCCGGGGTGGGCACGGCCTTCGCGGCTCGTCCGACGCGCCTGTCCGCCCGCAAGTTCTGGGTGCGCCACGCCGCCGACACCCAGGGTGTGCTGCAGCTCGACGCGGGTGCGGTGCGGGCGGTCGTGGATCGGCGCCGATCGCTGCTGCCCGCGGGCATCACCGCGGTGACCGGTCGGTTCTACGGGGGCGACGTGGTGTCGCTCGCCGGACCCGACGGGTCGCCGGTCGCTCGTGGGGTGGTGGCCTTCGACGCCGCCGAGCTCGACGAGATGCTGGGCCGGTCGACGATGGAACTGCCGTCGGAGCTGCAGCGGCCCGTCGTGCACGCCGACGACCTCGTCCCGCTGTAGGCCGCCCCCGGTTTCCCGAATGGCCCATTCGTTCGGTTCACACGACCGGATGCGCCATTCGGGAACTGATGCGGGTCACGCGGCGAGCTCGGTGAGTGCGGTGAGGGTCTGCGAGCAGCCGGCATTCAGCGTGAGCGTTGCGTAGTCGTCGCCGCGGGTGGCGCCACGGTTGACGATCGCGACCGGGATTCCGAGCTTGGCGGCGTGGCGGACGAACCGCAGCCCCGACATCACCGTGAGCGAGGAGCCGAGCACCAGCAGCGTCTCGCACCGCTCGACCATCGCGTAGGCGGCCTCGACCCGCGGCTTGGGGACGCTCTCGCCGAAGTAGACGATGTCGGGCTTGAGGATGCCGCCGCAGCGTTCGCAGTCGACGACGCGGAAGTGGGCGGTCTCCTCGATCACCGCGTCAGCGTCGGGGGCGATCTCGACTCCCGTTGCGGCGGAGACGGATTCGGCGAAACCGGGATTCGCCTCGGTGAGACGATCGGCGAGGGAGTAGCGCGAGATGCGGTGCTCGCACGCCATGCACCGGACCTGCGCGTAGCTGCCGTGCAGGTCGATCACCGCACGGCTGCCCGCCTTGGTGTGCAGCAGGTCGACGTTCTGGGTGAGCACGCCGGTGACCCGGCCCGACCGTTCGAGGTCCGCGAGTGCGCGGTGCCCGGCGTTGGGACGGGTCGCGTCCATGTACCGCCAGCCGAGGTGGTTGCGGGCCCAGTAGTGTCGACGGAACGCCGCGTCCCCCATGAACTGCTGGTACGTCATCGGCGTGCGGGGTGGGGAGTCCGGTCCGCGATAGTCGGGGATCCCCGAGTCGGTGGACATGCCGGCGCCGGTCAGCGCCACCAGTCGGCGGCCGCGCACCAGTTCGGCCAGCCGGTCGGCGGCGGGGATCGTCGGTGCGCTCACGTGCTCCAGGCTAACCCTGGCGTGAATCTTCAAGACCGAACCCTCGCGCACGGGGGAGGGTGGGTTCATGACCACAGTGAATCCGATTCCCGCCGGATACCGCACCCTGACCCCCTTCCTGGCCGTCCCGAACGGCGGCGTCGCGCTCGACTTCTACCAGCGGGGTCTCGGGGCGGAGATCGTCGACCGGATGGACGCGCCCGACGGCGGAGTGATGCACGCCGAACTACGGATCGGCGACTCGATGCTGCAGATGTCCGACGAGATGCCCGAGTACGGTCTCAAGTCGCCCGAGCCGGGTTGGGTGCACAGTTCGCTGGTGGTGTACGTGGAGGACGCCGACGCGTTCGTGGACCGTGCGGTGCGCGAGGGTGCCACCCTGGTGCGGCCGGTGGAGGACACCTTCTCGGGTGATCGGCACGGGGTGTTTCTCGACCCGTTCGGGCACCGCTGGGCGGTGTGCACCAAGGTCGAGGACGTGCCGTCGGAGGAGGTGGCGCGTAGGGCACGGGAGCTGTTCTATCCCGAGGACGCGGAACGACCCTGAGGGCGGGAGTGGAGCCCGCGGAACGACCCTGAGGGCGGGAGTGGAGCCCGCGGAACGACCCTGAGGATCGGGCGGCCCCGACGCGCCGCGAGTACGGTCGATCGCATGGGTGTTATCGGTGAGATGTTCCCGGGAAAGAAGCTGGAGAACGACGACAGCCAGGACGGCAGCGGGCAGGCCTATCGGCCGCGCGTCGAACTGGACCTGGACGCGGGCGTGATTCGGGTGTCACGGGCGACGCCTGCCGCCACCGCGCAGGAGGAGCCGGGCGGGTCGGCGCCGGATCAGTAGCCGGCGACCGGGTCGATCCGGGCCAGCAGTTCCTCGCCGGCCACGAAGCGGCGCACGTTCGCCGCGACGTGGTCGGCGAAGGCGGGCGGGCGCACGGCCGGCGGGTTGGAGTCGTGCGGCGTGATGATCGCGTTCGGCAACGTCCACAGCGGGTGGCCGTCGGGCAGCGGCTCGGGATCGGTGACGTCGAGCCCGGCGCCGCCGATCCTGTTCTCGCGCAAGGCATCCACCAGTGCATCGGTGTCGACGAGGGAGCCGCGGGCGACGTTGATCACCCAGGACCGCGGCCCCAGTCGCGCCAGCTGAGGGGCGCCGACCAGGTGCCGGGTGGCGGCGGTCGCCGGGGCCGCGACCACCACGTGGTCGACGGCGTCCCACAGCTCGTCGAGGCGGTCCGCCGGCAGTGTTCGCGCCGCGCCGGGCACCGGCCGCCCGGAGCGGTTCACCGCGACCACCGTCGCGCCGACCGCGGCGAGCATCGGGATCAGGGCCCGCCCGATACCGCCCGCGCCGATGATCGCCACCCGCGCCCCGCGCAGCGTTCCGACCTTGCCGAAGAACTCCTGCTGGCGCCAGGTGGTGGCGGCCAGGTGTTCGGGCAGCGCCCGGACCCCGCCGAGCAGCAGTGCGAAGGCGTGCTCGGCGACGGTTGCGGCGAACGCCCCCGCTGCGGAGGTGAAGACCACCTCCGGGTGGCGGGCGATGATCCCGGCGGAGAACCACTCCTCGACCCCGGCGGAGTACAGCTGCACCCAGCGGATGCCCGCCGGCAGGTCCTCGGGGAACCGGTCCGGTCCGCCGTCCCACACCAGCGCCCTGGCGTCGACCATGGGTGCCCAGGTGCCGCCGCCGCGGGTGATCGCGTCCGTGAGCAGCGGGTCGGCGTGCGGGCCGAGGGCGACGGGCGTCATTGGCATACTCCTCGTGGTCAGACCGGCGACTCGATCAACGGGTAGACGCCATTCTCGTCGTGCACCTCGCGCCCGGTGACCGGGGGGTTGAACACGCACAGCATGCGCATCTGCGTGACCGGTTCGACGCGGTGCCGCTCGTGGCCGTCGAGCAGGTACATGGTGCCCGGCCGGAGCTGGTGCACCTCGCCGTTGTCGAGGTCGGTGAGGATGCCGTCGCCCTCGATCAGCCAGACGGCCTCGACGTGGTGGGCGTAGTGGAACTCGTTGACCGAGCCCGCGCGAATCGTGGTCTCGTGGAAGGAGAATCCGACGCCGTCGCCGCCGAGGACGATGCGCTTGCTGCGCCAGTTGCCGTCCTCGCTCACCACGTCGCGGTCGGTGTCGGTGATCTCGTCGGTGGTCCGCACGATCATGTGAGTCTCCCTTCTCAGGCGCAGATCTTGGCGGTCGCCTCGGCCAGGATGCTCAGTCCGTGGTCGAGTTCCTCGTCGGTGATGGTCAGGGGTGGAAGCAGTTTCACCACCTCGTCGGACGGACCGGACGTCTCCGCGAGTAGGCCCTCGTCGAACGCGAGTCCGCAGACCTTGACCGCCGTGCCCGGGTCGTCGAACACCAGTCCCTGGACCATGCCGCGGCCCCGGGTGCTGACGCCGTCGAACTGGTCGGACAGGTTCGCGAAGATCTGGTGGATCCGTTGACCCTTGGCGATCGTGGAGCGCTGCAGGGCGTCGTCGGACCAGTAGTGGTCGAGCGCGGCGGCCGCGGTGACGAACGCCGGGTTGTTGCCGCGGAAGGTGCCGTTGTGCTCGCCGGGGGACCACACGTCGAGTTCCGGCCTGAACAGGGTCAGCGCCAACGGCAGGCCGTACCCGCCGATGGACTTCGAGAGCGTCACGATGTCCGGGGTGATGCCCGCGACCTCGAAGGAGAAGAACGGGCCGGTGCGGCCGCACCCCATCTGCACGTCGTCGACGATCAGCAGGATCCCGCGGTCCGCGCAGAGGGCGGCGAGCCCGCGCAGCCACTCCGGGCGGGCGACGTTGACCCCGCCCTCGCCCTGCACGGTCTCCACGATGACGGCGGCCGGGCGGTTGAGTCCGCTGCCCGAATCGTCGAGCACCCGTTCGAACCAGTGGAAGTCCTCGGTGGCGCCGTCGAAGTAGTTGTCGAACGGCATCGGGGTGGCGTGCACGAGCGGGACTCCCGCGCCCGCGCGCTTCATCGAATTGCCGGTGACCGAGAGCGCGCCCAGGGTCATGCCGTGAAATGCGTTGGTGAAGTTGATGATCGACTCGCGGCCGGTCACCTTGCGGGCCAGCTTCAGTGCGGCCTCGACGGCGTTGGTGCCGGTGGGGCCGGGGAACTGCACCTTGTAGTCCAGCCCGCGCGGTTCGAGAACGTTGCGCCGGAAGCTGTGCAGGAACTCGCGTTTGGCGACCGTGGACATGTCGAGGCCGTGCGTGATGCCGTCCGACGCGACGTAGTCGAGCAGTGCGGACTTGAGGACCGGGTTGTTGTGGCCGTAGTTCAGTGCGCCCGCGCCGGCGAAGAAGTCGAGGTACTCGGTGCCGTCCTCGGCGCGCAACCAGGATCCGGATGCGGAGCTGAAGACGGTGGGCCAGGCGCGGCTGTAGCTGCGGACCTCGGACTCGAGGCTGGTGAACACGCTGTTGTCGATGGTGCTGTGGGGAGTGGCTGTCATGGCTCTCCTTGGGCTGAGGGTCTGTCGGCTTCAGTTATCGCCGATGGTGTAGAGCTCTTCCGATTCGTGCTGATCGGGGAAATGGCTCGGGTCGAACAGTCGTTGACGTGCGATCGAGGTGTAGCGGGTGCGGGCCAGCGCGGTGAACAGGGCCAGAGAGGCGGTGTTGTCCGGGCTGATCGTCGTTTCGAGGCGGGTGACGCCCTGGTGGGCAAGGTGATCGAGAAGGTGGTTCAGCATGGACGCGGCGATTCCGCGGCCGCGCAGCGCCTCGTCCACGGCGACCTGCCACACGAAGACCGTGCGTGGGTCCTGCGGGCGGACGAAGCCGGTGACGAATCCGCCGACGCCGCTGCCGTGCTCGGCGACGACCGAGCTGTCGCGAAAGTCTCTGCACCACAACAGGTAGGAGTAGCTCGAGTTCAGATCGAGCACGCGGGAGTCGCGGGCGATCTCCCAGAGTCTCGGCGCGTCGTCCACTTCGGGCGCTCGGAACGTGACCGCGGCGGGTCCGGAGTTCGGGGTCGTGCTGTTTGTAACAGGCGTCATAGAGATTTCGAACGTATCAATGGAGGCAACGGATTTCAGCTACCTCCATCGACCGGTGCGGAAGAAACTTGCTCCCGCACTGGTTAGCCATGCTATGTGAGCCTGGTCACATCGGCGTGCTCAGTTGATGCTCGCCAGGGCAAACGGCAGGACCGCCCCCGCGCCGGCGGCGCGCAGTTCACGGGCCGCCATCGTCAGGGTCCAGCCGGTGTCCGCGAGGTCGTCGAGCAGCAGAATCGGGCCCTCGACAGAGCTCAGGTCCGGGGCGGTCCACGCGCCGACCAGCCCCGCCACCCGATAGGCGGAGTTCGCCGCCGAGACCGGCGGATGCCCGGGAGTGCGCGGCAGCGTCCCCAGGTCGGTGAGGCGTCCCACCTCGGCCAGCCGCTGCCGCAGCGAGGACACCAGCTGCGGGCGCGACGCCGATTCGAGCGACATCACCGCGACGGGTCTGCGGTCCCAGTCCCAGGCGGCGAGCACCGAGATGCAGGCGTCGACCACCGCGTCCGGTGCCGGTGCGTCCGGGGCGTCGAACAGCGCCCGCAGCCGCTGACCCCATCCCAGATCGGACAGCCGGCCGAGGACACGGCCGGGCTCGGGGCCGTCGGTGATCTTCCCGGACAGCGCGGTGCCGAGCTTCGCCAGCCCGGTGGGCCACTGCTTGCGCGGCGCCAGGTCGATCCCCGGCCGGTCGAGCCGGGCGCGGGCCTGCGCGACGGCGTCGGCGTCGACCTCCCCGCTGAGGACCTCGCCGGTGCAGTTGTCGCAGCGACCGCACGGCTGCGGCGCATCGGACAGGTCCGGGTCGTCGAGCTGGCGGCGCAGGAACTCCATGCGGCACATGGTCGTCCGCTGGTAGTCCACCATCGCCTGCTGCTCGGACTGCCGGGCCTGCTCGAGCCGCTCGTAGCGGGGGGCGTCGTACTCCCACGGCTGCCCGGTCCCGATCCAGCCCCCGCGCACCCGCTTGACCGCCCCGTCCACGTCGAGAACCTTGAGCACCATCTCGAGTCGGGACCGGTTCAGCTCCACCAGCGGCTCGAGGGCCTGGGTGGACTGCGGGCGCTCGGTGTCGAGCACCTCGATCACCCGGCGCACCACGTGCTCGCGCGGGAACGCGACGGACGCGAAGTAGCTCCAGATCTGCCGGTCCTCGTGGCCGGGCAGCAGCACCACCTCGGCGCGATCGGTGGAGCGGCCGGCGCGCCCGACCTGCTGGTAGTAGGAGATGGGGGAGGAGGGGGCGCCGAGGTGCACGACGAAGCCGAGGTCCGGCTTGTCGAAGCCCATGCCGAGCGCCGACGTCGCGACGAGGGCCTTGACGCGGTTGTCGAGGAGGTCGGCCTCGAGCGACTCGCGTTCGGCCGGGTCCGTCTGGCCCGTGTACGCCGCGACCTGGTGCCCCTGGTCGGAGAGCAGGCCCGCGAGGTCGCGGGCCGCGGACACCGTGAGGGTGTAGATGATGCCGGAACCGGGCAGCGAGTTCAGCTGCTGCCCCAGCCAGGCCGC
This sequence comes from Rhodococcus sp. NPDC127527, assembly GCF_042672245.1. Classification (NCBI taxonomy): domain Bacteria; kingdom Bacillati; phylum Actinomycetota; class Actinomycetes; order Mycobacteriales; family Nocardiaceae; genus Rhodococcus; species Rhodococcus sp. NPDC127527. Next base: position 180,333 of record NZ_JBHXVP010000006.1, read on the forward strand.
CCGCTCGGTGGCCTCGTCGATGCGCACCACCGACAGTCGCAGCGACTCGCGTTCGAGCCCGCCGCGCAGGACCAGCGTCTCGCCGCCGCCCACCCCGAGCTGCGCGGACACGTCGGCGACCACCCGGTCGTTCGCGGTCGCGGTGGTCGCGAGAACCGGGATGCCCTCGCCGAGCTCGCCGATGAGCGTGCGAATCCGCCGGTAGTCGGGCCGGAAGTCGTGGCCCCAGTCGGAGACGCAGTGCGCCTCGTCGACGACCACGAGCCCGGCGTCCGCCGCGAGTGACGGCAGCACCTGGTCGCGGAAGTCGGGATTGTTCAGCCGTTCCGGGCTGACCAGCAGGACGTCGACCTCGCCGTCGGCGACCTGCCGGTGGATCTCGTCCCATTCGGTGACGTTGCCGGAGTTGATGGTCGCAGCGCGCACGCCTGCGCGTTCGGCTGAGGCGACCTGGTTACGCATCAGCGCCAGCAGCGGCGAGACGATGACGGTCGGGCCGTGCCCGCGGGCCCGCAGCAGCTTCGCGGAGATGAAGTAGACGGCGGACTTGCCCCATCCGGTGCGCTGGACCACCAGTGCGCGCCTGCGCTGCACGACCAGCGCCTCGATGGCCGTCCACTGGTCCTCGCGAAGTCGAGCCTGCGGCCCGGCGAGCTCGCGGAGCAACTCCTCGGCCTCGTCGCGCAGCCCTGCCTGGTCCTTCACGTCCGTCGACATGGGTCCATCCTGCCGGGTGGGTCCGACAGCCCGCTCGGCCCCGTCGGTTGTGGTACGTCTGAGTGATGGACGCCTCAGTGCCCGCCCCGGCCGTGACCGAGATCCTCTCCGGCTTCGGGGCGGCGGCCGCCGACCTCGTCGAGTTGTACCGGCACCTGCATGCGCACCCGGAACTGTCGTATCAGGAACACGAGACGGCGGAGATCGTGACCGAACGACTGACCGCGTCGGGTTTCCAGGTGACCGCGGGCCTCGGCGGGACCGGCGTGGTCGGGGTGTTGCGCAACGGTGCCGGCCCAGTGGTGCTGCTGCGCGCCGACATGGACGCGCTGCCGGTGCGCGAGGACACCGGGCTCGACTACGCGTCGACGGTCACCGCGACCACGCACCTGGGCGAGGCCGTGCCCGTCATGCACGCGTGCGGCCACGACATGCACGTGACCTGTCTGCTGGGCGCGGCGGCGTTGCTCGCGGACGGGCGCGCGCACTGGTCGGGCACGCTGATCGCGCTGTTCCAGCCGGCGGAGGAACTCGGTGACGGTGCCCGCAGCATGCTCGACGACGGGCTCCTCGCCAAGGTGCCGACGCCCGACGTGGTGCTCGGGCAGCACGTGATGCCCGGACCCGCGGGCACCGCGTTCGTGTGTCCGGGCACCGCGATGGCGGCGGCGCAGAGCCTGCAGATCCGGATGTTCGGTCGCGGCGGGCACGGGTCGATGCCGGACACGTGCGTCGACCCGGTGGTGATGGGCGCGGCGACGGTGATGCGGCTGCAGACCGTGGTCTCCCGGGAGATATCGCCCTCCACACCCGCCGTGCTCACCGTCGGGTCTTTCCAGTCGGGGACGAAGGAGAATGTGATCCCCGACGAGGCGGTGCTCAAGGTCAACACCCGATCCTTCGAACAGCACGTGTCCGATCGGTTGCGGGACGGCATCGTTCGGGTCGTCAACGCGGAGTCCGAGGCCTCCGGCGCGCCGCGGCCGCCCGAGATCACCGAGCAGAACAGTTTCCCGGTCACCGTGAACGACGTGCCGGGGGCCGTCCGCACCCTCGCCGCGCTCGGCGCGCAGTTGGGCAGCGACAAGGTGTTCGAGATCGGTCCCGTGTCCGGCAGCGAGGACGTCGGCGACCTGGCCAAGGCCGCCGGGGTGCCGTTGGTCTACTGGTTCGTCGGCGGATTCGACGTGACGGACGGGCAGCCGCTGCCGTCGAACCACTCGCCGAAGTTCGCGCCGGTGATCAGGCCGACCCTGGACACCGGGGTCGCGGCGCTCGTTGCGGCTGCGGTGGAGTGGCTCGACTGACCCGCCGCCCTCAGTCCTCGTACAGCGCGTCGAACACGGCGGCGAAGTTCTCGCCGACCACCTTCCGCTTGATCTTCAGCGTCGGGGTCAGCTCGCCGGTCTCCTGGGACAGGTCGCGCTCGGCGACGGCGAACTTCTTCACCTGTTCGGGCGGGGCGAGTTTCGCGTTCGCGCCGTCGACCGCCTCGGTGATGAGATCGAGAATCCTTGGATGCCGGGACAATTCGGCGACCGAGTCGGGCAGGCCCTGCGCCTGCGCCCACGGCAGGACCGTCTCCGGGTCGAGCGTCACCAGCACCACGGGATACGGCCTCCGATCGCCGTGCATCACGGCCTGGCTGATCCACGGTGAGCGCTTGAGGTCGTTCTCCAGGTTGGCGGGTGTCAGGTTCTTGCCCCCGGAGGTGACGATGATGTCCTTCTTGCGGCCGACGATCGTGACGTAGCCGTCCTCGTCGATCGAGGCCAGGTCGCCGGTGTGCAGCCAGCCGTCGGTGACCGCGCCGAACGACGCGTCCTCCATCTTGTAGTAGCCCTGGAAGATGTTGCCACCGCGCAGCAGCAGCTCACCGTCCTCGGCGGTCGCGGCCTCGATGCCGGGCAACGGTCGTCCGACGGTCCCGAACCTGTGGTGGCGTGGCGTGTTCACCGTTGCGCCGGTGGAGGTCTCGGTCATCCCGAAACCCTCCATCACGGGAACGCCGCAGCCGTAGAAGAACTCGAGGATCTCCCGCGCGATGGGGGCGGCGCCGGTGATCGCCAGCTCGAGGTTGCCGCCGAACAGGGCCCGCACGCCCTGGAACAGCGCGGCATCGGCCGCGTCGAACTCGCCCTGCAGTGCGGCGGGGACGTCCTCGCCCGCCTCGATCAGGTCGCGTACCCGAACGCCGAGCGCGGCGGCCGCGAGGATGCGTTCGCGTTCCTCGGCCGGCTTGGACCCGACGGCCAGGGTGTAGACCTTCTCGAACACGCGGGGAACCGACGGCAGGTGGGTGGGCCGGACCGCCATCACCTCGGGCACGATGCGTGCGGGGTCGCCACCCCAGTACGCGATGACGCCGCCGCGATCGAAGGCCAGCAGTTGGAACAGCAACGCGAAGGCGTGCGCCAGCGGCAGGAACAGGTACAGCACCATGTCCGTGTCCGAGGACCGTCCCTCGGCCTCGTCGAGTGCGGTGTTGGCCGCCATGATCGAGCGGTAGTTCCCGTGCGAGAGAACGCAACCCTTCGGCGGTCCGGTGGTTCCCGAGGTGTACATGAACACGTAGGGATCGTCGGGTGTCACCGCGTCGGCCCGGCGGCGCAGTTCCGCTGCCCCGCGTTCGCGCCCGCGGCCGCGGATCTCGGCGGCTGGGATCGCGCCGGCGGCCTCGCCGTCCAGCACGATCACCCACCGGAGAGCCGGCAGTTGCGCGCGGACGGCGTCGATCTTCGCGACCTGCTCCGTGTTCTCGCAGATCACCACCCTGGCCTCCGAATTGCCCACCACCCAGGCGCATTCCTCGGGGGAGTTGGTCGGATAGACCGACACGTGCACGCCGCCGGCGGCGACGATCGCCAGGTGCGCGACCGACCAGTCCGGCCGCGTACTGCCCAGCACGGCGACCCGATCGCCGGCGTCCAGGCCGAGGGCGATCAGGCCGGCACCGAAGTCGGAGACCCGCTCGGCGAGCTCGGCGTAGGTGATCTGCTCCCAGGTGCCCGGCTCGCGCTGGAAGCGGACGGCGGGCCGGTCGCCGTAGGCATCGGCGGCTCGAAAAGCGAGGTCTGCGAGGGTGTTTCCCGCGATCGTCCGGTTCATTCGACGCGCTCCGTCCAGCCCGAGCGACCGCACACACGGCGTCCGGTCGCGTTGGGGCGATGCTACGTCGGCGTCGCGTGACCCGGCGTCGCTTCGCAGATTCCGTCAGTCGTGTCCGGCGGTGGCGCCGCGGCGGGTGGTCGCGAGGGCGCCGGCGGCGCAGGCCCGGTCCAGCGCGTCCGCCGGGCCCGACGGCCAGGACGCGGCGAGCGTGCCGGCGAAGGCGTCGCCTGCCCCGGTCGTGTCCACCACCTCGACCGCCGGCGGCGTGGCACGGTGCAGACTGCCGTCGGGTCCGCGCAGGGTCGCGCCGTCCGCCCCGAGCGTGGTGACCAGGTGCGGCACCCGTCCGAGGACGGCATCACCGAGCTGGCGGGCCTCCGTCTCGTTGACGATCAGCACGTCGACGGCGTCGAGCAGCGCGTCCGGGAGCGGCTGCACCGGTGAGGGATTGAGGAAGACGGTGGTGCCGGCGGACCGGGCGTGCCGTGCGGCGGCGGTGACCACGCCGAGCGGCAGTTCCAGCTGGCAGAGCAGGACGTCCGCCTCCGCGATCGCCGACCGGTCGGCGTCGGTGAGGTCGCGGACCGTGGTGTTGGCCCCGCCGACCACGACGATCGAGTTCTCCCCGGACCCGTCCACCACGATCACCGCGACGCCGCTCGGCCCGGCGACCTCCCGCAGCCCCGTGGTGTCGACCCCGGCGCCGGCGAGGGCCCCGCGCAGTTCCGCGGCGAACGGGTCGTCGCCGACCGCGCCGAGGAAGCGCACCGCGGCGCCCGCGCGGGCGGCCGCGACGGCCTGATTGGATCCCTTGCCGCCCGGTCCGGTCGAGAAGCTCTCCCCGAGAACGGTCTCCCCGGGTTCGGGCCGCGCCGCGGTGGTCGCGACGAGGTCGATGTTGACGCTGCCGAGCACGGTCACGCGGGGAACGGGCATGGGCCCGAGGCTAACCGGCCGGGGCGTTCCGGGTGGTCTCGATCCGGACGCAGCAGTATCCGTCGGCCGGGGCCAGCCGGGCGACGCGTCCCTCGGACCCGGTGCCGTCGATCAGCCCGTCGATCAGCTCGAGGTTCATCCCGCAGACCATCTCGGTGTGTGCCTTGGCGAGCGCGTGGAACGGACAGTTCGCCAAGGCGATGTCGGCGCCCTCGAGGCATGGTTCGTAGCCGCACCGTTCGAGCGTCGAGAGGAATGCGGCGTCACCCGGCCCGGACTCGGATCCGACCGCCCGGCCGAGGTCCCTGGCTCGCCGTCCCAGCGTGGTCCGGGGCGGCTCGCCCGTGCGTTCGGAATCGTCGATGGCCTGGGCGAGCAGCTGTCCGGCGAGCTCGTACGAGCGCTCGGGCAGCTGCACCGCGACTTCACGGTCGGAGCGCCGGTACAGCTTCGACGGACGTCCCGCGCCGGGGCCGGTGCGCCCGCTGCGCCGGGCGAACTCGACCGCGAGCAGCCCATCCTCGGCCAGCTTGTCGAGGTGGAAGGCCGCGGTCGGGCGGGCCATGCCGAGTGCTTCGGCGGCGTCGTCCCGGCTGACCGGGTCCCGGTGCCTGCGCACGAAGTCGTAGAGCCGTCGGCGCGCCGGTTCGTCGAGCGCGGAGACGGCCGAGATGTCCGAGTGCGGTGCCGGATCCATGACGCCATTGTAAAACCAATCGACGTTGACGTAATCCTCGCCGAAATTCTATAGTCAAGTATCACTACTTTTAGAAGGAGGGGTCATGTCAACGGACACGGCACGACAGGAGGATGCGCGTCGCGTGCGCCTCGCAGACCCCGGCTACCAGGCATTTCTTGCACTTCGGACGGTGTTCACCGTCGCCCCGATCCTGTTCGGCCTCGACAAGTTCGCGAACGTGATGACCGACTGGCCGCAGTATCTGGCGCCCTGGATCGACGGGATCCTGCCGGGGAACGCGCAGCAGGGGATGTACATCGTCGGGGTGGTCGAGGTGATCGCCGGACTCGTCGTCGCGATCGCACCCAGGTTCGGCGCATGGCTGGTCGTGGCATGGCTGGCCGGGATCATCGTCAACCTGCTGACACTGCCGGGCTACTACGACGTCGCGCTGAGGGACTTCGGCCTGCTGGTCGCGGCCGCCGCGCTCGGCCGACTGGCCGTCAAGTACACCGGCGGACACGGGGCCGCCCGATGAGCGTCCCCGCCGAAGCCCTCCGGGCGCCGACCCAGGTCCGGGCGGGACGGGTGCGTCCCGCCGTCGACCTGCCCGCGGCCGAGCGTGCCGTTGCCGACCTGATCCGCGCGCTGGGCCGGGATCCCGACGGAGTGCACCTGGTCGACACCCCACGGCGCGTGGCTGCGTCGTACGAGGAGTTGCTGACGCCGCGCGACTTCGACCTGACGACGTTCCCCAACGACGCCGGCTACGACGAACTGGTGCTGGCCCGAGACATCCCGATGACCTCGCTGTGCGAGCACCACATGCTGCCGTTCCGTGGCGTCGCGCACGTCGGCTACCTGCCCGGTGGACGGATCCTGGGACTGTCCAAGCTGGCCCGGGTGGTGGAACTGTTCGCCCGCGACCTGCAGGTGCAGGAACGGCTCACCATGCAGGTCGCAGACTGGCTTTCCGAGCACCTCGAGCCGCGGGGCGTCGGCGTCGTGATCGAGGCGGAACACCTCTGCATGTCGATGCGTGGCGTGCAGGCGGCAGGCACCCGGACGGTGACCTCCGCGGTGCGGGGGACGCTGCGCGAGGACCCCGCGGCTCGACGGGAGTTCCTCGACCTGATCCGCGGCTGAGCGAAGCCGCCCGCGGCGCGCACCCGGCGGCGACCTGTCGTTACCCTGTAGTCATGACCGCGGTGAACGAGACTGCACAGGTGAACGCCGATATCCCCGTCCAGGACGAGGTGCGTGAGGCGGTGCACGACGCCGCCCGTCGCGCGCGGGTGGCGTCACGGGTGCTCGCCCAGCTCACGACCCTGCAGAAGAACGCGGCGCTGCTCGCGGCGGCCGAGGCGGTGCTCGAGTCGACCGACGCCGTGCTCGCCGCCAACGCCGCCGACATCGAGGCCGCCAAGGCGATCGGAACCGAGGAGAGCCTGCTCGACCGGCTCCGCCTGACCGGGGAGCGGGTGGCGGGCATCGCGGCCGGCCTGCGGCAGGTCGCGGCGCTGCCGGACCCGGTCGGCGAGGTGGTGCTCGGTGCGACCCTGCCCAACGGTCTCGAGATCCGGCAGTTGCGGGTGCCGCTCGGTGTGGTCGGGATGGTCTACGAGGCTCGCCCGAACGTCACCGTCGACGCATTCGGCCTCACCCTCAAGTCCGGCAACGCGGCCCTGTTGCGCGGGTCGAGCTCGGCGGCGCACTCGAACGCCGCCCTCGTCGAGGTGCTCCGCGCCGCGCTCACCGAACAGGACCTGCCCGCGGACGCGGTGCAGCTGCTGCCCAGTGCCGACCGCTCGTCCGTCACGCACCTGATCCAGGCGCGCGGGCTGGTGGACGTCGTCATCCCGCGCGGCGGCGCCGGGCTGATCAACGCCGTGGTCCGCGACGCGACGGTGCCGACCATCGAGACCGGTGTGGGCAACTGTCACGTGTACGTGCACTCGGCCGCCGACATCGTGATGGCGCAGAAGATCGTGCTCAACTCCAAGACCCGCCGCCCCAGCGTGTGCAACACCGCGGAGACCGTCCTCGTCGACGCGGCGATCGCGGACACCGCGGTCCCCGCGCTGACGCAGGTGCTGCAGTCGCAGGGCGTCGTCATCCACGGCGACCTGCCGGGCCAGGTGCCGGCGACCGAGGCCGACTGGTCGCAGGAGTACCTCTCGCTCGACGTCGCGATGAAGGTCGTCGCGAACCTCGACGATGCGGTCGAGCACATCAATCACTACGGCACCGGGCACACCGAGGCCATCGTGACCGCCGACCTGGCGGCGGCGCGAGAGTTCACGGCCCGCGTCGACGCCGCCGCCGTGATGGTCAACGCGTCCACCGCGTTCACCGACGGCGAGCAGTTCGGCTTCGGCGCCGAGATCGGCATCTCCACCCAGAAGCTGCACGCGCGGGGGCCGATGGGTCTGCAGGAGCTCACCTCCACCAAGTGGACCGTCTGGGGCGACGGGCACACCCGGCCCGTATAGCCGCCACCGCGCAACTACCGACCAACCAAGGAGCGAGTGTGGACCGCGCACTTCCGACGACCCCGCCGACCTTCGCGAGCGTCGACGACGTGATCTCCCGGCTCGCCGAGACGGGGTACCTCGCCGACAAGGCGACCGCCACCGCGGTCTTCCTCGCCGACCGGCTCGGCAAGCCGCTGCTCATCGAGGGGCCCGCCGGTGTCGGCAAGACCGAACTCGCGCGGGCGGTCGCGCAGACCTCGGCCGCCGAACTCGTGCGGCTGCAGTGCTACGAGGGCGTCGACGAGTCCCGCGCGCTCTACGAATGGAACCACGCCAAGCAGATCCTGCGGATCCAGGCGAGCAGCGAGCATTCCTGGGACTCGGCCAAGCAGGACGTCTTCTCGGAGGAGTTCCTGCTCGCTCGCCCGTTGCTGACCGCGATCCGGCGCGACGACCCGACCGTGCTGCTGATCGACGAGGTCGACAAGGCCGACGTCGAGATCGAGGGGCTGCTGCTCGAGGTGCTCAGCGACTTCGCCGTCACCGTCCCGGAACTGGGCACCATCGTGGCCACCCGCAAGCCGTTCACCGTGCTCACCTCGAACGCCACCCGGGAACTGTCCGAGGCGCTCAAACGCCGCTGCCTGTTCCTGCACCTCGACTTTCCCGACGCCGACCTCGAACGGCGCATCCTGGCCAGCCGGGTGCCCGAGCTGCCCGAGGCCATCGCCGAGCAGTTGGTCCGGACGGTCGGGGTGCTGCGCGGCATGCAGCTCAAGAAGGTGCCGTCGGTCTCCGAGACCATCGACTGGGGACGCACCCTGCTCGCGCTCGGCATGGACACCCTCGACGACGACGCGGTCCGCGCGACCATGGGTGTGATCCTCAAGCACCGCTCCGACCAGCAGCGGGCCGCGGCCGAGCTGCGGCTGAACTAGGGGGTCGGGCATGGCGGTCGCGGCAGGCAGGCAGGGGGGACCCGCGGCGCCGTACGGGCTCCCGGGCCACCTCGTCGACTTCGTGGAGGCGCTGCGGGCGCGGGGGATCGCCGTCGGCCCCTCGGAGACCGTGGACGCCGGCCAGGTGATGTCCGTCCTCGACCTGCTCGACCGGGACGCGCTGCGGGAGGGCCTGGCGTGCTCGCTGCTGCGTCGGCCCACCCACCGCGCCACCTTCGACGCCCTCTTCGACCTGTGGTTCCCGGCCGCCGTCGGCCAGCGCGCCGACGGCAGCACCGTCGACGTGGCGATCCCGCGCACCGACAGCGGGGAGGTGGACTTCGAGGCGCTGCGTGAGCTGATCGCCGGACTGCTCGTGGACGGGTCCGGGGAGTCGCTTCAGCTGATCGAGCAGCTCACCGCCCAGCTGGTCGAGGACCTGGGCAAGTACGAGTCCTCGAAGGGCCCGTCCTTCTCCGCCTACCAGGCGCTGCGGGACGTGGCCCCGGAGACGCTGGTCGCCAGGATCCTCGACGGGCTCCTCGGCAACTCGTCCGGTGGCGAGCACGAAGGCGGCGACTACGCCGCCGAGGTGGCCCGCCGCACCGCGCGGCAGCGCGTCGCCGACTTCCGCAAGATGGTCGAGATCGAGACCCGCCGCCGCTCGGCCGAGCAACTCGGGAAGGAACGCGTCGCCACCTACGGGGTGCCGAAGCTCGCCGAGGAGGTCGACTTCCTGCGCGCCTCGGACTCCGAACTGGTCGCGCTGCGGCGGACGGTGAACCCGTTGGCCCGCAAGCTCGCCAGCCGGCTCGCGGCCCGCCGCAAGCGGGCCCGGGCGGGCGCGATCGACCTGCGCAAGACGCTGCGCAAGTCGATGTCCACCGGCGGGGTGCCGATCGACCTGGTGCTGCGCAAGCCGCGCCCGGCCCGGCCGGAACTGGTCGTGCTGTGCGACGTGTCCGGGTCGGTGGCCGGGTTCAGCAACTTCACCCTGCTGCTGGTGCACGCGCTGCGCGAACAGTTCTCCCGGGTGCGGGTGTTCGCCTTCATCGACACCACCGACGAGGTGACCCGGTTCTTCGACGCGGGCGCCGACCTCGGGTCGTCGATGTCCCGGATGATCCGCGAGGCGGACCTGATCTGCTACGACGGGCACTCCGACTACGGCAACTCGATCGGGGTCTTCGCGGAACGGTTCGCGCACAGCCTGACGAGCAAGTCCTCGCTGCTGATCCTCGGCGATGCGCGCAACAACTACCGGGACCCGAACGTCGCCGCGCTCACCCACCTGGCCTCGGTCGCCAAGCACACCCACTGGCTCAACCCCGAGCCGCGCGGGCAGTGGGGCAGCGGTGACTCCGCCGCCCACGTCTACGCCGACCTGGTGACCATGCACGAATGCCGTTCCGCGCAGCAGCTCGCGGACGTCGTCGCGGGCCTGCTGCCCGTGTGAGCCCGGCGCGGGCGGGGACGATCGGGCCAGCCAGTAAGCTCGACACTCGTGCAGCACGGAGCGGGAGTCACCGGAGGTAGTGCGTCGCCGCGGCGACGGCGCCTCGGTGTGATGGGCGGAACCTTCGATCCCATTCATCACGGTCACCTGGTTGCGGCCAGCGAGGTCTCCGACAGATTCGGTCTCGACGAGGTCATCTTCGTGCCCACCGGCAAGCCCTGGCAGAAGGCGGGCAAGGACGTCAGCCCCGCCGAGGACCGCTACCTGATGACGGTCATCGCGACCGCATCGAATCCGAGCTTCTCGGTGAGCCGCGTCGACGTGGACCGGGAGAAGGCCACCTACACCGTCGACACCCTGCGCGACCTGCGTGCCCAGAATCCCGACGCCGACCTCTACTTCATCACCGGCGCTGATGCGCTGGAAACGATCCTGTCCTGGCAGGATTGGGAGGAGCTGTTCCGGCTGGCGAAGTTCGTCGGCGTGAGCAGGCCCGGTTTCGAACTCGGCATCGAGCACCTCGCCGAGCATCTCGCGGGTCAGCCGAAGGACGCGCTGACGCTCGTCGAGATCCCCGCCCTGGCGATCTCGTCGACGGAGTGCCGCCGCCGGGCCAGCGAGAACCGGCCCGTCTGGTACCTGGTACCCGACGGGGTGGTGCAGTACATCTCCAAACGCAACCTCTACCGACCGCTCGACTCCGAGCGCCTCGACGGGGCTGTCACCGTGTCGCAACCGGCACCGGACAAGAACCACATCCAACCGCAGAACCGGGAGAACACGTAAGTGAGCGCATCCGCCGAAGCCATCGAAATGTCGCGCATCGCGGCGTTGGCCGCAGACGAGAAGTTGGCCAAGGACGTGGTCGTCCTCGACGTGTCCGAGCAGTTGGTGATCACCGACTGCTTCGTGATCGCCTCCGCGTCGAACGAGCGTCAGGTCAACTCGATCGTCGAGAACATCGAGGACAAGCTCCGTGAGGCGGGGCACAAGCCGGTCCGCAAGGAAGGCACCCGCGAGGGCCGCTGGGCGCTGCTCGACTACATCGACGTGGTCGTCCACGTCCAGCACGACGACGAGCGGAACTTCTACGGCCTCGAGCGCCTGTGGAAGGACTGCCCGGTCGTCACCGTCGAGGGCATCGGGGAGCGCGCCGCGACCGACGGGGAGAGCGAGCAGTGACGTCGGGCCGCCCCGCCCGGCGGCTGATCCTGCTCCGGCACGGCCAGACCGAGTACAACGCGGGCGACCGCATGCAGGGGCAGCTCGACACCGACCTGTCCGAGCTCGGGCGCCTGCAGGCCAAGACCGCTGCCCGCGTGCTCGCCGACCGTCGGCCCGTCGAGGTGATCAGCTCGGACCTGCGCCGAGCCTTCGACACGGCGACCGAACTGGGTGAGCATGCCGGCCTGACGGTCGCGCGCGACGAGCGACTGCGCGAGACGCACCTCGGGCAGTGGCAGGGGCTCACGCACACCGAGGTCGACGCGCGCGATCCGGGCGCCCGCGCGGCCTGGCGCGCCGACGCCGGCTGGGCGCCGCCCGGCGGGGAGAGCCGCATCGAGGTGGCCCGGCGATCGGTGCCGGTGGTCACCGAGCTGGTCGCCGACCGCGAGAAGTGGGGCGAGGATCCGATCGTCCTCGTCGCGCATGGCGGTCTGATCGCGGCCCTGACCGCGGCCCTGCTGGACCTGCCGGTCGACCGCTGGCCGGTGCTCGGTGGTCTCGGCAACACCAGCTGGGTGCAACTCAGCGGGCACGGCGACGGGGACGCGGTCAGCTGGCGGCTGGACGTGTGGAACGCCTCGGCGACGGTGGCCGGCGATGTCCTCTGACCTCGCGGCGTCCGATTCGGCGCCCGCCGCGCGGCCGGTCCTGCTGGTCCTGGCCGACTCGCTGTCGTACTTCGGACCGAAGGGCGGGCTGCCCGCCGACCATCCGCGGATCTGGCCGAGCCTGGTCGCCGCGGAACTGGGTTGGGACGTCGAACTGGTCGCGCGCATCGGCTGGACCAGTCGGGACGCCTACTGGGCGCTGATCCAGGACCCGCGGGTGTGGGCGAGCGTGCCGCGGGCCGGTGCGGTCGTGTTCGCCGTCGGCGGTATGGACTCGCTGCCGTCGCCGCTGCCGACCGCGCTGCGCGAGCAGATCCGCTACGTGCGTCCGCCGGCGTTGCGGCGCGTGGTGCGCTCGGCCTACCAGTGGCTGCAGCCCCGGCTCTCGCCGCTCGGCTGGCCGGTCGCCCTGCCGCCGAAGTTGAGCGTCGAGTATCTCGAAAGTTCCAGGGCGGCATTGGAATACATGCGACCCGAACTCCCCGTCATCGGTACCCTGCCGTCGGTGCACAACTGCGAGGCCTACGGCAGGGTGCACACCGGCCGTCCCGCGGCGGTCCGAGCACTCGAGTCCTGGGGAGCCGCGAAGGGCGTGCCCCTGGTGGATCTCGCCGAGGCCGTGCGCGACAACGTGTTCTCCGACCGCGGAAACCCGGACGGCATCCACTGGGGCTGGGACGGCCACGAGGCGGTCGCCGCCGCGATGCTGGCCGCCATCAGGTCGACGCTGCCGGCGGAGTCCGGGAGCGTGACCGTCGCGGACGGGTCCCGGTAACGCCGATGCCCGTCGTCGTCGTCACCGACTCGTCGGCCTGCCTTGCGTCGGACCTGGTGGAGCAGTACGACATTCGGGTTGTCCCGCTGCACGTCCTGGTCGACGGCCGGGACCTGCGTGAGGGCGTCGACCCGATGCCCGACGACCTGCCGGCCGGTGCGACCGTCACCACCTCCGGTGCGTCCCCGGGCGAGCTGACCGAGGTGTACGCGCGGGCGCTCGAGGACAGCGCCGGCGACGGGGTCCTCGCCGTGCACATCTCGCGGCAACTCTCCGGAACCTGGGAGGCGGGCCGCCAGGCGGCGCAGGCGCTCGGACCCGAGGTCCGACTCGTCGACTCCCAGTCCACGGCGATGGGAACCGGCTTTCCCGCGCTCGCCGCGGCGCGCGTCGCGGCGGCCGGCGGGAATCTGCGCGCCGTCTACGAACGTGCGGTCGAGGTGGCCGACCGCGGCCGCGTGCTGGTCATGGTCGATCGCCTCGACCATCTGCGCCGTGGCGGCCGGATCGGCACCGCCGCCGCGCTGCTCGGCACCGCGCTGGCGATGAAGCCGGTGCTCCACCTCGTGGACGGCAAGCTGGTGCTCAAGGAGAAGACCCGGACCACCACCAAGGCGCTGGCCAAGATGGTCGACGGGATCGTCGAGTACGCGGGCGACGGGGACGTGGCCGTCGCGGTGCACCATCTGGGGGCCGCGGACCGGGCGGACGAGGTGGCCGCCGCACTGCGCGAACGGCTGCCCCTCGCGAGCGAGTTCGAGGTCTCCGAGTTCGGTGCGGTGCTCGGCGCGCACGTCGGGCCCGGAGCGGTCGGGGTTCTGGTGATACCCGGAGGTGCGGGAGCCGAGCCGGCTCCGCGGCCGTAGCGCCGAACCGCTCATCCACAGGCGCGGATCCATCCACAGGCGCGGCCGAATTCGCCGTCGGGCGGCAGGTTCGAGGGGTGCCAGGTCCTAGCGTCGGGGCATGCGCAGCACGGACGAGGCACGCGAACAGATCAGGCGTCGACTCGACGCGATCACCGGCGGGCGCGGCGGACCGGTCGACGGCACGCCCGCCGCCGAACCCGCGGAGCAAGCCGGTCCGCGACCCGACTGGCTCGAGCCGGCGGGGCCGCCGACACGTCTCAGGGCGAGGTTCGCGCCGGGCCGGCGTGGGGTGGTGGCGCTGGTGGTCGTCGGGGTGGCCGCCGCCGGCGTAGGTGCCGTCGGCGCCTGGCGGGACCGCCCCGTGGCACACGCGGTCGCGCCGTTGCCCGCGGTCGAGATGGCGGGAGGGGAGGCGTCGGAACCGGTTTCGCCGCCTACGCCGACGGCGCAGCCCGTTCCGCCGCCCGCTCCCGACATGGTGGTCAGTGTGGTCGGACTGGTGCACGCCGCCGGCCTGGTGCACCTGCCGACCGGCGCGCGGATCGCGGACGCGCTCGCCGCGGCGGGCGGCGCGCGCGAGGGCGCGGACCTGCTCGGGCTCAATCTCGCCCAGAAGCTGGCCGACGGGGACCAGGTGCTGGTGGGCCTCGCCCCGCCGGACGGTGGTGCGGTGACGGTCGGCAGCGGCACGGTCGGCGCGGGTGCGACCGCGCCCGGCGCGGCGACCGCGTCGGGTGGCGGTCCGGCGGCGGGCGCGAAGGTCAACCTGAACACCGCGACCGTCGAGCAGTTGGACGCCCTGCCCGGGGTCGGCCCGGTGACGGCGACGGCGATCGTGTCCTGGCGGCAGAGCAACGGTCGCTTCACCGACGTCGAGCAACTCGGCGAGGTGGACGGCATCGGTCCCGGCCGGCTGCAGAAACTGCGCGACCTCGTGACCGTCTGAATGGTCGCGCCCGAGTCCGGGACGGTGGACCTCCGGCTGCTGCCGTCGGCCGGAATGTGCTGGGCGGCAACACTGGCGGGCATCCTGCTCGGGTGGCGGGCCGCGCTGTGGATCGCGCTCGGCGCGGTCGTCGTCGCGGTCGTGGTCGGCTGGGCCGGGCGTCGACGGGCGGTGGCGGCCGTCGCGGTGACGGCACTGCTGGTCGGCGCCGGCTTCGCGGTGGCGACTGCGGCCCGCGAGCACGCGGCGACCACCCATCCGCTGGCCCGACTCGCTGCCGCGGGCGGCACCGCGACGGTGACGGTCGCGCCGGTGGACGACCCGAAACCGGTGCGGTCACCGGCGGGGGACACGGTGATGATCCGCGCGAGCCTGCGCTCGATCGGCGGTGGCCGGGGTGCGGGGGAGACCGAGGTCGGCGGATCGGTGCTGGTGTTCGCGCCCGCCGCCGGCTGGAGGGAACTGCTGCCCGGTCAGGCGGTCACCCTGCGGGGTGCGGTGAGCCCACCGCTGCGCCGCGACCTCACCGTTGCGGTGATCCGGGCCGTCGGGCCGCCCCGACACGTCGAGTCGGCGCCGTGGCCGCAGCGGGCGGCGGGTGCGGTGCGGTCCCGGTTCGCCGCCGCGGCCGCCGCCGGGTTGTCTCCCGATGCGGCGGGCCTGCTGCCCGGACTGGTGGTCGGCGACACCTCGGCGCTGCCGGCCGCCGTCGGTGACGACTTCACCGCCGCCGGTCTGACGCATCTCACCGCGGTCTCCGGGGCCAACGTGTCGATCATCCTCGGCGCGGTCCTCCTGCTGGTGCGCGGGCTGGCGCTCGGTCCGCGGACCAGCGCCGCGATCGCGGCGATCGCGTTGGCCAGCTTCGTGGTCCTGGCCCGACCCTCGCCGAGCGTGCTGCGCGCGGCGGTGATGGGTGTGGTCGCGTTGCTCGCGATGGTCACCGGGCGGCGCAGGCAGGCGATGCCCGCGCTGGGGGCCGCGGTGATCGTCCTGCTAGCCCTCTCGCCCGCGCTCGCGGTGAACTTCGGGTTCGCGCTGTCGGTGGCGGCGACCGCCGCGCTGGTGCTGATCGCACCGGGGTGGGCGCAGCGGCTGACCGCCCGCGGATGGCCCCGGGCGGTGGCGGAGGCGGTCGCGGTGGCGGTCGCCGCGCACGTGGTGACGATGCCGATCGTCGCGGCGATGTCGGGCACGGTGAGTACCGTGGCGATCGCCGCGAACCTTGCGGTCGCGCCGGTGATCGCGCTGGTCACCGTGGTCGGGGCGGTGTCGGCGGTGACTGCCTGCGCGTGGATGCCGTTGGGGGAGTTGGTGGTCCGCGCGACCGGCCCGCCGCTGTGGTGGCTGCTGTGGGTCGCTCGCGAGGCCGCAGGCGTGCCGGGGGCGACGGTCGCGGTGCCGTCGGGTCTGGTCGGCGGCGCGGTGGTGGCCGGTGCGGTGGTCGCGGTGGTCGTCGCGGTGCGGTTGCCGCGGATACGACGACTGCTGGCGGCGGTCGCGATCGGGCTCGCGGTGGTGTGGGTGCCCGTTCGGGTGCTGTGGCCGGGGTGGCCGGTGCGCGGCTGGGCGCTGGTGGCGTGCGACGTCGGTCAGGGCGATGCGCTGGTCCTCGACGCGGGCGGCGGTGCGGCAGTGGTGGTCGACGCCGGCCCGGAGCCGCGTCTGGTCGACGGCTGCCTGGACCGGCTCGGGGTGCGGTCGGTGGCGGCGGTGGTGTTGACCCACCTGCACGCGGACCACGTGGACGGCCTGCCCGGGGTGCTGCGCGGGCGGAGCGTCGGGGAGGTGGTGCTCGGTCCGATGCGATTGCCGGAGGACGGTTTTCGTCGAGTCCGAGACCAGGCGTCGGCGGCCGGGGTGCCGTTGCGTGAGGCTCGGGCGGGACAGGTGCTGCGGATCGGCTGGCTGGTCTTCCGGGTGCTCGGTCCGACGCTGCCCGTGCCCCGGGACCCCCACGACGGGGCGGACGCCGCGAACGACCAGTCGCTGGTGCTGTCGGTGGACACGGCCGCGGGCCGGGTCCTGCTCACCGGGGACGTCGAGGCCGACGGGCAGCGCGACCTGTTGCGCGACCACGTACCGCTCGCTGCCGACATCCTCAAGCTGCCGCACCACGGATCGCGCACCACGACACCGGAGTTCCTGCGCGCGGTCGGGGCGCGGCTCGTGGTCGTGTCCGTCGGCGCGGGCAACACCTTCGGGCACCCGAATCCGGGCGTGCTGGCGACGATCCGCGACAGCGGCGCGACGGTCGTGCGGACCGACCGGGGCGGCGACATCGCGGTGGGCCGGTCCGGGGGTGGTGCCGTCGCCGTCGGACGGCCGTGAGCGCGGGCGGATCCGCGGCCGCCGTCGCTGGTGCCCCGCGCCCGAAGTCTTCTCGCGGTTGCCGGGGCCCACGCGGCACCTCGCTGCGTTGTCGGAGTCCCAGGTAGAACACCGCTACCTGGGACTCCTCCGCCTTCCGATGCATCCACGTGGATCCCCGGCAACCATCAATGGACGTCGAGCACAAGGCACTAGACTCGGCGCATGTCCGGTTACGAGGCGCGCTGGGAGCGGCACAACCTCGACCGGCAGCGGCGAATCCTCGAGGCGGCGGTCGAGTTGCTCGAGGAGAGCCCGGCGGGCGCGGACATCCCGGTGCAGCAGATCGCGAAGCGCGCCGGGCTCGCCAAGTCCGTGGTGTACCGGCAGTTCGACGGCCGCGAGGACCTGGACTGCCGGATCCGCGCCCACCTGGTCGACGACTTCTCCCGCACCCTCGACGAGCGACTGGACATCTCGTCCGGGTCGGTCGAGGAGATCCTCGTCCGCACCATCCGCACCGTGGCGGACTGGATGGCCGACCACCCTCGCCTGAACGAGTTCGCCCGCACCGGGCCGATCGACCGCGGTGCCGAGATCGACGCGGTGAGCAGCCTGAAAGTCCGGATGTCGGTGCGGGCCCGGGAACTCATCTCGTCGATCGCGGCACTGATCGACGCCGACGACAGTGCGTTCGACTCCGTGCCGTTCGCGGTCGTCACCATGGTCGAGGGCACGCTGACCCAGTGGGTCGCCGAGCCCGAGCCCCTGCGCGAGCGCGCGGAGATCGTGGCCGACCTCGCGAGGCTCGCCTGGTTCGTGCTGGACGGTGCCGCGCGCTCGGCGGGAGTGGCCGTCGACCCGAAGGCGGAACTGGTCGGGGTCATCGCGCAGTTGTCGGGAGCCACCGGCCACGTCGCCGTGTGACCGCCGGCGTCCGGGAACTCAGGCCGCGGGGCGGGCCTGCCGGTCCGGCTCACTGCGGTAGCGCGAGGGCGGTCCGTCGATGTGCAGTCGGCGCCACAACCGCTTCGTGACGGAGTTCATCAGACCCAGCTCCTCGGCGAGCGCGCGCATGTCGCCGAAGTAGCCGCTGAGGATGGCGCGTGAATGTTCGCTGCGCCAGAAGGCGTCCTTCATCACCTCGCGCGGGATCCCGAACTCCTCGGCGAAGGCCTTCGGCGGAGTCATGATCTCGCCGGCAAGCCAGCGCATGGCCAGCGGGAAGGTCACTGCGCACACCGCCTTGGAGGCGGCGCCCATCCTGGCGATGTGCGCCTTGAGGAACTCGTTGGCGAACGAGATGTGCCGGGCCTCCTCGGCGATGTGGATCTCCATGGTGCGCAGCATCGCGGGTGGAATGTTCGCGCCCTGGCGGATCAGCGCCTTCTGGTAGTGGTCGATCGGCTCCTCGCCGCCGAGGATGCCGATGAAGAGGATCACGTGTGCATAGCCCCCGGCGACCCCGATGAACGGGGACAGTGCCCGGAACGGGCGCCGCATGCCGGGCACGTCGACCCCGATCCGGTTGACCAGCTCCTGGAACATCTGGATGTGGTTGCACTCCTCGGTCATCTCGTGGAGGCAGTAGCGGAACTCCGCGGATCCGTTGGGCAGCTTCATGATGTACTGCATCATTCCGCGGATCAGGATGCTCTCGAACGCGGCGCCGACCTTCACCGAATTCGCCTGGCGCCACTTCCCGATCGCGATCTGCCGGTCGAGCGGCTGCTCCCGGTACCACCGGGTGGCGCCGAGGGGATCGACCTCCGGCGAGAGGACCCACCGTGGATCCGCGGGATCGATCGCGAGTTCCGGTGAGTCCCAGTCGATGTCGAGGTAGGGGTCGAACCGTCGGTGCACGGATCCCGTGGACAGGGTCTGCAGCAGGTCGCGGTAGTCCGGATCGAGCATCCCGGCAGCGTGTGACGTCGACGGTGACATCGTTACCTCCATCTGTGGTCCTGTGCGTTGCCTCAATTTACTGAGACGCCGCGTCCCATGCAAGACCCGGGCGACGCACGGGGTGCACTCGCGACGGGGGTTCCCGGGCACGCGCTGTCGGGGCAGCGTGGGACCATCGTCGGGTGAGTTCCGCTACCGCCACGCCCGCACAGCTGCATCTGGTCCTCGGCGACGAGGAACTCCTGATCGAACGCGCGGTCGCCGCGATCGTCGGGCAGGTGCGGGCCGCCTCCGCCACCGCCGACGAGGTGCCGGTCAGCCGGCTGCGGGCGGGCGACACCAGCCCCGCCGAACTGGCGGAGCTGCTCAGTCCGTCACTGTTCGCCGAGGACAAGGTGATCGTCCTCGAGGCTGCGGCCGAGGCGGGCAAGGATGCGGTGACGTTGCTGCTCGATGCCGCGAGTGCCCCGCCCGAGGGCTTCACCCTCGTGGTGCTCCACTCCGGGGGCGGCCGGGCGAAGGCGATGGTCGGCGCGCTGCAGAAGTCTGGCGCGGTCGTGCACGAGTGCGCGAAGCTCACCAAGGCGGGCGAGCGCTCGGACTTCGTGCGCGCCGAGTTCCGGACGGCCGGGGTGCGCGCCTCTCCCGAGGTGATCCAGGTGGTGCTCGACGCGGTCGGATCCGACCTGCGCGAGCTCGCGGCCGCCTGCTCCCAGCTCGCGGCCGACACCGGCGGCAAGGTCGACGTCACCGCGGTTCAGCGCTACTACTCGGGCAAGGCCGAGGTCTCCGGCTTCGACGTCGCCGAACTGGCGGTCTCCGGCGACCGGGTCGCGGCGATGGAGGCGCTGCGATGGGCGATGCTGCGCGGCGTCCCGCACGTGCTGCTCGCCGACGCCCTCGCTGACGCGGTGCACACCGTCGCGCGGGTGGCCTCGGCCGGCCGCGGCGACCCGTTCCGGATGGCGTCCGAGCTGGGCATGCCGCCGTGGAAGGTCAAGAAGGCTCAGGGGCAGGCCCGCGGCTGGCGACCGGAGACGATCGGCGCCGCACTCGGGGTCGTCGCGCAGCTCAACGCGGACGTCAAGGGCGCCGCCGCGGATCCGGACTACGCCGTCGAGTTCGCGGTGCGTCGGGTCTGCGAACTCCGCGGCTGAGCGCGCGGACACGCGAAAGACCGCCCGGTCGAGGACCGGGCGGTCTTTGCTTTACGTTTCAGTTCAGAGCTTGTTCGCGGCCAGCGAGAGGGCCGACTTCTTGTTGGCGGCCTGGTTGGCGTGGATGACGCCCTTGCTGGCAGCCTTGTCGAGCTTGCGGCTCGCGGAGACGAGGAGCTCGTTGGCCTTGTCCTTGTCACCCGCAGCCGCGGCCTCGCGGAAGGAACGGATCGCGGTACGCAGCGAGGACTTCACCGACTGGTTGCGCAGTCGCTGACGCTCGTTGGTACGGATCCGCTTCACCTGGGACTTGATGTTGGCCACGCGTAAAATCCTGTCGTCTTTGCTGGTTTCTTGTCAAAGAAGCTTCAGGCGCACACGGGCGCCGAAGTTCGAGGCTACCAGGGATGGCGGGGCCAACCCAAACCGAGTGGCCTTCCGTGGGGTGTGCGACGGCGCGTCGCGACCCGCTGGCGCAACGCTACCGCATCGCCCGGGCGGCCGACGGCGCTGGTCAGCGGAACCGGGCCCGGCGTGGCGCCCGACCGGACGGTTTGCCCCGGGTTAGCGTTCGATTTGAGAGTTTCCTTACCCACGACCCGAATTCAGCAAAGGTGGCACATGTCTCCTACGGCACAGGAAGTGTTCGAGAAGGAACCCATCTCGGACGTCAAGAAGTACATCGCGGAAGGTATCGGCACCTTCGTGCTGGTGTTCGCCTCGGTGGGTACCGCGGTCGTCGCCGGCGCGAAGGTCGGCAACCTCGGCGTCGCGCTCGCGTTCGGTCTCACCCTCCTCTTCCTCGTCTACGCGATCGGACCGATTTCCGGCTGCCACGTGAACCCCGCTGTGACGTTCGGGCACTTCCTGCTCGGGCGGATCAGTGCGGTGACGGCCGGCATCTACTGGATCGCGCAGGTGATCGGCGGCCTCCTCGCGGGTGTCGTGCTGTTCGCCGTCGCCAAGAGCCTGCCGTCCTACGACCGGGCGGCGAACGGACTCGGCGCCAACGGGTGGGGCGATCACAGCCCGTCGGCGATTCAGGGACCGCTCGGTTCCGTCCTGCAGAGCGGGTACGGCTTCGGTGCCATGGTCATCGTCGAGGTCCTGCTGACCGCCCTGCTGGTGTTCGTGGTGCTGGCGTCCACCGATCAGATCTCGGACGTGATCATGGCGGGCATCTCGATCGGCTTCACTCTCGCCGTGATCCACCTGATGTCGATTCCGATCGACAACACCTCGGTCAACCCGGCGCGCAGCCTCGGCGTCGCGTTCTTCCAGGACGGTGCGCCCAAGCAGCTGTGGGCGTTCATCGTGTTCCCGCTCGCGGGCGGCGCGCTCGGCGCGCTGGCCTACCGCGCGCTGTTCGGCAGGTACGACCGGCTCAACGACTGAGAGCTTCCTGGCGGCACTCTGCGGGTGAAGGGGATCATCGTTCGGTCAGGCCGAGCTGTGGTTCCCTTCACCGTCTCCGGGGCCGACGCGTGTCGCGAATGTTCAATCGCCGCAGCGGGATCGGGTCCTACGCTAGGGGCATGCAGGTAAACAGCACCTTCGCCGTCACGTCCTTCGAACCCACCGAGTACACCTCGCCGATCCGCACCGGGCTCGAGGTGGGACACACCTACATGACCAAGTCGTACAGCGGCGAGGTCGAGGGTCAGTCCCGCACCCAGTTCACCTCCGCGTTCTCGCAGGAGACGGGCACCGGCACCTACGTCGCCATGGAGTCCTTCGAGGGCACCGTGGCGGGCAGGCGCGGCGCCTTCAACTTCGCGCACATGGCGACGACCGACGGTGCGAGCCGCTCGCACCACCAGCTCGTGATCGTGCCCACCAGCGGGACCGGCGAACTCGCCGGCATCACCGGCACGGGCGAGCTCGTCGTCGACGGCGACGGCACCCATCGGCTGCAGTTGGACGTCGAGTTCGGTTCGCCCGTCGCCTGATTCGAACGGTCAGCTCCAGCTGTAGTCGTGGCGCAGGCGCGTGGCGACCTGGTCGAAGCGCCGGTGGTCGAGGATCGCGCCCTCGCGGCGGATCCCGGCCTCCGGCACGTCGAGGACTCGGTCGAGCCGGATCCAACTGGGCCTGCCCGAGCCGTCCCAGGCGCCCGTGCCGATGCCCATCCAGTTGCGCTCGCCCTCGCGGTCGGAGTTGGACGAGAGCATCAGGCCCAGCAGCGTGGCGCCGTCGCGCCCGACGACCAGCACCGGGCGGTCCTTGCCCTGGCTCGCGTCCTCCTCGTAGGTGACCCAGGTCCACACCACCTCGCCCGGGTCGGCGCGACCGTCGAGATCGGGGGAGTACTCCACCTTCCTCGCCCGGTGCGCGGTCGGGACCGCGACCGACGACACGGGGCGGCCGGGGGTCGCCGGCCGACGCGCCGGCACGGCCTTCGGGGTGCGCGACCCGCCGGGCAGCACGCCCGAACGCTGCAGTTCCTTGAACAGTCGAGGTCCCTCGCGCTTGGCCAGGTCCCCGAGTTGCTTGCCGATTGCGGTCCAGCTTCGTGCCATGGCACCGAATCTATCGGGCTCCGACGGGACCGAGGCGTCCGCGGCCGGTGTCACTTGGATATCCTGCTTGGGTGACAGTGGCCCGGAACCGGGCCGGTGCCAGTTCCAGCTAAGGGGCCCAGAAATCAGCAGCTTCGCAGACACCACGTTCACGGATCCCGCCCGGATCCGGAACTTCTGCATCATCGCGCACATCGACCACGGCAAGTCCACGCTCGCGGACCGCATGCTGCAGTTGACCGGGGTGGTCGAGGAGCGGGCGATGCGAGCCCAGTACCTGGACCGGATGGACATCGAGCGCGAGCGCGGCATCACCATCAAGGCGCAGAACGTGCGACTGCCGTGGACCGTCGAGAAGGAGGACGGCAGCACCGAGGAGATCGTCCTGCACCTGATCGACACGCCCGGCCACGTCGACTTCACCTACGAGGTCTCCCGCGCGCTCGAGGCATGCGAGGGCGCGGTGCTGCTGGTCGACGCCGCGCAGGGCATCGAGGCGCAGACGCTCGCCAACCTGTACCTGGCGATGGAGAAGGACCTCACCATCATCCCGGTGCTCAACAAGATCGACCTGCCCGCCGCCGACCCGGACCGCTACGCCGCCGAGATCGCGCACATCGTGGGCTGCGAGCCGGGGGACGTGCTGCGGGTCTCCGGCAAGACCGGCGTCGGCGTCAAGGAACTGCTCGACGAGGTCGTCAAGCAGGTGCCCGCCCCGGTCGGCGACGGGGACGGTCCGGCGCGCGCGATGATCTTCGACTCCGTGTACGACGCCTACCGCGGCGTCGTCACCTACGTACGCGTGGTGGACGGCAAGATCCGTCCGCGCGAGAAGATCACCATGATGTCGACCGGCACCACGCACGAGCTGCTCGAGGTCGGCATCATCTCGCCCGAACCCAAGGCGACCGTCGGCCTGGGGGTCGGCGAGGTCGGTTACCTGATCACCGGCGTCAAGGACGTCCGCCAGTCGCGGGTCGGTGACACCGTCACCACCTTCCGCAACGGCGCGACCGAGCCGCTCACCGGCTACCGCGACCCCAAGCCGATGGTCTACTCCGGCCTGTACCCGATGGACGGCTCCGACTACCCGGTGCTGCGCGACGCGCTCGACAAGCTGCGGCTCAACGACGCCGCGCTCGCCTACGAGCCGGAAACCTCGGTGGCGCTGGGCTTCGGCTTCCGCTGCGGCTTCCTCGGCCTGCTGCACATGGAGATCACCCGCGACCGGCTCGAGCGCGAGTTCGGCCTGGACCTCATCTCCACCGCCCCCAACGTGGTGTACCGCGTGGTGATGGAGGACGGCACCGAGCACGAGGTGACCAACCCGTCGTACTGGCCCGAGGGCAAGGTACGCGAGGTGTACGAGCCGATGGCCAAGTGCACCGTCATCGCGCCGAGCGAGTACACCGGCGCGATCATGGAGCTGTGCCAGTCCCGCCGCGGCGAACTCGGCGGCATGGACTACCTGTCCGAGACGCGCGTCGAGCTGCGCTACACGCTGCCGATGGGCGAGATCATGTTCGACTTCTTCGACGCCCTCAAGTCGCGGACCAAGGGCTACGCCAGCCTCGACTACGAGGAGTCCGGCGAGCAGAATGCTGCGCTGGTGAAGGTGGACATCCTGCTGCAGGGTGAGGCCGTCGACGCGTTCAGCGCCATCGTGCACAAGGACGCCGCGTTCGCCTACGGCAACAAGATGACCACCAAGCTGCGCGAACTGATCCCGCGCCAGCAGTTCGAGGTGCCGATCCAGGCCGCGATCGGCTCGAAGATCATTGCCCGCGAGAACATTCGCGCGATCCGCAAGGACGTGCTCGCCAAGTGCTACGGCGGCGACATCAGCCGTAAGCGCAAGCTGCTCGAGAAGCAGAAGGAGGGCAAGAAGCGGATGAAGACCATCGGTCGGGTCGAGGTCCCGCAGGAGGCCTTCGTGGCGGCGCTGTCGAACGAGTCGGTGGCGGACAAGCCCAAGAAGTAAGCAGCTGCGCTGCCCGTGCGCGATCGGTACCCCGACCGGGTGCCGATCGCGCACAGTCGGCGGAGCCCAGTGGAGGCGGTGCACGTGCTCGAGACCTGGTTGACGCGGAATCTGGACATCGAGGTGCCGATCCTCGGCGCGCCGATGGGCGGGCGGGCCGGCGGCACGCTGGCCGGCGAGGTGTCCCGGGCGGGCGGCCTCGGACTGCTCGGCGCCGCCCGGTACGCCACCCCGCAGTGGGTGGCCGAGGAGGCCGCCGTCGCACGCGAGCTCGGCGGGCGTTTCGGCATCGGGTTGATGACCTGGTCGCTGGACGACGACGACACCCTCCTGGACGCGGCGATCGAGCAGCAGCCGACGCTGATGACGTTGTCGTTCGGTGATCCGGCGGCCTACGTCCCGCGGGTGCACGCGGCGGGGATTCCCGTTGCCTCCCAGGTCAACACGCTCGAGGACATGCGCATCGCCGAACGGGCCGGGGTCGACCTCATCATCGCCCAGGGCGGCGAGGCGGGCGGACACACCGGCCGGATCGGCACGTTGCCGCTGCTGCAGGAACTGCTCGACGCGACCGGGTTGCCCGTCGCCGCGGCCGGCGGCATCGGGACCGGCCGCGGGCTGGCCGCGGTGATCGCGGCGGGCGCGGAGGGCGCGCTCATCGGCACCGCGCTGCTGGCCAGCCCGGAGACCGTCGGTCCCGACTACGCCCGCGACCGGGTGGTCGAGGCGGGTAGCGCCGACACCGTGTACACCTCGGTGTTCGACCGCGCCCGCAGTCAGCCGTGGCCGAGCCGCTGGGGCGGCCGGGCCATCGCGAACGAATTCACCCGCACCTGGGAGGGCGCGGCCGGCTCGGAGGAGACGCTGGCGCAGGCGTACGACCCGGCCGACCCGAACCTCGGCGTGGTGTACGCGGGCGAGGCGGTCGGGCTCGTGCACGCGGCGCGCCCGGCCGGGGACGTGGTCCGGCAGATCGCCGCCGACGCGGACCGGCTGCTGGCCCGGTTCGCCTGACCGCTCAGCCGGGGGAGTGCGCGGGCTGGAAGACGCCCGCCGCCGCGGCCTCCTCCGCGCGGATCACGTGCACCACCGCGTTGATCAGGGCCAGGTGGGTGAACGCCTGCGGGAAGTTGCCCAGGTGTCGTCCGGTGCGGGTGTCGATCTCCTCGGCGTACAGCTTGAGCGGGCTCGCGAAACCGAGCAGTCGCGAACACAACTGCTTGGCGCGGGTGAGTTCGCCGATCTCGACCAGCGCCGACACCAGCCAGAACGAGCAGATGGTGAAGCTGCCCTCCTCGCCGGAGAGGCCGTCGTCGGTCGTCTCCACGCGGTAGCGCAGCACCAGACCGTCCTCGGTGAGCTCGTCGGCGATCGAGAGCACCGTCGCGCGGACCCGGTGGTCGTCGGCGGGCAGGAACCGCAGCAGCGGCACCAGCAGCAGTGAGGCGTCCAGTGACGGGTCGCCGTAGCGCTGGGTGAACACGCCGCGCTCGTCCACGCCGTGCTCGAGGATGTCGGCCTTGATCTCGTCGGCGATCGCCGCCCACTGCAGCGCGTACGACTTCTCGCCGTGCAGGGCAGCGAGTTTCGCGCCGCGGTCGAGCGCGACCCAGCACATCACCTTCGACGAGGTGAAGTGCTGGGGCTCACCGCGTACCTCCCAGATGCCGCGGTCGGGCTTGCGCCAGTGTTTGATCGCCTCCTCGACCTGGCGCTTGAGCAGTGGCCACAGGGCGTCCGGCACCTGGTCGCGGGAGCGCACGTGCAGGTACACCGAGTCGAGCATGGTGCCCCAGATGTCGTGCTGGTCCTGGTTGTACGCGCCGTTGCCGATGCGCACCGGCCGGGCGCCGTCGTACCCGGACAGGTGGCTCAGCTCCTCCTCCTCGAGGGTGTGTTCGCCGCCGATCCCGTACATCACCTGGAGGGGGTTCGGGTGCCCGCCGTCCGACTGGGACACGTCGGAGATGAACGCGAAGAAGTCGTTGGCCTCGCGGTCGAGACCGAGGGTGTACAGACCCCAGAGCGCGAAGGTCGAGTCGCGTACCCAGGCGTAGCGGTAGTCCCAGTTCCGTTCCCCACCGGGCGTTTCCGGTAGGGAGGTGGTCGACGCCGCGAGCAGCGCGCCGGTCGGCGCGTAGGTCAGGCCCTTGAGGGCGAGCGCGCTGCGCTGCAGGTAACCCCGCCACGGGTGGTCGGGGAACCGGCCGATGGTGATCCACTGCCGCCAGCACTCGGCGGTCTGCCACATCCTGTCGGCGGCGTCCTCGAAGTTGTCCGGGCACGGCTGCCCGCCCCAGGACAGCGCGACGAAGACGTTGTCGCCCTGGGTCATCCGCGTCCTGGCCCGGGCCTCGCGGCCCTCGATCCCGATCCGCAGGTTGGTCGTCAGGCGCAGGGTCGGATGCTCGCCGATCGCGGAGCCGTCGCAGGTCGCGGTGGCCTCCTCGTACACCTTGCCGGTGTACTCCCAGGAAGCGGTGGACCGGTGGTAGTCGAAGGCGGGCTCGCAGCTCATCTCGAGTTCCACCGTCCCGCTCACACACTTCACGGTGCGCAGCAGGATGTGCTCGGCGTCCCAGTCGGTCGGGGTGCGCCGATGCGAGCGCGAACGCGCGGTGTTGTTGTGCCACGGCCCCATCACCATCGCGTCGCGCACGATCAGCCAGCCGGTCTCGGTCTGCCAGGTGGTCTCGACGATCAGCCCGCCGGGGAGATAGCGCCGGGCCGCGGGGACGTTCTGGCCGTACGGGCCGATTCGGAAGTGGCCGGCGCTGCGGTCGAGGATCGCGCCGAACACGCTCGGCGAGTCCGGCCGTGGCACGCACATCCACTCGACGGACCCGTTGCGCGCGATGAGGCAGGTGGTCTCGCAGTCGGAGAGGAAGGCGTAGTCGTCGATCGGCGGGTAGGTGGAGTGCCGGGCCGGGTCCACGATGGCTGGCAGGTTGTCCGGCGCGGTGTCCTCGGTGTCGATGTCGTCGCGGGGTGCCATCTGCACATCATTCGCCCGCCGGGCGCGGTCGTCCACCGCAACCGCCGCGGGCTAAGGTGTGGGCGTGAATCAGATCGCCAGTTGGTGGGACGGCCTCGAGTTGTGGGTCATCGGGTTGCCCTACATTCCGCAGATCCTTCTGGTGATGGCGGTCGCGCTGCCCGCTGCCTTCGGCATCGCGTGCGGCTTCGACAAGCTGCTCGCCCGGGTGTTCGCCCTGCTCGGTCGCGACGAGGTCCGACCGGCCGTCGCGGCCACCTCGAGGAGTGCGCGCTGATGCCCCGTTCACGTGTCACCCTCTTCCTGATCGCGCTGATCGTCCTGGTGCTCGTCGGGTGGCTGCTGACCCGATAGTTGCCGCGCGACCTCTCGGTTCGATCCGCGCGGTGCGCTCTGCTAGATTCGTCGGCGTGTCTGCCACTGCCGTGCACCAGGTCCGCCATGAACTGGCGTTGATCGCTGTCGGCATGCTCGCAGTCGCCGATATCGACTGTTGTTGATTCCCTCCCGCCGCCGACCTCCGTCGCGGCCGGTGCGCCCCACGTAGCGGGCCAGACCTCCCAACTCTTCGTGTCATCGTGAACCACAGCCGTGCCGGCTGTGGTCCTCACTGCGGTCCGACGACCGACACACCTTCACCTGCCCTCGCGGCATGAAAGGCCATTTCCATGAGCGTTCGCGCCCGTTTCACTCGTTCCGGTGTCCTGTTGGCCGCCGTCGTCACTGCTGGAGCCGTGGCGCTCACCGCCTGCAGCGGCGGCTCGAGCGACACCGTCGGCGGCGACGGCGGGAAGGGCGACGGCAGCGGCGGGACGATCAGCCTGTTCGCCTACGCGGTGCCCAAGCCCGGCTACGACAAGATCATCCCGGCGTTCAAGGAGACCGAGCAGGGCAAGGGTGTGGACTTCCAGCAGTCCTACGGCGCCTCGGGCGACCAGTCCCGCAAGGTCAAGGACGGCGCCCAGGCCGACTTCGTGAACTTCTCGGTCGAGCCGGACATCACCCGCCTCGTCGACTCCGGACAGGTCAGCCCGGACTGGAACAAGGACGCCTACAACGGAATCCCGTTCGGGTCCGTCGTCACCGTGGTCGTCCGCAAGGGCAACCCCAAGGGCATCAAGGACTGGGACGACCTGCTTCAGCCGGGCCTCGAGGTGGTCACGCCCAACCCGTTCAGCTCCGGATCGGCGAAGTGGAACCTGCTCGCCCCGTACGCGGCGAAGAGCGACGGCGGCAAGAACCCGCAGGCGGGCCTCGACTACATCAACTCGCTCGTGCGCGACCACGTCAAGGTCCAGCCCAAGTCGGGTCGTGAGGCCACCGAGACGTTCCTGCAGGGCACCGGCGACGTGCTGCTGAGCTACGAGAACGAGGCCATCTTCACCGAGCGCAACGGCGACCCGGTCGAGCACGTGACGCCGCCGACCACGTTCAAGATCGAGAACCCGGTCGCGGTGATCAGCAACAGCAAGAACCTCGACAAGGCCAACGCGTTCAAGGACTTCCTCTACACCACCGAGGGCCAGAAGCTGTGGGCGCAGGCGGGATTCCGTCCCGTCGACCCGGCCGTCGCCAAGGAGTTCGCGGCCGACTTCCCCGCCCCGGCCAAGCTGTGGACCATCGCCGACCTCGGCGGCTGGAAGTCGATCGACGACTCCTTGTTCAAGAAGGACACCGGATCCATCGCGGTGATCTATGACGGCGCGAGCAAGTAGCCTCACCGTGACCAGCACTGTCGAGACGGCGTCGGGGGGACAGGTGTCCGAGATCGGGGGACAGGTGTCCGAGCAGAGCGCTGCCCCCTCGCCGCCGTCCCGGCGGCGCCCGGGCTGGACCCGGGTCACCGGCACGGTCGGGCCGCTGGGCATCGGTATCGCCATGCTCTGGCTGAGTGTCATCGTGCTGCTCCCATTGGCGGCGCTGACGGTGACCTCCTTCGAGGACGGCATCGCCGGCTTCTGGGACGCGGTCACGAGCCCGGCGGCGCTGGCATCGCTGCGGATCACCGTCTGGGTGTCCGCGGTCGTCGCCGTGATCAACGTCGTGATGGGCACCCTGATCGCCTGGGTGCTGGTTCGCGACGAGTTCCCGGGCAAGCGGATCGTCAACGCGCTCATCGATCTTCCGTTCGCGTTGCCGACCATCGTCGCCAGCATCGTGCTGCTGTCGCTGTACGGGCCGAGCAGTCCGATCGACGTGCACCTCAACGCGACCCAGCCCGGCCTCGTGGTGGCGCTGGCGTTCGTCACCCTCCCGTTCGTGGTGCGGTCGGTGCAGCCGGTGCTGATCGAGACCGACCGGGAGGTCGAGCAGGCCGCGGCCTCGCTCGGCGCGAGCAACTGGGTCATCTTCCGCAAGGTCGTGCTGCCCACCCTCACACCCGCGATCATCAGCGGCGCCGGCCTCGCCTTCGCCCGCGCGATCGGGGAGTACGGGTCGGTGGTCCTGATCGGTGGCAACATCCCGCGCGAGACCCAGATGGCCTCGCAGCTGATCCAGCAGAAGATCGAGATCGACCGGCCGGTGGACGCGGCCGCGATCTCGGTGGTGCTGCTGCTGATCGCCTTCACCACGCTGCTCGTGCTGCGGGTACTGGCGAGCCGCTCGCAGCGGCGTGAGGAGCAGGCCCAGTGAACGTCTCGACGCCGGCACGGATCGGCATGCGGGTGGTTGCGCTCGGCTACCTGGTCGTACTGCTGCTGGTGCCCATCGTGGTGATCCTGTGGCGCACCTTCGAGCGCGGGTTCGTCAGCTTCTTCCAGGCGATCTCCACGCCCGCCGCGATCTCGGCGCTGAACCTGTCGCTGCTGATCGTGGCGATCGTGGTGCCGATCAACGTGATCTTCGGCGTGGTCACCGCGCTGGCACTGGTCCGCGGCCGGTTCCCCGGTCGAGGCCTGTTGCAGGCCGTGGTCGACCTGCCGTTCGCGGTCTCGCCGATCGTCGTCGGCGTGTCGCTGATCCTGCTGTGGGGCGTCAACGGCTGGTTCGGTTTCCTCGACGAGGCCGGCTTCCGGGTCATCTTCGGTCTGCCGGGCATGGTGCTGGCCACCATCTTCGTGACACTGCCCTTCGTGGTGCGCGAGGTGGAACCGGTGCTTCACGAGATCGGCGACGAACAGGAGCAGGCGGCCGCGACCCTCGGTGCGTCGAAGTGGCAGACGTTCTGGCGGATCACGCTGCCCGCCATCCGCTGGGGACTGACCTACGGTGTAGTGCTCACCGTGGCCCGCTCGCTCGGTGAGTTCGGCGCGGTCATCATGGTCTCGTCCGGCTTCCCCGGCGTCTCGCAGACCCTGACACTGCTGGTGCACTCGCGCTACATCGACGACCACAACACCTACGGCGCGTACTGCGCGGCGACGCTGCTGATGGGTATCGCCCTGGTGACGCTGCTGCTGATGACGCTGCTGGACCGCAAGAGGAGCAACGCATGATTTCCGTGATCGGCGCCCACAAGAACTACGGCGACTTCGCGGCGCTGAGGGACCTGACCCTCGAGATCCCGGCCGGGTCGCTGACCGCGCTGCTCGGACCGTCCGGGTCGGGCAAGTCCACGCTGCTGCGCTCGATCGCCGGACTCGAACACCCGGACTCGGGCACCATCTCGATCGCGGGCAAGGACGTCACCGGGGTGCCGCCACAGAAGCGCGACATCGGCTTCGTGTTCCAGCACTACGCGGCGTTCAAGCACATGACCGTGCGCGACAACGTCGCGTTCGGGCTCAAGATCCGCAAGCGGCCTAAGTCGGAGATCGACAAGAAGGTCAACGAACTGCTCGAGATCGTCGGCCTCGACGGCTTCCAGCACCGCTACCCGGCGCAGTTGTCGGGTGGTCAGCGTCAGCGCATGGCGCTGGCCCGGGCGCTCGCCGTGGACCCGCAGGTGCTGCTGCTCGACGAGCCGTTCGGTGCACTCGACGCGAAGGTGCGCGAGGACCTGCGGACCTGGCTGCGCCGGCTGCACGACGAGGTGCACGTGACCACCGTGCTGGTCACCCACGACCAGGAGGAGGCGCTCGACGTCGCCGACCGGATCGCGGTGCTCAACAAGGGACGCATCGAGCAGGTGGGTACGCCGCGGGACCTCTACGACAGCCCGGCCAACGACTTCGTGATGTCGTTCCTCGGCCCGGTGGCCAAGCTCAACGGCCAGTTGGTGCGCCCGCACGACATCCGCGTCGGACGCGATCCGAGCATGGCCGTCGCGCAGCAGGCAGGCACCGCCGAGTCGGCGGGTGTCACCCGTGCCACCGTCGAGCGGGTGGTGCACCTGGGCTTCGAGGTGCGGGTGGAGCTGCGCAACGCCGCCACCGGTGACCTGTTCGCCGCGCAGGTGACCCGCGGTGACAGCGAGGCGCTGCAGCTCAAGGAGGGCGAGACCGTCTACGCACGCGCGACCCTGATCCCGAACATCCCCGCGTAGGGCGGCCTGCTGGGCAGGCGCGGCTCGGTTCGGTCGCGCCGAATCGGGGATCCCGACTCAGACGGTCGCTGCCGCGTCGACCGCCAGGTCGACCTTCCTCAGGACTGTCCTTCGCATCAGAGCGAGGAGCGCCGCGACGCCGGTACCCGCCATCCACAACGGAAGCGGGTACAGCGTCAGGCGCTCCCCGAGGCCGAAGGTCAGAGTGCGGTCGAGAAGCAGGACGGCGCCGACGATTCCGGTGGTGGCACACAGTCCTGACCAGATTGCAATCCAGCGTCGCTGGCTCCAGAACTGCACGGCCAGCAGTACGAGCACCGCGTGGCGCGCTACGAAGCCGGGCAGGACGGCGGTCCAATGGACGAAGGTGCCGTCGTTGGCGGGAACCATCCCGGTGGCGGCGGTGCTCAGCGCCACGACCGCGGCGAGGCCCAGGATCCACTTCTTGCCGCGACCGTCCGGGATGTATTTGTGCAGCAGGGCCGCGCCCAGCACGGTCACTGCCCCCAGGATCATGAACGTGGCGTTCATCACGGCGTGCATCGGTGAACACGCGTCCGGGCTGCAGGTGGTCACGCCCAGCGAGCTGATGGAGTCGCGCGCGAAGCTGTACGGGGTCTTCCATGCACCGGCGGTGACGAATTCCGCCAGGAGATAGAGCACCGACAGCGACCAGGCCACCCCGGCGGTGCCGAGTCTGAGATTGTGCTTGATCGGTCTACTCCCTACAGGTTGCTCTGTGGGGATCTCACCCAAAGATCTGATCCGGTCGGCGGTGGGCCCGACAGGCAAATCTAACGGTACGGTAACAATCTGGCAGCAACCTGTGAACGGCCCTGCCATGTGCCCGGGACAGATAGGGGACAGATCAGGCGGTCAGTGTGGCCCGGGTGCCGGTTACGAGCTCGACCCCTGCGTCGTACCGGTCGAGCGCGACCTCGGCGAGCAGGGGATGGGCGCCGATCACGTCCCCGAAGACGGCAGCCGGAGCGTGTTCGCCGGCCTGGAGTTCGAGTCGGTCGGTGAGGCGGCCGGGTGCGAGGAACCACGGCGCCACCACGATCCGCTTCGCCCCTGCCCGTCGCAGCCGTGAGACCGCCTGCGGCAGACTCGGTTCGGTGGTGGCGTAGCAGATCTCGACGCCCGACCAGCCGGTGCCCGCGAGCAGGCGCGGCGCGATCCGCGCGGTGCGGGCGTTGGCGGCCTGCGACGACGAGCCGACCGCGGCGAGCACGACCCCGACCGTCGGATCGTCGAGCTCGGCGCCGGCCGTGACGGCTCGGTTCCGGACGGCGGCGACCAGTCGGTCGTCGTCGCCGAGCACGTCGGTCTGGACCAGGTCGAGTCCGCGGTGACGCGCGCGGGCGGCTGCGAGGAGCCCGGGCAGGTCGACGCGGGCGTGGAAGGCGCTGCCCAGCAGGAGCGGTACCACGACCGCCGACGAGTGTCCTTCGGCGGCAACGGCGTCGATCGCCTGGTCCACCGACGGTGCGGACAGGTCCAGGAAGCACAGGCGCACGTCCAGGTCCGGCCTGCTCGCCCTGATACCGGCCACGGCGGCCGCGACCGCCCGCGCGGAGCGGGGGTCGCGACTGCCGTGGGCGACCGCGATCAGCGGCGGAGCCGCGGCGGCGATCAGGGGAACGGACATGTCCGCTACGCGCGGGCCAGCTCGACGGCGGCGATCGCGTCGCCGACGAGGCCGGCCGCCAGGGTGTTGCCGCCGGCCGGGTCGATCAGCAGGAAGCTGCCGGTGTGCCGGTTGAGGCGGTAGTCGTCCGCCACGATCGGCTCCGCCACGCGCACCGAGATCTTGCCGATCTCGTTGAGCTCCAGGGTCTCCGGCGACTGCTCGGTGGTGAGGTCCTGCTCGTCGAAGCGCTCGACGATGCCGCCGACGATCGCCTGCGTGGTGCGGGTGCCGTGCTTGAGCAGCAGCCGGGCGCCGGGCCGCAGCGGCTTCTCGGCGAGCCAGCAGACCGTCGCCTCGAACTCGCCGATCGGCTGGGGAGCGTCGTCGACGGAGGCGATCGTGTCGCCGCGCGAGACGTCGACGTCGTCGGCCAGGATCAGGGTGACGCTGCGCCCCGCGTTCGCGACGTCGAGCTCACCGTCGGCGGTGTCGACGCGCTCGACGGTGGTGCGGGTGCCGGACGGCAGGATCACCACCTCGTCGCCGGGGCGGACCGAGCCCGCGGCCACCTGACCGGCGTAGCCGCGGTAGTCGAGGAACTCGGCGGTGCGCGGCCGGATCACGTACTGGACCGGGAAACGCAGGCCCACCCGGTGCGGCTCGGCGTCCACCGGGATCGACTCGAGGTGCTCGATCAGGGTGGGGCCGTCGTAGTACGGGGTGTTCTCGGAGCGGACGGCCACGTTGTCGCCGTGCAGCGCGGAGACCGGGATCTCCACGACGTCCTCGGATGCCCACCCCAGCGAGGTGGTCAGCGCGTTGAACTCCTCGGAGATGTCCGCGAACACCTGGGCGGGGTTGTCGACCAGGTCGATCTTGTTGACCGCGAGCACCAGCTTCGGCACGCCGAGCAGCGCGAGCACGGCGGCGTGCTTGCGGGTCTGCGAGATGACGCCCTTGCGCGCGTCGACGAGCAGGATCACCAGCTGCGCGGTGGACGCGCCGGAGACGGTGTTCCGGGTGTACTGCACGTGGCCAGGGGTGTCGGCCAGCACGAAGGTGCGGTTGGGCGTCGCGAAGTAGCGGTACGCCACGTCGATGGTGATGCCCTGTTCACGCTCCGCGCGCAGGCCGTCGACCAGCAGCGAGAGGTCGGGGGTGTCGAGCCCACGGTCGACCGACGCGCGGGTGACGGCGTCGATCTGGTCGGCGAGAACGGATTTCGTGTCGTACAGCAGCCGGCCCACCAGGGTGGACTTGCCGTCGTCGACGCTGCCCGCGGTGGCGAGTCGAAGGAGGTCGCTCATCAGAAGTAGCCCTCTCGCTTGCGGTCTTCCATGGCCGCTTCGGAAACTCGGTCGTCGCCGCGGGTGGCGCCGCGCTCGGTCAATCGGGACGCCGCGACCTCGGCCAGGATGGCCTCGTTGTCGGCGGCCTCGGACAGCACCGCGCCGGTGGTGGAGCCGTCGCCGACGGTGCGGTAGCGCACCGACAGGGTCTGCACCTCTTCGCCGTCCCGCGGTCCGCCCCAGACGCCGGAGGTCATCCACATGCCGTCGCGCTGGTACACCTCGCGCTCGTGGGCGTAGTAGATGCTGGCCAGCTCGACGTTGTCGCGGGCGATGTAGCGCCAGATGTCGAGCTCGGTGAAGTTGCTCAGCGGGAACACGCGGACCTGCTCGCCGGGGGAGTGCTTGCCGTTGTACAGGTTCCACAGCTCGGGACGCTGCTTCTTCGGGTCCCACTGGCCGAACGCGTTGCGCAGCGAGAAGATCCGCTCCTTGGCGCGGGCCCGCTCCTCGTCGCGGCGGGCGCCGCCGAACACCGCGTCGAAGCGGTTCTCGGCGATGGCGTCCAGCAGCGGGACGGTCTGCAGCGGGTTGCGGATGCCGTCGGCCCGCTCGGTGAGCCTGCCGTCGGCGAGGTAGTCCTCGACCTTGGCCACGTGCAGGCGCAGGTTGTACTTCTCGACCACGTGGTCGCGGAAGGCCAGCACCTCGGGCAGGTTGTGCCCGGTGTCGACGTGCAACAGCGCGAAGGGCAGCGGCGCGGGCCAGAAGGCCTTGATCGCCAGGTGCAGCAGCACCGTGGAGTCCTTGCCGCCGGAGAACAGGATCACCGGGCGCTCGAATTCGCCTGCCACCTCACGGAAGATGTGGATGGCCTCGGACTCGAGGGCGGCGAGAGTGTCGAAGTCGGTGCCGTCGAGTTGCGGTCGGATGTCGGTCAGTTCAGCAGTCATGAGGCGTGCAACCCGCATTCTGTCTTGGCGTTACCGGCCCACCGTCCGCTGCGCGGATCGGCGCCGGGGGCTGGCTTGGCGGTGCACGGCGCGCACCCGATGGATGGATAGCCTTCGTCGACAAGCGGATTCACCAGAATCGAGTGCTTGTCGATGTAGGCCTGCATGTCGTCGTCGGACCACGCGGCGATCGGGTTGATCTTCACGAGCCCGAACGCCTCGTCGAACGAGATCAGCGGCGCGTTGGCGCGGGTGGGGGACTCGACCCGGCGGATGCCGGTCACCCAGGCCTTGTACTCGGTGAGCGCCTTCTTCAGCGGCGCGACCTTGCGCAGTGCGCAGCACCGTCCGGGGTCGCGGGCGAACAGGTCCTTGCCCTCGGCCGCGTCCTGCTCGGCGACGCTGGCCTCGGCCTGGACGTTGATGACGTTCACCCCGTAAACCGCCTCGACCGCGTCGCGGGTGCCGATCGTCTCGGCGAAGTGGTAGCCGGTCTCGAGGAACAGCACGTCGACGCCGGGGTGCACCTGGGTGGCCAGGTGCACCAGCACGCCGTCCTGCATGTTCGACGCGACGATGAAGTCGTGCCCGAACGTGTCCTCGGTCCACTGCAGCAGTTCCAGTGCGGTGGCGTCGCCGAGACTTGCCGCCCCCTGTGCGGCAAGTTCGCGGAGGTCGTTCTCGGTCGCGGTGGAAAGATCGAGACCCGAACTCATCGCAGGTCCTCCTCGTCTGCTCGGACTGCCCATTCGGCGAAACGTTCGCCTTCGTTGCGGTGCTTGACGAACTGACGCACCACCCGCTCGATGTAGTCGCCGAGGTCGGTGCTGTTCACCTTGTGCTGACGCAGCTTTCGGCCGAAACCGGAGTCGAGGCCGAGGCTGCCGCCGAGGTGGACCTGGAACCCCTCGATCTGATTGCCCTCGCCGTCGTCGACCAGCATGCCCTTGAACCCGATGTCCGCGATCTGGGACCGACCGCAGGAGTTGGGGCAACCGTTGATGTTCACCGTGATCGGCACGTCCAGGGCGGCGTTGATGTCCGCCAGGCGCTCCTCGAGCTCTGGTGCCAGCACCTGGGACCGCTTACGGGTCTCGGTGAACGACAGCTTGCAGAACTCGATACCGCTGCACGCCAGCAGGTTCCGACGCCACTGCGACGGCCGGCCGTGCAGACCCAGCGGCTCGAGCTCGTCGATCAGCCATTCGACCTTGTCGTCCGGCACATCGAGCACGATCAGCTTCTGGTACGGGGTGAATCGGACGCGGTCGGACCCGACGGCGGCCACCGCGTCGGCGACCTTGGTCAGGACGGTGCCCGACACCCGGCCCGCGATGGGGGAGAAGCCGATCGCGTTGAGCCCGTTGCGGGTCTTCTGCACGCCGATGTGGTCGATCGGGCGTGCCGGCTTCTCCGGGGCGGGGCCGTCGACGAGCTTGCGCCCCAGGTACTCGGTCTCGAGGACCTCGCGGAACTTCTCGATGCCCCAGTCCTTGATCAGGAACTTCAGCCGGGCCTTGCTGCGCAGCCGGCGGTAGCCGTAGTCGCGGAAGATCGAGACCACGGCCTCCCACACGTCCGGGACCTCGTCGAGTGGCACCCACACGCCGACCCGCTGCGCGAGCATCGGGTTGGTGGACAGGCCGCCGCCGACCCACAGGTCCAGTCCGGGACCGTGCTCCGGGTGGTTGACGCCGACGAACGCGACGTCGTTGATCTCGTGCACCACGTCCTGCTGACCGGAGATGGCGGTCTTGAACTTGCGCGGCAGGTTGGAGTACTCCTTCTTGCCGATGTAGCGGCGAACGATCTCGTCGATCGCGGACGTCGGGTCGAGCACCTCGTCGAGCGACTCGCCGGCGAGCGGGGAGCCGAGCACCACGCGCGGGCAGTCGCCGCAGGCCTCGGTGGTGTGCAGGCCGACGGACTCGAGGCGCTTCCAGATCTCGGGGACGTTCTCGATCTCGATCC
Organism: Rhodococcus sp. NPDC127527; assembly: GCF_042672245.1. Classification (NCBI taxonomy): domain Bacteria; kingdom Bacillati; phylum Actinomycetota; class Actinomycetes; order Mycobacteriales; family Nocardiaceae; genus Rhodococcus; species Rhodococcus sp. NPDC127527. The sequence goes on from NZ_JBHXVP010000006.1 coordinate 218,208, forward strand.
AGTGGTACTGGACGTTCTCGCGGTCCGACAGGTCCGCGGTGTCGCGGCCGAACTCGGTGGAGATGCCCGCGACCGTGCGCAGTTGGTTGACGTTCAGGGCGCCGCCGTCGCAGCGCACCCGCATCATGAAGTACTTCGCCTCGAGCAGGTCGATGTTGTCGTCTCCGGTGAAGGTGCCGTCGTAACCCTGCTCGCGCTGGGTGTAGAGGCCCCACCAGCGCATGCGCCCGCGCAGGTCACTCTTGTCGATGCTGTCGAAACCCTGCTTCGAGTAGATGTTCTCGATGCGGGCGCGGACGTTGAGCGGGTTGTCGTCCTTCTTGGCCTGCTCGTTGGCGTTGAGGGGCTCGCGGTACCCCAGTGCCCACTGCCCCTCGGCGCGCCGCTTGGCGGGGCGCGGGGTACGGGCGGGAGGTGGGGAGTCCGCGGGTGTGGGCGGGGACGTGTCGACAGTCTGCGACATCAGGGCGCTCCAGAATGCTCGGGGCGCCGATCTTCGGGCATGACGTCAGCGGGGAGGGCTGTCCCCGCTGGCACACTCCGAGACCGGCCGGGAACTGAGAAAGGGGGCAGGTGGAATGGCGTCTACGCGGTGGAAGGCAGACAGCAACAGCTGCAGACGCGCTTGAGATCCACATGGCGGCGAGCCACGAGCACAATCCCAAGTCCGGTCACGCAGGCCATTGTGCCAGATCAGATCGGCAAAGCCGACATCCGGGAGCGATTTCCCCCGAAACCGGGGGAAATGCGCAGGCAGGGCCCGGTGTGATGTGGGCCACCCCCGGTGCGGTGGGACACTGGATGCCGTGAGTGGATCGATGACAGAGCCGGCGACGTCCGCGTTCGTGCTGCCCGACGACGCCCTGGACGGGGTGGGATCGCGGCCGTTCGGCGTGTACGTCCACGTGCCGTTCTGCGCGACCCGCTGCGGCTACTGCGATTTCAACACCTACACCGCGGGGGAACTGGGCACCTCCGCCTCGCCGCAGTCCTGGCTCGAGGGCCTGCGCCGCGAACTCGACGCGGGTGCGGCGATGCTCGGTTCGTCCGGGCGGACGGTGCCCGCGGCGCAGACCGTGTTCGTCGGCGGGGGTACGCCCTCGCTGCTCGGCGGCGACGGCCTCGCGGACGTGCTGGGTGCGGTGCGGTCGAGCTTCGGCCTCGCGCCGGGCGCCGAGGTGACCACCGAGTCCAACCCGGAGTCCACGTCGCCGGCGTTCTTCGACGCGATCCGCGACGCCGGGTACACCCGCGTCTCCCTGGGCATGCAGTCCGCGGCCCAGCACGTACTGAAGGTGCTCGACCGCACCCACACCCCGGGCCGAGCGGTCGCGGCGGCGCTCGAGGCCCGGGCCGCGGGGTTCGACCACGTGAACCTCGACATGATCTACGGGACACCGGGAGAGCGAGACGAGGACCTGGACGCGACGCTTGCCGCGGTTCTCTCCGCGGGGGTCGACCACGTGTCGGCCTACTCGCTGATCGTCGAGGACGGCACCGCGCTGGCCCGCCGGGTGCGCCGCGGCGAACTGCCCGCGCCGGACGACGACGTGCTCGCCGCGCGGTACGAGCGCATCGACGCCGCCCTGACGGCGGCGGGGCTGGGCTGGTACGAGGTGTCGAACTGGTCCGCGCCGGACGCCGCGTGCGAGCACAACATCGGGTACTGGGACGGCGGAGACTGGTGGGGCGCAGGCCCGGGCGCGCACAGCCACGTCGGCGGGGTGCGCTGGTGGAACGTCAAGCACCCGGCGCGCTACGCGGACCAGCTGGCGTCCGGTGTTCTGCCGGTCGCGGACAGCGAGGTGCTGACCGCCGAGGACCGGCACACCGAGCGGGTGATGCTGACACTGAGACTGCGGTCCGGACTGCCGGCGTCGGACCTGCGCCCGAGCGAGCTCGCCGCCGCCGAGCAGGTCGTCGCGGACGGGCTGCTCGCCCGTGTCGGCGACCGACTGGTGCTCACCGACCGCGGCAGGTTGCTGGCCGACGGCGTGATCCGGGACATCCTGAGCTGACCGCCGGAGCGGTCGAGGCGCGGTGTCTTCGCGCCGCCGGGGACCGCTCTGCTCCGTAGAATTGGAGCGGGGCGGGATGTGGTCAGGAAGTGGGTATGCGGCCCGCAGGCGGTCTACCGTCGCTGTCGCGGCGCAGTCGAATCCTGCTGCTGCTCGCGGTGCTGGCGCTCGCCGGGCTGGTCTTCATACCCCTGGTGGTGGACCTCTACACCGACTGGCTGTGGTTCGGGGAGGTCGGCTACCGCAGCGTCTGGGCCACCGTGCTGGCGACCCGGGTGCTGATCTTCCTCGCGGTGGCCGTGTTCATCGGCGGTGCGCTGACGTTGGCCGTGCTGGTCGCGTTTCGGTCGCGCCCGCTGCTCGCCGGGCACGCCGAACCGGACGACCCGGTCGGGGCGCTCCGCGCGATCGTGCTGCGCCGACCGCGACTGTTCGGGCTGGGCATTCCGGTGCTGGTGGGCCTGTTCTGCGGACTCGGAGCCCAGGCGAGCTGGATGACCGTGCAGCTGTTCCTGCATGGCGGTGCCTTCGGCGTCACCGACCCCCAGTTCGGTCACGACGTCGGGTTCTACGTGTTCGATCTGCCCTTCTACCGGTCCGTCCTGGACTGGCTGTTCGCCGCGGCGTTCCTGGCCTTCCTCGCCTGCCTGGCGACGCACGCCCTGTTCGGCGGACTCCGGATGTCCGAGGGTTCCGTCTCGCTCACGCGGGCCGCGCGCGTTCAGCTCGCGGTGCTGCTCGGCACCTTCATCCTGCTGAAAGCCGTTGCGTACTGGCTCAATCGGTACGCGCTGCTGTCCAGCGGACGTAAGGAACCCACCTTCACCGGCGGTGGCTACACCGACATCAACGCGGTGCTGCCGGCGCGGATGATCCTGTGCGCGATCGCGGTCCTCTGTGCCGCCGCGTTCTTCGCCGCGATCGTCCTTCGCGACCTGCGGATCCCGGCGATGGCCGCGATCCTGCTGGTGTTGTCCTCGCTGCTGGTGGGTGTGGTGTGGCCGTTGGCCGTCGAACAGTTCTCCGTTCGTCCCAACGCGGCGGACCGGGAGAGTCCCTACATCGAACGCAACATCGAGGCCACCCGGCTGGCCTACGGGATCGGCGCCGACAAGGTCGCCTACCAGGACTACCCCGGCATCGGAACGAAGGCGCCGCGCGACGTCCCGGCGGACGTGACCACCATCGCCAACGCGCGGCTCCTGGACCCGAACGTGCTCTCGCACACCTTCATCCAGCAGCAGCAGCTGAAGAACTTCTACGCGTTTCCGCCGACGTTGGACCTGGATCGATACGTCGTCGACGGCGAACTCCGCGACTACGTCGTCGCCGCCCGCGAACTGACTCCGAGCAGCCTGAGCGGAAACCAGACCCAATGGGTCAATCAGCACACGGTGTACACCCACGGCGACGGGTTCGTCGCCGCGCCCGCGAACCGGGTCAACGCCGCGGTTCGCGATGCGACCGGCGACACGTCCAGCAGTAACAGCGGCTATCCGGTTTACACGGTGAGCGACATCGCAACCGGCGAGTCTGGCCACCAGGTGATCCGGGTCGACCAACCGCGCATCTACTTCGGCGAGATGATCGCGAAGTCCGACCCCGACTACGCCGTCGTCGGTGGGCCCGCGGGTGACGGGCCACGCGAGTACGACACCGACACAGCCAAGTACACCTACGCGGGGTCCGGCGGCGTCCCAATCGGCAACTGGTTCGACCGCGTGGCGTTCGCCCTCAAGTACGGCGAGCGCAACATCGTGTTCTCGAAGGCGATCGGTTCCGGCTCGAAGATCATCTTCAACCGTGACCCCACCGAACGCGTGCACCTCGTGGCACCGTGGCTGACCCCCGACCACGACCCCTATCCGGCCGTGGTCGGGGGCCGCATCGTGTGGATCGTCGACGCCTACACCACGGTGGACAACTTCCCGTACGCGCAGCGGAGCTCGCTCGAGGCCCTCGCGGTCGGCAACCCGCCCAACCGGCCGGGCGCGGAGGTCTCCTACATCCGGAACTCGGTGAAGGCCACCGTCGATGCCTACGACGGCACCGTGACGCTGTACCAGGTCGACCGCCAGGACCCGGTGCTGAAGGCGTGGATGAGCGCCTTCCCGGGCACGGTACGACCCGCGGACTCGGTCCCCGCCGAGCTCAGGGCCCACTTCCGGTACCCGCAGGACCTGTTCAAGATCCAGCGCGAGATGCTGGCGAAATACCACGTCGACGACCCGCGGGAGTTCTTCACCACGAACGCGTTCTGGGGTGTGCCGAGCGACCCGACGGTCGAGACCAACCCGTACCAGATGCCGTTCTACGTGCTCGTCGGCGACCAGCAGACCGCGGCGCCGTCGTTCCGTCTCGCGAGCGCGATGGTGGGCTTCCGGCGCGAGTTCCTCGCCGCCTACATCTCGGCGAACTCGGACCCGACGGACTACGGCAAGATCACCGTCCTCCAGCTGCCGACGGACACCTTGACGCAGGGACCGCAGCAGATCCAGAACTCGATGATCTCGGACACCCGGGTGGCGTCCGAGCGCACCCTGCTGGAGCGGTCGAACCGGATCCAGTACGGCAACCTGCTGACCCTGCCCATCGCCGACGGTGGAGCGCTGTACGTGGAGCCCCTGTTCACCGAGCGGATCGCGTCGGAACAGAACGTCTCCACCTTCCCGCAGCTCGCCCGGATGCTGGTCAGTTACCGGGAACCGGGGGCCACGGGCGGAGTCCGGGTGGGGTACGCCCCGACGCTCGCGGAGGCGCTCGACCAGATCTTCGGCTCCGGGACCGGCAACGTCGCGACCCCGCCCGGCGCGCACCCCGGGCAGCCGCCGCCCGCGGGTGCTCCAGCCCCGCCGCCGACATCCGCACCCGCACAGCCCGACCCGGCCAAGGCCGCGCTCGATGCGGCGATCGCGCAGCTCCGGGAGGCGATCGACCGGCTGCAGAAGGCGATCGACGCCTACCAGACGGCCGGCAAGTGAGCTCGGACCCTGCCGCAGGGCAGCGAGATCACCCGCGGATCGCGTCGTAGTCGAAGACCCGCGCGTGCAACACGACCCGGTTCCGCAGCGCCGACCGGACCGCGCGGTGCAGGCCGTCCTCGAGGTAGATCACCCCGTCCCAGAGCACCGCGTGTGGGAACAGGTCCCCGTAGAAGGTGGAGTCCTCGGAGAGCAGTCGGTCCAGTTCGAGCACCTTCGTGGTGGTGACGATCTCGTCGAGCCGGACCTGCCGAGGCGGAATCTTCGACCAGTCGCGGACCGACATTCCGTGATCCGGGTACGGCTTGCCGTCCCTCACGCCCTTGAAAATCATCGATGCATCCGTCGCGGTTGTCGGTGGAGTGCCAACGGCACTTGTCTGTTCGTGCGCCACCACACTAAGGCCTCCACGGGTCGGGGCGACCCGACGATTAGACTGGGTTTTTGCCACACGCGACGCGAGAGGGAGGTGGCCGGCATGTCGAGCACCGAGGAACGACGCTTCGAGGTGTTGCGCGCCATCGTCGCCGACTACGTCGCCACCCAGGAGCCGATCGGCTCCAAGGCCCTCGTCGAGCGGCACAACCTGGGCGTGTCCAGCGCCACGATCCGCAACGACATGGCCGTGCTCGAGGCCGAGGGTTACATCGCGCAGCCGCACACCAGTTCCGGCCGGGTGCCCACCGACAAGGGCTACCGCCAGTTCGTGGACCGGATCGCCGAGGTCAAGCCGCTCTCGCCCGCCGAACGGCGCGCCATCCTCGAGTTCCTCGAGTCCGGCGTCGACCTCGACGACGTGCTGCGCCGCGGGACCCGTCTGCTCGCCCAGCTGACCCGTCAGGTCGCGGTCGTGCAGTACCCGACGCTGTCCGCGTCGTCCGTGCGGCACCTCGAGGTGGTCGCGCTGAATCCGGCCCGGCTGCTGCTGGTGCTGATCACCGACTCCGGACGCGTCGACCAGCGGATCGTCGAACTCGGCGACGTCCTCGACGACGAGAACCTGTCCCGGCTGCGGGACCTGCTCGGCGGCGCGCTCGAGGGCAAGCGGCTGGCGGCGGCGTCGATCGCGGTCTCCGAGCTGGCCGCGGACGCCCCGCCCGAGATCCGCGACGCCGTGGTGCGGTCGGCGACCGTGCTGATCGAGACGCTGGTCGAGCACCCCGAGGAGCGGCTGGTGCTCGGCGGCACCGCGAACCTGACCCGGAACGCCGGCGACTTCCCCGGCTCGCTGCGTTCCGTGCTCGAGGCCCTGGAGGAGCAGGTGATCGTGCTCAAGCTGCTGGCCGCGACCGGCGACGCCGGGACGGTCACAGTGCGGATCGGCGAGGAGACGCAGGTCGAGCAGATCCGCGGAACCTCGGTGATCACCACCGGGTACGGCGCGGGCGGCAACGTGTTCGGCGGCATGGGTGTGCTCGGGCCCACACGGATGGACTACCCGGGAACAATCGCCTCGGTCGCAGCCGTTGCGAGGTACATCGGCGAGGTACTGGCCGAGCGTTGAACCGCGCGCGAATTCCGCGCGAGCGAGGATCGGCCGGACGAGCCGGTCCGACTTTCACTGATTACCTGATTTGATCGACGACGAGGACGAGAGACACAACGTGGCACGGGACTACTACGGACTGCTGGGCGTCGGGCAGAAGGCGACCGACCAGGAGATCAAGCGGGCGTACCGCAAGCTCGCCAGGGAGCTCCACCCGGACGTCAACCCGGACGAGGACGCGCAGGCCCGGTTCAAGGACATCTCCACCGCGTACGAGGTGCTCTCCGACCCGGAGAAGCGGCGGATCGTCGACCTCGGCGGCGACCCGCTGTCGCAGGGCGGTGGCGGTGGCGCCGGCTTCAACGGTGCAGGTTTCGGTGGCCTCGGTGACGTGTTCGAGGCGTTCTTCGGCGGCGGCGGGGGCGGCGGCGCCCGCGGGCCGCGCGGTCGGGTGCAGCCCGGCGCGGACTCGCTGCTGCGCACCAAGCTGACCCTCGCCGAATGCGCGACCGGGGTCACCAAGCACATCACCGTCGACACCGCGATCCTGTGCGACAGTTGCACCGGCTCCGGCACCAACGGCGACTCGAAGCCCGTCACCTGCGAGACCTGTCGCGGCGCGGGCGAGGTGCAGTCCGTGCAGCGCTCGTTCCTCGGTCAGGTGATGACCTCCCGGCCGTGCCCGACCTGTCGCGGCGCGGGCGAGACGATCCCCGATCCCTGCCACAAGTGCGGCGGCGACGGCCGGGTGCGTGCCCGCCGCGACATCGCGGTGAAGGTGCCGGTCGGCGTGAGCAGCGGCATGCGGATCCGGCTGGCCGCGCAGGGTGAGGTCGGTCCCGGCGGCGGCCCCGCCGGCGACCTGTACGTCGAGATCATCGAGCAGGCTCACGAGGTGTTCGTGCGCGACGGTGAGGACCTGCACTGCACGGTCCGGGTGCCGATGGTCGACGCGGCGCTCGGCACCACGATCTCCATCGACACGATCATCGACGGTCCGCAGGACATCACCGTCGACGCGGGCACCCAGCCGGGATCTGTTGCGGTGCTGCGCGGGTACGGCATGCCGAAGCTGCGCTCGGGTGTGCGCGGCGACGTGCACGCCCACCTCGAGGTGGTCGTGCCGACGCGACTGGACGGCAAGCAGACCGCGGCCCTGCGGGACTTCCGGGACCTGCGCGAGAAGGATCAGGCTGAGGTCGTGACCTCGGGTTCGCAGCACAACGGCGGGCTGTTCTCGCGGTTGCGCGAAGCCTTCAGCGGACGCTGACGGCGGCACCGACGATGGCCGCGACCGTCTTCTACCTCGACCCGCTGCCGGCGGTCGGCGAGATCGCCGTGCTCGACGGCAAGGAGGGCAGGCACGCCGCCACGGTCCGCCGGATCCGGGTCGGCGAACAGCTGGTGCTCTCGGACGGTCGCGGCGGCATCGCGCGTGCCGCGGTGGTCGAGGTCGGCAAGGACCGCCTCGACCTCGAGGTCACCGGCCGCGACGACCTGCCCGCCGCGACGCCGACGGTGACGCTGGTGCAGGCGCTGCCCAAGGCGGAGCGCTCGGAACTCGCCGTGGAGCTGGCGACGGAGGCCGGGATCGACGCGATCGTGCCGTGGCAGTCGGCGCGGTGCGTGGCCAAATGGGAGGGCCCGAAGGCCGCCAAGGGTGTCGCGCGGTGGCAGGCGGTCGCGGTGGCCGCGGCGAAACAGTCACGGCGAGCGCATGTTCCGGAGGTGGCCGAGCTGCACCGCACGGCGGCGGTGGTGGGCATGGTGCGTGAGGTGACCGATCGCGGCGGGGTCGTCGCGGTGCTGCACGAGTCCGCGACCGTGGCGCTGGGCGACCTCGGCCTGCGTGATGCGCCGGAGCTGGTGCTGGTGGTCGGGCCCGAAGGCGGGCTGTCGGACGAGGAGGTCACCGCGCTGACCGAGGCCGGCGCGGCCGCGGTGCGCCTCGGGCCGACGGTCCTGCGGACCTCGACCGCGGCGGCGGTGGCCCTGGGTGCGATCGGTGTGCTCACCGACCGCTGGACCGCGCGGCCGCTGCAGTAATGGGCCGACAGAGGATCGAGTACGGTTCCGCGCCCGAGCAGTTCGGGCACCTGTACCTGCCGGCCGAGCCGACCGGCGCCGCGCTGCCGGTGGTGATGCTGCTGCACGGTGGCTACTGGAGCGGCGACTACCACCTCAACCTGGCGACCGCGTTCGCGATGGAACTGGCGAAGTCCGGTGTCGCGGCGTGGAACGTCGAGTACCGGAGGGTCGGCGCGGGCGGTGGTTGGACGGAGACGAGCGCCGACGTGCAGGCCGCGCTGGCCGCCGTCGGCGACCTGCTGCCCGCGCACTCACCCGTTCCGCTCGACCTGTCGGACGTTCGGCTGTTGGGGCACTCGGCCGGCGCGCAGCTCGCCGTCTGGCTTGCCGGACAACGTGATTCGGTGATCCGGCCGGAGCGGGTGGTGTCCCAGGCGGGCGCGCTCGACCTGGCGTCGCGGGCCGCCGCCCGGCGCGGGTCCGCGGTGCTCGAGGCGCTGTTCGGAGTGGACTTCGTCACCGACCCGCAGGTCTACCACGACGCATCCCCGTTGCACCGCGTCCCGACCGGCGTGCCGACGGTGTGCCTGCACGGCACCGAGGACGTGCAGGTGCCGGTCGCGGCGAGCCGCGTGTACGTCGAGGCCGCGGCGGCGGCGGGCGATCGGGCGGTGCTGTGGGAGGTGCCCGGCGAGGGCCACAACGACTTCCTCGACCGCGGTTCGCGGAGTTGGGCGCTGTCGCTGCGGGCGGCGCTGGACCCGGCTCCCTGGCTGACCGGCGCCGAGGCGTAGTTCGGCTCACGCCGTCCGGGTGGCGTCCGGGTCGGTGTCCTGCAGTGGTTCGGCCGGGCAACGTCGAAGGGCGTCCTCGAGTTCCTCGGCCACGCGATCGGGATCCCGTCCCTCGGTGCTGAGGACGAGGTCGACGCCGGTGAGCGCGCGCATCGTGGTGGCCAGGCGGAACGCCGCGGCGGCCAGTTCGTCTCGCCCCGACCATGATTCGGGCTCCCGGTCGAGTACCCGCCGGCGCACCGTTTCGGGTTCGGCGGCCAGGCGCACCAGCAGGTGCGCGTCCGCGCCGATCGCCGCCAGCACCGCGTCCCGGTAGGCGTCGTCCTCCACGGTCGCGGTGGCCAACAGCAGCGGGTATCCCGCTTCACGGTAGGAGCAGGCGAGCGATGCCACGTGCGACATCAGTAGTCGCTCGTCGAGCGGTGGATAGCAGCGCTCGAGCTCGTCGAGCTCGAGCAGCGCATTGGCGACGCCTGCCTCGCCGAGGTTGTCGTGCAGCGTCGTGAGCACCGTGCTCTTGCCGGCGCCGGGCGGGCCGGTCAGCAGTACCGCGAACATGTCTCGAAGTATGCCCGGCGGACGTCAGTTCGCGGCCCGGCGCGGCAGGATCAGCGCGACCACCGCGGTCCCGGCCAGCAGCGTCAGCCCGCCGACCAGGCTGGCCTGCGCGATGGCGTCGGCGAACGCGACCGAGGCCGCGTCGTGCAGCGGCTCGGCGTACCTGGCCGAAAGCGGGTTGGACGCGAGTTCCTGCGCGACGATCGTTGCGCCCCCGACGGATTCGCGGGAGACCTCCATCGCGAGGTCGGCCTGCGCGGCCAGGTCGCCGGTCAGCTTGGGCAGCGGTGCCGCGTCGAGGAACGGGGCGACCGACTGCTTGTACCCGGCCGCGAGGATCGACCCGAGGACGGCGATGCCCAGCGACCCACCGAGCTCGATCGCGGTGTCGTTGAGTCCGCCGGCAGCGCCGAGGTCGTTGTCGGGGAAGCGGCCCATGATGGCGTCGGTCGCGGGCGGCTGGCCGATGCCGATGCCCAGGCCCAGCAGGATCAGCGGGACCGCGAAGGCGAGGTAGCCGGATCCGCCGTCCACCCTGGTCATCGCGAGAATGCCCGCCGCGGCGAGGATCATCCCGGCGACGACGGTGCCGCGCAGGCCGAGCCGGGGCGCGAGCCGTCCGCTGACGAGCGCGCCGGCCGAGACCGCCGCGGCGAGGGGGAGCAGTCGCACGCCGGTCTCCAGCGGGCCGTAGCCGAGCACGAACTGGAACTGCTGGGCGATGAAGTAGATCGCGCCGAACGCGGCGAGGAACACCAGCAGCACCGCGAGGGTGGCGCCGCCGACGGTGCGGTCGCCGAGTTTGCGCACGTCGAGCAGCGACTGCGGGTGCCGCAGTTCCCAGGCGACGAACGCGGCCAGGCCCAGCACCGCGCCTGCACAGGCGGCGGTCGGTCCGGCCGACCAGCCGAAGTGGAAGCCGTTGATGATCCCGTAGACGCCGGTGCCGATCGCGGCCACGGACAACGCTCCGCCGATCCAGTCGATCCGGCCGAGTCCGTCCGCCCGGGACGGCGGCACCAGGATCAGCGCCGCCACGGCCGCGATCGCGGCGATGGGCACGTTGATCAGGAAAGTCGCATTCCAGGAATGGCTTTCGAGGATCCAGCCGGCCAGCAGCGGGCCGAGCGCGATGGCCAGTCCGGAGGTCGCCGCCCAGGCGGCGATCGCGCGGGTGCGCTCGGACTTGGGGAAGGTCGCGACGAGCAGCGAGAGCGTCGCGGGCATGATGATCGCCGCGCCGACGCCCATCGCGATGCGGGCCCCGATCACCTGGGAGGTGGTGGCGGCGAGGCTGCCGAACACCGCGCCGCCGCCGAACACGAGCAGTCCGGTGAGCAGCGCGCCGCGTCGGCTGTACTTGTCGCCGATCACGCCGCACAGCAGCATCAGCGCCGCGTACGGCACGGTGTAGCCGTCGATCACCCACTGCAGTCCGGTGCTGGTGAGCTCGAGATCCCGCGTCATGTCCGGTGCCGCGACGATCAGTGCCGTGTTCGCCATCACCACGATCAGCAGGCTCAGGCAGAGCACCGCGAGCGCCGCCCAACGCCAGCGGTACGGCCGTTGCTGGTCGCTGACCGGCTGGGATGCCAGGAGGGTCATGTGGTGCTCCGTTCGACGACAGGGCCGCGCGCACTTGCACAGCAGTGTGCAAGTTACTGATTCTGCACAGTGGTGTGCAAGTTTCTAAGGCGTGGATCACACCCCTCGCGTGGAAGACTGCACGGGTGACGGAAACCGCGAGGCCCCGACGAAGCCAGGCGCGGGCCAATCGCGAGCGGATCGTGGAGGCCGCGATCGGCGCGTTCGCTGCGAACCCGGACGCCAGCATGGACGACGTCGCGCGCGCGGCGGGCGTGGTGCGCCGGACCGTCTACGCGCACTTCCCCAACCGGGACGCCCTGGTCGAGGGCATCGCCGACGAGGCCTCCGCCGCACTGGTCGCGATTCTCGGTGCCCGGCGACCGCAACCCGAGCGTCCGGACCTGGCCGCCGCCGTCCTCGCCCTGCAGTCCTGGCCGATCGGGGACCGGTTCCGGATGCTGTTGACCTTCGCGCGCAAGGAACTCGGCGAGGAACGCATCCACGACCTGCTCGAACCCGCACGCTCGCCGAGCGTCGAGATCGTCGAGCGAGGTCAGGCGGACGGAACCTTCTCCGACTACCTGCCCGCCGCGGTCCTGGTCACGATGACCGAGGCCGTGACCATGACACTGCTCGAGGCTACGAACGCCGGCACGATCAGTGACTCGGGGGAGTCGTTCGCGGTGGCCTCGCTGGTCCTGCTCGGAATCTCGCCCGCCCGCGCGGCCGAGGTGGTCGACGAGGCGTGGGTGTGGTTGCGCGGACAGGCCGCAGGGCCCGGTTCGCCGCACGCGTCCTGACCGGGAACAACTCGGTGGGCGGGCGCGTGGGTGCGCGATAGACTGCCTACATCATCGTCGAATCAGGGAAGTAGGCCATAGCAACCACGTGAGTGCAGACAGCGATACGGGTGAGACCGCAGTGACGGCAGACAGGCAGGAGCGCCCCGCACAGCGCTCGGTGCGGTCGAGTATGGAGATCTCGCCCGACGCGGTTCTGCCCCTGCTGGGTTCGACCGACCAGAACCTCAAGGCCCTCGAACGCGCCCTCGGTGCCGACATCCACGTGCGAGGCACCACCATCACCCTCACCGGCGCGGCATCCGAGGTTGCCCTCGCCGAACGGGCGATCGGCGAACTCGTCGCCATCGTCGGGCGCGGGCAGTCGCTGAGCCCGGACGCAGTCCGGCGCAGCGTCGCGATGCTCACCGACGGCGCGGGCGAGTCCCCGGCCGAGGTGCTCAGCCTGGACATCCTGTCCCGGCGCGGCAAGACGATTCGGCCCAAGACCGTGAACCAGAAGCGGTACGTGGACGCGATCGACGCGAACACCATCGTGTTCGGCATCGGCCCCGCGGGCACCGGCAAGACGTACCTGGCGATGGCCAAGGCGGTGCAGGCGCTGCAGTCCAAGAACGTCAGCCGCATCATCCTGACCCGGCCCGCGGTGGAGGCCGGCGAGCGGCTCGGCTTCCTGCCCGGCACGCTGCACGAGAAGATCGACCCCTACCTGCGGCCGCTGCACGACGCGCTGCACGACATGATGGATCCCGAGGCGATCCCGAAGCTCATGGCGGCCGGGGTGATCGAGGTCGCACCGCTCGCCTACATGCGCGGCCGCACCCTCAACGACGCGTTCATCATCCTCGACGAGGCGCAGAACACCACCGCCGAGCAGATGAAGATGTTCCTGACCCGGCTCGGCTTCGGCTCGAAGATCGTCGTCACCGGCGACGTCACCCAGGTGGACCTGCCCGGCGGTGCCCGGTCCGGACTGCGCGCGGCGGCCGAGATCCTCACCGACATCGACGACATCCACTTCGCGGAACTCACCAGTGCGGACGTGGTCCGGCACCGGTTGGTCTCCGACATCGTGGACGCCTACGAGCGCTTCGACGCCGACCGCCTCGGCGAGGTCAAGCTCGGCAACCGGGCGCAGCGCCGGTCGTCGTCGGCGCGCGCGGCGCGGCACTAGAGTTGCAGACACAGTTGCTGTCGCGGGCCCCGAGTCCTGCAGGAATCCAGGAGAACGGCGTTTCATGAGCATTGAGGTATCCAACGAGTCCGGCATGGACGTCTCCGAGGCGGAGCTGGTCAGCGTCGCCCGGTTCGCGATCTCCCGGATGGACGTGCACCCGGCGGCCGAGCTGTCGATGGTGCTCGTCGACCTCGACACCATGGCGGACCTGCACATGCGCTGGATGGACCTGCCCGGCCCGACCGACGTGATGTCGTTCCCGATGGACGAGCTCGAGCCCGGCGGCCGCCCCGACGCGCCCGAACCGGGACCGGCCATGCTCGGCGACATCGTGCTGTGCCCGGCGTTCGCCGCCGACCAGGCCGCCAAGGCCGGCCATTCGACCGCACACGAACTGGCGCTGCTCACCGTGCACGGCGTGCTCCACCTGCTCGGCTACGACCACGCCGAGCCGGACGAGGAGAAGGAGATGTTCGCACTGCAGAACAGCCTCCTCGCCGAGTGGTACGAGGACCTCGCCCGGGCCGAGCGGGAGGCGGAACTGGCCGCCCGTGACCGGCGACTGCTCGGCAAGACCGGGTTCGTCGACGGTCCCGATCAGTGACCGGTGACATACTCCTGATCCTGCTCGCCGCGGTCCTCGTTCCCCTCGGCGGCGTGTTCGCCGCCGTCGACTCCGCACTGAACACGGTGTCCCCGGCCCGCGTCGAGGACATGGTGAAGGACGCCCGGCCCGGGTCGACGCGACTGCTGGTCGTCGTCTCCGACCGCCCGCGTTACGTGAACCTGATGGTCCTGCTGCGCATCGCGGCGGAGATCTGCGCCACCGTGCTGCTGGCCGCCGCGCTGCTGGACATGCTCGCCCGCGGCTGGGCGCTGGTGATCACCGCGGTGGTCATGGTGCTCATCAACTACGTCGCCATCGGTGTCGGCCCGCGCACCGTCGGACGTCAGCACGCGTACTCGATCGCGCTGGTCGCGGCGCTGCCGTTGCAGGCGATCGGCGTGCTGCTGTCACCGGTCAGCCGGCTGCTGATCCTGGTCGGCAACGCGCTGACCCCCGGCAAGGGCTTCCGCAACGGTCCGTTCGCCTCCGAGATCGAGCTGCGCGAACTGGTCGACCTGGCGCAGGAACGCGGCGTGGTCGCGGACGAGGAACGGCGCATGATCCAGTCCGTGTTCGAGCTCGGCGACACCCCGGCCCGCGAGGTGATGGTGCCGCGCACCGAGATGGTGTGGATCGAGGCCGGAAAGTCGGCCGGACAGGCGACCTCGCTCGCGGTCCGCAGCGGCCACTCGCGCATCCCGGTGATCGGGGAGAACGTCGACGACGTGCTCGGCGTCGTCTATCTCAAGGATCTGGTCCAGAAGACCTACCACGACGTCGACGGCGGCCGTGGCGTCACCGTCGCCGAGGTGATGCGGCCGGCCGTGTTCGTGCCGGACTCCAAGCCGCTCGACAGTCTGCTCGCGGAGATGCAGCGCGACCGAAACCACATGGCCCTGCTGGTCGACGAGTACGGCGGCATCGCCGGGCTGGTGACCATCGAGGACGTGATCGAGGAGATCGTCGGGGAGATCGCCGACGAGTACGACACCGACGAGACGCCGCCGGTCGAGGATCTCGGGGACGGACGATTCCGGGTGTCCGCCCGGCTGCCGATCGAGGACCTCGGCGAGCTGTTCGACCTCGAGACGGACAACGACGAGGTCGAAACCGTCGGCGGGCTACTGGGATACGAGCTCGGGCGCGTCCCGCTGCCCGGCTCGGAGGTCTCCGTCGCGGGTCTGGTGCTGCGCGCCGAGGGCGGCAGCGACGTCCGGGGCCGGGTCCGGATCAGTACAGTTCTAGCTTGGCGGGCACCACAACCGACACCCGAGTCCGAATCCGCCGACACCGCATCACCGATCGACACAGGAGCCGAACGTGAGCACTGACACCCAATTCCGTTCCGGCTTCGTCTGTTTCGTCGGACGGCCGAACACCGGCAAGTCGACCCTGACGAACGCCCTGGTCGGCACGAAGATCGCGATCACCTCGTCGCGGCCGCAGACCACCCGGCACACCATCCGCGGCATCGTGCACCGCGACCACGCGCAGCTGATCCTGGTCGACACGCCCGGACTGCACCGGCCGCGGACCCTGCTCGGTCAGCGCCTCAACGACCTTGTGCGCGACACCTATTCGGAGGTCGACGTGATCGGCCTGTGCATCCCGGCCGACGAGAAGATCGGTCCCGGCGACCGCTGGATCCTCGACCAGGTCCGGCAGATGGCGCCGAAGACCACGCTGATCGGCATCGTCACCAAGATCGACAAGGTCAGCAAGGAGAAGGTCGCCGAGCAGCTGCTCGCGCTGTCGAAGGTGCTCGGGCCGGAGACCGAGGTGATCCCGGTGTCGGCGGCGTCGGGCGAGCAGGTCGAGCTGCTGGTGGACGTGCTGGCCAAGGCGATGCCCGAGGGGCCCGCGTTCTACCCGGACGGCGAGCTCACCGACGAGCCCGAGGAGACCCTGATGGCGGAGCTGATCCGCGAGGCCGCGCTCGAGGGCCTCGGCGACGAGCTGCCGCACTCGCTGGCCGTCGTCATCGAGGAGGTCATCGAGCGCGAGGGCCGCACCGAGAAGCAGGGTGAGCTGCTCGACGTGCACGCGCTGCTCTACGTGGAGCGGCCCAGCCAGAAGGGCATCGTGATCGGCAAGGGCGGTGCCCGGCTGCGGGAGGTCGGGACCAAGGCCCGCACCCAGATCGAGAAGCTGCTCGGCACCAAGGTGTTCCTCGAGCTGCACGTGAAGGTCGCCAAGGACTGGCAGCGCGACCCGAAACAGCTGGGCCGCCTGGGCTTCTAGCGGGTCGGCGGTTCGGCCCGGGTCAGCGCTTGCGGCCGAACCGCAGCTTCCACGGCACCAGCGCGGACTCGAGCTGCACGCCGAAGCTCATCTTGGACACACCCTCGGTGCGCTCCTCGAAGCGGATCGGCACCTCGGCGATGGTCAGGCCGTGCTGGACGGTCCGGTAGTTCATCTCGACCTGGAACGAGTAGCCGTTGGACTCCACCGAAGCGACGTCGATGGTCCGCAGCGTCGACGCCCGCCACGCCTTGAAGCCGGCGGTCGCGTCCTTGACCCCGAGGCGCAGGATCGCGTTCACGTAGAAGTTCGCCCACGCCGAGAGCGCCTTGCGGTGCCAGGGCCAGTCCTCGGCGACCGCGCCGCCGTCGACGTAGCGGGAGCCGAGCACGACCGCGGCGTCGGTGTCGGCCAGGGTCGCCAGCATGTCCGGGATCACCTGGTAGGGGTGCGAGAGGTCGGCGTCCATCTGGATCACGACGTCCGCGCCGTCGTCGAGCGCGCGGGTCATGCCGGCCACGTAGGCGCGTCCGAGGCCGTTCTTCTCGGTCCGGTGCAGCACGCTCACCGGGAGCGGGCCGTCGGCGGCCAGCGCGTCGGCGACCTGGCCGGTGCCGTCGGGGGAGTTGTCGTCCACCACGAGGACGTGCAGTCCGGGAATCTCCAGCGTGGCGAGGAGGCTGACGATCTTCGTCAGGTTCTCGCGTTCGTTGAAGGTCGGAACGACGATGGTGGTCTTCTGGGCGACGCTGTCCATGGCACCTTTACGCAATCTGTTGTCCGCGAGCAATCGGCCGATTTTACTACCTGGGCAGCAGCATCAGGATCGCCGCGGAGATGTCCTGGCTGTCCCGACCGGTCGCGAGCCGGCGTAACTGCAGGCCGGCGATGGTTGCGACCAGCGTCGGGGCGATTGTGGTGGCGTTGGGCACACCGAGTCCCTCGAGGATGGTCACGGTCAGCGTGTCGTAGGCCGCGAAGCACTCGTCGGCCGCGGCCCGCAGCGCCGGGTCGCGGCCGGCCTGTATGTACAGCTCGAACGGCGCGACCCGCTCGGCGGCCCAGCCGAGGTCCCGGACCACCCGCTCGGTGAGCGAGGCCGCGTCCTGCACCGACAGTCCCTTGTCGCGATAGTGCTCGGCGAGCTCGGTCAGTCGGGCGGTCTCCTCGGTGACGAACCCGAGCAGCGCGTCACGCAGCATGTCGGTCTGGCTGGGGAAGTGGTAGGTGATCGACCCCAGCGAGACCTGCGCCTGCGCCGCGATGCGACGGTTGGTCACGGCGGCGATGCCGTCGGTGCCGATCACGTTGAGCACCGCAGCCAGGATCCGCTCTCGCACCGGCGCCTGTTCGGTCACCTCACCACCACTGCTCGGGACATTCACGGTCCCACCGTAGTTCGCGCTCGAGCTGGGCGGCCAGGGAGACCAGCATCGGCTCGGTGTTGTCGTGCCCCATCAGCTGCACGCCGCGCGGCAGCCCGTCGGAGGTGAAGCCGGCGGGTACGTTGACGCTCGGCCAGCCGAGGATGTTCCACGGCCAGGCGTACGGGCAGGCGGCGGTGACCACCTTGTCGGTCTCCATGTGGCCGATGCCGTCGATGGCGTCGACCGGCGGCGGCGGCGTGGCGGTGGTCGGCGCGAGGATCACGTCGAAGTCGTCGAAGATGGCCCCGATCCGGCGGCGCATGCGAGGTTCGGCGGCGCGGGCGGCCCGGAGCGGCAGGCCCCCGAGCAGTCGGCCGGTGCGCGCGTTGGCGAGCGTGCGCGGATCGAGCAGGGCGGGGTCGGGCACGCGGCCTCGCCACTGCTCGATCCCGGCCATCGAGCGCGGCAGGAAGTTCAGGCCGAACAGGATGCCGTAGGCGGGGTCGGCGACCACCACCTCGTGGCCCAGCTTGCGGAGGGTGTGCGCGGTGGCGCCGACCGCCGCTTCGATCTCCGGGTGCAGCGTCCGCGGCGTCGCGGTGAAGGGGATCTTCAGCGACAGGGCGATCCGGAGCCGTCCGGGCTCGCGGTCGACGGCGTCACGCACCGTCACCGGCGGGGGCTGGTGCAGGTCGCCCTCGTGGTTGCCGGCGACGAGGTCCATGAGCAGGGCCGCGTCGGCGACGGTCCGGGCGAGCGGGCCGTTGACGGTGATGCCGTAGAACGCCTCGGCCTCCGGCCAGGTGGAGATGCGGCCGCGCTGGGGCTTGATGCCGACCAGGTTGGTCCAGGATGCGGGGATCCGCACCGAGCCGGCGCCGTCGGACCCGAGCGCGGCGGGCACCAGCCCGGCCGCGACCGCCGCGGCGCTGCCGCCGGACGAGCCGCCGGGGGTCCGGTCGGCCGCCCACGGATTGCGGGTGTGCCCGAACGCGCCGCCGGTCAGCGGCCACTGGCCCAGCTCGGGGCTGTGGGTCTTGCCGACGATCACCGCGCCGGCCGCGCGCAGTCGGCGGACCATCTCCGAGTCGGCGGTCTTGGCGGGGAACTCGCCCGGGCAGCCGAACGCGGTGCCCTCGCCGGTGACGTCCACGTCGTCCTTGACCGCGATCGGCACTCCGAGCAGGGGCAGGCGCTCACCAGCGGCGATGCGGCGGTCGGCGTCGGCGGCCTCGGCGAGCGCCGCCAGGCGGCGGACGACCTTGAAGGCGTTGAGGGTCGACTGGCTGGCCTCGATCGCGTCGAGGCTGCGGGTGACCATCGCGACCGACGTGGTCGACCCGGTCGCGAGGGAGCGCGCGCACTCCTCGAGCGACGGCCAGCTGCGGCCGGACCCCGCGTTCCCGATCTCGACCTCGTCCACTCGCTGGTGCCCCACGTCCGCGCTCATCGTCGTCCCCTGTTTCATCCGCGATCTTCCCTGTTCGTTCGAACGAACAGTAGCAGCGGCTGAGTCGCCCGGGAGTCCTTTCGGTCCTCTGGCGGGCCGAAAGGTCTCCCGGCGCGGGTGTGCGGTGGTGTCCGGTCCGCGTGGGAGACTGGAGCCCGTGAGGCTGTATCGGGATCATGCGGTGGTGCTGCGCCAGCACAAGCTGGGCGAGGCGGACCGCATCGTCACCCTCCTGACCCGCCAGCACGGACTCGTGCGGGCCGTGGCCAAGGGCGTGCGCCGCACCAAGTCGAAGTTCGGGGCCCGCCTCGAGCCCTTCGCGCACATCGACGTCCAGCTCTATCCGGGACGCAACCTCGACATCGTCACCCAGGTGCAGACCGTCGACGCCTTCGCCGGGGACATCGTCGACGACTACGGCCGGTACACCACCGCCTGCGCGATCCTCGAGACGGCCGAGCGGCTGTCCGGAGAGGAACGCGCCCCGGCGCCGCGGCTGCACCGACTGACCGTCGGGGCGCTGCGCGCGGTCGGCGAGCAGGTCCGCCCCGCCGAACTGATCCTCGACGCCTACCTGCTGCGCGCCATGGGCTTCGCCGGCTGGGCCCCGGCGCTCGACGAGTGCGCCCGCTGCGCGGCCCCCGGTCCGCACCGGGCCTTCCACGTCGCGGCGGGCGGGGCGGTGTGCGTGCACTGTCGCCCGCCGGGCGCGGCCACCCCCTCGCCCGGGGTGCTGGATCTGATGGGTGCGCTCGAACGCGGCGACTGGGCCTACACCGAGACGACGTCCGCGGCGGTTCGGGCCCAGGCCAGTGGTCTGGTGGCCGCGCATCTGCAGTGGCATCTCGAGCGCCAGTTGCGGACCCTGCCGCTGATCGAGCGGTCCCGGCCGCATGCTCGTCCGGACGAGCTCGTCAGGCAGGATGGGGACCGTGATTCGACGACGCGAACCGCAAGCTCGGCCTGACCGCGCGATCCGGCCCCCGGCCCCACACCCGTCCGGCGCACGGCCCCCGATCCTGCAGCCCGAGCTGATCCCGCGGCACGTCGCGTTGGTGATGGACGGCAACGGCCGCTGGGCTCAGGAGCGCGGCCTGCCGCGCACCGCGGGCCACGAACGCGGCGAGGCGGTCTTGATGGACACCCTCGAGGGCTGCATCGAGATCGGCGTGAAATGGCTCTCGGCGTACGCGTTCTCCACCGAGAACTGGAAGCGCAGCCCCGACGAGGTGAAGTTCCTCATGGGTTTCAACCGGGACGTCATCCGGCGGCGCCGCGACGAGATGCACGAGATGGGGGTGCGGGTGCGCTGGGCCGGCCGGCGACCGCGGTTGTGGGCCAGCGTCATCAAGGAGCTCGAGATCGCCGAGGAGCTCACCAAGGACAACACGGTGATGACCCTGACGATGTGCGTGAACTACGGGGGTCGGGCCGAGATCGCCGACGCCGCACGGGAGATCGCGCGCCGGGTGGCGGCGGGCGAGCTGAATCCCGAGAAGGTCACCGAGGCGACCGTCGCGAAGTACCTCGACGAGCCGGACATGCCCGACGTGGACCTGTTCCTGCGCCCGTCCGGCGAGCAGCGGACCTCGAACTTCCTGATCTGGCAGTCGGCGTACGCGGAGATGGTGTTCCAGGAGAAGCTGTTTCCCGACTTCGACCGCCGAGACCTGTGGGCGGCGTGCATCGAGTACGCCTCGCGCGACCGGAGGTTCGGCGGGGTGAAGCAGCAGTGAGCGCCGGGACCGCGCAGGTGCTGCAGGACCGCGCCCGCGACGCCCTGTCGCACTTCGTGGAGGTACGCGAGTCCGACGACGGCTCACTGGGTTTCGAGTACGCGGGGGCGCTGTGCTCGCTGCGGGCGGTGAACCTCGCTCCCGGGCTGGACGTGCTGTCGGTGACGGCGGTGCTGGCCTGGGACCGCCCGGTCAAGCCCGCGTTGCACAAGAAGGTCGCCGAGAAGAACTCGTTGATGCAGTTCGGGTCGATCACGGTGATCACCCGCGGCAAGCTGGCCGACGTCATCCTGCGCTACACCTTCCCCGCCGCCGGGCTCGGCGACGAGGCGCTGACCACCATGCTGCTGCTGGTGCTGTCGGGCGCCGACCAGGGGCGTCAGGGGTTGTTGCCGTAGGCGGCTGTGCCGCAGTGGTGCGGATACGGAGTACCAGCCGTCCGTAACCGCACCACTGTGGCGGAGCCGCTTACTTCGGCGCCAGCGCGGCCAGGGCGGCGGTGAGGTCCGTCTCGATGCGCTCGCGGTCGACGCCGAGTCCGCTCAGGGGGCCGGCGCCGTCCTCGACCTCGAGTAGGGCAAGCAGGATGTGCTCGGTCCCGATGTAGTTGTGGCCCAAGCGAAGTGCCTGCCGGAAGGTCAGTTCGAGGACCTTGCGGGCCGCGGCGTCGTAGGGGATCAGCTCGGGCACCTCAGCGGCGGGGGAGGGCAGCGTCGCGGTGACGGCCGTGCGGACGGCCTCGGCGTCGACGCCCTGCGTGCCCAGCAGGACGAGCGCGAGGGACTCGGGTTCGGCGAGCAGGCCGAGGGTCAGGTGTGCCGGGGTGACCTCCGTGGCGCGCGCGGACTGAGCCTCGTTGTGCGCGGCCGCGACGACGTTGCGGGCCCGCGGGGTGAACTGGTTGAAGCCCTGGTTCGGGTCGAGGGTGGCGGCGCCGCCGGGGTCCTTCGGGGTGAAGCGCTTCTGCGCGGCCTGCTTGCTGACACCCATGCTGCGGCCGATGTCGGTCCAGGAGGCGCCGGTGCGGCGGGCCTGGTCGACGAAGTGCCCGATGAGGTGGTCGGCGACGTCGCCGAGGTGGTCGGCGGCGAGCACGGCGTCGGAGAGCTGGTCGAGCGGATCGGCGTGGACCTTCCTGATCGCGTCGATCAGGTCGTCGAGGCGGACGGAGGGCGTGAACTGCAGCGGTTCGGACATGCGTCAACTCTAGGTTGACGCTGCTCCGATCGTCAACCTTTGGTTGACGAATTCCTCAGGCCGTCGCGCAAGTGCGGCAGGTGCCGAAGATCTCGACCGTGTGGCTGACGTCGGTGAAGCCGTTGGCCTCGGCGATCGTGTGCGACCACCGCTCGACCTCCGGGCCGTCGACCTCGACGGTGAAGCCGCAGCTCCGGCACACCAGGTGATGGTGGTGGCCCGACGAGCAGCGCCGGTACACCGACTCGCCGGAGTCGGTCCGCAGCATGTCCACCGTGCCGGCCTCGGCGAGGGTCTGCAGGGTGCGGTAGACCGTGGTCAGGCCGATGCCCTCGCCGCGCTTGCGCAACTCGTCGTGCAGGTCCTGCGCCGAGCGGAACTCGTCGATCTCGTCGAGCAGGGCCGAGATCGCGCTGCGCTGCTTGGTGGCGCGCACGCCGACGGCGACGGGGCTGCGCTGGCCGGTCTTCTCGGTCACGGTCACTTACCTTCCTCGGCGTGGGCGACGGCGTCGACCACGATGTGTGCCAGGTGGTCGTCGACGAGACGATAGAGCACCTCGCGACCGTTGCGCTCGCCGCGCACGACGCCGGCCGACTTGAGTACCCGCAGGTGCTGGCTGATCAGCGGCTGGGTGACGCCGAGGGCCTCGACGAGTTCGTGCACGCAGCGCTGCTCCTCGCGAAGCTGCAGCACGATCGCGATCCGCACCGGTGCCGCCAGCGCGCGCAGGATGTCGCCCGCCGCGGACAGGGTGTCCTTGCCGGGCAGCGCCGCGGGTGGCGCGGTGCCCGTGGGCTCGTGCACGGTGGAATCGGAGTGCAGGTCGTCGGCGTCGGTGATGCTCACTCGTGCTGCTCCTCGCGTCGGGTCCCGGCAAACCTTATTGCAAACCAATTCCATTTTGATATGCACGAGTATGCATGTCAAACGCCGGTTGGGCCGCTCTCTGCGCGACCGATAGGCTGGTACGAGAAAACCGCACGTGACCGCAGCATCTATTACCCAGATGGAGAGCTTCCCCAGTGGCACCCAAGTCCAAGGTCGAAACCGTCGCCAACCTCGCCAAGCGTCGAGGACTCGTCTTCCCTTGCGGTGAGATCTACGGTGGAACCAGGTCCGCCTGGGACTACGGCCCGCTCGGCGTCGAACTCAAGGAGAACATCAAGAAGCAGTGGTGGCGCAGCATGGTCACCAGCCGCGACGACGTCGTCGGCCTCGACTCCTCGGTGATCCTGCCCCGCCAGGTGTGGGTCGCGTCCGGTCACGTCGGCGTCTTCAACGACCCGCTCGTCGAGTGCCTGAACTGCCACAAACGGCACCGCCAGGACCACCTGCAGGAGGCCTACGCGGAGAAGAAGGGCCTCGACAACCCCGACGACGTCGCGATGGACATCCTCGCCTGCCCCGACTGCGGCACCGTCGGACAGTGGACCGAGCCGCGCGACTTCAACATGATGCTCAAGACCTACCTCGGCCCGGTCGAGTCGGAGGAGGGCCTGCACTACCTGCGGCCCGAGACCGCGCAGGGCATCTTCGTCAACTTCGCGAACGTGCTCACCACCTCGCGCAAGAAGCCGCCGTTCGGCATCGGCCAGATCGGCAAGAGCTTCCGCAACGAGATCACCCCCGGCAACTTCATCTTCCGCACCCGCGAGTTCGAGCAGATGGAGATGGAGTTCTTCGTCAAGCCCGGCGAGGACGAGCAGTGGCACCAGTACTGGATCGACACCCGGCTGGCCTGGTACACGGACCTGGGCATCGACCCGGAGAACCTGCGCCTGCTCGAGCACCCCGAGGACAAGCTCTCGCACTACTCGAAGCGCACCGTCGACATCGAGTACCGCTTCGGGTTCCAGGGCAGCGAGTGGGGCGAGCTCGAGGGCGTCGCGAACCGCACCGACTACGACCTGCGCGTCCACGAGGAGTCCTCGGGTCAGGACCTGAAGTACTTCGACCAGGCCACCGGTGAGCGCTACACCCCGTACGTGATCGAGCCGGCAGCCGGTCTCACCCGGTCGCTGATGGCGTTCCTGGTCGACGCCTACCAGGAGGACGAGGCGCCGAACGCGAAGGGCGGCGTCGACAAGCGCACCGTGCTGCGCCTTGACCGTCGGCTCGCGCCGGTCAAGGCCGCGGTGCTGCCGCTCAGCCGCAACGAGGCGCTGAGCCCCAAGGCCAAGGACCTCGCCGCGTCGCTGCGGAAGAACTGGAACATCGAGTTCGACGACGCCGGCGCCATCGGTCGCCGCTACCGTCGTCAGGACGAGATCGGCACGCCGTTCTGCATCACCGTGGACTTCGACACCCTCGAGGACCAGGCCGTCACCGTCCGCGAGCGGGACTCCATGGAGCAGGAGCGGGTCTCGCTCGACAAGGTCGAGGGCTACCTGGCCCAGCGCCTGATCGGCGCCTGACGTCGCAGTGGTGTGGTTCCGGAGTCCAGGGACTCCGTAACCACACCACTGCGCGTCAGCGCTTCACCCGGGCGCGGGCCACGAGTTCCATCGTCACCGCGACCGCGCAGGTCTGGGCGAGCAGGACGCCGACCAGGACGAGGATCTGCACGGCCCCGGCCTGCACCGCCGATCCGCTGGCCAGCAGCACACCGACGAACGCGCCCGGCAGGGTCACCAGCCCGACCGTGCGGGTCTGGTCGAGGCCGGGGAGCAGGGCGTCGGCGGCGCTGTCGTGGACCACGAGCATTCGTGAATCCCGTTCGCTCAGACCGAGACTCAGTGCCGCCTCCACTTCGCCGCGCCGCTGCCCGATGGCGTCGAGGGAGCGTTTGGCCGCCAGCGACGTGGACGTCATCGCATTGCCCAGCACGATGCCGCCGATCGGGATCAGCGCGACGCCCTCGAGCGGTACGACGCCGCTGGCCAGCATCGGCGGCAGCACCGCCGCCATCCCCGCGGCCAGGGCCGCGGTCAGCCACACCCCGGACCGCCCGGCCCTCGACCGTCGGGCTGCGGTGAACGACGCCGCCACGAACATCACCGCCAGGACCGCCACCGCCGACCACAGGTGCCGCAGCGCCGCGGCCAGGACGAGCGAGACCACCGCGAGCTGCGCGGCGCCGCGGACGGCCGCCGACGGCACCGACAACGGACGGTCGAACCCGGCCACCCGGTACACCAGCGCCGCGGCCGCGGCCATCACCGCGCAGACGACCGCCAGTGCGAGCCCGGGGTGCGCCAGCGCGGTGCTCATCTAGAAACGGCCGCTGCGGCCGATCCGACCGGAGCTGCTCGGCCCGCCGAACGAGCCGGGTCCGCGACTCCCGCCGCCACCGCCGCCTCCGCGATTGCCCCAGCCGCCGCTCATTCCGCCGCGGATCATCGAGTCGATCAGGATCCCACCGAGGATCGCGCCGGTGTTCGAGCCGGAACTCGGTGGCCGCCGCTTCGCCTCCCACTGCTGCACGTCGGACTGCGCCAGGCGCAGGGCCCGGGCCGCGAGGTCGCCGGCCGCCTGCGCGTGCTGCAGTGCCTTCGACGGGTCGGTCTGGGCCAGCTGCCGGGCGGCGTCGAGATGGCGCTGCGCCTCCGACAGTCGGGTGCGGGCCTCGGCGTCGACGGCGCCGCGGCGGGTGCCGATGAAGTCGGCCGCCGCGGTGACCTGTGCGTTCGCGGCGGTGATGTCCTGGGTGAGTTTCTGCGCGGCGCGTTCGGACCGCTGCCTGGATTCGTTGGCGGCGGCGAGGACCCGGTCCAGTTCGGCGTCCGCGGCGGCGAGCTCGGTCAGCGAGCCCAACGGGTCGGAGTCCTTGCCGGCGTCGGCCTTCGCAAGCGCCGCCTGCGCGGCCGTCCGGGCGGCGACCAGTTCCGGACCACCGTGCGCGGCCAGCGCTTCCGCGGCGGCAATGTCCTTGCGTGCGTCCTCGAGCGCGTCCGGCAGGGTGGCGACGGCCGCCCGGATGTTCTCTTCGGCGTGGTCGACGCCGTCGAGGAGTTCTCGGGTCTGGTCGACGGCGGACTCGGCGGCGCGGATAGCGACGACCGCGGGACCCTGCTTGCCCGCGGGTAGCGCGACCGCGGCCCGCCCGGCGGTGACGTTCTGGTCCGCGAAGGCCAGCTGCTGGCGCGCCAGGGCGACATTGTTCTCCACCGAAGCCAGTGCGGGGGAGGGGAATTCGCCGTGGAGTGCGGTGAGCGTGGACTCCGACTCGGGGATCCGCACGGTCAGTTCGACGATGTGCTGGGTGAGCGCGTCGAGGCGGTCCGGCGCGTCGATCAACAGATCGCGCATGCCGTCGAACTCGGTCACCCGGGCGTTGAGTTCCCGGTCCGCGCGGCTGCAGGTGGAGATCAGTTCGATCAGCATGCTCCGCTGCTGATCCGGGGTCTCGGGGATGTCGTCGTCGAGGCGCTGGCGGATCGTGAACGCCGACGCGAGGGTGGACTTGGCGACCTCGAACGCGGTGGTGAACGTCGCGGTGGCCGCGTCGCCGAACTCGCCGCGGGCCAGGGTCAACTCCTCCTCGCTGGTGCGAATCGCGTTGTCGGTCTCCACCAGCACCGCCTTGGCGCGCGCGTCGAGGGTCTCGATCGGCAGCGCGGCGATCGCCGCGGTGTCGGTCCAGTCGACGTCCTTCGCCGCCTCGACGCCCCGGCGGATCCGGTCGCTGCGACGCCTGCGGCTGTACAGCACCGCTCCGCCGGCTCCGACGATGATCACGCCGCCGCCGATCAACAGGTACTTCGCGGTGCCCCCGCCGCCCGAGTTGCTCATAGCGTCGCCGAGGCCACCCGCCATCGAGATCGCGGCCCCGGACCAGTCCTCCTCGCGCAGCGCGGGAACCACGGCGTCACGTTCGATCGCCGCGATCTCCGAGTTGGTGACCCCGGACAGGTTGCCCGGCACGTTCAGCGCGTAGGCACGGTCCCCGGTGGCGACCGCGAGCAGCGCGGACTCGTCGCCGAGCCCGCTCGACTTGACGGTCTTGCTCGCCCACTGGTCGGCGTCCATGCCGCCGAAGTTGTCGACGTAGACCACCCACAGTTGCACCCGGTGCTCGTCGAACAGGCCGTCCAGCGCCGACTGCACGTCGGCGCGCTGGCTCGCGTCCAACACGCCGGCGGAGTCGGTGATCGGGGAGGGCAGCCGGAGCGGGGCGTCCGCCGACGCCGTGGCGGGCAGGCAGATCAGGGCCAGCAGCGCGACGACTGCCGCGACGGCCCCGGCGATCGAGTGGCTGCGCCGACCGGGTCGACCGGGAACGCGCGGATGGGCGAGTGACATGGCATGAATCTATCTGCACCGGCCGCGATTGCGCCGTCACCGGCGGTCGCACGTCGGCCCGTGACAGCTGTCACGGGCAAGTCGTGACGGACGGCCGGGGCACGCTCGCCCACCACCGAGCAGGGTGGAGCCATGACCACAGCAGCGATCGAACTCCGAGATCTCCGAAAGCGGTTCGTGACGGCCGGCGCGCCCCCGGTCCAGGCCGTCGACGGACTGAGCCTGACCGTCGCGCCCGGCGAGATCGTGGCATTCCTCGGGCCCAACGGCGCAGGCAAGACCACCACCATCGACATGCTGCTCGGGCTGGCGCGGCCGGACTCCGGCCGGGTGTCGGTGTTCGGGGGCAGCCCGGAGGACGCGATCGCCACCGGCCGGGTCTCCGCGGTGATGCAGAGCGGCGGCCTGCTCAAGGACCTGACCGTCGAGGAGACGGTGCAGTTGGTGGGCTCGCTGTTCGCAGCCACCGCGCCGGTCTCGGAGGTGCTGGCCCGCGCCGGCGTCGCCGACATCGCGGGCCGGATGGTCGGCAAGTGCTCGGGCGGGCAGCAACAGCGGCTGCGGTTCGCGTTGGCGCTGCTGCCGAATCCGGACCTGATCGTGCTCGACGAACCGACCACCGGCATGGACGTCGAGGGCCGGCGCGACTTCTGGAGCGCCATGCGGGAGGACTCGAGCCGGGGACGCACCGTCCTGTTCGCCACCCACTACCTCGACGAGGCCGACGCGTACGCCGATCGCATCGTGCTCGTCAGCCACGGTCGCATCGTCGCCGACGGCAGCGCCGCCGAGATCAAGAACCTCGCGTCGGGGCGGGTGATCAGCGCGAATCTGCCCGGAGCGGACCAGCATCGGCTGCTCGCCATCGACGGCGTCGACTCCGTCGAAGTGCGCGGCGAGCGGGTGGTGGTGCACGCCATCGACTCCGACGCGGTGGCGCGCTACCTGCTGGGGCACACCGACGCCCGCGACCTCGAGATCTCCTCGCGGGGGCTCGAGGACGCCTTCCTCGCCCTCACCACCGACCGTCGTTTCGCCACTCAGGAGGCCTGATCATGTCCGTCGCCACCGCCGACCCGTCGGCCCGCAGGCTCCCCGCCGCGGGCGGATTCAGCCTGGGCTTCCTCGCGCTCGAACTGCGCCGGATGCTCCGCAACAAGCGGACCCTGATCTTCACCCTGGTGATGCCACCGGTGTTCTTCGCCATCTTCGGCATCCAGTCCGACTTCCGGACACAGGCCTACGGTTCGGGCAACGTCACGGCGTACGTGATGATCTCGATGGCCGTCTACGGCGCCATGCTGGCCACCACCAGCGGCGGCGCGATGGTCTCGATCGAGCGGGCGCTGGGGTGGAGCCGGCAACTGCGGTTGACCCCGCTGCGTCCGATCGCGTACGTCGCCACCAAGATCGCCGTTGCGATGACCCTCGGATTCGTGTCGGTCGTGGTGGTCTTCGTGGTCGGGGCGGTGCTCGGCGCGCAGCTACCCGCGGTCGCCTGGGTGGGGTGCTTCCTGCTCGCCTGGCTCGGCTCGCTGGTGTTCGCCGCCTTCGGCCTGTTCATGGGCTACCTGCTGCCGTCGGAGAACGTCATGCAGATCCTCGGGCCCGGACTCGCGGTGCTGGCGTTCGCGGGTGGGCTGTTCGTCCCGCCGTCCGGGTGGTTCGAGACCGTGGCCAAGCTCTTCCCGACGTACGGTGTTGCGGCCCTTGCCCGTTCGCCGCTCGGCGAGATCGGTGGCGGAACCCTCGCCGTGGCCCTGGTCAACCTGGTGGTGTGGGCGTCGGTGTTCGTGGTCGGTGCGGCGGTGTTGTTCCGCCGCGACACCGCGCGGGTCTAGGCCACCCACTAGCGTCATGCGGGTGAGTGAGCTGAGTCGAGACGAACCGCGGGCCCCCGGCCGGGTGGGATTCCTGTTCGCGGCCATCTGGCTCGTCTACCTCGCCTACCCGGTGGCCTCGGCGCTGCAGCTGACGGACACCGCCGCGAAGGTGTTCGCGCTCGTGCTGATCGCGCTGTTCGGAGCGGCGTACACCGGGTGCTTCGTGGTGTTCCGGTCGGTCGAGAGGATTCGTGAGCAGTGGCCGCGGCCCGATCCGCGGATCGTGTACGCCGCCGTGGCCCTGCTCACCCTGCTGATGGTCGCGGTGATGATTCCGCTCGGGTCGGACGCGTTCGCCCTCGCGATCTACGTCGCGGCGCTCGCGGCGATCACCCTGCCGTCGGCGCGGGCGTGGACGGTCGTGGGCGCGCTGACGGTGGCGGTCCTGGCGCTCCCGCGCCTCGTCCCGTCCATGCAGACCCAGGACTTCCTCGCCTTCCAGCTGGTCGTCGCGGCCTTCGCGGCCTGGGGGATCGGGCAGGTGATCTACCGGAACATGCAGCTGGCGGCCGCCCGCGAGCAGCTCGCGACGATGGCCGTGGCGGAGGAACGGCTGCGCCTGGGCCGCGACGTGCACGACATCCTGGGACACTCGCTCACCGTGATCACCGTCAAGGCCGAGCTCGCTCGCCGGCTGCTCGAGGTCGACATCGACCGTGCGCGAGCCGAACTGGACGACATCGAGGCCCTCGCCCGCGAGGGCCTCGCCGGAGTCCGCGACACCGTCGGCAGGCTCCGGGAGGTGAGCCTCGAGGGCGAGCTGGCCAACGCCCGCTCGGCGCTGCGCGCGGCCGGGATCGAGGCGGTGCTCCCGGAGGGTGCGCAGGGCGTGCCCGCCGCACGTCGCGAGGTGTTCGGATGGACGTTGCGCGAGGCGGTGACCAATGTGGTGCGGCACAGCGAGGCGTCCCGGTGCGAGGTTCGTCTCACGGCGTCGACCATCGAGATCTGCGACGACGGCAACGGCCTGCACGCCGATGCAACCGATCGTGGCAACGGGATCGCGGGCCTTCGGGAACGGGTCGGCGACGCGGGCGGCGCGCTGCGACTGTCGCGGCCGGCGTCGGGCGGATTCTGCCTGGCCGCGGTGTTCCCCGAGGTCGCACCCGAGCGGGGTCGGCGATGACCGAGCCGATCACCCTGCTGATCGCGGACGACCAGGCGCTGGTGCGCGGCGCCCTGGCCGCACTGCTCGATCTGGAGTCGGACCTGACCGTGGTCGCCGAGGTCGGGCGCGGCGACGAGGTGCTCGACGCGGTCCGCAGGCATCGACCGCAGGTCGCGCTGCTGGACGTGGAAATGCCGGGCATGGACGGTATCTCGGTGGCGCAGCAGTTGCACCGCGAATGCCCGGAGGTCCGGATCCTGATGGTCACCACCTTCGGGCGGCCCGGTTACCTGCGCCGCGCGATCGACGCCGGGGCGAGCGGGTTCGTGGTCAAGGACACGCCGGCCCGCGAACTCGCGGACGCGGTGCGCCGGGTGCACCTGGGGCTGCGGGTGGTCGATCCGACGCTGGCGACGGAGACCCTGGCGACGGGCGCGTCGCCGCTGACCGCGCGCGAACGCGAGGTGCTGCTGGCGGCGTCCGGCGGCGCGAGCACCGGGGTGATCGCGAAGACCCTGCACCTGTCCGAGGGCACCGTGCGCAACCACCTGTCCTCGGCGATCGGGAAGACCGGCACCAGCACCCGCGGGGAGGCCGTTCGCGCCGCCGAACGGCTCGGCTGGCTCTGACCCGGGCGTGCCGTTGGTCCGTCGCACCCGCCGCGGCTGGCAGACTTGCGGAGTGAGCTACTCAGCAGCAGGCGCGCGAGACACCGATCGTCTCGGGTTCGGCGGCACCCTGGCCCGGTGGTCGCGTCGCGTGGTGGTCGGGTCGATTCTGATCGCCGTGTTGCTGGTCGGCGGCACCGCGTTCCGCGTGTGGCAGGTGGCCCGGATCAACGATCTCACCCACGCCGACGCGATCGTGGTGCTCGGCGCCGCGCAGTACTCGGGGACGCCCTCGTCGGTGTTCGAGGCGCGGCTCGAGCAGGCCGCGAAGCTGTTCAAGGAGGGTGTCGCGCCGACGGTCGTCACGGTCGGCGGCAAGCAGGTCGGCGACGAGTACACCGAGGCCGCGTCCGGCCGGAACTACCTGATCGGTCGCGGGGTGCCGGGGGACCGGGTCATCGCGGTCGAGGAGGGTTCCGACACCCTGCGCAGCATCGAGGGCGTCAGCCGGGTGATGGGGGAGCACTCGATGAACTCCGCCGTGCTCGTCAGCGACCCGTGGCACTCGCTGCGGACCCGCACCATGGCCCGCGACGCCGGGCTCGAGGCCTGGACCGCGCCGACCCGGCAGGGGCCCGCCGTCTTCACCCGTGAGTCGCAGATCCACGGAATAGCCAGGGAGACAGGGGCTTTGGTGTGGTATCAGCTGACCCACTTCTCCGCGGACTTCCCCTACACGGCGGGGCAGTGACCTCCGTGTCCTACACCGAACACGACCTCGAGCGCCGCGTCGTCGAGGCACCCAAGACCGGCGGGCTGCCCGGCACCTCCGCGCGCCGCAGCGACTTCTCCCGCGACCGCGCCCGCGTGCTGCACAGTGCCGCGCTGCGCCGACTCGCCGACAAGACGCAGGTGGTCGGACCGCGCGACGGCGACACCCCCCGCACCCGGCTGACGCATTCGATCGAGGTCGCGCAGATCGGACGCGGCATCGCCGACGGACTCGGCTGCGACCCCGACCTCGTCGACCTGGCGGGGCTCGCGCACGACATCGGGCACCCGCCCTACGGGCACAACGGGGAGAAGGCGCTCGACGAGGTCGCGCAGGACTGCGGCGGATTCGAGGGCAACGCGCAGAACCTGCGGATCCTCACCAGCCTCGAGCCGAAGGTCCTCGGCGCCGACGGCCGCAGCGTGGGGCTGAACCTGACCCGTGCGGCGCTCGACGCGGCGATCAAGTACCCGTGGACGCGGCCGTCGCCCGGTGCCAAGTTCGGCGCCTACGGCGACGACGCCGAGATCCTCGCCTGGGTCCGCGCCGGTGCGCCCGGCACCCGCCGCTGCCTCGAGTCGCAGGTGATGGACTGGGCGGACGACGTGGCCTACTCGGTGCACGACGTCGAGGACGGGGTGATTGCGGGCCGGATCGACCTGCGCGCGCTGGCCGATCCTGCCGAGCAGCGCGCCCTCGCCGAGATGGGTGCCTCCGAGTTCCGGGGCCTGGTCGTCGACGAACTCGTCGAGGCGGCCCGCCGGCTGTCGGTGCTGCCCGTCGTGGCGGCCGCCGCCGGCACCTTCGACGGCACCCTGGCCAGTTCGGTGGCGCTGAAGAACCTGACCAGCGAGCTGGTCGGGCGGTTCGCCACCGCCGCGGTGTCCGCGACGCAGGAGGTCGCGGGCGGGGCGCCGCTGACCCGGTACGCCGCCGACCTGGAGATTCCGCCGGTGGTGGGCGCCGAGGTCGCGCTGCTCAAGACCGTCGCGCTGCGGTACGTGATGTCCGACGCCGGGCACAAGACCAAGCAGGACCGCCAGCGCGACCGCATCCACCGGGTCGCGGAGTGGCTGACCCGCACCGCCCCGGCCGGGCTGGACCCGCTGCTGCTGACGGCCTGGGAACGCGCGGGCGACGACGCGACCCGCACCCGGGTGATCGTCGACCAGATCGCGTCCTACACCGAGAGCCGGCTCGAGCGCGTCGACAAGCAGAGCCTGGGCGCGCAGGCCAGCTGGGGTTAGGCGCCTACGGCAGCACCTGCGTCATGACCCGCAACGTGTTGCCGCCCATGATCGCCCGGATCTCGTCGTCGCTGTGCCCGCGATCGCGCAGCTCCTGGGTGATCACCGCGATCTTGCTGGTGTCCCAGGCGACCGTGGTGGACCCGTCGTAGTCGCTGCCGAGCGCGGCGGTCGGCAGCCCGCCGACGGCGATCACGTGCTCGAGCGCGTCGACCACGGCGGCCGGGGTCAGCTCGCACACCGCGGCGTCCCAGTAGCCGATGCCGACCACGCCGCCGGTCGCCGCGACGCCGCGGATCTCGTCGTCGGTGAGGTTGCGGTTGACGTCGCACGTCGCCTGCACGCCGCCGTGGCTGGCGACCACCGGCTTCGTCGCGCGGGCCAGCATCTCCGCGATCGCGGTGTGGCTCGCGTGGGCGATGTCGACGATGACCCCGCGCCGCTCCATCTCGTCGAACACCTGCCGGCCGAGGTCGGTGAGGCCGCCCTTGACCTCCCCGTGCATCGAGCCGCCGACCTCGTTGTCGAAGAAGTGGGTGAACCCGGCCATCCGCATGCCGGCGTCGTAGAGCCGGTCGAAGTTCTCGATCCGGCCCTCGAGGTTCTGCAGGCCCTCGACCGAGAACAGGGCTCCCGTGACGTTCTGCCCGGCCGCCCGATCCGCGAGCAGGGCCTCCAGGTCGCCGCGGGTGCGCACCACGCGGAGCCGACCGTCCGAGTCCGCGGCCGCGTTCGCGAGCTTGTCCGCGTGGTAGAGCGAGCGCTCGAGCAGCGAACCCCACGTGCGCGGCGGCTGCAGTTGGGCGATCGTCAGGAGCGAGATGTTGTCGGTCTCGTCGGAGTTCGCGTCGTAGTTCTGGCCCTTCGGCGACTTCGACACCGACGAGAACACCTGCAGTGCCACGTTGCCGTCCTGCAGGCGCGGCAGGTCCATGTGGCCGCGCGAGGACCGCTCGAGAATGTCGCGATCCCACATCAGGGTGTCCGAGTGCATGTCGGCGATCTGCAGGCTGTCGTGCAGCTGTTGCGTCTGCGGGGTCACCTCGGGCAGGTCGGCGGCGACGACGGTGTTCATGCTGCGTTCGACGGCGCCGGGGGCGATCGTGAAGAAGGCGACCGCGGCGGCGACGACCACGACGGGGATACCGATCAGGATGCGACGCAGCCATCTGCGCTTCGTGGACGACATGGCGCGAATCCTACGGTCGGGACGGGTCCGCGCAGGCCCTAGACTGTCCGCGTGGCCGGCCGAATTCCTGAACGAGACGTAGCCGCCATTCGTGAGCGGACCCACATCGAGGACATCGTGGGTGAGTACGTCGCGCTCAAGCGCAGCGGCGGCGACTCGATGAAGGGCCTGTGTCCGTTCCACGACGAGAAGTCCCCGTCCTTCCACGCCCGGCCCAACCACGGCACGTACCACTGCTTCGGCTGCGGCGAGGGCGGCGACGTCTACTCGTTCCTGCAGAAGATCGAGCACATCTCGTTCGTCGAGGCCGTCGAGCAGCTCGCGGACCGGCTGAACTACACCATCTCCTACGAGGGCGGCGGGCCGTCGGTGCAGCGCGACCGCGGCACCCGGGCCCGGCTGGTCGCGGCCAACGCGGCCGCTCAGGAGTTCTACGCGGCACGGCTGCGCGAGCCCGACGCCCAGACCGCCCGCGACTACCTGACCGAACGCAACTTCGACGGCCAGGCCGCCGTCACGTTCGGCTGCGGCTACGCCCCCGACGGCTGGGACACGCTGACCAAGCACCTGCTGACCAAGGGCTTCGAGGCCAAGGAGATCATCGACGCCGGGCTCGCCACCCCCGGCAAGCGCGGCACCCCGATCGACCGGTTCCGGCGGCGGCTGGTGTGGCCGATCCGCAACCTCGGTGGCGACGTCATCGGATTCGGTGCCCGCAAGCTCTTCGACGACGACACCATGCCCGGCAAGTACATCAACACCCCAGAGACCATGCTGTACAAGAAGTCTCAGGTGCTCTTCGGGCTCGACCTGGCCAAGCGGGACATCGCCAAGGGGCACCAGGCGGTGGTCGTCGAGGGCTACACCGACGTCATGGCGATGCACCTGGCCGGGGTCAAGACCGCCGTCGCGGCCTGCGGCACCGCGTTCGGCGAGGACCACCTCGCGATGCTGCGTCGACTCCTGATGGACGACAGCTACTTTCGCGGTGAGGTGATCTACACCTTCGACGGCGACGCGGCCGGCCAGGCCGCCGCGATGAAGGCGTTCGAGGGCGACCAGAAGATGGCCGGGCAGACCTACGTGGCGGTGGCCCCCGACGGGATGGACCCGTGCGAGCTGCGGCAGGCCTCCGGCGACGCCGCCGTCCGCGACCTGGTGGCCCGGCGGATTCCGATGTTCCGGTTCGTGATCAGGTCGCTGCTGGCCGAGCACGACCTCGAGACCGGTGAGGGCCGGGTCGAGGCGCTGCGGCGCACGGTGCCCGTCGTCGCCCAGATCAAGGACGCCGCGCTGCGCGAGGACTACGCCCGGCAGCTCGCGGGGTGGATCGGGTGGGACGACATCCCGACCGTGATCAAGCGGGTGCGGGACGAGAGCAGGCGCCAGTCGTCGCGTCGCGGGCAGCCGCAGCGGCAGGGCGCTTTCCGGGAGGAGCCCGCGGCACCCGCGGCGGCACCCGCGGGTCCGGCCCGACCGAACCCCCGCGATCCCTCGCTGTGGCCGCAGCGGGACGCGCTCAAGGCCGCGCTGCAGTACCCCGAGGTCGCGGGTTCGGTGTTCGACTCGCTGCCGACGGAGACCTTCACCCATCCCGCCTACGCGCTGGTCCGTCAGGCGATATCCGACGCGGGCGGCACCGCGGCCGGACTCGGCGGGGCCGAGTGGATGGACGCGGTGGGCAAGCTCGCCGACCCGCTGCAGTCGCTGGTGACCGAACTGGCCGTCGAACCGATCCGGGCCTCCGACGTGCCCAGGTACATCCCGCAGGTGCTCGCGCGCCTGCAGGAGGTGTGGGTCGGGCAGCAGGTGGCCGACCTGAAGTCGAAGCTGCAGCGGATGTCGCAGGCCGACCAGCCGGACGAGTACATGTCGCTGTTCGGCGACCTGGTCGCGCTCGAGCAGTACCGCCGCAGCCTGCTCGAGCAGGCAGTCGGCGACAGCTCCGACGAGTACTGACCTACAGGCGCTCGCGCGGGACGTAGATCGTGGTGTCCTTGTCGATGGCCTCGAGCGGTTCGAGCCGCGGCTGGGTGTTGAGGCTGTCGGAGAGCTTCTGCCGGCCGACCTCGATGACCTTCTTCGTCGCCGGGCTGCTCGCGACGGCCTTCGCCGTCCGGCTGATCTGTTCGTAGCGGGCGCGGCCGGCCTTCGTGCCGAGCACGTACCCCGCGGCGACCCCGATCAACAAGCGCATCATCCCTGTTTTCCTCCCGTCGAGCGGCCTGACACAGTCTGCCTGATGGGTCTACGGGCAGGCGATTTGGTACCTGGGTGGGTCTATGGGTTAAAGTCTGTTCCGCAGCCAGGCGAGAGCGGCGGCTGCCGAAGGTAATCCCCTGTAGCTCAATTGGCAGAGCTTCCGACTGTTAATCGGACGGTTGCTGGTTCGAGTCCAGCCGGGGGAGCTTCAGAAGGCCCCCGACCGGCGCAAGCCCGGTCGGGGGCCTTTTTCGTGTCCTCGTCGGTGGTCGGCTCCGTCACAACGTGGCCCAGGCGTGAACACTGTCATCGCCCGGGGTGCAGGGGAAGGGACCTTTGGCCCTGTCGGTGGACCCGGCCGCGCGCGAGGCTGGGGGCGTGGCAAATTTTCCCAGTGATCTGATCGACCGTTCGACGACGATCTCGACCGCCCAGGCCCATCTGCTCGCTCCGCGTGATGCTGGTGAGCGGGTGGCGCGGGCGCGACTCGTGTTGGCGATGCTCGCCGTCGTCGCGGTGCTGACGCTCACCGTGATCGTGATCGCCATGATGCCCTGACTCGTGGCCACCTGCCCGCCACCCCGCGAGCGTCCGGGGCCGGTCAGGTTCGCGGTGCGATCGGGGCGCTCGCGAGGCCGGTCCGTCTGCCGCTGAGCTCGGCGTCGAGGGTTCGCTGCGCGTCCCGCATGGACTCGGCGTACTCGGGCTCCGAGAGTCGTTGCCAGGTCACCTCTTCCGGTACGTCCTCGACGCGGGACATCACCCACCAGATGTTGCCGAGCGGGTCGCGCAACCGTCCTCCGCGATCTCCCCAGGCGCTGTTGGACGGTTCGGTGACGACGCGGGCCCCCGCTGCCGTCGCCCTGTCGAAGGCTGCGTCGGCGTCCGGGACGTAGACCCGAAGCAGCGACGGCATCGCCGGCCAGTCGGCACGGCGGTCGAACGCGAGCAGCACCGTGTCGCCGACCCGGATCTCGGCGTGACCGATGCTGCCGTCCTCGACCGCTACCCGGCTGAGTTCGGTGCCGTCGAACGCCGCGGAGACGAAGTCCAGCAGCGCGCCCGTGTCGTCGGTGACGATCCACGGTGCCGCGGTGGTGTAGCCCTGAGGTGTGGTGCCGGTCATGTCGGGTCCTCTCGTCGGGAAACTGCTCGAGTCGGGACCGACGTTAGGGTCTATTCAGGACGGTTTCGGTCCTAGAACTGGTCTGTATGGACTCCCGCAGGTTCTCGCGGGAGTCCGAGGACCGGCACGAGACCCTGGCCGCACGGGGTCGGCACCGGTGCCGGTAGCATTTGGCCGTCCGAATGTGCGCGTCAGAGCGCGTGTGAGGGACGAATGGGGCGGTAGCTCAGTCGGTTAGAGCCGTGGACTCATAATCCATTGGTCGCGGGTTCGAGCCCCGCCCGCCCCACTCGCGGTGCGATCCGTGCCGTGCCGTGGCATCAACGAGGAACGGGCGGTCACCGCGACATCGCGGTGACCGCCCGTTCCTGCGTCAGAGGCTCACTTGCCGTGTGCGGCCTTGTATTCCAGCGCGTACGCGATCTTGCCGGGCTTGGCGTCGGAGTACGGCTTCGACAGCTTGGCGAACTCGCCCTTGTCGTCGGCCTTGCCGTCGTTCCACTGGGGGAGGGCGCCGAGCTGTCCGGCGGTGAAGCCGCTGTCGACCACGGTGCCGGCGGGCAGCGCGGTCTGTGCCTTGGTGACTCGCTTGACGGTGTCGAGGTAGCTGGCGAGGTCGCGCTGGTTCCAGCCATTCAGGTCGGCCGCGTCCTTGTCCCGCAGCCAGGCGTCCCAGTAGAACTCCTGGAACGGGATCGTGCCGGCGGTGAAGCCGATGTCCCGGGCGAAGTACATGAGGCTGCGGTACCTGTCGTCCGCGAAGTTGGCGAGCCCCACCCCGGCGGGCAGGGTGTCCACGGCCACCTCCGTGCCGTTCACGTCGCGGTTCCACACCCACCCGTTCTTCTGCATCTCGGTCCAGAAGTCCTTGACCGACAGGTCGCTGAGGTTGCCGAGGATTCGCAGGCGCACGTGCACGTCCGGACCCTCCGACTCGAAGAAGGAGGTCAGCGTGTGGTGACCGTCGGTCAGGTAGAGCTTGCCGGCGGGACCGACGACGGCGGTCTTCATCGGCGCGATGGAGTCGGGAGTCTCCTGGCCGACGGGTAGCTCACAGGTGAACGAGCCGGGGTCGGCGAGCTTGGCGGCCGGCGTCACGGACACGGCCTTGACCTGGCCGTTCGCCTCGCACCAGTCGTCGAACTTCTTGTTGATCGGGTCCTTGCCGAGGGTGTACCGGCCGAGCTTGTAGTACACCTCGTCGTAGCCGAGTGAGGGCTGGGTGGCGTGCACGTCGCCGATCCGGACGTCGAGCAGGTCGCCGGTCCGGGCGCAGCGGTACTGGTAGTCGAGGGCCGAGCCGCTCGACAGCAGTTCGGCGAGGCTGCCGGCGGACGGGCCGCAGATCCGCGTCGCGGGCGCGGGCACGGGTGCCGCGGCAGCGGTCCCGGCCGCGCCGAGGGCGCCGGCACCGACGAGGGCGAACGCGGTGAGCGTCGTGAACGCGGTGCGCGAGGTGAGGGGCATGGGTGGGTGCACTCTCCTGATCGACGGGGTGGTGTCCGGTCACCCTGATCTGCCTCGGTGACGGGACGACTGCTCGTCGGTGTACGCGGCTCGTCAGGGGAGTGAACGGCCGTAGCATCGACGCATGGCGATCACTCCCGACACCAAGAACTGGACCTGGGTGCTCGAATGCCCTTGTCCCGACTGCGGATTCGATCCGGCGTCCGCGCCGTTCGATCGGGTCCCCGAGCTGCTGCGGGCGAATGTCGCCCGCTGGCCGGCCGTCCTCGCGCGACCGGACGTCGCGGTGCGGCCGAATGAGCAGACCTGGTCGCCGCTCGAGTACGCGGCGCACGTGCGCGACGTCTTCCGGGTGTTCCGGGGCAGGCTCGACCTGATGCTCGCCCAGGACGCCCCGTCCTTCCCGAACTGGGACCAGGACGCGACCGCGGTCGCCGAGCACTACGCCGAGCAGGATCCGCGGACGGTGGCCACCGAACTGACCGAGGCGGGCCTCGCGGCGGCGGACGCCTTCGAGGCAGTGCCGGTGCGCGACCGCGAACGTCGGGGGCTGCGCAGCGACGGATCCGCGTTCACCGTGGCGACGCTGGCGACGTACTTCCTGCACGACCCCGTCCATCACCTGAACGACGTGCGCGGATGACGGACATTCGTCCAGTTCGTCGGCCGCGCGGTGCCGTAGCGGCCGACAGACACGCCGACCTGACCGCGGGGTAACCGCCTCTCACCTGCGAATTCAGTACTACGTTAGACCGTGCTACGAAATTCGCTTAGAACGTGTTCCAATTCTTCCGATTTCCGGCTATCGTGTGCCCTTGTGATAACCGTCACCTCGATCACGAGAAGCTGACGCGGAACGAAAGGCCGGTACGAAATGAAGACAAAGGGCGCGCTCCTGTGGGGCCTCAACGAGCCGTGGTCGGTCGAGGAGATCGAGCTCGGTGACCCGCGTGACGGCGAGGTCCAGATCCGCATGGAGGCGGCCGGAATGTGCCACTCCGACTACCACATCGTCACCGGCGCCACCCCGATGCCGTCCTTCCCCGCGCTGGGCGGGCACGAGGGCGCCGGCGTGGTCACCAAGGTCGGCCCGAACGTGAAGAGGCTGAAGGAGGGCGACCATGTCGTGCTGTCCTTCATTCCGGCCTGTGGCACCTGTGACCCGTGTACGCAGGGTCACTCGAACCTCTGCGACCTGGGCATGGGCCTGCTGAGCGGCCAGTCCATCTCCGACGGCTCGTACCGCATCCAGGCCCGCGGCCAGAACGTCATCCCGATGTCCCTGCTGGGCACGTTCTCCCCGTACATGACCGTGCACGAGTACTCCGCGGTCAAGATCGACGAGCACATCCCGTTCGAGGTCGCCGCGCTCGTCGGCTGCGGCGTGACGACGGGCTGGGGCTCGGCGACCAACGTCGCGCAGGTCCGTCCGGGCGACACCGTCGCGATCGTCGGCGTCGGCGGCGTCGGCATGGCTGCGCTGCAGGGCGCGGTGGTCTCGGGCGCACGCCATGTCATCGCCATCGACCCGGTCCCGTTCAAGCGCGAGCAGGCCCTCAAGTTCGGTGCGACGCACGCCTACGCGAGCCTCGAGGAGGCCATCGTCCCGGTCATGGAGCTGACCTGGGGCAAGATGTGCCAGAAGGTCATCCTCACCATGGGCGAGATGGACGGCGCGATGGTGGACCCGGCGCTGACCCTGACTGCCAAGACGGGCACCTGCGTCGTGACCTCCATGGGCAACATGTCCGACATGGACGTGAAGATGAACCTCTTCCTCTTCGCGATGCTGCAGAAGACGCTCAAGGGCAACGTCTTCGGTGGCGCCAACCCGCGCCACGAGATCCCGATGCTGCTCGACCTGTACAAGTCGGGTCAGCTCAACCTGCAGGACATGATCTCCAACACCTACAGCCTCGAGCAGATCAACGAGGGCTACCAGGACATGCTGGACGGGAAGAACCTGCGCGGCGTCATCAAGTACACCGACGCGGACCGCTAGACCGCACCCGCACACGACCGCGCTCGTGAGGAGTCCGTGGACGAGATCGGCCACCCGGTCGGGGGCGTCGAGTGGCACGAGTGCAGCGCAGTCGTCGAGCACCACCAGCCGGGCGCCCGGGAGGTCGGAGGCGAGCCGGCGTCCCAGCGCCGTCCCGAAGACGCGGTCGTCGGAACCCCATATCAGCAGCGTCGGACCGCGGCGCTGCCGCAGCTGACGTGCCGCGGCCAGCGTGTGCGCGGAATCGATGCCGGCGAAGAAGGCGCGGGTGTCACGTCGAACCGCTCGATCTAGCAACGGCCTGGTCCAGCCGGACACCACCGCGTCGGAAGGGCGGCGATGGCTGAGCAGGCGCGGAATCGCCAGGGTGCGAACCCTTCTGGAGCGGGTGAGTTGCCCGGACAGGGCGAGGACCCCGGGGACCCGACCCAGCGCGAAGAAGGCTCGCAGCGACGGCGGCGGGAACTGTTCGTAGGCGTCGCACGAGGTCAGGACCAGGGTGTGGACGAGGTCGGGGTGGCGGGCGGCGAGGATCTGACTCAGGGCGCCGCCCGTGTCGTTGCCCACCACGGTGACTCGCTCGAGGTCCTGTGCGGCGACGATCTCCGCGAGCAGATCCGCCAGCGCCGGCGGGTCGAGATTCGCGCCGCGACGCATCGGTCGAATGTGGGAGCCAAGGGGGAGGGTCGGCAGCAGGCATCGGTACCCCAGGGCGGCGGCCTGCTCCGCGACGCCGTCCCAGAGGTGGCTGTCGACGAGCGCGCCGTGCACGAACAGCAGCGGCGAGCCGGTCCGGGCGCCGATCTCGCGTAGGTGCACTGGGCCCGTGGTGGTCTCGATCCAGCGTTCGGTCTGCGCGGGGGAGTCGCTGTTCGTCATGGCACGCTCCTGTATTGAAAATGGATTCAATAGCACCTCCGACGGTAGCCTCTATTGAATTGACTTTCAATAGCTCGCTCGACCCGAGCGAGCTAGCGAGACTGAGGGGAGGGTGCGACCGTGCCCGAACAGCGCACCCGGTTGACGTCCGAACAGCGCCGCACCGAGCTGATCGAGGCAACCCTGCGTGCGCTCGTCACGCGGGAACCCGAGCGGCTGTCGGTGCAGGAGATCTCGGCGGAGGCCGGGGTGTCGAGCGGACTGCTGTACCACTACTTCGGCGGCAAGGACGCGCTGGTGGCCGCGGCGATGGAGTCGGCTGCGGACAAGATGATCGCCGACCTGGGTGCCTCCGCGCGGGAGGGCGCCCTGCTGGGCAGGCTGATGGCGGGCCTGCGGGCGTACCTGGACCACGTGCAGTTGCACAGCGTCGGGTGGCAGGCCCTGATGCGGGCCGGGGGAAGCTCGGAACTCGCGGCGCTCGCGCGCCGGGTCGACGCGGCCTCGTTCGAGTTGATCCTCGGCTCGCTGGGCATCGACGCGCCGAGTGAGACCATGGTGATGACGATCGAGTCGTGGCTGGCCTTCGAGAAGGCCGCGTGCCTGCGATGGCTCGCGAGTGCGGACATCGAACGGGCAGTGCTCGAACAGGTGCTGGTCGGCTCGTTCTTGGCGGCCCTGCAGGCCGCGGCCGGCGCGGACCCGGCGCTGGCCGCCGGGCTGGACAGGCTGACTCGGGGTTGAGGGCGGTCTCGTAGGCTGGAAAAATGCGCAGCCTCAACGCGATCGAGCAATGGCCCGTCGACCACGCCGCGGCGACGGTGGTCGGTCCGGACGGGCCGATCGGCGCCGCGGGCGAACCGGACCGGGTGTTCGCCCTGGCCTCGGTGACCAAGCCGTTGGTGGCCTACGCCGTGCTCGTCGCCGTCGAGGAGGGTGCGATCGAACTGGACGCGCCCGCCGGACCGCCCGGCGCCACCGTGCGGCACCTGCTCGCGCACGCGTCCGGGCTGGCGTTCGGCGAGCGCCGGGTGCAGGCCGCGCCGGGGGACAAGCGGATCTACTCGAGCGCGGGATTCGAGGTGCTCGCCGAGCTGGTCGAGGCCGAGACCTCGATCGCGTTCCCCGACTACCTGCGCGACGCGGTGTTCGCGCCGCTCGGCATGGCGGCCTCCGACCTGGTGGGCCCGGCCGGGCACGGCGCCCGCTCGTCCACCGGCGACCTGGCCCGTTTCGCCGCCGAACTGCTGCGGCCCACCCTGGTCTCCGAACAGACCGCCCGCGACGCCGCGACGGTGCAGTACCCCGGGCTGGCCGGTCTGCTGCCCGGTTACGGCACCCAGCGCCCCAACGACTGGGGACTCGGCTTCGAGATCAAGGGAGCCAAGTCGCCGCACTGGACCGGCTCGGCGAACTCGCCCGCGACCTACGGCCACTTCGGGCAGTCGGGCACGTTCCTGTGGGTCGACCCGGTCCGGCGCCTGTCGTGTGTAGCGCTGGCCGACCGGGACTTCGGCGACTGGGCGAAGGAGGCCTGGCCGCCGCTGAGCGACGCCGTGCTGGTCGAAGTCGACGGAAACTAGGCGAAACCACCCGTATTTTCGTTCCACTGGCGCAACACGGTGCACACGGGGCACACTGGTACCGCGTTACAGGCGTGGCTGCCGACATGAGGCCGTTGGGGAAGACGTCCCTCGTCGAAGCCGGAGGTGCCTTGTGCGCGCATTGAATCAGTTCGCCGACGCGACGAACGGTGTACTACACGTGCACTCGTCGCCAGCAGCGCTGTGCCCGCACGTCGAATGGGCCCTTGTCGCGACGCTCGACACCCGCCCGAACCTCAAGTGGACGTCCCAGCCGGCCTCGCCCGGCCAACTGCGCGCCACCAGCAACTGGGTCGGCCCCGTCGGGACGGGTGCCCGCCTGGTCAACGCCCTGCGCGCGTGGCCGATGTTGCGCTTCGAGGTCACCGAGGACCCGAGCGAGGGCGTCGACGGCGAAAGATTCAGCCACGTACCGGGACTCGGGCTGTGGCGGGGCTCGACGAGCGCCAACGGTGACGTCATCCTCGGCGAGATGCGACTGCGTGCGCTCATCGAGGAGCACGGCGGCGGGGACGCGCTGGCGTCCGAACTGGACAACGCGCTCGGCGCGGCCTGGGACCAGGCGCTGGAGCCGTACCGCAGCGGGGGCGAGGGCGGCGCCGAGGTGACCTGGCTGCACCGCGACGTCGGATAGCGGGCAGTGACAGGCGCGGGGAATGAATCCGACGGCGCCGTGGTTGAAGGTGGACGGTCGTAGTTTTTCTGTGTCTGTGTACCCGCACGCTCGCAAAGAACTTCAGTTGCGTGCGCTCTGTTTGCCTTCAGGAATCTGGAGACGCCGAGTCTCGAACCGGCCCGGGGTACCGCACGGTGTGGTCCCCGCAACCCAATCCCTGTAAGGAGCAAATATGACTCAGGGAACAGTCAAGTGGTTCAACGCGGAAAAGGGCTTCGGCTTCATCGCTCAGGCGGACGGACCGGACGTCTTCGTGCACTTCTCCGAGATCCAGGGCTCCGGCTTCAAGAGCCTCGAGGAGAATCAGCAGGTGGAGTTCGAGATCGCCCAGGGACCCAAGGGTCCTCAGGCCACCGCCGTTCATCCTCTGTGATCCACTGAT
Source organism: Rhodococcus sp. NPDC127527 (assembly GCF_042672245.1). Classification (NCBI taxonomy): domain Bacteria; kingdom Bacillati; phylum Actinomycetota; class Actinomycetes; order Mycobacteriales; family Nocardiaceae; genus Rhodococcus; species Rhodococcus sp. NPDC127527. The sequence goes on from NZ_JBHXVP010000006.1 coordinate 262,624, forward strand.
CACGTAGGAAGGCCCCCGACCTCGCAGGTCGGGGGCCTTCTTCGCGTCGTGGGCTCGGCTCAGAGCGGGATGTTCTTGTGCGCCCCGCGGCGGGCCGGGGCCGCGGCCAGCGCCGCGGTGACGATGCTGCGGGTCTTGGCGGGATCGATCAGCTCGTCGACCACACCGATCGACATGGCCCGGCCGACACCGCCGGCGATCGCCTCGTGCTCGGCCGCGAGGCGATCGTGCAGCGCCTCGCGCTCGTCCTCCGGCGCGGCCGCCAGCGCCCGTTTGTGCAGGATGCCGACCGCGGCCTTGGCGCCCATGACCGCGACCTCGGCCTCCGGCCACGCGAACACGGCGGTGGCGCCGAGCGCGCGGGAGTTCATCGCGATGTAGGCGCCGCCGTAGATCTTGCGGGTCACCACGGTGACGCGGGGGACGGTCGCCTCGGCGAACGCGTGCAGCAGCTTGGCGCCGCGGCGCACCACGCCCTCCCACTCCTGGCTGACGCCGGGCAGGTAGCCGGGGACGTCGACGACGACGACGAGGGGGATCCCGAAGGCGTTGCACAGCCGCACGAAGCGGGCGGCCTTCTCCGCGCTCTCGGAGTTCAGGCACCCACCGAGTCGCAGCGGGTTGTTCGCGATGACGCCGACGGTCCGGCCGCCCATCCGGCCGAGGCCGGTGACGATGCTGCGCGCGTAGTTGCCCTGCAGTTCCTCGAAGCTGGACTCGCCGTCGACGTTGTCGAGCAGCTCGTGCACGATCGGACGGACGTCGTACGCGCGCTTGGCGGACTCGGGCATCATCGCCCGCAGGTCGCTGTCGCCGTGCTCGGCCGCGGCCTGGTCGAACTCGCCCTGGTCGGAGAACATCGACACCAGCCGGCGGGCCCGGTGCAGGGCGTCGAGCTCGTCGTGCGCGGCGATGTGCGCCACGCCGGACTTCTTGGTGTGGGTGTCGGGGCCGCCGAGCGAGGCCATGTCGACCTGCTCGCCGGTGACCGAGCGGACCACGTCGGGTCCGGTGACGAAGACGCGGCCCTCGGGCGCCATGATCACCACGTCGGTGAGGGCGGGACCGTAGGCGGCGCCGCCCGCGGCGAAGCCGAGGACGACGGAAAGCTGGGGGATCAGGCCGGACGCCCGGACCATGGCTTCGAACACGAGGCCGACGGCGTGCAGGGCTTCGACGCCCTCCGCCAGGCGGGCCCCGCCCGAGTGCCAGATGCCGACGATCGGGGCCTTCTCCTCGATGGCGGTGTCGATGGCCGCGACGATGTGCTTGCAACCCTCCACACCCATGGCGCCACCCATGACGGTGGCGTCGGAGCAGTAGGCGATGGTGCGGACGCCGTCGATCTCGCCGGACGCCGCGAGCACACCGGACTTGTCGCGGGGGTGCAGCGTGACGGTGGTCCCGGCGTCGAACAGGCTCTCGAGCCTCGTCAGGGGATCGCGCGGGTCGAGCTGGGAATCGGATCTGGTGATCGGAGCCAAGATGGTCATCGCCGGTCCTCCTTGAAGTGCTGAGCCGCCAGGGGCGGTGGCCGGGGGTGGGGTCCGGTCCCGGATGTCTCCGGGACCGGACCCACCGTCGAACTGTGCCGACCTGTCAGGCGCGGCCGAAGGCGAGCGCGACATTGTGCCCACCGAATCCGAACGAGTTGTTGATGGCGAAATCGAAATCGCCGTTGCGGGCTTCGCCCTTGACAACGTCGAGGTCGATCTCTGGATCCTGATTCTCGAGATTGAGCGTGGGGGGGATGATCCCGTCACGCACACTCAGGACCGTGAGCACTGCCTCGAGCGCACCGACGGCGCCGATAGAGTGCCCGAGCGCGGACTTCGGTGCGTACACCGCAGCATGCGTACCGACCGCGGAGTTGATCGCCGACGCCTCGGCGGTGTCGCCGATCGGTGTCGCGGTCGCGTGCGCGTTCACATGCTTGATGTCGGCCTTGGTCAGGCCGGCCGTCTGGATGGCCCGGGTCATCGCCCGCGCCGCTCCGGTGCCCTCGGGGTGCGGCGCCACGATGTGGTAGCCGTCCGAGGTGATGCCCGCACCCAGCAGTCGTGCGTGGATGGTGGCACCGCGCGCCTTCGCGTGCTCCTCGGTTTCGAGGACCATCATCGCGCCCGCCTCGCCGAAGACGAAGCCGTCGCGATCCCTGTCGAACGGGCGCGAGGCGCCCGCCGGGTCGTCGTTGCGGGAGCTGAGCGCCCGCATCATCGCGAAGCTCGCGATGGGAAGCGGGTCGATCTGGCCCTCGACACCACCGGTGACGATGATGTCGGCGTCGCCCATGACCAGCATCCGGTACGCGTGCGCGATCGCCTCCGAGCCGGACGAACACGCCGACACGGGCGTGATGACGCCGGCGCGGGCGCCGAGCTCGAGCCCGACCACCGCCGACGGACCGTTCGGCATCACCATCTGCACCGCGAACGGCGAGACCTTCCGGAATCCGCCGTTGCGCATCTTGTCGACGGTGTCGATCAGTGCCTCGCCACCGCCGAGTCCGGTGCCGATGACCACCCCGAGGCGGTCGTTGTCGACCTCGGGACTGCCCGCGTTCTCCCACACCTGGCGGCTGAGTACGAGGGCGAGTCGCTCCACGTAGCTCATCCGCCGGATCTCGACGCGGGAGAGGGAATCGTCGGGGCTCACCTTGAGGTGGCCACCGATTCGGACGGGGAGATCGAACTCCTCGATGAACGGATCGTCGAGGATCCCGATTCCGGATTCGCCGGCGAGCAGGCCCTTCCACGTGGCATCCACGTCACCAGCGATCGACGTCGTGGCCGCGAGGCTGGTGACGACGACGTTGGGGAAGTTCCTGGTGGAAGTCACGGGCGAGCTCACTCCTCGTTCTTGGCGGAGTCGATCTTGGCCTTGACGGCGTCGGCGATGTCGCCGCCCTCGGCCTCGAGCTTCTGGATGTAGCCGACGGCGTCGCCGACGGTGCGCAGGCTCGCGAGGTCCTCGTCCGGGATCTTGACGCCGTACTTGTCCTCGGTCTGGACGGCGATCTCGACCATGGACAGCGAGTCGATGTCGAGGTCGTCGATGAAGGACTTCTCGATGGTCACCTCGGACGGCTCGATGCCGGTGACCTCCTCGATGATCTCCGCGAGTCCGGCAATGAGTTCTTCCTGCGTGGCGGCCACTGGGTGGCTCCCTTCTTGGTTGGTGTTTCTCTTCGGGTCCTGCAATCGGCCGGTGAGCTAGGTGGCCGATCTCGTGCAAGTCGTGCGTGGTGCAAGTTCCTCGATGTCCGGGTCGGACGGTGAGGTTGTACCCGACTCAGGTGAACTGCGAGAGTCCGTCCAGATCGTCGGGAGTCTTGAGGGCGAGCGTCGGCGTGCCGCGCATCTCGCGCTTGGCGATACCGACCAGGGTTCCGGCCGGGGGCAGCTCGACGATTGCGTCGGCCTCGGCGGTGCGGAGGTATTCGGTGCACAGGTCCCAGCGCACCGGCTTGGTTACCTGGGCGGCCAGCTTGGCCAGCGCGTCGGCGCCGGAGGTGACCGGCTGACCGTCGGAGTTGGACAGCAGGGTGCGGGTCGGCTCCGAGGGGACGATGCGCGATGCCGCCGCGGTGACCGCGTCCTGCGCGGGACCCATGAACGTGGTGTGGAAGGCGCCCGCCACGGGGAGCGCCCGGACCCGAGCCTTCTCCGGCGGGTTCTCGGCCAGTTCGGCGAGGGCACTCAGCAGGCCGGCCGCGACGATCTGACCGGCCGCGTTGCGGTTCGCGGGGGCGAGTCCGAGTTCGTCGAGCCGGGCGAGGACGGTGGCCTCGTCTCCGCCGAGGACCGCCGACATGCCGGTCGGCTCGATCGCGCAGGCCTTGGCCATCTCCGCTCCGCGCAGCGCGGCGAGCGCGACCGCGTCGTCGGCGGAGATGACGCCGGCGATGGCGGCGGCGGCCAGCTCGCCGACCGAGTGGCCTGCGGTGATCAGGTCGGCGGGGGCCTGCCCGCGACGGTCGAGTTCCTCGAACGCCAGCAGCGCGGCGGCCACCACGAGGGGCTGGGTCACCGCCGTGTCGGTGATCTCCTCCGCGGTCGCAGTGGTGCCGAGGCGGACGAGGTCGAGGCCGGACGCCTTCGACCAGATGGCGAGACGATCGGCCGTGCCCGGCAGCTCCAGCCAGGGGCTGAGCATGCCGGGAGTCTGGGACCCCTGACCAGGGGCAAGCAACGCAATCACAGGACTAAGGGAACACCGTTCAGGTGCCCCCGTGAGGTGTTGTTGGCCATGAACCTTGGACAAGTGTTTTGTAGAAGGTCCACAAAACGGCACGTCGGCGTCCGCTATCGCGATTGGACGGTCGTCCGTTACAGGCCCAATCCACGGATTGTTGCGGCTGTGACTGAAGTGGTAGAAAGCGCCGATTCGTGACGAGTTTGAGTCAGTCTTCCGACCGTTGCTGCGATTCGGAGTACGTACGCGTCGCGCGGGTTTGTCGGATCCCTCCCAGTCACCTCGGCGATTTTCTTCAGCCGGTACCGCACGGTATTTGGATGGACGAACAGTTGGCGGGCGCAGGTCTCGACCGCGGCACCGCAGTCCAGGTACGCGTCGAGGGTGTCGGTCAGGTTCGATCCCGAGGACGCCAGCGGCTGGACGAGCAGATCGTTGAGGGAGTCCATCGCGGCCCGGTCGCCGAGCAGGGCGCGCTCGGGGAGGAGTTCGGCGGCGTGCACGGGCCGCGGCGCGGCGCGCCAGCCGGTGACGGCCTCCATCCCGGCCAGCGCCTCGACCGCGCTGAAGTGCGCGGCGCCGAGCGTCGGGGTGGTCGGTCCGATCACCACGGGCCCGGACGAGAAGTTGGTCAGCAGGTCGGTGAGGAAGGGCCGGTTGGTCTGGGACTGCTGCATGTCGCCGCTGACCACCATGACCAACCGTGAACCCTGGACCACCGCGAGGGCGGCCCGGCCGTGCTTCTGGGCTGTGGTGTGCACGGTCGAGACCACCGACACGCCCTGGTCGGGCGGCGGCGTTCCGACCAGCACGGTGGCCGGCGCGTTGGCGTCCCAGTTCAGCGTCGCCGCGCGCGAGAGCATGTCCGGACCGCTGTCCCCGCGCACGACGGCGTCGACCACCAGCGCCTCGAGGCGGGTGTCCCAGGCGCCGCGCGACTCGGCCGCGCTCGCGTACACCGAGGCCGCCGTGAACCCCAGCTCACGGCCGTAGCGCAGCACCGCCTCGGTCAACGCTACGAGCTGGCGTTCGTTGCGGGCCAGCGCGGGCAGCCACTGTTCGAAGAACTCCATCGCCACCCGGACCATGTCCACCGTCTGGCGCAGCGTCAGTCGTCGGGCCAGGTCCTGCGGGATGACCTGGAAGGCGTCGAGGCTGAACCGGATGTCGCTCTCGGGGTTCTGCAGCCACTCGAGGAAGTTCACCACGGCGGTCTGCACCAGCAGTTGGACGCTGGCGCGCTGGTCCGCGTCGAGGTCGCCGAAGAACGGCAGCTGATCCTGCATGGAGGTGACGGCCTCGGTGGACAGGCGGCCGGAGAACTGTTTGACCCGTCGCAGCAGGGCGTCGGGCAGCGGATCGCGGGTCTGGCGCGTGCGTGCGAAGGCCGGGGAGGGGGCGTGGCGGGGTGTGTCGTCGCCCGGCGTCACCGACGTCGCGTCGTCGCCCGGCGGTGCCGCCGCGGCGGACTCCTGCTCACCCATAACACCGAAACGTACGCCCTTCCGGGACCGTACCGGCATTCCGGCGCACCGAACGGGGGCGTCCCGGCACCGCGAACGGTGCCGGGACGCCCCGGCCGACGGTCGCCGGCGGCTACGCGCTGCCGGGATCCTTGAGCGACGTCGGTGCCGCGAGCACGTCGTCGATCCGGTACTGGCGGGCCGCCGCCGCGGGCGTGTTGTGCTCGACCTTGCCCGCCCGGGCGAGACCGGACAGCACGGCCACGACGATCGACTCGGCGTCCACGTTGAAGTAGCGCCGCGCCGCGGTCCGGGTGTCGGAAAACCCGAACCCGTCGGTGCCGAGCGTGGTGTAGTCGCCGGGCACCCACTGCCGGATCTGGTCCGGGACCGCCCGCATCCAGTCGGAGGCCGCCACGAACGGACCCTCGGCGCCGGCCAGGGCCGAGGTCACGAACGGCGTCGGCGCGGCGAGGTCGGGGCTGCGCAGGGCGGCCTTCTCGCACTCGATGCCGTCGCGGCGCAGTTCGCCCCACGAGGTCACCGACCACACGTCGGCGGCCACGCCCCAGTCGTCGGCGAGCAGCTGCTGCGCGCGCAGACCCTCCGGCATCGCGACGCCCGAGACCAGGATCTGCGCACGCGCGCCGGACCCCTCGGACCTGCTGTATCGGTAGATGCCCTTGAGCAGGCCCTCGACGTCGAGGTCCGCCGGCTCGGCCGGCTGCTGGTAGGGCTCGTTGTAGATGGTCAGGTAGTAGAAGACGTTCTCCCCGCCGAAGCCGTCCACACCGGGCGTGCCGCCGTACATCCGGCGCAGGCCGTCCTTGACGATGTGCGCGATCTCGTACGAGTACGCCGGGTCGTAGGTGACCGCCGCCGGGTTGGTCGACGCGAGCAGCAGCGAGTGCCCGTCCGCGTGCTGCAGGCCCTCGCCGGTCAGGGTCGTACGGCCCGCGGTGGCGCCGAGGACGAAGCCGCGGGCCATCTGGTCCGCCGCCGCCCACAGGCCGTCACCGGTCCGCTGGAAGCCGAACATCGAGTAGAAGATGTACAGCGGGATCATCGGCTCGCCGTGGGTGGCGTACGAGGTGCCGACCGCGGTGAACGAGGCCGTCGACCCCGCCTCGTTGATGCCCTCGTGCAGGATCTGCCCGATCGAGGACTCCTTGTAGGCGAGCATCAGGTCCGCGTCCACCGAGGTGTACAGCTGGCCGTTGCGGTTGTAGATCTTCAGCGACGGGAACCACGAGTCCATGCCGAAGGTGCGGGCCTCGTCCGGGATGATCGGCACGATCCGCTTGCCGATCTCCGGGTCGCGCAGCAACTCCTTGATGACGCGGACCAGCGCCATCGTGGTCGCGACCTCCTGCTTGCCCGACCCCTTGCGCACCGAGTCGTAGGTCTTGTCGTCGGGCAGCGTCAGCGGTGCGACGTCGGTGCGGCGCGAGGGCAGGAACCCGCCGAGCGACTTGCGGCGCTGCAGCATGTACTGGATCTCCGGCGCGTCGGGCCCGGGGTGGTAGTACGGCGGCAGGTACGGATCCTTCTCCAGTTCGGCGTCGGAGATCGGGATGCGCTGCAGGTCGCGGAAGCGCTTGAGGTCGTCGAGGGTGAGCTTCTTCATCTGGTGCGTGGCGTTGCGGCCCTCGAAGTGCTTGCCGAGGGTGTAGCCCTTGATGGTGTGCGCCAGGATCACCGTCGGCTGGCCCTTGTGCGCCATCGCCGCGGCGTACGCGGCGTAGACCTTGCGGTAGTCGTGGCCGCCGCGCTTGAGGTTCCAGATCTCCTGGTCGGACAGGTCCTTGACCAGTTCCTTGGTGCGCGGGTCGCGGCCGAAGAAGTGCTCGCGCACGAAGCCGCCGTCGTTGGCCTTGTAGGTCTGGTAGTCGCCGTCCGGCGTCTCGTTCATCAGGTTGACGAGCGCGCCGTCCTTGTCGGCGTGCAGCAGCGCGTCCCACTCGCGGCCCCAGACCACCTTGATGACGTTCCAGCCGGCGCCGCGGAAGAACGACTCGAGCTCCTGGATGATCTTGCCGTTGCCGCGGACTGGGCCGTCGAGGCGCTGCAGGTTGCAGTTGACGACGAAGGTGAGGTTGTCCAGGCCCTCGGTCGCCGCCACGTGTGCCAGGCCCCGCGACTCGGGCTCGTCCATCTCGCCGTCGCCGAGGAACGCCCACACGTGCTGGTCGGAGGTGTCCTTGATGCCGCGGTCGTGCAGGTAGTGGTTGAACCGGGCCTGGTAGATGGCGTTCATCGGGCCCAGACCCATGGAGACGGTCGGGAACTCCCAGAAGTCCGGCAGCAGGCGCGGGTGCGGGTACGACGGCAGTCCGCCGCCGGCGTCCGCGTGGCTGTGCTCCTGGCGGAAGCCGTCCATCTGCGCGGCGGGGATGCGGCCCTCCAGGAAGGCGCGGGCGTAGATGCCGGGGGAGGCGTGACCCTGGATGAAGATCTGGTCGCCGCCGCCCGGGTGGTCCTTGCCGCGGAAGAAGTGGTTGAAGCCCACCTCGTAGAGGGCGGCGGAGGACGCGTAGGTGGAGATGTGGCCGCCGACGCCGACGCCGGGGCGCTGCGCGCGGTGCACCATGATCGCGGCGTTCCAGCGGATCCAGGCGCGGAATCGGCGCTCGACCTCCTCGTCACCGGGGAACCAGGGCTCGTTCTCGGTGGGGATGGTGTTGACGTAGTCGGTGGAGGTGAGTGCGGGGATCGCGACGTTCCGCTCGCCGGCGCGCTCGAGCAGTCGCAGCATCAGGTAGCGGGCGCGGGACGGGCCCGAGCGTTGCAGCAGATCGTCGAAACTCTCGATCCATTCGCCGGTCTCGTCCGGATCGATGTCGGGAAGGTAGGAGGCGACGCCCTCACGGATCACGCGTACGCGGCCATCGGCGCTGGGTACGGGATGCGGCGTGGGTTGCGATACCGGGTCCTGGGTGTGCTCGGACAACATTTGCTCCTCATCGCGGTGGACGCTCGGTGCGGCGCCCGATCCAGCCGAGTCGCCAGTGTGACGGCGGCTCGGTTTACAACTTGACGGTGATCTACATCAATCCTGCCAAATCGTCGACGCGACGGCGTAGGCGAGGTTGATTCGCCTGGATCCGAATATTTTGTGGCCTTTTCGGCGCGGTCCGCTTGCGCGAGAGCCGTCGAGCATGTTCGCTTTCACTACTGATCCGCACCGACCGGTGCTGAGCCTTGAAGTTAGTCAACAAGAGGAGGACACCACCGTGGTCGCCGCGGCCGACGCCCAGAACTACGCCCAGAAACTCGGCATTACCAATGACATGGTCGTTCAGGAACTGGGTTGGGACGAGGACACCGACGATGCCCTGAGGGCATCGGTGGAGGAGACCATCGGCGCGGAACTCCTCGACGAGGACTCCGACGAGGTGATCGACGTGGTCCTGCTGTGGTGGCGGGACGGCGACGGCGACCTGGTCGACGCCCTCATGGATGCCATCGGACCCCTCGCCGACGAGGGCTTCGTGTGGGTGCTCAGCCCCAAGACCGGTCAGCCGGGACACGTCGAGCCCAGCGAGATCGCCGAGTCCGCGCCGACCGCGGGTCTGACGCAGACCTCGGCGGCGAACCTCGGATCCTGGTCGGGCAGCCGGCTGGTGCAGCCCAAGGCTCGCCCGGCCAAGCGCTGACCGTCCACCCGGAGACCTAGGAGTCGTCGTGCCCCTCGAAGTCGGCGCCGTTGCGCCCGAGTTCACCCTCAAGGACCAGAACAACCAGGAAGTCTCGCTCGCGGACTACCGGGGCAGCAAGAACGTGCTGCTGGTGTTCTACCCGCTCGCGTTCACCGGAACCTGTCAGGGCGAGCTGTGCCGCGTCCGGGACGGGCTGCCGAAGTTCGAGAACGACGACGCCGCCGTGCTCGCGATCTCGGTGGGCCCGCCGCCCACGCACAAGATCTGGGCCGCCGAGCAGGGATACACCTTCCCGCTGCTGTCGGACTTCTGGCCGCACGGCGCGGTCGCCCAGGCCTACGACGTGTTCAACGACAAGGCCGGGTTCGCCAACCGCGGGACCTTCGTCGTCGACAAGGAGGGCATCATCCGGTTCGCCGAGATGAACGGCCCCGGCGAGGCCCGTGACCAGGCGGCTTGGGAGAACGCGCTCGCCGCGCTAGATTCCTGAGTGCAATTCGGTGGACGATTCCGTCCGCCGAATTCAGGGCGTGTAGCTCAGTGGTAGAGCTCTGGTTTTACACACCAGCGGTCGGGGGTTCGAAACCCTCCGCGCCCACAGTTCCTGAAGCGGCGGCAACGTCCAAAGCAGCGAACCCCCAGCATTCGCTGGGGGTTCGCGCGATTCTGATGACTTACGAATCTTCCGACCGTGCCTGCGGAACTCGATCGAAGTGCGGGAAATGTGGCCTGGCTCAGGCTGTCAGCCGACCGGAGTAACTACGCCCTCGCCGGCATACTCGCGGATCACCGACCGGATCTGTTCGGCAACCTTGTAGATGTCGACGACGGATTCGATGTCGTATCGAGCCCCGGCCTTGTTGCCGTTCTCGAACGTCGTCACGAACTTCACGCTCTTGCCGTTCAGGTACAGGCGGATGATCGGCTTGCGGTTGTTGTCGTCCAACAGGACTGCGAAGTAGGTTTTCGCGTCCCGGTAGACGATCCGCTCGGGCGCAACCTCGGAGACGGCGATGGCCCGGACGATGTTGAAGCCTTCCAGCTCCTCGTCGGTGGTAACGATGTCGGGGTCCGGCGCGTTCACAGGCTCGATCTCAGCTGCCACCACGTCCGTTGGGCTCGGAGCCTGGACGGTGTCGGCGCTGGGCAGGTCGCCGCCGAGGGCATTCTTGAGCCGGTCGTTCACTTGGTCGCCGATGTACTGGCTGGTGGCCTTTGTGACCAAGGGGCGGAATTGGTCCACGACCCTCTGGGTGGCCTTCCCGTCGTAGGCCCGCGACACGAAGTACTTGATCCAATCGTCGGTCGGGCTCTTGATCTCGGACGCCATGATCCGCTTGATCATCCCGATGTACTTGAGCTCCTCGGCCGCGTTGACTACCGAATCCAGGTCGAACGACTCCTTCGACAGCTTCTGCATTTCGGGGATCAGCGTGCGGTCGATGTCGAGGAGATCGAAGACCAGGAAAGGCTTTTCGTCCATCACGTTCGGGGCGTCACCGTCGGTGTAAACCTGGTACACCTGCCCGTTCGTGAGGATAGCGATGCGGGCCGACGTCACGGCGAAGTACCGGAACAGCTGGGACGCATGGTTCACGTTGAGAGGTTCGCCAACCTTCTTGCACTCAACCAACATCCGAACGTCACCGTTCTTCAGGATGGCGTAGTCGATCTTTTCCCCACGCTTGACTCCGACGTCGGCGACGAACTCCGGCACCACTTCGCTTGGGTCGAAGACGTCGTATCCGAGTACCGATGAGATGAACGGCATGATGAACGCGTTTTTCGTTGCTTCTTCGGTCTCGATGCCACTCTTCTTGTCGCGAATCTTTCCGGCTAGGGCATTGATTGCTTCAGCGAAGTCCATAGGTGCAGCTCCTGGTTCGGCGATGGGATGCGGTCATGGCAACCGCCGTTGTGAGGTCGTCGAGGTGTTGCATGGTAGAACACCGCGGAACCAGCCGCGTGTGTGACTTCCCCCGACATGTGCATCGATCAATCCGACCACTTCTAGCAGGTTGTCTCGACGAATCCCGGAGAACAGGGCGTGTTTTCGATTCTCTGACCGAACGAATGACAGTGGCACTTGGAGGCCGAAGCGCCGTCGGTGCGGGGCCGAGAGCAACACTGGGTTGGCAGGAGCCTGATGGGCGCGGTGGTCCGACTCGCCTCCCAGACGGATGGCTACCTCTTCTTTGCCTTCTTGCGCCTTCGGGTGGGCTTCCGATTCTCGGTGCTCTCCTCTGGGGCGGCAGCATTTTCGCGAAGCGAGCGTTCCGCCGCCCGGCGCAGGCTCTGCATCAGCTCGGGTGACCGGAGCAGGAAGGTCGATTCCTGCAGCGCGAGGTAGCGATCGCGGGAGATCAGCACCGCGTTGCCGTGCTTGCCGGCGATCTCGACCGCCACGGTGTCGTGGTTGACGGCGCGGATCAACTTGTTCAAGCGCTTTCGCGCGGACTTCACGGTTGTTGGCGCCACTGCCGACTCCATTCGCTAAGGAACTGCGTTGCGAATCTTGCCATTACGGCGCCGAGTTCGACTCGACAACCGTGTGCGAGGTCACAAGCAGAGTTCACTCGGGCTTCACCTGAACCGGTATGCCGCCTCCTACCGTGGAGGTACGGCCCTGCTGGGGCCTGGCATCGATCGATTGCCTCCGAACGTGCATGACGCCCGTGGGGAGACCAGATGGAATTCCTTGCCGCTCTTGCTCTCATCGTCGCCGCGCCGGTCGGCGTGCTCGGCGCCTACCTCACGGTGTGCGCGCTCTTTCTCACCGAGCTGCGCCGCCGCGACCGCCTCGACCACCACAAACCCGCCCCGGGCCCCGTCAGGCGCCCGAGGCGCTGACCGCGCTACGACTCGGCGCCGGGCGTGGACGGCGCCAGGTCGTGCCGTTCCAGGAAGTCCAGCGCCGCGTCGGCCACCTCGCGCCAGCCGTGGTCGGCGGCGAGCGAGTGGCCGCGGTCGGGGAACACCTGGTACTCGGTGACCCCGAGGTTGCGACGCTGGACGTTGTAGGCCGAGTGGACCAACGGCTCCGGGACCAGCCGGTCCTGCCCGCCGGCGACCATCAGCAACGGTCCGCGGGCGCTGCGCGTGTCGACCTTGGCGGGACTGCCCGGTGCCAGGTTCGCGAGGGCGGCCTGGAACAGTGGCCGACCCGGCGCGGGGATCGCGAAGTCTGCGAAGATCCGGTCGGACTCGTCGCGGGGGACCGCGTTGGCGAAGGTCGCGTGGAAGGTCTCGGGCGTGTGCGACCAGGTCTTCGATCGCAGTCCGGGCTTACGCAGGACCGGCAGCACCGACCCGATCTGGGTGGGGGACATCCGCAGCACGCCCTTGAACTGGGCGGGGGTCAGCGCGACGGCGCCGCGGGCGAGTCCGCGGCCGAGCAGGCGCTGCGCGATCAGACCGCCGACCGAGTGGCCGACCACGATCGGGATGTCGGGCAGCCGCGAGATGAGCGCCGCGTAGTGCTCGGTGACCTCGCCGATGCCCTTCCGGTTCAGCGCGTCGGGATCCTGGCGGGTCGCGTCGACCGTGGTCGCGTCGCCGGGCCAGCCCGGCGCGATCGCGTCGTAGCCCGCGGCGGTGAACAGGTCCACCCAGTCGCCCCAGCTGATCGAGTGCATCCACAGTCCGTGGACGAAGACGACGGGGACGGTGCGGGGCTGCGACACGGGACGGCTCCTCGGGGGACGCGGGGCGGGTGCCGACGGGCGGCATCTGCCGGAAGTCTAGGACCGCAGACCCGGTCCAACCAGCACGTCGGCGGATAGGGTCGTCGGGTGCGCCTGATCACGATCATCCAGTCCTCCGCTCTCGTCCCGGTGTGGCTGCGCATCCTGCTGCTGCTCGCCGGGGGAGCCAAGGTGTGGGGCGCCGGGATCTACGCGGGATGTCACTTCGGCGGCAAGGACATTCGGATGGGGCTGGGGACGTTCGTCAACCGCGGCGTGCTGTTCGACTGCACGGCGCCGATCACCCTCGGCCGGCAGGTCGCGGTGGGACACGGCGCGCAGTTCATCACCAGCACCCACGAGATCGGTCCGGCCGACGGTCGCGGCGGCCGGGTCTGCCACCGGCCGATCGTGGTCGGGGACGGCTGCTGGATCGGTGCGCGCGCGATCGTGCTGCCCGGCGTCACCATCGGGTCGGGATGCATCGTCGGTGCGGGCGCCGTCGTCACCAAGGACTGCGAGCCGAACGGCGTCTACGCGGGCAATCCGGCCCGACGGATTCGCGACCTGCCGCTCGACGCGCCGCGCGCGATCAGCGGGGGATCCGCGGCAGCGACTCCGGGCAACTGATCCCGGCCGCGTACAGGACGAACGTCTCGGCGTCGCTCTCCCGGTAGCCGAGGCTCCGCAGCGCGCTCAGCGCGATTTCGTACCGGTTTCGGCGTGGCAGGGCCAGCTTCTCGCAGACCAGTGCGGTGTGCGCGACGATCCGCTCGTCGGACTTCCCGTCGAGGGTCGGCACCTCCGACCGCACGTCGGCCAGCAGGTCCAGCTGGGACTCGCTGAGCCCGCGGTCGGGTTCGGCGGAATGGGTGCCCGCCATCGCGGCGACCACGATGCCGACACCCACGAGTCCGGCGAGAAGTTTCGTCACGACTGTCATGGATAGCAGTCGGGACGCCCGCGCCGTAGACCTGGAATCGTGCGGATTCGATGTCTTCCCAGGACGATCCGAAGAATTCATCGGCCGGTCACCGCCGCGCCGATCGGGCGGTGCCCGGTGTTCGGTGCCCCCTCGACCGGGGACGACGACGGGACCGGACGGACTGGTTGCTACTAAGTGTTGCCAAGTACCGGTACTCAGTGTTACTTTCTACCGGTACCTGGCAACACTGAGTACTGGAAGGAGGTTCGAATGAGCAAGCAGGCGACCGAGATGCTCAAGGGAGTCCTCGAGGGCATCGTGCTGGCGATCCTGTCCGAGCGACCCGCATACGGATACGAGATCACGGCAAGGCTGCGCGATCAGGGCTTCGCGGACATCGCGGAGGGCACCATCTACGCCCTGCTCGTCAGGGTCGAGCAGCGTGACCTCGTCGACGTGGAGAAGGTCCCGTCCGAGAAGGGGCCGCCGCGCAAGGTCTACACCCTCAACACGCGGGGGCGGGACCAACTGGGCGAGTTCTGGAGGAACTGGAGCTTCCTCGCCGAACGAATCGAACACCTACACGAAGGAGAGAAGTGACCATGGCGGCCAAGTGGATCGAGACCCTCACCGGATCGCTCGAGCAGAAGAAGCAGTACAAGCAGTACAAGGCCCGCCTCGAGGCCCTGCCGGAACCGTATGCGACCGCCGCCAACGCGTTCCAGCGGTACCTCACCTACTACGGGGGCATCACCGACGGCGACACCCTCCTGACGATGTTTTCCGACTCCGTCGACCTCTGGGAGCGCGCCGCGGCCGACGGCACCCCGGTGCGGGCGATCGTCGGCGACGACCCGGTCGAGTTCGCCGAGACGTTCGCGCAGGCCTACTCCGGCAAGCAGTGGATCGACAAGGAGCGTGCCCGCCTCATCGAGGCGATCGCGGACATCGAGCGGAGGGAACAGCGATGACCGGCCAACCGGCCATCCGGGTGCAGGGCGTCGAGAAGTCGTACGAGCAGCTCCACGTGCTGCGCGGCGTCGACTTCGAGGTCGAGCGGGGCAGCATCTTCGCCCTGCTCGGCTCGAACGGGGCCGGCAAGACCACCCTCGTGAAGATCCTGGCGACGCTGCTGAGGGCGGACGCCGGCACGGCGGCGGTCGACGGCTTCGACGTCGCCACGCAGGCGGCGAACGTGCGCGAATCCATCAGTCTCACCGGGCAGTTCGCCGCGGTCGACGAGATCCTCAGCGGCAGGGAGAATCTCGTGCTGGTCGCCCGGCTCCGGCACCTGGCGAATCCCGGGGTGATCGCGGACGAGCTGCTCGCGCGCTTCTCGCTGACCGACGCCGGCGACCGGAAGGTCGGGACGTACTCGGGCGGCATGCGTCGGCGCCTCGACATCGCGATGAGCCTGATCGGGGACCCGCCGGTCGTCTTCCTCGACGAGCCGACGACGGGACTGGACCCCCAGGCACGCAACGAGGTGTGGCAGGCCGTGCGGGACCTCGCCCGGGGCGGCACGACGGTGCTGCTCACCACGCAGTACCTGGAGGAGGCCGAGCAGCTCGCCGACCGGATCGCGATCCTCCACGAGGGCCGGATCATCGTCGACGGCACCCTCGCCGAACTCAAGCAGCTGCTCCCGCCCGCGACGGTCGAGTACGTCGAGAAGCAGCCGACCCTCGAGGAGGTCTTCCTCAGCATCGTCGGCGCCGACGCACCGGCGGGCGCCGACACCGCGGGCGCCGTCGGCGCCGACCGAAAGGAACGATGATGACCACGCACGTCCTCGGCGACACCGCCGCCCTCACCGGCCGATCCCTGCGGCACATCACCCGCAGTCCGGACACCATCATCACGACCGCGGTCACCCCGATCGCGATCATGCTGCTGTTCGTGTTCGTGTTCGGCGGCGCCATCGACACCGGCTCCGAGTCGTACGTGAGCTACCTGTTGCCCGGCATCCTGCTCATCACCATCGCCTCGGGTGTCGCGTACACCTCCGTGCGGCTCTTCAACGACCTGCAGGGCGGGATCGTCGAACGGTTCCAGTCGATGCCGATCGCCCGGTCGTCGGTGCTGTGGTCGCACGTGCTTACCTCGTTGGTCGCCAACGTGACCGCGCTGGTGATCGTCGTCGGCGTCGCCCTCCTCATGGGGTTCCGCTCGGGGGCGAGCCCGCTCGCATGGCTCGCGGTCGCCGGCATCCTGATCCTGTTCACGCTGGCGCTGACCTGGCTCGCCGTGATCGCCGGCCTCTCGGCGAACTCGGTGGACGGCGCGGGCGCGTTCGCCTACCCGCTGATCTTCCTGCCGTTCGTCAGCTCCGCGTTCGTACCCACGGAGTCGATGCCCGGACCGGTGCGGGCCTTCGCCGACAACCAGCCCGTGACCTCGATCGTCAATGCGATCCGCGACCTGCTCGCGGGCCAGGCGGTGGACTCCGACATCTGGGTCGCCCTCGGCTGGTGCGCCGGCATCCTCGTCCTCTCGTACGGTGCCGCGATCGCGATCTACCGACGCAAGTTCGCCTGACTACCGATCGTGTTCGCTGTCGGCGGAACTGCTCACAGCAGCGCGGCATTGCCCGACCGAGTCCTTGCGCCGGAAGGTGAGGTCATGTCCCAGAACACGATCGATCCCACCGCGGTGCTGGACCGCGATCTGAACCAGCGACTGTTCGCGCAACGGATCATCCTGCTGGGTGACGCGCTCGAACAGGCCAACACCAACCGCATCTGCACCGCCCTGCTCGTCCTGGCCGCCGAGGACCCGGAGTCGGACATCGCACTGGTGATCAACTCTCCGGGTGGCTCGGTGCCCGGCATGCTCGCCATCCGCGACTGCATGCGTGCCGTGCCGAACGACGTCACGACCGTGAACCTGGGAATGGCCTACAGCGCGGGACAATTCCTGCTCTCGGCCGGCACCCGCGGCAAGCGGGTGTCTCTCCCACACGCAAAGGTGCTGCTGCATCAGGGCTCCGGCGGCGTGGGTGGCTCGGCCCCGGACGTGGCGATCCAGGCCGACGACATCCGCCACACCCGTGACACCGTCCTCGCCTGCATCGCCGAGGACACCGGGCGAACGGTCGAGCAGGTCACGGAGGACTCGGTGCGCGACCGTTGGTTCACCGCGGACGACGCCCTCGACTACGGATTCGTCGACCGGATCGTCACGTCGCTCGACGACATGATCCCGCGTCGGCTCCCGAGGGCCTTCGGTCTGGGGGTGGCGAAGTGAGCACCTACACGATCCCCTACGTCACGCTGTCGACCTCGAGCGGCGAGCGCACCGTCGACGTCTACAGTCGGCTGCTGGCCGAGCGGATCGTCTACCTGGGCACCGCCGTCGACCAGGGCGTCGCGAACGCGATCATCGCGCAGCTGCTCCACCTGGAGAGCGACGGCCCGGACCGCCAGATCTCGCTGTACATCAACTCGCCCGGCGGGGAGATCTCGTCGGTCCTGGCCGTGTACGACGCGATGCAGTTCGTGCGCGCCCCGATCGAGACCACCTGCGTGGGCGAGGCGGTCGGCAGCGCGGCGCTGCTGCTGGCCGGCGGGGCCCCGGGGCGACGGGCGATCCTGCAACACGGGCGGGTCGTGCTGCATCCGCCGATGACCGAGGGCGGTCGCGCGGCCATCCCGGATCTCGTGATCGAGGCCGAGGAGATCGAACGCGTGCGCAGGCTGCAGGAACGGATCCTGGCCGACCGTACCGGCCGCGACGCCGATCGGGTGCGCCGCGACATCGAGCGGCAGCTGGTCCTCACGCCCGACGCGGCGATCGAGTACGGCATCGTCGACACCGTGGTCGCGAACCGCTCGGCACTCTGACCGGACCGCGAAATCCGTTCCACGCGGCCCGATCTGGAGTGTCTCAGGCGGCCAGGCAGACAGGTCCGGACGGTGCGCGGCGTCCAACCGCGAGGCTCGGCGCGGTGCTCAGCTGCCGTACCGGGGCGAGACGGTAGGCCCGGCGAGCAAGCCCCTCGACGCTCGTCCCCAGAGCGCCGGCGACGGCGGCGAGCACCTCCGACGACGGGTCCTTCACGCCGCGTTCGACCTCCGACAAATACTGTGGTGACACCCCGGCCCGCTCGGCGACGTCCGCCAGGCGTTCGGTGCGGTCGGTGCGCAGCTGCCGGATCTGCTCGCCGATCACTTCCCGCCAGAGTCGGTGCGGCTCGTCCCGTGCGTCGGGCGCAGACGAACTCGCTCGGGTGACTGGGGCTCCGCCCTGTCGGCGGAAACGCCCGTCGGCGACCACGACAACCATGACCGCAGGCTACCTGCACCGATCCGCCCCTGCCCGGCTTCCGGGGTGAGGAGTCGTTGTCGACCAGGAGGTTTCGCTCCTGGCGGAAGGCGGCCCTCAACCCGCGAGGGTGCGCCGAAGCACCGGCCGGGCCGCCCGCACGCTCACCAGCACGAGCGAGATCCCGACCGCGAGCGTGAGAGCGAGCCGGATCATGGCGGCGGGGCTGGTCACGATCGCGGCGCCGACCAGCGGGAACAGGAACAGCAGCGCGCCGCCCGCGCCGGCGAGCGACATGGCCAGCACCGGAGTCCGCGCCTCGCGGAGACGGGCCGCGTTCATCACGTTCATCGGGGTGCCGGACAGCGCGAGGCTGCGGTAGAGCGCGCGGTTGTCGAGGACGGCGGAGACCTGGGTGAGCGCCGAGGAGATGGCGGCGAGGACGAATGTCGCGCCGAGCGTGAACAGCACGCCCGTCCGCATGTCGACGAGCAGCTGCTCCTGCCCGGGGTCCGCATTCGGGCCGGCATCTCCGATGGCCGCGAGCAGGGACGTCGCGGCCGCCACGAAGCTCGCCATCGCGACGCCACCGACGTTGCGCCATACGGCCTTCGGATTGTCGAGCACGCGGCGGGCCGCGATCAGCGAGGCGGCGTCGGATGCGCGGGCGAGCATCACCCGACCGAGCATCGAGACGACGAACGGCCCGATCAGTGCCACGACGCCGAAGCACATCGCGAGTCCGACCAGGATGGCGGCGACACCGGTCGCGGCGCCGCCGACGGCGGCCCAGCCGACGACCAGCGCGAGCCCCACCGCGGCGACCGCCCATTTCGGTGCGGGCCGTGGGCTGCCTGTTGTCACGCCGAGCGGGCCGACGAAGACCTGACGCATCCCGAGCATCGAGGTCAGCGCGGCCAGGGCGGTCATGCCGACGACGATGCCGAGCAGGGGGAGCGCCCCCACCCACAGCTCGCCCACCGCGAAGGCCCGCCCCTGGAACCGGAGCTGGGCGACCAGCGGCAGGGCGACGAGATAGCCGAGACCGCCGATCAACGCGCCGGCCAGGCCCTGCAGACCCGATTCGGTCGCGCACAGCGCGACGACCTGCCGCGGGGTGCACCCGAGCAGCCGCAGCGCGGCCAGTCGTTCGTCGCGGCGGCGCGCGCCCAGCCGGGCCGCGGCGAGCCCGAGCGTGACGGCCGGGACGACCATCAGGACCGAGGCGACGGCGGCGAGGGTGCGATACGTCTGCGCCTCGGGTTCGCCGGTGCGAGCGGCGAACGCGCCGTAGCCGCCGAGCACCGTGAGCAGCAGGGCGGTCGACGCGGCGAACGCGACGACGGGCAGCGCATAGGTGCTCAGGGTCCTGCGGCCCTCGCCGCGGATGGTGAGCACGGCGACGCGGGCGGTCGCGCTCACGCCGCCACCTCCCGCGCGACCAGGGCACCGGCCTGCATCGTGAGGGTGCGGTCGCACCAGCGGGACACCTCGACGTCGTGCGTGACGATCACCAGCGCGGACCCGATCTGCCGCGCGGACTCGCGCAGCAGGCGCATCACCTCCCAACTGGTGCTCGCGTCGAGGGCGCCGGTCGGCTCGTCCGCGAACAGCACCGCGGGCCGGGTCACCAGGGCGCGGGCGATCGCGACCCGTTGGGCCTGCCCGCCCGACATCTGGCCGGGTCGCC
Organism: Rhodococcus sp. NPDC127527; assembly: GCF_042672245.1. Classification (NCBI taxonomy): domain Bacteria; kingdom Bacillati; phylum Actinomycetota; class Actinomycetes; order Mycobacteriales; family Nocardiaceae; genus Rhodococcus; species Rhodococcus sp. NPDC127527. Next base: position 282,501 of record NZ_JBHXVP010000006.1, read on the forward strand.
GGTCCTGGAGGCCGTCGAGGCCGAGCGGTGCGAACAGGGTGTCCGCGTCGCGCCTCGCGTCGCGGATTCTCGCGCCGCCCAGGATCAGCGGGAGCGCCACGTTCTCGATCGCGGGCAGTTCCGGTAGCAGCTGACCGGACTGGAACACGAACCCGAAGGACTCGCGGCGCAGCCGGCTGCGCTCGTTCTCGCCGAGGTTCTCGATGTGGTGCCCGCCGACCAGGACCGCGCCCGCGTCCGGTGTCACGATCCCCGACAGGCAGTGCAGCAGCGTGGACTTTCCCGACCCGGACGGTCCCATGATCGCGGTCGCGGTGCCGGCGTGGAACTCCGCGGTGACCCCGTGCAGCACCGCGGTCGTGCCGTAGGACTTGCCGACGGCGTGCGCGGACAACACCGGGAACTGCGGGCGGGGATGCGGGGAAGGGGAGGTCATGCGTCCACTCTCGTGCCGCGCCGTCGCGATGTCGTCGGCCCGTCGCCGGATTGTCGCCGGTGCGCGGTCATACCCGGGTATGACCCACGCACCGGGTCCGGCGCCGTCGATTGGTAGACATACCGGCGTGAACTTGCGCGGGTCGGCTCGAGCGACCGGAATCCTGATCGGCTTCGCCGCGGACCGGGCCTTCGCCGATCCCGCGCGACTGCACCCGGTGGCCGGCTTCGGCCGCGCCGCCGCGGCGCTCGAACGCCGCAGCTACCGCGACGGCCGGGCGGCGGGAGTCGTGCACACGGGGCTGCTGGTCGCCGCGGTCACCGGCGGGACGGCCCTCGCCGGCCGCGCCGCGGGCCGCCTGGGCTGGGTGGGGGAGTGCGCGATCGTCGCGGCGGCGACGTGGACGGCGCTCGGCGGGACCTCGCTGAGCCGGGTCGGCGCCGACATGGCCACCAGGCTCGAACGCGACGACCTCGACGGCGCGCGGACGCTGGTGCCGTCCCTTTGCGGTCGCGACCCGAACTCCCTCGACGACGCCGGAATAGCCAGGGCCACGGTCGAATCCGTCGCGGAGAACACCTCGGACGCGACCGTGGGGCCGCTGTGGTGGGCGGCCGTGGCCGGGGCCCCCGGCGTGCTCGGCTACCGCGCGATCAACACCCTCGACGCGATGATCGGCTACCGCTCGGAGCGGTACCTGCGGTTCGGTTGGGCCGCGGCGCGGATCGACGACGTGGTGAACCTGGTGCCGGCCCGGGCGACCGGGCTGCTCGCCGTGGCCGTCGCGCCGGTGGTCGGGGGCTCACCCCGCGCGGCGCTGCGGGCGTGGCGACGCGACGCAGGCAACCATCCGAGCCCCAACGCCGGTGTCGCCGAGGCGTCGATGGCGGGAGCGCTGGGCGTGACGCTCGGCGGGCGCACCGAGTACCCGCACGGCGTCGAGCAGCGGCCCACCCTCGGCGACGGACCCGCCCCCGCGGTCGCGGACCTGCGGCGGGCGGTGCGGCTCTCGTCCGCCGTCCAGGTCGGTGCCGCGGTCGGGTCAGCGGCGCTTGCCGTAGCGGTCGGCGAGCTTGGCTTCCGTCGCCGTCATGGTCGTCGGCTCGGCGGACGCTGACCGGCGCCGTCGCGTCGGCAGCACGACGTCGTCCTCGTCGGTCGCCGGGACCGCCTCGGGGGCGGCGGCCTCGGTGGCCACCGGGGGCGTCGCGGCGGTGTCGGTTCGGTCGCGGCGGCGCTCCCGGATCTCGGCGCGCACGAAGTAGGCGAGACCGAGCGGCGCCATGATGCCGAACGCCAGCCACTGCAGCCCGTACGACAGGTACGGACCCGCGTCGAGTTGCGGCAGCGGGATCGCGCCCAGCGAACCGGGCTGGTCGCCCGCGAGCTGCAGGTAGACGTCGACGGGCGCGACCCCGACCGCCCCGCCGATCTGCGCGGGGTTGATGAAGTAGACCTGCGGGTACCCGTTCTCCTGGATCGGATCCTTGCCGGCGACGGTGCCCTCGGGCATCCGCGAGCGGGCGGCGATCGTGACCGTGCCGGTCGGTGCGGGCGCGAACTCCGGGGGCCGGCCGCCCTCGACCGGGCGCACGTACCCCCGGTTGACCAGCACGATCCGGCCGTCCGTCAGCTGCAACGGGGTGATCACCTCGAAGGCGGGCGCGTCCTCGATGGTGCGCAGCCGGATCAGCACGTCCTTGCCGGGCAGGTAGCTGCCGGTCGCGCTGACCTGACGCCACTCGTCGTGGGTCGCGAGCGGGCCCGACGTCGGCAGGATCGACTCGACCGGCACGGGGGCCGCGGAGACGGAGTCCGCGATCAGCTGGTTGCGCTCGGAGGTGCTGGTGTTCTTGCCGAGCTGCCACGGGGCGAGGAACCAGAAGCACATGAAGGCGAACGCGGCGACCACGACGGCCAACACCAACCAGCCCGGACGCAGCAGAAACTTCAGCCTTCGCACGCATCCACGGTACTTGCCGCGCCGGCCGGCCCGGGCTACCGGTGCTCGCGCACCCACTTGAGCAGGCCGGGGACCGCGGCCTCGATCTGCTCGCGGACCAGCTCGAAGTCGTCGGTGCCGCCGTAGTACGGGTCGGGCACCGAGTCGCCGTCCGCGTCCGGGTCGAAGCTGCGCAGCAGGCGTCGCCGTTCGATGGGCACCCCCAGGTGGGCGAGGGCGCGGTCGTGCCCGGTGTCCAGCGCGACCACCAGGTCCGCGCCCAGGTGGTCGCGGCCGACCTGCGCGGCCCGATGCCCGGTCGGGTAGCCGTGGGCGCGCAGCACCTCGTTGGTGCGCTCGTCCGCCTCGTGCCCGACGTGCCAGTCGCCGGTGCCCGCGCTGCTGACCCGGACCAGCGCGTCCAGGCCCGCCGCGCGCAGGCGGCCGAGCAGGATCTTCTCCGCCATCGGGGAGCGGCAGATGTTGCCGGTGCACACGAAGGTGATATGCAGCGGCGCGGAGTCCACGCGCTCAGTGCTCATCGAGCACCCGCCCGAGCTGGTCGACGGTCTCGACGCGCCAGCGCGCGTCGGCGGCCTCGCGGTCGGTGCCGTAGCCCCAGTCGACGAACACCGTCGGGATGCCCCAGTGCGCGGCGCCGTGCACGTCGTGCTCGCGGTCGCCGACCATCACCACGCCCGCGGTGCCGCCGGCCGTCGGCTCGATGCCGAGCCCGCGCAGGGCGTGCTCGATGACGTCGACCTTGGCCCGTCGGCCGGTGCCGCCGTCGCTGGCCCCGGCGATCACCTCGAAGTGCTGCGCCAGCGAGAAGTGCTCGAGGATGCGGTGCGCGAAGCGCTCCGACTTGGAGGTCGCGACGGCCAGGCGGGCGCCGCCGTCGGCGAGTCCGGTCAGCATCTCCTCGATCCCGTCGAAGACGGCGTTCTCGGCCCAGCCGATGTCGTCGTAGCGGTCGAAGTAGGCGCCCAGGGCCGTCTGCGCGGCCGCCTCGTCGAGTCCGAGCGACCGCAGCGTGTCGATCATCGGCGGCCCGACGACCCGGCCCTGCAGGTCGCCCTCGGGCACGGCGACGCCGACCGTGGCGAGGGCGTGCCGGAAACCGGCGACGATGCCGGGGGCGGAGTCGGTGAGCGTCCCGTCGAGGTCGAACAGGGTCACCCTGGTGGCGGTGCTGGTGGTCACCCCTCCATCCTGCCCGTTGGCGCGCGGGCGCATCCGCGCGCCATAAACTGCCCCCGTGGACGAGCGGACGGACTTGCGACATCACGGCGACATCGACGCCGAGCCCGGACTGCTCGACTTCGCGGTGAACGTGCGCGGGGACGGCCCGCCGGACTGGCTCGCCGAGCGACTGCTCGCGGGCATCGCGACATTGGGCCGCTATCCGTCGGTCGCCGACCAGGACGCCGCCCGCGACCAGGTCGCGGCGCGGCACGGCCGTCGGCGGGAGGAGGTGCTGCTGCTCTCCGGCGGCGCCGAGGGGTTCGCGATGCTGCCGCGCCTGGGGTCCACCGCGGCGGCGCTGCTGCACCCCTCGTTCACCGAACCCGAGTGGGCGCTGCGCGAGGCGGGTGTGCCGGTGGTGCGGGTGGTCCAGGGCGCGCCCTACCGGCTCGACCCGGCCGCGGTGCCCGAGTCCGCCGACCTGGTGGTGCTCGGCAACCCCACCAACCCGACCTCCGTGCAGCATCCGGCCGCCGACGTGCTGGCGTTGCGCCGGCCCGGCCGGATCCTGGTGGTGGACGAGGCCTTCGCCGACGCGGTGCCGGGAGAGCCCGAGTCGCTGGCGGGGATGTCGCTGCCCGACGTGCTGGTGCTGCGGAGCCTGACCAAGACCTTCGCCCTCGCGGGCCTGCGGTGCGGGTACGTGCTCGGGCCGCCGGAACTGTTGGCGCGGTTGCAGGTCGGGCGGGCGCACTGGCCGCTGGGCAGCCTGCAGGTGGAGGCGATCCGGGCCTGCTGCGAGCCCGCGGCCGTGGAGTGGGCCCAGCGCGAGGCGCGGCTGATCGAGTCCGAGCGGGCCGCGATGGTCGAGATGCTTGCCGCTGCGGGCGTTTCGGTGTCCGGTCCGGCGCACGCTCCTTTCCTGCTGCTGCGGGTGCCCGACGGCGAGCTCGTCCGGAAGAAGCTGCGGGAGAAGGGGATCGCGGTCCGGCGCGGGGACACCTTCCCCGGGCTCGGGCCCGACCACGTGCGGGTCGCGGTGCGCGCGGCGGAACCGGCCCGACGACTCGTCGCGGCCCTGACGGAGGTGTTGGCATGAGTGTTGTCCTGTCCGAGGTGATCTCGGCTCTGGAGGCGGCCTACCCGCCCGCCCTCGCGGAGAGCTGGGACTCGGTCGGCCTGGTCTGCGGGGATCCCGCCGACGCGGTCACCCGGGTGATGTTCGCCGTCGACGCCACCGCCGCCGTCGTGGACGAGGCACTCGGCTGGGGCGCACAGTTGCTGGTGGTGCACCACCCGTTGCTGCTGCGCGGGGTGGACACGGTCGGCGCCCACACCCCCAAGGGGGCGCTGCTGCACCGGCTGATCCGCTCCGGGTGCGCGCTGTACACCGCGCACACCAACGCCGACTCGGCCGACCCGGGCGTCTCCGACGCGCTCGCACGGGCCCTCGGTCTGACCGTCACGCGGCCGCTGGACCCGGCGCCGTCCGCGCCGCTGGACAAGTGGGTGGTGATGGTCCCCGGCGCCGACACCGAGACCGTGCGCGACGCGCTGTTCGCGGCCGGTGCGGGCGAGGTCGGGGAGTACCGGAACTGCAGCTGGACCGTCGCGGGGACCGGGCAGTTCCTGCCGTCCGCGGCCGCCAACCCCACGCTCGGCGAGGCGGGCCGCCTCGAACGCGTCGCCGAGGACCGCGTGGAGGTGGTGGCCCGCCGGTCGCTGCGCCGACAGGTGCTCGCCGCGCTGCGGGCCGCGCATCCGTACGAGGAGCCGGCGTTCGACGTGTTCGAGCTCGCCGACACCGGGTCGGTGCGGGGCATCGGCCGGATCGGTGAACTCGAGCGGCCGGAGTCGTTGCGGGAGTTCACCGCTCGGGTGCGAGGGGCCCTGCCCGAGACGGTGTGGGGCGTGCGCGCGGCGGGCGATCCGGACACCCCGGTGCGCACGGTCGCGGTGTGCGGCGGCTCCGGTGACTCGCTGCTCGGCGCGGCCCGTGCCGCGGGCGTCGACGCGTACGTCACCGCGGACCTGCGGCACCACCCGGCCGATGAGCATCTGCGCGGCGGCGGTCCCGTGCTGGTGGACGTCGCGCACTGGGCCAGCGAGTACCCGTGGTGCGCGCAGGCCCGCGGCGTGCTCGACGCGCGGTTCGCGGCGACCCCCGGGTGGGCGACCGCGGTCTCGGAGGTCCGGACCGACCCGTGGACGCTCGACGGGACGTAACCGCTGGTGGTTCTGCGAGCGCGACGGCGGGCGGTAGGGTGTCGAGGCCCCCTCACCACCCGCCAGACAGCAGGAGCGATGCCCGCGTGAACGTCGAACCCCGGATTCAGGCCAAGCTGCTCGACCTCGCCGCGGTCGACACCGAGCTGACGAGGATCGCGCACCGACGCCGCACGCTGCCCGAGCAGGAGGAGCTCACGCGGCTCGAGTCCGACCGGGTGGGTCGCAAGGATGCCGCCGTCGCCGTGCAGATCGTCCTCGACGATCTCGACCGCGACATCAAGAAGCTCGAGGGTGAGGTCGACGCCGTCCGCAAGCGCGAGGAGCGCGACCGCAAGCTGCTCGAGTCGGGGACCGTGGCGGCCAAGGCCCTCACCGAGCTCGAGCACGAACTCGGCAGCCTGGCGCGCAGGCAGGGCGTGCTCGAGGACGAGTTGCTCGAGGTGATGGAGCGGCGCGAGGCCACCCAGTCCGACTACGACCACGCAGGCGGGCAGCTCAGCCAGATCGACGACGCGATGGTCGACGTCACCCGTCGCCGTGACGACGCCGTCGCCGACCTCGACGCCGCCCAGCAGCGCTGCGAGGCCGACCGGGCCGCCCTGGTCGGGGAGTTCCCCGACGACCTGCTCGCCGTGTACGACCGCCAGCGGTCGCAGGGTGGGGTCGGCGCCGCGCTGCTGCAGGCCCGCCGGTGCGGCGCCTGCCGGATCGAGATCGACCGCGGCGAGATCGCCCGGATCGCCGCGACCGCGCCGGAGACGGTCGTCCGCTGCCCCGAGTGCAGCGCAATCATGGTGCGTACCAAGGAGTCCGGTCTGTGACCTCGGGTTCCGGCCCGAGTGTCGTCATCGAGGCGGACGGCGGCTCCCGCGGAAACCCCGGTCCGGCCGGGTACGGCGCCGTCGTCTTCGACGCCGCCGATCGGACGGTGCTGGCCGAGCGCAACGAGAGCATCGGCGTCGCGACCAACAACGTCGCCGAGTACCGCGGGCTGATCGCCGGACTGGCCGCCGCCGCCGAGCTCGGCGCCCGGTCGGTCGCGGTCCGGATGGACTCCAAGCTGGTCGTCGAGCAGATGTCGGGACGCTGGAAGGTCAAGCACCCCGACATGATTCCGCTCGCCCGCCGCGCCGGGGAGCTGGCCGCCGGGTTCGACTCGGTGACCTACACCTGGATTCCGCGGGCGGACAACTCGCACGCGGACCGGTTGGCGAACGAGGCGATGGACGGGCTCGCGCCGGCCGACCTGGCCCGGACCGCCCCGGCGACCGCCGTCCCTGCGCCCGCCGCTCCCGCGCCGCCCGCGGCGACGTCGGCGTCGAAGTCCGCGCCGGGGTGGACCGGCGCGCTGGGCAAACCCACCCGACTGCTCCTGCTACGGCACGGCCAGACCGAGCTGTCGGTGGAGCGCCGCTACTCCGGTCGCGGCAACCCGCAGCTGACCGAGGTCGGACTCGGCCAGGCGCGCTCGGCCGCCGCTCGACTGGCCGAACGAGGCGGGATCGCGGCCGTGGTGTCGTCGCCGCTGGGTCGCGCCCGGCAGACCGCCGAGGCGGCGGGCGCGGCGCTGGGGCTGCCGGTGCGCGTGCACGAGGGCCTGACGGAGACCGACTTCGGGCAGTGGGAAGGCCTGACCTTCGCGGAGGCGTCCGCGCACGACCCGGACCTGCACCGCCGGTGGCTCTCCGACACCTCGCTGCGTCCGCCCGGAGGCGAGAGCTTCGACGAGGTGCGCGGCCGCGTCGAGGGCGTGCGCGACGACCTCACCCGCGACTACCCGGGTCAGAACGTGCTGATCGTCTCGCACGTCACGCCGATCAAGACACTGCTGCAGCTCGCCCTCGACGTCGGGCCGTCGCTGCTGTACCGCCTGCACCTCGACCTCGCGTCGCTGTCGATCGCGGAGTTCTATCCCGACGGCGGTTCCTCGGTGCGCCTGGTCAACGACACCTCGCACCTGTAGGGCGGCTGGAATACTGGGTGCGTGTTCGAGGCGCGCGGGGCGCTGGCACGGCGGGTGACGAAGCGTCGTCGTTCGCCGGCGGTTGCCGGTGCAGCGGCGGTGTCGATCGTGCTCGCCGCGTGTGCGGGTCCAGTCGTGAGCTCCGACGGTTCGGCTTCGCCAACCGCCGCCGCCGGCGACTCCGGACGAATGGTGACCATCGGTGACCGCGGCATGTTTCTGGAGTGCCGCGGAACCGGATCCCCGACGGTGGTACTCGTGTCCGGTACGGGAGGCGCGTCGGACGAGTGGACCGACGCCGTCGACCCCGCCGACCCCGCGGCCGGCCCGAAGCCCAGTGAATCGGCGGTGCTCCCGACGGTCGCCACGTTCACCCGGGTGTGCGCGTACGACCGTCCCGGCACCACCCGGGACGACGGCACGCTGAGCCCGTCCACCCCGGTGCCACAGCCCACCACGGCGCGGGCGGGCGTGAGTGACCTTCGGGAGGTGCTCTCCGCAGCCGGCGAACACGGGCCGTACGTACTGGTCGGGGCCTCGTGGGGGGCGATGATCACGGCCCTGTTCGCGCGCGCCGACTTCCCCCAGGTTTCCGGCCTGGTCACCGTCGACGGTGCGTCGGAGTTCCTGCGCGACACACTGACATCGGCGCAGTGGTCGGATTGGATGGGCAAGGTCGATGCGATGGACGCGACGACGGGTCTCGAGGTGCCGGACTACGAAACCAGCATCGACGAGATCCGAGCCGCCCCCGCGATGGCGCACCCGCTGCCCGCTGCCGTGCTCAGCTCCGACCAGCCGTGGGACCTCCGGGTCGGAAACAGCGGCTCCACCTGGCCGGCGTGGCTGGCGGCCCAGGACCGCCTCGCCGGCGAACTCCACGCCCAACACATCACCGACACCGGCAGCGGGCACGGTATCAATGTCGAGCAGCCCCGAGTGGTCTCGAATGCCGTGCGCGAGGTGGTCGACCAGGTGCGGGGTTAGCCCGCATCCTTAGCAGGAGTAACATCCCTCGGGTGAACTCGCTGCTGACCAGTCGACGGTACGTCGACAACTGTCTGCAGTCGAGCGCCGTCTGTACGCGCTGACCCGGCCACTTCTCGCCGGACGTTCCCTCGTCAGCCATCCTCGCGCACCCACGCTCGGTCGAGCGTGCCTCGTGCTGCGCGCCCGAATCGAAAGGCCCGCATCCATGTCGGCCCCCACCCCTGCCGCCCGTCGGCGCCTGCCCGCCTGGGCTACCTCGTTCGGCACCCAGATCGTCGTCGGCCTGATCGCCGGTGTCCTGATCGGACTGCTCGCCCGCTCCATGCCCAAGGCCGCCGACGGCAACCCGAACTGGCTCGTCGGGACCATCACCACCATTGGCTCGAGCTACGTCGCGCTGCTCACCGTCGCCGTCATCCCGCTGGTGTTCACGGCGATCGTCAGTTCCATCGCGAACCTGCGTCAGGTCGCGAACGCCGCCCGCCTCGCGGTGCAGACGCTGCTCTGGTTCGCGATCACCGCGTTCATCGCCGTGCTCATCGGTATCGTCGTCGGCCTGATCGTGCATCCCGGCGCGAACACCACCGTCGACGCGGGGACCGCCGCGGCGCCCAAGAGCACCGGATCCTGGTGGGCGTTCCTCACCGGACTGGTGCCGCAGAACTTCCTGGCGCTCGGGGCGAAGACCACGATCACCGACGGCGTCGCGACCACCGCCCTGAGCTTCAACGTCCTGCAGCTGCTGGTCATCGCCATCGCGATCGGCGTCGCGGCGCTGAAGGTGGGGGAGAAGGCCGAGCCCTTCCTGAAGTTCAACGCCGCACTGCTCGCGATCGTGCAGAAGGTGCTGTGGTGGATCATCCGGCTCGCGCCGATCGGCACCGCCGCGCTGATCGCCAAGGCCGTCGCGACCTACGGCTGGGACGCCATCGGTCAGCTGGGCTGGTTCACCGCGGCCATCTACATCGGCCTGGCGCTGGTCTTCTTCGTCGTCTACCCGATTCTCATTCGCGTGCACGGGCTTTCGGTGCGGCGGTTCTACTCCGGGGTGTGGCCCGCGACCCAGCTCGGCTTCGTCACGCGCTCCTCGATCGGCACCCTGCCGCTGACCGAGCGGGTCACCGAACGCAACCTCGGCGTGCCGCGCGAGTACGCGTCGTTCGCGGTGCCGCTCGGCGCGACCACCAAGATGGACGGGTGCGCCGCGATCTACCCGGCCATCGCCGCGATCTTCGTCGCCCAGTTCTACGGCCTCGACCTGAGCCTGACCGACTACCTGCTCATCGTGGTGGTTTCGGTGATCGGGTCCGCGGCCACCGCCGGCACCACCGGCGCCACCGTGATGCTGACGCTGACGCTGTCCACGCTCGGCCTGCCGCTCGCCGGCGTCGGCCTGCTGCTCGCGGTGGAGCCGATCGTCGACATGGGCCGCACCGCGGTCAACGTCACCGGCCAGGCGCTGGTGCCGACGATCGTCGCCAAGCGGGAGGGAATCCTGGACGAGGGCCTCTACAACGCGCCCCGCAACGGCGACCCGTTCGCGGACGAGGGTGTCGAGGAGACCGCGGTGGCGGAGTCGGTCGTTGCCGAGGAACCCGAGCGGGTGCCCGCGACCGTCTGAGTCGGCGAAGCCGCTACAGCACCAGCCACAGCGCGCAGACCGCGCCGACCAGTGTCAACGGGACTGTGACCAGGCCCAACCGGGTGAAGGTACCGATCTCTGCGGGCTGGCCGGCGCGGGCCGCGACCCGCCGCCACAGCATGGTCGCCAGCGATCCGGTGTACGTGAGGTTCGGGCCGATGTTCACCCCGATCAGCATGGCGAGCAACAGCCCCACGGGTACGTCGCCCGAAGCTCCGCCCGTGAGGGCGGCGGTCATCAGCAGGGTGGCGGGCAGGTTGTTGACCAGGTTCGCGGCGACCGCCGCCACGACCGCCACGACGAGCAGCGCGCCGAGGGAATCGTCGGTGGGAAGCAGGCCGGACAGCCAGTGGCCGACCGCGCCCTCGGTGAGCGGTGCGACCACGATTCCCAACGCCAGCACGAACAGCAGGAAGAACGGATCCGCCGCGGCCAGCAGGCTGCGCGGCCGGGTTCGGCCCTCCCTCAGCGCCGGGGCCGCGAGCAGCGCGGCCCCGCCGACCGCGCACCACACCGGCGCCACGCCGAGAATCCCGGACAGCCCGAAGCCCGCCAGGGTTGACGCCAGCACCGCCAGCGCCCAGCGCGGCGCCGGTATCGGCCGCGCCGTCGTCGTCGGCGGCGTGGGAGTGGTGGCCGCACCACGCAGTTCCCGGGCGAAGAAGAGACGAGCCGCCGCGAACTCCAGCCCGATCGCGACGATCCACGGTAGCGCCATCAATGCGGTGAAGTGTGCGAAGCCCAATCCGGTGGCCGAAAACGCAAGCAGATTGGTCAGATTGGAGACCGGCATCAGGGTGGACGCCGAATTGGCCAGGTGTGCCGACGCGTAACTCGCCGGGCGTGCGGACACCCCCATCGAGACGGCAGTGGCCAGCACCGCGGGGGTGAGCAACACTACGGTCGCGTCGAGGCTCAGCGCCGCAGTGGTGACCGCGCACGCGGCGAACACCAGCGTGAGCAGCCGGGTCGGACTGCCCCTCGCGCCCGTCCGCAGCAGCGAGGCCGTCCACCGGAACACCCCGCATGCGTCGGCGAGGTGGGCCAGAACCAGGATGGCCGCGAGGAAGGCGACCGTCGGTCCGAGCGAACTGAGTTGGTCGACGGCCTCGGACGGGGAGAGCGCACCCATGGCCAGCACGACGGCGGCCGCGGGCGCCGCGACCACCACCTCGGGCAGTCCGTGCGGTCGCGCGATGGCGGCGGCGAGCACCAGCGCCACCAGGACGGCCACCACGGCGATCACCGAACGAGTGTCGCAGTCGCCGAAATCAGATCAGCTTGCGCAGCGTGCGCAGGTTCCGATTGGTGGTGCTGGCCTTGTACTTCGCCTTGCCGGTGCTCTTGCCGAACGGGCTGTCGAGGGTCTGGCCGCGTTCGACGTGCCAGTACAGCACCCCGTCACCCATCTGGACGCGTTCGCCGGGGGCGAGGTCGAGCGTCGCGGCGTTCGCGTAGATGTCGTCGAGGGCGGCCGGGTCCGAGGAGAGCAGCACGTACGGATGCCAGCCCTCCCGGTCGGCCTCGAACGGGAAGTCGTCGACGATTCGCGTCAGGGTCGGCTGGTCGAGCAGCACGATCCACGCCTCGTAGCCGAACGTCTCGCGCAGGCAGGCCTCGATGTCGGACTTGATGTTCGCGAGATCGGTTCTGTCGGTGTCGAAAAGGACGTTGCCGGACGCGAGCACGGTCTTGACGTTCGTGAAGCCGAGGCCGCTGATCGCGGTCTTCAGGTCGGCCATCTTGATGTTGATGCCACCGACGTTCACACCCCGCAGCAACGCAACGTAACGAGCCATGCGCAGAGCCTAGCGGTGACCCAGTAGTCTGGACCGGCGGACGAGTTGGTTGGGCGGCCGCGGCGAGGGGAACCGTGCGCACGAGCGCGCAGGCCTCGCGCCGAGGAAAGTCCGGACTCCACAGAGCAGGGCGGTTGCTAACGGCAACCCGGGGTGACCCGCGGGACAGTGCCACAGAAAACAGACCGCCGGCGCGCAAGCGTCGGTGAGGGTGAAACGGTGCGGTAAGAGCGCACCAGCATCCCAGGTGACTGGGGTGGCTAGGTAAACCCCGCCCGGAGCAAGGTCGAAGGCCGCACCTTTTCGAAGGTGCGGCTGCGCAGGTGTTCGAGGGCTGCTCGCCCGAGCCTGCGGGTGGACCGCTCGAGGTACCCGGCGACGGTGTGCCCAGATGGATGGTCGCCGCCCGGCGCATCACGCGCCGGGAACAGGATCCGGCTTACATGCCAACTCGTCCGCCCCACCCGCACATCGGGTGGGGCGGACGCGTCAGCGGGAGTTCCCGGTCGACGCCGCGGCGCTGATCTGATCGCCCCACACCGCCCGCGCGCCCGACTCCCCGATGCGGTAGACCTGCGCGATCGTCGCGCCGCCGGCCAGCAGGGCGACCGTCACCATCACCGCGGTCACCGCCCGCCCCGCCGGACGCGACCGCACCTCGCGGTAGTGCACGACCGCGATCACCACCGAGGCCGCGAGCAGGGCGACCGAGAAGTAGATCATCGTGTCGCCGAGTTCGGTGTGCGTGTGTACCGCCGGGGTCCGGTCGACGTGCCGCTCGAGCCACTCGCCGGCGTCGGTGGTGATCGGTGTCAGGACCGTCGTCACCGCGGCGAGCACGAGGGTCGGCCACACGAGTCGCCGGCGCGCGGCCGGCCACACACTGCACAGAATCAGCGCTGTCGCGGTGAGTGGCGCGAGCACCACCACGAAGTGCACGAGCAGTACGTGAGCGGGCAGACCGTTGATCGTCGACATGGTGGTCATTGTGCGTCCCCGCGCTGTGAGTCGACTGTGAAACCGGACCTCGGCCACGGTCGCGGACACGAAAATGCCCCCGTCCGAATCGGACGGGGGCATCGACTACGTGGGGTCGCTTACTCCCCGGGACCGACCGGATTGATCACCAGAACGGTCGCCCAGTGCTTGGCGGCCTCGTCGCCAAGGTGCGGCAGCAGTGCGTCGTAAAGAAGGTAGGACATGGGGGCCATGCGGGGGTTCTCCTTCGTGCAGAGTCGATGCGACAGCGAATCCGGAAACGGCGATAGCCACGGGGCCGAATTCGGCTGACCGTGGCTCGCTGCCGGGTAAGAGTCTCACGGTTGTCAGCAGTCCTCAAGGGAAGTCCCAGAATTGGTTTCGTCGTGTCGTTTCGAATGGCCGGGCGGCCCGCAGGCGGGCACACTGAAACCCATGACCGACGACGACCACCTCTGGTTCTACTGCATCTCCGACGGCTCCGTCCGGCAGGGCAAGGAAGCCCGCGGCGTCGACCGGATGGGTCCGTATCCGGACCGGGCCACCGCCGCCCGCGCACTCGAGATCGCCGCCGAACGCAACAAGGCGGCGGACAAGGCCGACGACGACTGGAACAACTGACCGGACACGGGCGGCGACGACCGCTGCCGCCTAGGCTCCACCTGTGATGACTCGCATCTCCGCTCGCGGAATCGATTTCGGCTCGATCCGGTCCGACTTCGCGCTGGCCGGAGACTTCCCGGCCGCGGCGCTCGCCGAGGCCGAGGCGGCCGTGGACCGGTACGCCGACGCGCGGGCCGACCGGACCGACCTCGCGCTGGTGACCATCGACCCGCCCACGTCGATGGACCTCGACCAGGCGCTGCGCCTCGAGCGCACCGCGACCGGCTTCGTGCTGCACTACGCGATCGCCGACGTCGCCGCGGTGGTCGCGCCCGACGGACATCTCGACCGTGAGACCCGACGCCGCGGCCAGACCTTCTACCTCCCCGACGGTTCCCTGCCGCTGCACCCGCGCGTGCTGTCGGAGGGCGCCGCGAGCCTGCTGCCAGGACAGGCGCGCCCCGCCGCGCTGTGGCGCATCGAGCTCGAGGACCGGGCCGAGCCGGTGTCGGTCACCGTGACCCGCGCGCTGGTCCGTTCTGTCGCACGATTCGACTACGCGGGCGTGCAGGCCGACTCCGAGTCGGGTTCCCTGCACCCGTCCATCGCCGCATTGCCCGAGTTCGGCAAACTGCGCCTCGCCTCCGCGCTCGAACGCGGGGCGATCGAGCTCAAGCTGCCGGAGCAGGAGGTGGCATCCGACGGGGACGGGTTCCGGCTGGAACTGCATCCGCGCACCGAGGCCGACGACTGGAACGCGGAGGTCTCGCTGCTGACCGGCATGTGCGCGGCGCGGCTGATGATCGACGCCGGCATCGGCCTGCTCCGGACGCTGCCGCGACCGGCCGAGTCCGCGATCGCGACGTTGCGCGGGACCGCGCAAGCCCTGGGCATCGACTGGCCCACGGGGATGCCGGTCGGTGCGATGCTGGCCCGACTCGCGCCGAGCAGTCCGAGCACGCTGGTCGTGATGAGCGAGGCGACCGCGCTGCTGCGCGGAGCCGACTACGCCGCCTTCGACGGCGAGGTCCCGGACCTGGTCGAGCATTCCGGGATCGGCGCGCCGTACGCGCACGTCACCGCTCCGCTGCGCCGACTGTCGGACCGGTTCAGCACCGAGGTGTGTCTGGCGATCTGCGCGGGAACCGAAGTGCCGCAGTGGGTTCGCGTCGCCCTGCCGGGACTGCCGGAGGTGATGCGGGGCTCGGACTCGCTGGCGGGCAAGGTCGACCGCGCCTGCGTGGACCTGACCGAGGCGACCCTCCTGGCCGGGCGCGAGGGCGAGCGGTTCGAGGCGGTGGTCCTGCGCGGGGCCAACGGCAAGCGCGATGCCGAGGTGTTCGTACCCGCGCCCGCGGTGATCGCCAAGTGCGCCGGCCGGCCGCCGGAGGGCGAGGCGATCACGGTGCGGCTCGAGCGGGCGGACGTCACGGCGCGGACCGTCGCCTTCGGCTACCCCGCTACAGGTCCCGCTTCCGCTTCCTGACCGCCCGCAGCCCGTCGCGCGCCTCCGCTCGCGACGAGCGCGCTCCGGCCGCCTCGTCGGCGGTGAGTAGACCGTAGGTGAAGGTGTCCTCGCCGGCGCCGCGGGCCCGGTCGGCCGCGGCGAGCAGGTGCTGCTGCGCGACCGTCGCGTCCTGGTGTTCGCCGAGCACGGTCTGCAGGTTCTCGGCGGCGGATGCGACCCGAACCGCCTTGGGGCGGCTGCCGGTGACGGCCTCCGCCGCGTAGCGCAACGCCTTGGCGCGCTTGCGGACCGCGTGCACCAGTTCCGGTCGGCCCGGGGCCGTGGACCCGCGCAGGCCGGCGTCGCGGCCGGCCCGGTCGAGGCGGCGGTACGCCTTCCGCAGCGACTTCGCGACCGACCCCTGCCCGGACGGCCGCGGCTCGGCGCACAGGCCGCCGAGTGCGGTCACCAGGTCCCGGTAGCGCGACTCGTGCAGAACCGCCACCGCCTCGGTGTGCGCGGTCCGGTAGTCGCCCCGGTGCGCGTCGACCAGGCGGTGCCGCACGGGCCCGCGGATCAGTTCGGGCGGTTGGGCGTCCAACGCGGTGCGGAAGCGTTCGGCGAGGACCTCCTCGTCGCGTGCGCGGCCGAGAACGGTGCCGAGCCATCGCAGTTCGGACCGAACAGGGGTGGTGATCTCGGGTGGGAACACCGAGTCGTAGGTGCCGAGGACGCTGCGCAGCCGCCGGCTTGCCACCCGCATCTGGTGTACGGCGTCCGGCTCGTCCCGTCGCACCGCGTCGGCGAGGGTCGACATGCGCGCGTAGTGGTGGCGGACCGAGTTCAGCACGGCCTCGGCGTCGGCCCGCTTTCGTGCGTTCCCCATGTCCTCAGGTCTACCGCACCCGAGGGGCGACCGCACGGACGCGGGCGGGGTCAGCGGCCGCGGAAGCCGTCGGTCGCCTCGACGAGATGGTGGGTGATGCCGGGCTCGCTGGCCGCGTGGCCGGCGTCGTCGACGATGACCAGGCGGGCCGACGGCCACGCGCGGTGCAGCGCCCAGGCGCTGGTGACCGGGCACACCATGTCGTAGCGTCCCTGCACGATCACCGCCGGGATCTCGGCGATCGCGTCGACCCCGCGCAGCAGTTGGCCCTCGTCGAGGAAGCCGCGGTTGCGGAAGTAGTGGTTCTCGATCCGGGCGAACGCCAACGCGAACCGGGACTGCGAGTTCTGTTCGACGTGTTCGGGTTTCGGGAGCAGCGCGCTCGTCGCACCCTCCCAGGCCGACCACGCGACCGCCGCGGTCAGCGCGACCTCGGGGTCGGGGGAGTGCAGCAGGCGGTGGTACGCCTCGACGAGGTCACCGGCGCGTTCGGCCTCCGGGACCGGTGCGAGGAAGCCCTCCCACAGGTCGGGGTAGACCGCGCCGGCGCCGCCGTTGTAGTACCAGTCGATCTCGCTGCGGCGCAGCAGGAACACCCCGCGCAGCACCATCTCGGTCACCCGGTCCGGGTGCGTCTGCGCATACGCGAGCGCCAGCGTCGAACCCCACGACCCGCCGAACACCTGCCACCGCGGCACGTCGAGATGCTCACGCAGCGCCTCGATGTCGCGGATCAGGTGCCCGGTGGTGTTCACCGAGAGGTCGGCGCCGTCCGCGACGTGCGGGGTCGAGCGACCGCACCCGCGCTGGTCGAACAGCACGATCCGGTAGGCCGCCGGATCGAAGAACCGGCGGTGCTCCTCGTGGATGCCGCCGCCGGGCCCGCCGTGCAGGAACACCACCGGCTTGCCGTCGGGGTTGCCGCAGACCTCCCAGTGGATCCGCTGGCCGTCACCGACGTCGAGCAGTCCGGACTGGTACGGCTCGACGGCCGGGTACGGCACCCGCACGACGGTCAGAACCCGATCAGCCCGGCGGCGAGGTCGGGAATCTCGAGCGCGTACAGCGCGCCCTGGCGGACGTCGGGGCAGTTCGCCTGGGTGATGGCGTCGATCCGGGACTTGTGCGCGATCAGGTCGATCATGTTGATGCCGTTCTGCGCGGCCCAGGTGCCGACGACGGTGTTCAGGCCGCCCTTGCCGATGGTCGGGGTGTAGGTCCGCCAGTTCTGCAACTGCGCCTGCATGTCCGAGCACAGCTTCGCGGCCTGCGCGGCCGTCACACCGTCGACGTCCGCCGTCCCGGTCGCCGCCGGCGCGCCGGTGGAGCCGGGCAGGGCGTGGTCGCTGCCGCTCGGGGCCGGGGTGGGTGCGGTGTCGCTGGCGCATCCGGCGGTGACCGCGAGCACGGCGGCGGCTCCGGCGACGGCGAACGCGAAACGGCGGTAGGACATGTGGACACCCTGTCTGTCGGGGGACATCAGCGGAAGGCGGAACGGTTCCCCGGTCGGGTGAACACTTTCCGAGTGTGCCACCCGGCCGGGGAACGGCGGCGCGACGGTGTCGCGATCAGAAGCTGTGTTCCTCCGCGGGGAAGGTGCCGGCGCGGACCTCGGCGGCATAGGCGGCGGCCGCCCCGCGCAGCTCGTCGCCGACCGCGGCGAACTTCTTGACGAACTTTGCGGTCTTCCCGCTGGTGTACCCGGCCATGTCCTGCCAGACCAGCACCTGGGCGTCGCATTCGGGGCCGGCGCCGATGCCGACGGTCGGGATGGTCAGCTTGCGGGTGACCTGACCGGCGATCTCGGCGGGCACCATCTCCATGACCACGGAGAACGCGCCCGCCTCCTGGACGGCGATGGCGTCCGCGACCAGCTGCTCGGCGCCGTCGCCGCGGCCCTGGACCCGGAAACCGCCGAGGCTGTTGACGGACTGCGGGGTGAAGCCGACGTGCGCCATCACCGGGATGCCGGCGGCGGTGATCGCGGCGATCTGCGGGGCGACGCGCTCGCCGCCCTCGAGCTTCACGGCGTGCGCGAGGCCCTCCTTCATGAACCGGGTGGCCGTGGCCAGGGCCTGCTCGGGGGAGGACTCGTAGCTGCCGAACGGCAGGTCGGCGACGACCAGGGCGTGCGGGGCGCCGCGGACCACGCCGCGGACCAGCGGGATCAGCTCGTCGATGGTGACCGGCACGGTGGTGTCGTAGCCGTAGACGACGTTCGCGGCCGAGTCGCCGACGAGCAGGACGGGAATGCCTGCTTCCTCGAAGATCCGGGCGGTCGAGTAGTCGTAGGCGGTGAGCATTGCCCAGCGCTCGCCCTCGGCCTTCATGGCCTGCAGGTGGTGGGTGCGGATCTTGGTTCGCTTGGCGGCCGGCTGAGCGGGCGCGGAACCGTAGACAGACGCGGTGTTGTCGGACATCAGGGTCCCTTTCGTGCCTCGAGGCCCAGTGCGGGTCCCCGGGTTGTGGGTGATGACACGCTCAGTCTGCCATCGTCGCGGGCGGCGGCGGAGGTGCGGTTCGTCACACCCGGCCGTTCGCGATTCGGGAAGTCTCAGCCCCGGATTGCGGGGCTCGAGCTTCCCGAATGCGTCTCGGCTGGAACCCCGGACCGCACGGGCGACGTCCAACACGACATGACTCCCCGCGCAGTGCACGCCGTGATGGCGAAGCAGGACGGCGTGGTCACGTTGGGGCAGGCACTCGCGGTAGGCATGAGCCGGACCGCGGTCGATCGCCGGGTCCACGGCGGTGACTGGCGCCGCCTCCACCTGGGCGTGTACCTGCGCGCCGACCGCCAACTCACCCGTGCCGCGAGGCTGCGGGCAGCCGTGTTCGCCGCGGGTCCGGGAGCGGTGGCCAGCGGTACCAGCGCTGCCTGGTGGCTCGGCCTCACCGACCGTCCACCCGTGGACGACTGCGTCACCATTCCCCGGGCCCGCGTCGTCAGGAGCCGGGCCGGACTGCGCGTGCGCCGACGCGACCTCGATTGGACCGACGTCGGGGCGGCGCGTGGCCTGCGCACTACCGACCTGCCTCTGACCGTCCTCGAGGCGGCCGTCGATCTCCGCGACGGATCGGTGCTGATGGACCGAGCGCTTAACGTCACACGACGCTGGCCGTGCTCGAGGCCGTGCACGAACGTAATCGGGGCCGCCACGGCACCGCGGCGGCGTCCCGACTACTGCGCTCGGCGGGCGACGGCGGGCACAGCGAAGCGGAACGAATGCTCCTGCGGCTGCTGCGGGCGTCTCAGCTCACCGGCTGGCGTTCGCACGTCACCAGCTGCGGATACGAAATCGACGTTGCCTTCGTGCGCGCTCGGGTCGCGATCGAGGTGGACGGCTGGGCCTGGCACCGCGACGTGACCCGATACAACAACGACGCGAAGCGCCAGAACCGGCTGGTCAACGCGGGCTGGCACGTGCTGCGGTTCACCTGGCACCAACTTCGGCTGGAGTCCGATCTCGTGCTCACCCAGATTGTCGAGGCGCTCGCCGATCGCTGACTTCGGAAGTCTGGGCCCCGGAATGCGGGGTCCAAGCTTCCGAAAACCGGTCGGCCGAGCGAAGCCCGCTCCCAGGGGATCCTCAGCTACCCGTGGCACCATCGACCAATGCCGCCGAACCGCCGACTGCCCTTCGTCCTGGCCACCGGGGCCCTCGCCGCGGCGCTGGTCGCCGGCTGTGGCAGCTCCGTCGACGGATCGGCCACCGGCGCGCCGACCGGGTCCGCGCAGCAGCGTCCGGCGGGCGACTTCGCGCCCGGAGCCGGGGCGGTCCCGGCCGGGCTGGAGAAGTTCTACTCGCAGACGTTGCAGTGGGGGTCGTGCGAGGACTTCGAGACCGACGGCCCGCTCGCGAGCCGGCTCGAGTGCGCGCACGTGAGCGTCCCCGTCGACTACGACAACCCGACCGGCGAGACCGCCCAGATCGCGATCTCGCGCAACCCCGCGACCGGCGACAAGATCGGTTCGATGCTGGTCAACCCAGGCGGGCCGGGGGCGTCGGGTCTGTCGCTGGCGACCACCGGCGAGGACACCGACATCGGTCGGCGGTTCGACGTGATCGGCTTCGACCCGCGCGGCATCGGCGCCTCCACCCCGCAGATCCGCTGCCTCACCGACACCGAGGCCGACGCGGTCCGCGCCGAGCCGGACGTCGACATGAGCCCGGCCGGGATCGCGAGGACCGAGGCCCACAACGGCGACTACGCCGGCAAGTGCGGACAGCGGTCGGGCACGGCGTTCCTCGCGCACGTCGGCACCCGCGAGGTGGTGCGGGACATGGACGTCATCCGGTCGGTGCTCGGCGACGAGAAGCTGACCTACGTCGGCTTCTCGTACGGGACCCGGCTCGGGTCCGCCTACGCCGAGGCCTTCCCCCGCAACGTCCGGGCGATGGTGCTCGACGGCGCGATCGACCCGGAGCAGGACCCGGTGCAGGAGACGATCCTGCAGGCGGGCGGGTTCCAGCGGGCGTTCGACGCGTTCGTCGCGGACTGCGTGACGAAGACGCAGTGCCCGCTGGGCACCGACCCGGCTCGGGCCGACGCCCGGTTCCGGGCCCTGATCGACCCGCTGATCGACCACCCGGCCGCGACCACCGACCCGCGCGGCCTGAGCTACAAGGACGCGACCACCGGCGCGCAGCAGGCGCTGTACTCGCCGAACCTGTGGGGCGCGTTGCGCAGCGGGCTGTCGGAACTGGCCGACGGTCGGGGCGACAGCCTGCTGCTGCTGGCAGACCAGTACGAGGGCCGCGCCGACGACGGCAAGTACAGCAACATCAACGACGCCTTCAACGCGATCCGCTGCGTGGACGACCCGCCGGTCACGGACCGCGCCCAGGCCGGGGCGGGGGACACCGCCTACCGGAAGGCGGCACCCTTCCTCGACGACGGTCGCGGCACGGGCAGCGCCCCGCTCGACGTGTGCGCGTTCTGGCCGGTGCCGCACACCGGCAACCCGCACACCGTCGAGGCGCCGGGGCTGCCGCAGGTCGTGGTGGTCTCGACGACCGAGGACCCGGCGACGCCGTACCAGGCCGGGGTGGACCTGGCCAAGCAGCTGGGGGCATCGCTGATCACCTATCGCGGCACCCAGCACACGGTGGCGTTGAACGGGGACTCCTGCGTCGACGATCCGGTGGTCCGCTACCTGGTCGACCTCACGCCGACGGCTCCCGACCTCACGTGTTAGTAACCGATTTCACGATGTAACACAGATTTAACGGACTTTGCCTACTCTCGCGGACATGGATCGCCAAAAGGAATTCGTGCTTCGGACACTCGAAGAACGCGACATCCGTTTCGTCCGACTGTGGTTCACCGACGTGCTCGGCTACCTCAAGTCGGTGGCGATCGCCCCGGCGGAGCTCGAGGGCGCCTTCAGTGAGGGCATCGGGTTCGACGGCTCGGCCATCGAGGGCTTCTCCCGCGTCTCGGAGGCGGACACCGTCGCCAAGCCGGACCCGTCGACCTTCCAGATCCTGCCGTGGGAGCACAAGGACGGCGCGCAGCACTCGGCGCGCATGTTCTGCGACATCGCGATGCCGGACGGCACGCCGTCGTGGGCCGATCCGCGGCACGTGCTGCGCCGCCAGCTGAGCAAGGCCGGCGACCTCGGGTTCAGCTGCTACGTGCACCCCGAGATCGAGTTCTTCCTGCTGAAGAACGGCCCCAACGACGGCAGCGTGCCGGTGCCCGCAGACAGCGGCGGCTACTTCGACCAGGCGGTGCACGACTCCGCGCCGAACTTCCGCCGGCACGCGATCGACGCGCTCGAGTCGATGGGCATCTCGGTGGAGTTCAGCCACCACGAGGCCGCGCCCGGGCAGCAGGAGATCGACCTGCGGTACGCCGACGCGCTGTCGATGGCGGACAACGTGATGACCTTCCGGTACGTGGTCAAGGAGGTCGCGATCGCCGAGGGCGTGCGGGCGACGTTCATGCCCAAGCCGTTCAGCGATCAGGCCGGCTCGGCGATGCACACCCACATGAGCCTGTTCGAGGGCGAGAACAACGCCTTCCACAATCCGGACGACCCGATGCAGCTCTCGGACACCGGGAAGGCGTTCATCGCGGGCATCCTCGAGCACGCCGGCGAGATCAGCGCCGTGACCAACCAGTGGGTGAACTCGTACAAGCGGCTCGTCCACGGCGGCGAGGCCCCGACCGCCGCGTCCTGGGGTCCGTCGAACCGGTCCGCGCTCATCCGGGTGCCCATGTACACCCCGAACAAGGCGTCCTCGCGTCGCGTGGAGATTCGCAGCCCAGATTCGGCGTGCAACCCGTATCTCGCGTTCGCGGTCCTGCTCGCCGCCGGCCTGCGCGGCATCGAGAAGGGCTACGAGCTGCCGCCCGAGGCGGAGGACGACGTGTGGGCCCTCACCGACGCCGAGCGCCGGGCGATGGGATACAAGTCGCTGCCCAGCAGCCTCGCCGACGCGTTGCGCGAGATGGAGCGCTCCGAGCTGGTCGCGGAGGCGTTGGGCGAGCACGTGTTCGACTTCTTCCTGCGCAACAAGCGGCGGGAGTGGGAGGAGTATCGCAGCCGGGTGACCCCGTTCGAGCTCGAGACCTACCTCGGTCTGTAGAGCGCCGATGGTCAAGCCGCCTACCGCCCGATCCGCCATCCCCAGCGTCGGCCGACTGGGCCTGCTCGAGGCCACCGCGCCCGAGGAACTGGCCGCGCTCGGCTGGGTCAACACCGAGAGCGTCGACCTGCTCTGGTCGCTGTCCCGGGCCGCGAACGCGGACCTCGCGCTGCGCACCCTGGTCCGGCTGCGCGACGGCCTCGGCGACGGCTGGGCCGAACTCGATGCGGCGCTGCGCGGCGACAGCACGCTGCGCGGCCGGTTGCTCGGGGTGATCGGTGCGTCGAGCGCCTTCGCCGACCACCTCGCGGCGGACCCGACCGGTTGGCGGCTGTTGCTCGGGGACAAGGGATTGCCGTCCCGCAGGGCGCTCACCGACGAACTGCTCGAGTCGGTGCAGGCCGTCCCCGACGGTTCGGCGTCCCCGACGAATCTGATCTATCGCGCGGGTATCACCGGCCCGGCCGCGGTCGCCGCGCTGCGCAAGACCTATCGCGACCAGCTGATGGTGCTGGCGGCCGCGGACCTGGCCGCCGTCGTCGAGAACGAGCCGGTGCTTCCGTACCAGACCGTCGGTCACCAGCTCTCCGACATGGCCGATGCGGCGCTCACCGCCGCGCTGTCGGTCGCGGTGGCGACCATCTACCCGGACGAGCAGTGCCCGGCCAGGCTCGCGGTGATCGCGATGGGCAAATGCGGTGCCCGCGAACTGAACTACGTCAGCGACGTGGACGTGGTCTTCGTCGCCGAACCGTCCGACGCGTCCACCAGCAGGCTCGCCGGCGAACTGATGCGCATCGGCTCCTCGGCGTTCTTCGACGTCGATGCCGCGCTGCGGCCGGAGGGCAAGCGTGGCGAACTGGTGCGCACCCTCGACTCGCACGTGGCGTACTACAAGCGCTGGGCCAAGACCTGGGAGTTCCAGGCGCTGCTCAAGGCTCGACCGGCGACCGGCGACCTCGAACTCGGGCAGCGGTACTTCGACGCGCTGAACCCGCTGGTGTGGACCGCGTCGGAGCGCGACGACTTCGTCACCGATCTGCAGGCGATGCGTCGCCGGGTCGAGGAGATGGTCCCGGCCGAGCTGCGCGAGCGCGAGATCAAGCTCGGACGCGGCAGCCTGCGCGACGTCGAATTCGCCGTCCAGCTCCTGCAACTGGTGCACGGTCGGGCCGACGAGTCGCTCCGGGTGCAGAGCACCATCGACGCGCTCACCGCGTTGGCCGCGGGCGGCTACGTCGGCCGCGACGACGCCGCGAACCTGACGGCGTCCTACGAGTTCCTCCGGCTGATCGAGCACCGGCTGCAGCTGCAGAAGCTCAAGCGCACGCACACCCTGCCGCCCGCCGACGACGAGGAGGGCCTGCGCTGGCTCGCCCGCGCCGCCCACATGCGCCCCGACGGTCGCACCGACTCGCTCGGCGTACTGAACGCCGAGGTCAAGCGCAACGCGCTGCGGATCCGTCGCCTGCACGCCAAGCTGTTCTACCGTCCGCTGCTGGAATCGGTTGCGCGCCTGGACAAGGACGCGATCCGGCTGAGCCCCGACGCCGCCACCCGGCAGCTGGCGGCACTCGGGTACACGGCGCCGGAGAACGCACTCGGCCACCTCAAGGCGCTCACCGGCGGGGCGTCGCGCAAGGGTCGCATCCAGGCCCTGCTGCTGCCCACTCTGCTCGAATGGCTCAGCGACACACCGGATCCCGATGCCGGACTGCTGGCCTACCGTCGCCTGTCCGATGCGATGGTCGACGCGGACTGGTACCTGCGGGTGCTGCGCGACGAGGGCGCGGTGGCGCAGCGGCTGATGATCGTGCTCGGGTCCTCGGCGTACATCCCGGACCTGCTGATCAAGGCCCCGGACGTGCTGCGGCTGTTCGCGGACGGTCCGAACGGCCCACGCCTGCTCGACAACGATCCCAGCGAGGTCGCCCGCGGCATCCTGTCGTCCTCGGCGCGCTACGACGACCCCGTCCGCGCGGTCGCCGCGGCGCGGTCGCTGCGCAGGCACGAGCTCGCGCGGGTGGCCTCGGCGGACGTGCTCGGGATGCTCGACGTGCCGCAGGTGTGCCGGGCGTTGTCCTCGGTGTGGGCGGCGGTGCTCGGTGCGGCCCTGGACGCGGTGATCCGGGCCAGCGAGGTCGAGCGAGGGGAGCCCGCTCCGGCGTCGTTCGCGGTGATCGGCATGGGAAGGCTCGGCGGCGGCGAACTCGGCTACGGCTCCGACGCCGACGTGCTGTTCGTGTGCGAGCCGCTGCCCGGCCAGGACGAGGTGCGCGCGGTCAAGTGGGCCAACACCATCGCCGACCGGGTCCGCAAGCTGCTCGGCGCGCCCAGCACGGACCCGCCGCTCGAGGTGGACACGGGGCTGCGGCCGGAGGGTCGCAACGGGCCGGTGGTGCGCACCCTCGCCTCCTACCAGGCCTACTACCGGCAGTGGGCGCAGGCCTGGGAGGTCCAGGCGCTGCTGCGCGCGCACACCGTCGCGGGCGACGCGGACCTCGGCCTTCGCTTCCTGCGCATGATCGACGAGACCCGCTACCCGGAGGGGGGCGTCTCCGAGCAGGCGGTCCGCGAGATCCGCCGGATCAAGGCCCGGGTGGACTCCGAGCGCCTGCCGCGTGGTGCCGACCCGGCGACCCACACCAAGCTCGGGCGCGGCGGCCTCGCCGACATCGAGTGGACGGTCCAGCTGATCCAGTTGCGGCACGCGGACGAGGTGCCCGCGCTGCACAACACCTCGACGCTCGAGACGCTCGACGCGATCGGGGCCGCCGAGCTGATGAGCGAGACGGACATCGAGCTGCTCCGCGAGGCCTGGCTGACGGCGACGAAGGCGCGCAACGCGCTGGTGCTGGTCCGGGGCAAACCGTCCGACCAGCTGCCCGGGCCCGGACGGGTGCTCGCCGCGGTCGCGCAGGTCGCCGGCTGGAACAGCGCGGATGCGGGGGAGTTCCTCGACAACTACCTGCGGGTGACGCGCCGGGCGAAGGCCGTGGTGGAGCGGGTGTTCGGGGGCGAGTAGCCGCCGTGGCCGGCTCGTCAGCGGCCGAACACCGCCTTTTTGACGGCGTATATCACGTACGTGTCGCGAATGCAACACGAAAACCAGGTATGCCCCCGGGTACTTCTGCCGCTGTTTCGTTACCCGAGGACAGGAACTCTGTGTTTCGAAGTCGACGCCACCCGGCTGCCGACGGAGAACCTCGGAGGATCAGGTCACATGGCAAAGCACAGGGCGAAGCAGGACCACCGACTGCGCCGATCGGTTCGCGCGATCGCCGTCGGCGCCGCGATCACCGGCGGCGTGCTGGCACTTCCCGCCGCCCCGGCGATGGCAGCGCCGATCACCATCCCCGGAGTGGGTTCCTTCGACATCCCGGGTCTACCGGCTCTGCCGCCGGCTCCCGGGGCGCCGATCGTCGCGTCCCACGGGCAGCGGGCGCTCGACGCCGCTCAGACCAAGCTCGGTGCGCCCTACGTCTGGGGCGCCACCGGCCCGAACGCGTTCGACTGCTCGGGGCTCGTCCAGTGGGCGTACCGGCAGGCCGGGGTCTCCCTCCCGCGCGTCACGTACGACCAGGTCAACGGGGGCTCGCCGGTTTCGAAGGCGGACCTGCAGCCCGGTGACGCGGTGTTCTTCTACGGCGCCGAACACGTCGGGCTGTACGCGGGCGGCGGCATGGTCGTGCACGCGCCGACGGAGGGCCAGCCGGTCAAGCGGGCACCGCTGGACTCGATGCCGTTCTTCGCCGCGCGCCGGTACTGAGTTCGAACTGACCACGGCCCGAGGCTCCGCCCGAGGAGTCCTGACGGCGGCTCCGACGAGGAGTCGGGTCAGTCCACGGCGGTGACGAAACCCTTGTCCACCAGCCACTGCCTGGCCACGTCGGCGGGCTCGAGCCCCTCCACGTCGACCCGGCGGTTCAACTCGGTGATCTCCTGGTTGGTCAGCGCCGCCGAGATCGGCGCCATCACCTGCGCGACCTCCGGGTGGTCCTTGGCGAAGGACTCACGCATGATCAGCGCCGGGTTGTACTTCGGGAAGAACGACCGGTCGTCGTCGAGCAGGACCAGGTCCAGTGCGATGATCCGGCCGTCGGTGGTGAAGACCTCTCCGAACTTGCACTGGGTGCCGTCCGCGGTGGCCTGGTAGATGATGCCGGTCTGCAGAATCTGCTTCTGCGCCCTGGCCGGATCGAAACCGTAGGCCGCCGCCATGCCGGGATAGCCGTCCTGGCGGACGTTGAACTCCGTCTCCACGCAGGTGGCCGCCGCGGCCGGGTCGCGGTTGACCAGCGCGGCATAGTCCGAGAGGGTCCGCACCCCGGTGGCCTCGGCGGTGGCCCGGTTGGTCGCGAGCGCGTAGGTGTTGTTCATCGGCGCCGGATCGGTCCACACCATGCCGTTGCGTGCGAGGTCCTCGTCGCGCACCGCCTCGAACTGGGCGGTCGGGTCGGGAATCGGGTGTTCGTGGCCGAGGTAGTTGATCCACCCGGTGCCCGTGTACTCGTAGGTGACGTCGATCTGGCCGTGCATCTGGGCGTCCCGGGTGCTGTTGGACCCCTGGATGTTGGTGAGGTCGCGGACGTCCGCGCCCGCGGCGGACAGGGCGAACTCGATGATGTAGCCGAGGATGATCTGCTCGGTGAAGTCCTTGGAGCCCACCGTGATCGGCACCCCCTCGAGCCCCTCGACCGGCGTGATGCTGCCCGGCCCCACCTTCAGCGGCAGCGCGCCGCCGGACTCGAGGCCGCACGAGGCTAGGGCAGCGGCCGTCGCCGCGGCCATCGCGAATGCCGCGACCTTGCGCCACAGGATCTTTCGTCGTCCGGCCATGTCAACGCAGCCCCTTCGGGCCGAGGTAGGTCTCGGCCAGCGCGCCGAGCCAGTCGACCAGCAGCGCGAGCGAGACCGCGAGGACGGCGCCCACCACCAGGGTCACGTTGTCGCGCAACTTGTATCCGGTGTCGATCAGGATCCCGAGACCGCCCGCGCTGACCAGGAAGCACAGGGTGGCCGTGCCGACCGCGAGCACGAGGGAGGTGCGCAGGCCGGCGAGGATGTACGGCACCGCCATCGGGAATTCCACTCGGCGCAGCACCGTCATCGCCGACATGCCCTGGCCCCGGCCCGCGTCGATCAGCGTGCGATCGACCTCCTGGTATCCCAGAATCGTGTTGCGCAGCACCGGAAGCAGTGAGTAGAAGGCGATCGGCAGCACTCCGACCCAGAACCCGGTGGTGCGGGTGGCGAGGTAGAACAGCACCAGCAGACCGATCGCGGGGGCCGCGGCGCCGATGTTCGCGATCCCCACGAACAGCGGCGCGAGCCGGGTCCACCCGGGGCGGGTCAGCAGCGTCCCCAGCGGCACCGACAGCACCAGCACGATCACCACCACGGCGACGGTGATGAGCACGTGCTGCCAGGTCAGGTGGGCGAGGTTGGACACGCTGATGCTGGCCTGCTGGGTGGCGGTGAGGTCACGGGTGAACGCCCAGCCCAGCACCCCGCCGACGAGGATCAGCACCAGCGCAGGCTGGGCGAGCAGGCGCACCCGGTCCGCGCGCCCGGTGGAACTGGTGTCGAT
The DNA here is from genome assembly GCF_042672245.1 of Rhodococcus sp. NPDC127527. Taxonomy (NCBI): domain Bacteria; kingdom Bacillati; phylum Actinomycetota; class Actinomycetes; order Mycobacteriales; family Nocardiaceae; genus Rhodococcus; species Rhodococcus sp. NPDC127527. Next base: position 310,787 of record NZ_JBHXVP010000006.1, read on the forward strand.
GCCTGCGGTCACGGCTCGGTGTCCTCGGGCGCCCGGTGACGGCCGGGTGGTTCCACGGCGTCGCCGCCCACCTCGTCGTGGTCGTGCGCGTGCTCCTCGCGCAGGTCGCGGAGCTCGTCGACCAGGGTGTCGATGGTGATCAGTCCGGCGTACTCGCCGCGCAGGCCCGTCACGACGGTGGAGGCGCTGGACTCGACGAGCAGGGCCTCGAGCGCGTCCTGCAGCGTCGACTGCACGGACACGATCTCGCCGACCGGATCGCCGACGTCGCGCAACGAGGTCGCGCTCGCCAGGTGCGCGGGGGAGACCCACCGGACCGGGCGGTCGCGGCGGTCCAGGATCAGGCCCCAATGCCGTTTGCGAGCGAGCAGCGCGCGCCGGAACTCGTCGACGGATCCGTCCTCGTGCGCGGTCGGGCACTGCAGCAGGCGAACGTCCCGGACCCGGCTGAGGGTCAACTGCTTGAGGGAGGCGTCGGCCCCGACGAACCCGGCGACCATGTCGTTGGCGGGATTCGCCAGGATCGCCTCCGGGGTGTCGTACTGCATGATGTGAGACTGGCTGCCCAGCACGGCAATTCGGTCACCGAGCTTGACGGCCTCGTTGAAGTCGTGGGTGACGAACACGATCGTCTTGCCGAGTTCGGACTGCAGTCGCATCAGCTCGTCCTGGAGCAGTCCGCGGGTGATCGGGTCGACGGCACCGAACGGCTCGTCCATCAGCAGTACCGGCGGATCCGCCGCGAGCGCCCGGGCCACCCCGACCCGCTGCTGCTGGCCGCCGGACAGCTGCCGGGGGTACCGGTCCCGGTAGGTGTCTGGGTCGAGGCCGACCAGATCGAGCATCTCGTCGGTGCGCTCGGCGATGTGCTTGCGGTCCCACCCGATCAGGCCGGGCACGGTCGCGACGTTCTTGGCGACCGTGAGATGCGGGAACAGACCCGCCTGCTGGATGGAGTAGCCGATCCCGCGGCGCAGGTGGTCGGGATCGATCGAGAGCGCGTCCCGGCCGCCGATCGTGATCTTTCCCGAGGTGGGTTCGATGAGCCGGTTGATCATTCGCATCGTGGTGGTCTTGCCGCAGCCCGACGGCCCGACGAACACCACCGTCTCGCCGGCCGGGATGGTCATCGAGACCCCGTCGACGGCCGCCGCCTCCTGGCCGGGGTAGCGCTTGACCACGTCCTCGAGCACGATCTCCACACCGTGCACGTGGCCGTCGGGCCCGGAGCCGTCGGGGGAGGCGGTGCCCTCGCGGGATGCGGTGTCGGTCAACGGATTCCCCTCGACGTGGTGAGCCGGCCGAGCAGGACGAAGAGCGCGTCCAGGATCAGGGCCAGGATGACGATGAGCACGGTGCCGGTCAGCGCCTGCGGCACCGCGGTCGGGCTGCCCACCCGCGACAGGCCGGAGAAGATCAGGTTGCCCAGGCCGGGGCCCTTGGCGTAGGCGGCGATCGCCAGGATCCCCATCAGCATCTGGGTGCTGACCCGCATGCCGGCCAGGATGGACGGCCAGGCCAGCGGCATCTCGATCCGTCCGAGCACGCGAAGGCGGTTCATCCCGACCCCACGCGCGGCGTCGGTGATGGCCGGGTCCACCGCGGCAAGGCCGATGATGGTGTTGCGGATGATCGGCAGCAGGCCGTAGAGCACCAGCGCGGTGACGGTCGGGCGGACGCCGAGGCCGAGAATCGGGATGAGCAGGCCCAACAGGGCGAACGAGGGCACCGTGAGGATGGTGCTGGCCAGCCCGGTGGCGACGGCGGAGCCGATCGGACTGCGGTAGACGAGTATCCCGATGCCGACGGCGATGATCGTCGCGATCACGATCGACTGCACGACCGCGCTCACGTGGAGATAGGAGTCGGTGACCAGCTGGCTGCGGCGCGCGGACACGAAATTCCACCAAGCCTGGAAGTCCACCGGCGTCACCTCCCCGTTCGCGCAACCCTCGGACATCACACTGCTCGCAGATCGGTGTTCGCGCAAAAGAACGGCGAACGCGGCGTGTCGGGTTTGGAACAGACAACGGCGCCCCAACCGAAGGGTTGGGGCGCCGTTGTGGTCAGCTGAGGTTCAGCTGTGCATCATGACTTACACGTCGTAGTACAGCTGGAACTCGTACGGGTGCGGACGCAGGTTGACCGGGGCGATCTCCTGCTCGCGCTTGATCGAGATCCAGGTCTCGATGAGGTCGGTGGTGAAGACGCCGCCCTCGGTGAGGTAGTCGTGATCCTGCTCGAGCCGGTCGATGACCGCGTTCAGGCTGGTGGGGGCCTGCGGGATGTTGCGGGCCTCCTCCGGCGGGAGCTCGTAGAGGTCCTTGTCGACCGGCGCCATCGGCTCGATCTTGTTCTTGATGCCGTCCAGGCCGGCCATCATCTGCGCGGCGAAGTTCAGGTACGGGTTGCCCGAGGAGTCCGGCGCGCGGAACTCGAGGCGCTTGGCCTTCGGGTTGTTGCCGGTGATCGGGATGCGCACGGCCGCCGAGCGGTTGCGCTGGCTGTACACCAGGTTGATGGGGGCCTCGTAGCCCGGCACCAGGCGGTGGTACGAGTTGATCGTCGGGTTGGTGAACGCCAGCAGCGACGGGGCGTGGTGCAGGATGCCGCCGATGTACCAGCGGGCGAGGTCGGACAGGCCGGCGTAGCCGGACTCGTCGTGGAAGAGCGGCTTGCCGTCCTTCCACAGCGACTGGTGCACGTGCATGCCCGAGCCGTTGTCGCCGAAGAGCGGCTTCGGCATGAAGGTGGCGGACTTGCCGTTCTGCCAGCAGGTGTTCTTGACAATGTACTTGAACAGCTGCAGGTCGTCGGCCGCCGCGAGCAGGGTGTTGAACTTGTAGTTGATCTCCTGCTGGCCGCCGGTGCCGACCTCGTGGTGGCCGCGCTCGAGCTCGAAGCCCGCGTTGGTCAGGTTGGTGGAGATCTCGTCGCGCAGGTCGACGTAGTGGTCGTACGGGGCGACGGGGAAGTAGCCACCCTTCGGGCGGACCTTGTAGCCGAGGTTCGGGCTGCCGTCGGCGTTGACCTCGTTGCCGGTGTTCCAGGAGCCGGAGATCGAGTCCAGCTCGTAGAAGGCGCCGTTCATGCCGGAGTCGTAGCGGACCGAGTCGAAGATGTAGAACTCGGCCTCGGCGCCGAAGTACGCGGTGTCGGCGATGCCGGTGCTGACCAGGTACTCCTCCGCCTTGCGGGCGACGTTGCGGGGGTCACGGCTGTAGGACTCGCGGGTGAACGGGTCGTGGACGAAGAAGTCCATGTTCAGCGTGCGGGCGTGCCGGAAGGGGTCGATGCGCGCGGTCGAGACGTCCGGCAGGAGCATCATGTCGGACTCGTGGATCGACTGGAAGCCGCGGACCGACGAACCGTCGAACGCGAGGCCGTCCTCGAAGACGTCCTTGTTGAACGCGGAGGCCGGGATCGAGAAGTGCTGCTGGACGCCGGGCAGGTCACTGAACCGGATGTCCACGTACTCGACTTTTTCGTCGGCGATGTACTTGATGACCTCGTCGGCCGTGCTGAACGCCACGCTTGTGCTCCTTCAGTTGGGTCCCAGCCAGTAGTGATTGCGGCGGGTTTCGTCGAGGCGACGGTATGGACTCGGTGTTGCCCAACAATCAAGGCTGTGTTTCGTCAGTGTTACACGTCTTGGAAAACGACGTACGTCACACCGGGGAGGCCGTGGCCGTGAGCACGTGCGTTCGCGCCTATCCTGGACCCATGGCGCGTATGACTGGATCCTGGCTCTCCGGCCCGACGGCGGCTCTGCCGAAGGAGCAGGAGGTGGGTCGGTACCGCGGCGAGAAGCTCGGACTGCCCGAGTCCGGCCCCGGTGCGGCCGCAGGCACCGGACGTCGCGTGCTGGCGCTCGCGATCGACTGGGCGATCGGCGTGGGTGTGGCCTCGCTGCTCGTCCGCGGCGACTGGACCGGCGGGCTGATCAACACCGTCGCCCTCATCGTGTGGTTCGTGGTCGGCGTCGGGGCGGTGTCGCTGTTCGCGTTCACGCCCGGCCAGTTCGCGGTCGGTATCGGCGTGGCCCGCGTCGACCGCCCCGTCCCGGTGGGATTCGTCCGGGCGCTGGTCCGGCAGGTGCTGCTGGTGTTCGTGGTGCCCGCGCTGATCACCGACCACGACGGCCGCGGCATGCACGACCGGGCCACCGGCACCATGCTGATCCGCTCCCGCTGAGGCGCTGCGCGCTCGAGCGTGTTCTCGGCCGTTGCGCAGTCGACTCACCCGATGCGCACAACGCTCACGACCCCGTCCCTCGGATTCTCACCTCGGGCAGCGGCGGGTCGTGAGCGTTGTGCGCGGACCTGTGCCGAGAACACGCACGGCTCTCGTGCCGTGACGACAGCGCGCCCCGGGGTCCCTGCTGTTCGCGGGTCGTTCTCCTAGCGGCGACGCATGGTGCGCTGCACGCCCTTCATCTTCGCGCCACCGGGGATCGGCCCCTTCGGCATCGCCGGGCCACCGCGGGTGCCGAGCGCGGCCAGGCGTGACTCGATGGTGTCCATCCGCTTGGTGTCGATGTTCTTCGGCAGCTTCGACATGTACTTCTGCAGCTGCGAGAGCGGGATCTGCCCCTCCTCGTTGCCGACGACGATGTCGTAGATCGGGGTGTCGCCGACGAGGCGTGCGGTCTTCTTCTTCTCCTGCGCCAGAAGGGACTTCACGCGCTGCGGCGCGCCCTCGGCGACCAGGATCACGCCGGGCCGGCCGATCACCCGGTGCACCGCGTCGAGTTGGGTGGTACCCGCGATCGCGTTGGTCACCCGCCAGCTGCCCTGCAGGTTGTCCAGCGCCCATGCCGCGGCGCCGGCCTGACCGTCGGCCTTGCCGTAGACGGTCTTCTGCACCCGGCGACCGAAGATGATGAACGCCGCCAGCACACCGAGCAGGATGCCGACCGGAAGCAGGAACCACTCGATCCCGAAGACGAGGCCGACGAGGAAGAACACCACCGCGAGGCCGACCACCGCGCCGATCATCAACGGCAGCAGCAGCTTGTCTTCCTTGCGCTGCATCTGGAAGGCCTGCCAGAGCTGGCTACGCCGCTCCTTCGATGCCTGCCTGCGCGCGGCTTTCGCCGCGGCCTTCGCCTCGTTGGATTCCTTGCCCTTGCCGTTCGCCATACCTCACAGGATACGTCCCGCACCGCACGCGAACCGCACCCGACCGGTGCTCGCGGTCAGGCGCCGGCCAGGCGCGCCATCAGCGAACTGGCCTCCTGGGAGGCGCTGCCCTCCGCGGCGAGGTGTGCCTGGCCCTCCGGCAGTGCTCGGCCGTGGTGGGCCATCGCCTGCGCGTACAGCCGCCCGGCCCGGTAGGAGGAGCGGACCAGCGGCCCGGCCATGACCCCCGCGAAGCCGAGTTCGGTGGCGAACTCGGAGTGCTCGACGAACTCCTCGGGCTTGACCCAGCGCTCGACGGGATGGTGCCGCGGCGACGGCCGCAGGTACTGGGTGATGGTGACGATGTCGCAGCCGGCCTCGTGCAGGTCGACCAGCGCCTGCTGGATCTCCTCGGGGGTCTCGCCCATGCCGAGGATCAGGTTCGACTTGGTGACCAGGCCGAAGTCGCGGGCGGCGGTGATGACGCCGAGCGAGCGCTCGTACCGGAACGCCGGCCGGATGCGCTTGAAGATGCGCGGGACCGTCTCGACGTTGTGGGCGAGCACCTCGGGGCGGGACTCGAACACCTCGGCCAGCAACTCGGGCTTGCCGTTGAAGTCGGGGATCAGGTTCTCGACGCCGGTACCCGGGTTCATCTCGTGGATCTGGCGGACCGTCTCCGCGTACAGCCAGGCCCCGCCGTCGGGCAGGTCGTCGCGGGCGACGCCGGTGATGGTCGAGTAGCGCAGGCCCATCGACTGCACGGACTCGGCGACCCGGCGGGGCTCGTCCCGGTCCAGGGCGGCGGGCTTGCCGGTGTCGATCTGGCAGAAGTCGCAGCGCCGCGTGCACTGCTCGCCGCCGATCAGGAAGGTGGCCTCGCGGTCTTCCCAGCACTCGTAGATGTTGGGGCAGCCGGCTTCCTCGCACACCGTGTGCAGGCCCTCGCTGCGGACCAGCGACTTGAGCTCGGTGTACTCCGGGCCCATCTTCGCGCGGGTCTTTATCCAGTTGGGCTTGCGTTCGATCGGGGTTTCCGCGTTTCGGGTCTCGATGCGGAGCAGTTTGCGTCCTTCTGGGGCCACAGTCACGCGTTCGATGCTACGCCCGGAGCCGCGGCAGGTTTCGTCGGGGTTTGCCCCGGAAGGTCGCCCGAAACGCCGGTTCCCGGCGGGCCGTCAGCCGAACCGGTGCGTGGTGAAGTCCGGAGTGGACACCGGCCGGGTGGCCGCGGCGGCGGCGTCGAAGGTGATCCGTTCGATGTCGTGCGCGGTGACGGGCAGCGAGCCGTCGAAGGCGGCGCTGACGGCGGTGACGACGGCCGGGGTGACCTCCGCGACGGTGACCTCGCGGCCCAGCTCGCGGGTCAGCGAGGTGACGCCGGCGTCGGTGATGCCGCACGGGATGATGTCGTCGAAGGCGTCGAGCATCGCGTCGCAGTTGAGCGCGAAGCCGTGCAACGCGACACCGCGCTGCACGCGCACGCCGATCGCCGCGATCTTGCGTTCGGGCAGCCAGGTCCCGTCGGTGAGCGAGGCGGGCAGCCAGACGCCCGAACGGCCGTCCACCCGGCCGCACTCGACGCCGAGGTCGGTGCAGACGGTGATCAGCGCCTCCTCGATGCGGCGCACGTACTTGACCACGTCGACCGGTTCGGCGAGCCGGACGATCGGGTAGCCCACCAGCTGGCCGGGACCGTGCCAGGTGATCTTGCCGCCGCGGTCCACGTCGATGACGGGGGTGCCGTCGGCCGGCCGGTCCTCGGGCGCGGTGCGGCGGCCCGCCGTGTAGACGGACGGGTGCTCGAGCAGCAGCAGGGTGTCGCGACCGCGGTCGGCGGCGCGCTCGTCGGCGAGGCCACGCTGCAGGTCCCAGGCCTCGAGGTAGTCGACCCGGCCGAGCTGCCGCACGTCGAGCGGGTCGGTGGAGAGTCGGATCGAGGAGATGGTGCTGCTCATTCCGGACACGTTACGCCCGCCTCCGGCAGGCGTCGTGCGGGGCGCGGTCACCGCGACAGGGCGGCGTCGAGCGCCTCGCCTAAGGTGTTGTGGCGGAAGACGAATCCCGCCTCCTCCAGCACCGTCGGCAGCACCCGTTGACCCGTCAGCACCGCCGCGTCCGCGAACTCGCCGACCAGGGCGCGGACGGCGAATCGGGGGACGATCCACGGCGTCGGGCGGTGCAGCGCGCGCCCGAGATCCGCGGTGAACGCGGCGTTGGTGACGGGCGACGGTCCCGTCGAGTTGACCGGACCGTTCACAGTCTGGGTGCGCAGCACGAACTTGATCGCCTCGAGCTCGTCCTCGAGCGAGATCCAGGACAGGTACTGCCTGCCGCTGCCGAGGCGTCCGCCCAGACCCACCCCGAACAGCGGGCGCAGCCTGCCCAGCAGCCCGCCGTGCGGCGACACCACGGTCCCGCTGCGGAGCAGCACGGTGCGGACGCCCGCGGCGGACGCCGGCTCGGCGGCCCGCTCCCAGTCCCGGCAGAGGTCGGCGAGGAATCCGGTGCCGGTCGGGCTCGACTCGTCGACCGCGCGGTCTCCGGTGTCGCCGTAGATGCCGACGGCGCTCGCGTTGACCAGCGTCGGCACCCCGGACCGCGCGACGGCGTCGGCGACGACGCGGGAGGTGTCGATCCGGCTGGTACGCAGTGTCTGCTTGTACGGGCCGGACCAGCGCCGGTCGCCGATCCCCGCCCCGCACAGGTTGACCACCGCGTCCGCGTCGGCGAGCGCGCGCAGATCGATCTCGTCGTCCGGCGGCGACCACGTGAACTCGTCGGGGGCCGCGGCGGGTCTGCGCACCAGCCGCCGCACCTCGTGGCCGTCGGCGCGCAACGAGGCGACGAGGGCCGTCCCGATCAGGCCGGACGAACCGGCGACCGTCACTCGCATGATCGTGCTGCCTCCTCGGTCGATCCCCGGGCGAAACGCCTCGGGGGCACCATCGTGACCGATGGTGCCCCCGAGGGACGTGCTGTGACCTACAGCCCGAGATCGGCCTCGAAGGCCGCTTCCTCGAGCCGCTGCTTGATCGTGGTGAGGAACCGACCCGCGTCGGCGCCGTCGATCAGGCGGTGATCGTAGGTGAGCGGCAGGTAGCACATCGAGCGGACGCCGATGGACTCGTTGCCGTTCTCGTCGGTGATCACCATGGGGCGCTTGACGATTGCGCCCGTACCGAGCATCGCGGCCTGCGGCGGCACCAGGATCGGGGTGTCGAACAGGGCGCCCTGGCTGCCGATGTTGGTGATCGTGAACGTGCCGCCGGACAGCTCGTCGGGCTTGAGTCCGCCGGAGCGGGCGCGCTTGGCGATGTCCGCGATCGCGCGGGCCAGGCCGGCCAGCGACAGGTCGCCCGCGTTGTGGATCACCGGGGAGAGCAGACCCTGCTCGGTGTCCACGGCGATGCCCAGGTGCTCGGCCGCGTGGTACGTGATCTCCTTGGCGTCCTCGTTGTAGCTCGCGTTGACGTTCGGGTGGGTTCCGAGCGCCTCGACGACGGCCTTCGCGAAGAACGGCAGGAAGGTCAGGTTCACGCCCTCGCGCTCGGCGAACCCGGCCTTGGCCTGGGCGCGGAGGGCGGCGATCTTGGTGACGTCGACCTCGAAGGTCTGGGTCAGCTGCGCGGTGGTCTGCAGCGACTCCCGGGTCTTGACCGCGGTGATCTGGCGGATGCGGTTGACCTTCTGGGTGGTGCCGCGCAGGTTCGCGAGCTCCGGCCGCACGCCGGCGGCGGGGACCGCGGCGGGGGCCGCCGGTGCCGCGGCCGCGGGGGTGGCGGCCGGTGCCTTCTTGGCCTCTGCGGCGGCGAGCACGTCCTGCTTGCGGATGCGGCCGCCGACACCGGTGCCGGTGACGGTCGCCAGGTCGACGTTGTTCTCGCCGGCCAGCTTGCGGACGAGCGGGGTCACGTACGCGCCGGTGTCGCCACCGGCCGACGGAGCCGGAGCGGGAGCTGCCGGGGCCGGAGCGGCGGGTGCCGGAGCGGGCGGCGGGGTCACGGCCGCAGGCGCAGGCGCGGGTGCAGGCACGGGTGCCGGTGCGGGCGCGGGTGCAGGGGCCGGCGCGGGTGCCGGGGCCGGTGCGGCGGCAGCCGGCGCGCCCGAACCGATCACGGCAAGCTGACCGCCGACGTCGACGGTGTCGTCCTCCTGCGCGCTGATCTCGAGCAGGATGCCGGCGACGGGGGACGGGATCTCCGTGTCGACCTTGTCGGTGGAGACCTCGAGCAGCGGCTCGTCTACCGCGACCTCGTCGCCGACCGCCTTGAGCCAGCGGGTGACGGTGCCCTCGGTGACGGACTCGCCGAGCTCGGGCATCGTGACCGAGGTGCCGGCGGCGGGTGCCGCGGCGGCAGCGGGTGCCGGTGCGGCGGCAGCGGGCGCAGCCACGGGC
>NZ_JBHXVP010000007.1:0-15955 GCF_042672245.1 Rhodococcus sp. NPDC127527
TGCCGGTGCGGCGGCAGCTGGCGCAGCCACGGGCGCGGCGGGCGGCGGGGCGGCGGGTGCCGGGGCGGCGGCGGGAGCCGGGGCGGCGGCGGGCGCCTCGTCAGCGGATCCGATGATGCCGAGCTCTCCGCCGATCTCGACGGTGTCGTCCTCCTGGGCCACGATCTTGGTCAGGATGCCGGCTGCGGGGGACGGGATCTCCGTGTCGACCTTGTCGGTGGAGACCTCGAGCAACGGCTCGTCTACCGCGACCGTGTCGCCCTCCTGCTTGAGCCACCTGGTGACAGTTCCCTCGGTGACGCTCTCACCGAGAGCCGGCATCTGGACGGAGAAGGCCATGCTTTTGACTCCTCGACAGTTGTGTTCGGGTTGTTGAGTTTGTCGACTTGTGGTCGAAATTCATTGTGCAGTAGTGCAGGTGTCACGGGGCGCGATGCGGTCAGGTGACACACGACCGGGTCGGCTCGCGGCGATGCCAGCTCATCTTTCCATTGTTCACTTCGGGGGGTCCGATGAGGGGCTGGTCACAGGATCCTCATTCCCCTCACAGCAACGGCTGGCAAACTCGAAACTGAGATCCGAAAAACGGACATCGACCCCGGGTGAGGAGGCGCGACGTGGGACTGCTCGACCTTTTCTCGAAGGCTGGCCGCGGCGAACGGCACCGCGGCCGGTCCGACGTGGACGCCCGGTACCTGGCGAACTGGGTGCACTCCCACGTCGGTGTCGAGGCGTACGTCGAGCCGCAGACCACGGTGACGCCCATGACGGTGGTGCTGGTCGCGAACGACGGCGAATGGACCCGCCGCGCGGTGGGCGGCGAGCGGGGGGCCAGGAAGCTCGGCGAAGACCTGAGCATTCCGGTCTACGACGTCCGCAAGACCGGCTATCCGCAGCGCATGCGGGACCACGACGCCCGGCAGAAGATCCTGCGCAACCGCGCCCGCGAAGCATAGGCAGCTCCGCTGCCCGTGAGTGCTTCCGGCGCCTGGGCGGGCCAGAAGCACTCACGGGCGCGGGCGCGCCTAGCCGTTGGCGGCGATGTCCTCGAGCACGCTGATCATCGTGCGGACCGGGACGCCGGTGCCGCCCTTGCCGGTGTAGCCGAACGGACCGCCGGTGTTGTAGGACGGCCCGGCGACGTCGATGTGGGCCCACTGGACGCCCTCGGCGACGAACTCCTTCAGGAAGATGGCGGCCGCGAGCATGCCGCCCCACCGGTGCGGGGTCACGTTCGCCAGGTCCGCGACCTTCGAGTTCAGGTCCGCGCGCAGCTCGGCAGGCAGCGGCATCGGCCACGCGTTCTCGCCGATCTCCTGCGAGATGCGGGCGACCCGGTCGCGGAACTCGTCGGTGCCCATCACGCCGGGCGTGCGGTTGCCGAGCGCGACCATCTGCGCGCCGGTGAGGGTGGCGGTGTCGATCAGGTAGTCGGGCTTCTGTTCGCAGGCCTTGACGATGGCGTCGGCGAGGACGAGCCGGCCCTCGGCATCGGTGTTGATCACCTCGACGGTGGTGCCGCCGTACTGGGTGAGCACGTCACCGGGACGCTGGGCGGTGGACGAGGGCATGTTCTCGGCCATCGGCGCGTACGCGTCGACGGCGACCTTCAGGCCGAGCTTGGCCGCGAGCACGACCGTCGCGATGACGGCCGCGGCGCCGCCCATGTCGGAGGTCATGTTCTCCATGCCCGCGGCGGGCTTGATCGAGATGCCGCCGGTGTCGAACGTGATGCCCTTGCCGACGAGTGCGACCTTCGTGGCGCTGCGTCCGGCGCCCGCGTAGGTCATCCGGACCAGGCGAGGCTGACGCGACGAGCCCTTGCCGACGCCGAGGATGCCGCCGTAGCCGCCCTTGTCGAGCGCCTTCTCGTCGAGCACCTGGACCTTGAGGCCGGCGGCGACGCCGAGCGCCTTGGCGCGGGCGGCGAACTCCTCGGGGTAGAGGTGGCTCGGCGGGGTGTTGACGAACTCGCGTGCGACGGCGACGGCCTCGGCGATCGCGGCCGATCGGGCCAGTTCGTTCTTCGCGGCGGCGGTGCGCGGCGCCGCGACCAGCAACTCGACCCTGCCGAGCGGCCTGCCGGCCGCGCCCGGCGCGGACTTCGCCTTGAACTCGGTGAACGTGTACGCGCCGAGGTAGAAGCCCTCCGCGGCCGCGCCCAGGTCGAGAGTCGACAGCGTGGTCGCGGCCACGGCGGTCCCGGCGAGGGCGCGGGCCGCCGCCCCGGCCGACGCGCGCACCTGCTCCGCGTCGACGGCGTCCGGAGCGCCCAGACCGACGGCGAGCACGCTCGACACCGTCATGCCCGCGGGGGCTGGAATCCGGGTGATCTCCTCGGCCTTGCCGGTCGCGCCGACCGCGACGAGACCGGCGAGCACCGCCTCGGCGGTCGCGTCGTCGAGCACCTCCCCGACCGAGGCCTCGGGCCCGTCGGGACCGGTGGTCAGGCCGATGACGAGAACGTCGACGCGCTTGGCGATCGCGCCCGCGAGGGCGAGCTCGGGGCCGAGCGGCGAATCGGTCTTGGCAGGGCTCACTGGATACTCCTGAGATGTCGGTGATCGGTTGCCCGCAACTGTAGTTCGGTGCCCGTGCGCCCCGCGGGACGCGCACGGGCGGGTGCGGCACCGTCCCCGGTGGGCCGACCGTGCGGTTCGGATGCGCCGACCGTGTTCGGCGTCGACTAGCGTGGTGCCCCATGAGCGATGCGGAACTCCAGCAGGGACCCCTCCACGCCGTGCACACCGAACTCGGCGCGACCTTCGCCCCGTTCGGCGGCTGGCAGATGCCGGTGTCGTACGCCGGCGTGGTGGCCGAGCACACCGCGGTCCGCGAGGCGGCCGGCGTGTTCGACGTCAGCCATCTCGGCAAGGCGCTGGTGGCGGGCCCCGGGGCCGCGGAGTTCGTGAATGCTTCGCTGACAAACGATCTCGGCAAGATCGGTCCCGGCCAGGCGCAGTACACGCTGTGCGCCACCGAGTCCGGCGGCGTGGTGGACGACCTGATCGCCTACTACGTCTCCGACGACGAGGTGTTCCTCGTCCCCAACGCCGCGAACACCGCCGCCGTGGTCGCGAAGCTCGCCGCCGAGGCGCCGGCCGGGGTGGCTGTGACCGATCAGCACCGCGACTTCGCGGTGCTCGCCGTCCAGGGCCCGAAGTCCGCGGAAATTCTTGCCGCGCTTGGCCTTCCGTCGGACATGGACTACATGGCGTTCGCCGACGCGACAGTCGACGGACAGCCGGTTCGGGTGTGCCGGACCGGGTACACCGGCGAGCACGGCTACGAGTTGCTGCCCACGTGGGACGGCGCCGAGGCGGTGTTCAGGGCGCTGGTGACCGCGGTCCGGGCCGCCGGTGGCGAGGTCGCCGGGCTCGGTGCCCGCGACACCCTCCGCACCGAGGCCGGTTACCCGCTGCACGGCCACGAGCTGTCGACCGAGATCTCGCCGCTGCAGGCGCGGTGCGGGTGGGCGATCGGGTGGAAGAAGCCGCAGTTCTGGGGCCGCGAGGCGCTGCTCGCGGAGAAGGAGGCCGGCCCCGCGCGCAAGATGTGGGGCGTCAAGGCGCTCGACCGCGGCGTCCTGCGGCAGGGCCTGTCGGTCCTGCGTGACGGGGCGCCGGTCGGTGAGACCACCTCGGGCACCTTCTCGCCGACCCTCAAGGTCGGCATCGCACTGGCCCTGATCGACTCCGACTCGGGAATCGGCGCCGGCGACCGGGTCGAGGTGGACGTGCGCGGGCGCGCGCTGCGGTGCGAGGTGCTCGCGCCGCCGTTCGTGCCGCTGCACACCAAGTAGCCGCGACCCGGGCTCGGCCGTCGGTACACGAAGGTGAGCGGTGCCCGCAAGGGAGCGGTGGCGAACAGTCGGGCGCGACGCGTTCGATAGGATCGCGACATGACTGGTGTCCTCGAATTCACGCGTGTCCCGCATCCCTCGCCCGCCTCCGAGGCGGAGCGCGCGCAGGTGCTGGCGTCGCCGGGATTCGGGAAGTACTTCACCGATCACATGGTGACGATCGACTACACCGAGGGAGTGGGCTGGCACGACGCCACCGTGCAGCCGTACGGTCCGCTCTCCCTCGACCCGGCGTCCATGGTCCTGCACTACGGGCAGGCGATCTTCGAGGGTCTCAAGGCGTACCGGCAGCAGGACGGCACGATCTCCTCCTTCCGGGTCGGCTCCAACGCCGAGCGGCTGCGTACCTCGGCGCGCCGGCTGGAGATGCCCGAGCTGCCCGAGGAGTTGTTCCTGCGCTCGGTCACCGAGCTGCTCGCGGTGGACAAGGACTGGGTGCCCGCCGCGGGCGGCGAGGACGCGCTGTACCTCCGCCCGTTCATGATCGCCACCGAGGTGGGCCTCGGCGTGCGCCCGGCGAACTCGTACCGCTACCTGCTGATCGCCTCGCCCGCGGGTGCCTACTTCCCGAAGGGCGTCAAGCCGGTCAGCGTGTGGCTCTCCACCGAGTACGTGCGGGCCGCCCCGGGCGGCACCGGCGCGGCGAAGTTCGCGGGCAACTACGCCGCCTCGCTGGTCGCGCAGGCGCAGGCCGCCGACGAGGGCTGCGACCAGGTGGTGTGGCTGGACGCGATCGAGCGCAAGTACGTCGAGGAGATGGGCGGGATGAACCTGTTCTTCGTCTTCGGCTCCGGCCCCGACGCGAAGCTGGTCACCCCCGAGCTGTCCGGCTCGCTGCTGCCCGGCATCACCCGCGACTCCCTGCTGACGCTCGCCGCCGACGCCGGCTTCGCGGTCGACGAGCGCAAGATCAGCACCGACGAGTGGCGCGAGAAGGCCGCCTCCGGTGAGATCACCGAGGTCTTCGCGTGCGGCACCGCCGCCGTGATCACGCCCGTCGGCCGGGTCAAGTCCGCCACCGGCGAGTTCAGCATCGGTGGCGGCGAGCCCGGCGCGGTGACCATGGCGCTGCGCGACACCCTCACCGGGATCCAGCGCGGTACCTTCGCCGACACCCACGGCTGGATGAGCACGCTGGCCTGACCGGCGCCTCGACTGCGGCCTACGACCCGAGTGTGGCCCACGACCCGGACGGTCGTGGGCCACAGTCGTTTCCGGGGTCGGTCAGGGGGACGCGGTGGCCCGCTCCGGGGCGGCCACGGGCTCGCGAGCGGGGGCGCGAGTCGTCATGTACATGCCGACGAGTTGGGACATCGACGCGTCGCGCAGGGTGGCGTCGACGTCGTCGCGCCCGAGCAACTCGACCAGCCGTCGGACCGTGCGGACGTCGTCACCCCGCAGGCTGTCCAACCAGTGCTCGACGGGTTCCGGTGGCGTCGGCCGCCCGAAGAGCGGGTACCGCGTGTACAGGCGTCCCCGAATGACCTTGCAGCGCCGTTCCTTGGAGAGGTCGTCGTCCGACCACGTGAAGACGCAGCCCGCCAGCTGCAGCGTGGTCGGTTCGAGCTCCGAGCAGTCCCGCCCGGAGGGCAGGGCCCCGATGACGAGCTCGACGGGGTCGGTTCCCGCCGCGATGGTGAAGGAGATCCGATACTCGTCGTCGAACCTGGTGACCGTGTAGGTCACCCCCGGACAGGTGAGGACGGGGCGGACCGTGCCGGGCTGCGGTTCGGTTCCGTGGCCGTGCGAGTCGACGTCGGGGTAGAGCAATCCCGCGGACTCCGCCGCGAGCAGGATCGTGCCGTCGGGGAAATCGTTGCTGGGACTGCCCGCGGGACAGGAGAATTCGACCGTCTCCGTCGAGTCGGTGCGGGTCCCGATCCAGATTCCGTGCCGGCAGTACTGCGGATTGGTGTCGTAGTCCTCCACGGCGAGGTTCACGGCCCCCGTCGGGCCGCGGCGACGCTCCACCAGTCGCAACCACTGAGTCATGTCGGCCTCCTTCACCGGTGTACCCCACGGTAGGAGCGTGGGCAGGATTCCGGCGCGAGTAGTCGACTACTCGAATGTCCCTCAGGCTCCGACCAGTAGGCCCACGACGGCCATCGTGACACCGACTTCGACCGCCGCCCCGAGCACGTCCCCGGTGATGCCGCCGAACCGGCGCACGCAGTGCCGGGTCGCGGCGACCGTCACCGCGAGCGCGACGGCCACCACGACCGGGCCCTGCCACCAGCGGCCCGGCACCGACCAGATCGACGCGGCCACCAGCGCCAGCGTCCACAGTGCACAGGACCAGCGTCCCTGACTGTCGGCGACCAGGGCGCCGAACCCGGTGGGGGAGGCCGCCGGCACGCCGCGTCGGCACGCCAGCACGACCGCGACCCGCCCGGCGGCCACCGCGACCGCGACCGTGACCCACTGTCCCGCGGTCGCGAGAGCTCCGAACGAAACCGCTTGTGCACCAATGCAGACCACGAGCGCGACCACGCCGAACGGGCCGACACCACCGCCGCGCATCACCTCGAGTGCGCGCTCGGGCGGGCCGTAGCAGCCGAGGCCGTCGACGGTGTCCGCAAGGCCGTCGACGTGCATGCCGCGGCTGAGCAGGGCCAGCGCCGCGACGGCGAGCAGACCGGCCAGCGCCGGATCGAGCGACGCGCCGAGCAGCAGCCACAGCAGACCCGCGGCCACCGCGCCGAACAGCAGCCCGACCAGCGGGGTGGCGGCGATCGCGCGCCGTCCGGCCGCGCGGTCGATCGCCGGGCCGCCGGCGCGGTGCAGGCCGGGCAGCACGGTCAGCCAGGACAGCGCCAGCCGGGAGCCGTCGAGCGCGGTGCGCACGGTCAGTCGGCGGTCGGGGTCGCGGCGGGCTCGTCGTCCTCGCCGGTGCTGACCCCGGCGTCGGCGAACGTCGCCATGTTCGCCAGCGTGGTCACGGCGCCCTGCAGCACGGGCAACGCCATCACCGCGCCCGACCCCTCGCCCAGTCGCATGCCGAGGTCGAGGATCGGATCGAGGCGCAGCCGTTGCAGCGCCAGCGCGTGCGCGGGCTCGGTGGACTTGTGCCCGGCGACCCACCAGTCCCGGGCGCCCGGGGCGAGCCCCTCGGCGACCAGCGCCGCGGCTGTCACCACCACGCCGTCGAGGATCACCGGTGTCCTGCGCAGCGCGGCCTGCGCCAGGAACCCGGCCATAGCGGCCAGGTCGGCGCCGCCGCCGACCCGCAGCAGCGCGACCGGGTCCGCCACGACCGGGCGCACCCGGCGCATCGCGTCTCGGATCGCGGCGGTCTTGCGGGCCCAGCCGGCGTCGTCGACGCCTGTTCCGCGGCCCACTGCGGCGACCGGTTCGGTGTCGGTGAGCGTGGCGATCAGCACGGTCGCGGGGGTGGTGTTGCCGATGCCCATCTCGCCGGCGATCAGCAGGTCCGCCCCGGAGTCGACCTCCTCGTCGGCGATGGCGCGACCGGCTGCGATCGCCCGCGCCACCTCGTCCTCGGTGAGCGCGTCCTCGCGGTCGATGGACCCGCTCGACCGCCGCACCTTGTGCGTGGAGACGGTCGGGTCGGTGTCCGCGTCGACCGCGATGTCGGCGACCCGCACGCCCGTGCCGGTGGTCGCGGCCAGCGCGTTCACCGCCGCTCCGCCGGCGAGGAAGTTCGCCACCATCTGCGCGGTGACCTCGGCCGGGTACGCGGACACCCCGTGCCGCGCGACGCCGTGGTCGCCGGCGAACACGACGACCCGGGGCCTGGCGAACAGTCGCGGCGGGCACTGCCCCTGACAGGCCGCCACCCAGCCGCCGAGCGTCTCGAGCCGACCCAGCGACCCGGCCGGCTTGGTGAGCTGGGTCTGGCGCTCGTCCGCGGCGGCCCGGGCCGCGGCGTCGGGAGGCGTGATCGCGTCAAAGGTGACGTCGGGTTCGCTTGTCACAGTGGGCCTTTCGGAGAAGATGTCGACATCGGTCACTTGAGCTCGAGCGCCAGGCCCGCCACCACGAGCAGGACCTCGTCGCAGACCGCCGCGAGGCGGCCGTTGAGCGCGCCGATCTCGTCGCGGAACAACCGTCCCGAGCGGGTCTCCGGAATCACGCCGAGGCCGACTTCGGGGCTGACCAGTACGAGTCTGCCCGGGTACCGCGCGACCGCGTCGACCAGGTCGTCGCAACGCGGCGCGAGGGTCCCGCGCGGCAACTCCCAGGCCTGCGCGGCGTCCATCTCGGCGGTGAGCCACGTGCCCAGGTCGTCGACGAGGGTGGGGCCGTCGCCCGAGCGCAGGACCGCGGCCAGGCCGGGCCCGGACGCGCTCTCGACCGTGCTCCAGTGTGGGGGTCGGCGGAGCCGGTGCTCGCGGATCCGGTCGGTCCAGTCGTCGTCGCGGGGGTCGGTTCGGGCGGTCGCCACGTAGCGCACCGCGGCGTCGGGCATCAGGGCCTCCGCGTGTCCGGACTTGCCGGAGCGGGCCCCGCCGAGCACCAGGGTGCGGGTCGGTGCGGCGGCGGAGGACACGCGCTAGACGGTACCAACGCCGCCGCGTCCGCCGAACCGTCGGCGGTAGTCGGCGGGCGCGAGCCCGAAGGTGCGGTGGAAGTGGTGTCGCAGCAGCGAGCCGGAACCGAATCCGCATCGGGCCGCGATCTGCATCGCGCCCGGGGTCGGTGTCCTCGGGTGGCTGCTGCACGTGCAGGACGCGTTGGGTGGTAAGCCATTTGGTGGGTGTGGTGCCGGGCCGTGAGACGACGATCGCCGCACCGCTGAGCGCGGTGCGGCGATCGAGGTCGGTCGGCCTCAGACGGCGTCGCCGGGGGAGACCCTCGGCTGCGGGGCACGCATCTTGCGGATCTGGGAGGCGCGCACGAAGGCGTACCAGCCGAGCTTGAACCCGCCGTCGATGCTGTCGGGGTAGCGCTCGCGCACCTGACGGTTGATCCGACGGCCCATCAGGTAGCCCTCGACCACCATGAACAGCATCATGACCAGCATCGCGAGGGTGACGATCGCCTGGATCGCGGGGTTGAGGAACATCGCGAGGATCAGCAGGATCGCCAGCGGCATGAACATCCCGACCAGGTGACGGCGGGAGTCGACGAGGTCGCGGACGTAGGCGCGGACCGGCCCCTTGTCGCGGGGCAGCAGGTACTTGTCCTCGCCCGCGAGCATCCGGGCCCGGCGATCGGCGGCGTCCGCGCGGCGCTCGGCGGAGGCCTGCTTGCGGTCCTCCTTGGAGCCGCGCGTCTGCTTGCGGCGGTCCCGGGCCTCCTTGGCGGTCAGCGGTGCGGGTGCGACCGGGCCGCGCCGCTTGCCCTCGGCCTCGCGCCGGCTCGGCGTCGGACGCCCCTTGCCTGCGGTCTCGGCGGACGGCGACGGCTCGACGGCCGCCGACTCGGCGACCTCGCGGTCCCCGTTGTCGGAATTGTCGGGGTTTCCTCGGCGCAGCAGTTTCACCCCACCAGGCTACTTCCTGCGCGGCACCGACGATCGCGCGCGGTTCTACACTCGTCCGATGCGAGTGCTGATCGCCCCGGACTCCTTCGGCGGCACGCTCACCGCGCCCGCGGCCGCGAGGGCGATGGCTGCGGGCTGGGCGCGGTCGCGGCCCGGCGACCAGCTGATTCAGGCGCCGCAGTCCGACGGCGGCCCCGGCTTCGTCGACGTCATCGCCGCGCGGCTCGGCCCGGCGCGCACCGCGAGAGTGTCCGGCCCGCTGACCGACGAGGTGAGCGCGCGCTGGCTGCTCGCCGACCGCGTCGGCTACGTCGAGGCGGCCCAGGCCTGCGGACTGCACCTGCTGGGGCGGTCACCGGACCCGGGCACCGCCGTCGCGGCGCACAGCCGGGGCGTCGGGCAGCTGGTCGGCGCCGCACTCGACGCGGGAGCCACCACGCTGGTCGTCGGGCTCGGCGGCAGCGGCTGCACGGACGGTGGGCGCGGGCTGATCGGCGCGCTGGCCGGGGGTGTCGAGGGCGCGGAGGCGGTGCGCGCCGTCAGGGATCGGCTGCGGGGGGTTCGGCTGATCGCGGCCACCGACGTCGAGAACCCGCTGCTCGGACCGCACGGCGCGGCGGTGGTGTTCGGCCCGCAGAAGGGCGCGGACGACGCGACCGTCGCGCTGCTCGAGCAGCACAACGCGCGGTGGGCGGACGTTCTCGACTCGGTGGCAGGTCGCGCCGTGACCGACGAACCCGGCGCGGGCGCGGCCGGCGGGATCGGGGCGGCCCTGCTGGCGTTGGGGGCAACGCGCCGCGCCGGCGCCGAGGTGGTCGCCGAGCTGACCGCGCAGGACCGGCTGCTCGCGTCGGCGGACGTCGTGCTCACCGGCGAGGGGCGCTTCGACGACCAGTCGCTGCGCGGCAAGCTCGTCGTCGCGCTGGCGCACGCGGCCCGGCGGCACGCGGTCCCGGTCCTGGTCCTCGCCGGCCAGGTCCGCCTCGACCGGGACGACCCCGCGCTCGCCGCGCTCGGCGAGGTCGAGGTGCACTCGGTCGCCGAGCACGCCGGATCCGTGGCGCTCGCGATGTCGGACGCCGCGCGGCAACTCGACGGACTGGCCGCGGCGGTCGCGCGGCGGTGGTCGGGCGCTCGGTGACCGACGGCGGGGCGGTGACGAGGTGGCGTGGGGCGGCGGGGATACTGCACCGGTGGGAATGCCGCAACGGCAGGAATACCGCGCGGCGGAGTACCGTTGAAGCGTTCACGGGTTTGGTACGAGCGAACAGGGAGAGCCCATGACTGTCCAGAACGAAGAGTCGACCGCGCACAAGGTCGTGATGACCGATGCCGCCGCGGCCAAGGCCAAGGCCCTGCTCGACCAGGAGGGTCGCGACGACCTGGCGCTGCGCATCGCGGTGCAGCCCGGCGGTTGCGCGGGACTGCGCTACCAGCTGTTCTTCGACGACCGTAACCTCGACGGCGACCTCGTCGTCGACTTCGGTGGCGTCAGCCTCGCCGTCGACCGGATGAGCGCACCGTACGTCGAGGGCGCGTCCATCGACTTCGTCGACACCATCGAGAAGCAGGGCTTCACGATCGACAACCCGAACGCCACCGGCTCCTGCGCCTGTGGAGACTCGTTCAACTGATCGAACCCGACTCTGGCGCGGCGTCCCATCCGGGGCGTCGCGCCAGAGTCGTCTTCGGGGGCGGTGTCGTCGGCGCGCGCGGGTCCCGGTGCGGTCGGTCGGGCCGGTGGAGGGCGGGTAGCGTGGAGGCTTCGTGCCGTCGCCCTGGACGCGCACCGTCGAACTGAAAGGTCCCTCGCGTGACAATTGCGGTCACCGGCTCCATCGCCACCGATCACCTGATGCGGTTCCCCGGACGCTTCGCCGATCAGCTCATCGCCGATCAGCTCGCGCACATCTCGCTGAGCTTCCTCGTCGACGACCTGGTGGTCCGGCGCGGCGGCGTCGGCGGCAACATCGCCTACGCGATGGGCGTGCTCGGCGGCGCTCCGCTGCTGGTCGGGGCCGTCGGCGCCGACTTCGCCGAGTACCGAACCTGGCTCGAGGGCAACGGCGTGAACTGCGAGCACGTGCGCGTGTCGGAGACCGCGCACACCGCGCGGTTCGTCTGCACCACCGACGAGGACATGGCGCAGATCGCGTCGTTCTACCCGGGCGCGATGAGCGAGGCCCGCGACATCTCCCTGGCCGATCTGCCTGCAGGCGTCGACCTCGTGCTGGTCGGGGCCAACGACCCCGCCGCGATGGCCCGGCACACCGAGCAGTGCCGCGAACTGGGGCTGCCCTTCGCCGCCGACCCGTCGCAGCAGCTGGCGCGCCTGTCCGGTGCCGAGGCACGCGAGCTGATCGGCGGCGCGAAGTACCTGTTCACAAACGAGTACGAGTGGGCACTGCTGCTGCAGAAGACCGAGCTCACGGAGACCGAGATCGCCGAGCAGGTCGGCCTGCGGGTGACCACGCTCGGCGCCAAGGGCGTCGAGATCGTCGACCGCGAGGGCAACTTCGTGCGGGTCGCCGTCGTGCCGGAGAAGGCGAAGGTCGACCCGACCGGTGTCGGCGACGCGTTCCGAGCCGGCTTCCTCACGGGCCAGAGCGCGGGGCTGAGCCTCGAGCGGTCCGCGCAGCTCGGATCGCTGGTCGCGGTCCTGGTGCTCGAGACGGTCGGGACGCAGGAGTGGACCCTCGACCGCGACGACGCCGTCAAGCGGCTGTCCGAGGCCTACGGACCCGAGGCGGCCGAGGAGATCGGCGCCCTGCTGAAGTAAGGCGGCTACGCCGCCCGTGCGCGGTTGACGAGTCTCAGGACTCGTCAACCGCGCACGGGCGCGGAGCGCCTACACGTGGACCGGGTAGACCGGTTCCTGGATCTGCGGCACGATCCGCTTCTCGACGAAGATGCCGTGCCAGACCATGAAGCACAGCACCGTCCAGAGTCGACGGCTGTGATCCGACGTACCCGCGCGGTGCTCGTTCAGCATCGACGCGACCGCGGCCTTGTCGAAGATGTGGTCGGTCTGCGAGTCCGCGATCTGCTGGTGCGCCCAGTCGAACAGTTCGGTGCCCGCCAGCCAGTGCCGCAGCGGAACGGGGAAGCCGAGCTTGGCGCGGTGCAGCACGTGCGGCGGCACGATGCCCTCGAGCGCCTGCCGCAGCGCGTACTTCGTCGTCGTCTTGGTGATCTTCTGGTCGAGCGGCACCCGCGAGGCGACCTCGAAGACCTCGGTGTCGAGGAACGGCACCCGCAGCTCCAGCGAGTTCGCCATCGTCATCTTGTCGGCCTTGACCAGGATGTCGCCGCGCAGCCAGGTGAACAGGTCCAGGTGCTGCATCCGGGCGACCGGATCCCAGTCCCGGGACTGCGCGTAGATCGGCGCGGTCACGTCCTGATGGGTCCACTCCGGTCGGAAGTCGCGCAGCACGGCCCGCAGCTGCGCGTCGTTGAAGCTGCGCGCGTTGCCGTAGTAGCGCTCCTCGAGCGTCATCGAGCCGCGGTTGAGCAGGCTCTTGCCGCGCGTGCCGTCGGGGATCCGCTCCGACAACTTGCCCGCCGCGCGGCGCAGCGCCTTCGGCAGGTACTCGAACGGCTTGAGCGAGAGCGGCTCCCGGTAGATCGTGTAGCCGCCGAACAGCTCGTCCGCGCCCTCGCCCGAGAGCACCACCTTGACGTGCTTGCGGGCCTCCTTCGCGACGAACCACAGCGGCACCAGCGCCGGGTCGGCGACCGGGTCGTCGAGGTACCAGATGATCTCGGGGATGGACGCCGCGAACTCGGCGGGGGAGACGACCTTGACGACGTGGCGGGCGCCGATCGCGGCGGCCGACTCGGCGGCCACGTCGACCTCCGAGTAGCCCTCCCGCTCGAATCCGGTGGTGAAGGTGATCAGGTTCGGGTTGTGCCGCATCGCCAGCGCGGCGATCGCGGTGGAGTCTATGCCGCCGGACAGGAACGAGCCGACCGTGACGTCCGCGCGCATGTGCTTGGCGACGGAGTCCTCGAGCGCCTCGGCGATCTCGCGGTAGCGGGCCGCCTCGGTGCCCGCCGCGAACGGCCGGACCGGGAACTTGGGTGTGAAGTAGCGGGTGATCCGCGGCGCCTCGCCGGGCCGGACCCAGGCGTAGGAGCCGGACTCGAGCCGGCGGATCTGCGCGTGCAGGGTCTCCGGTTCCGGGACGTACTGCAGCACCGTGTAGTGCTCGATCGCGCGGGGGTCGAGGTCGGTGCCGATTCCGATCACGTCGGCGAGTTCGAGCAGGCTCTTCTTCTCGCTGCCGAACGCGGTGCCGCCGGTGCCGGTGGCCAGGAACAGCGGCTTGATGCCGAACGGGTCGCGCGCGATGAACAGCTCGCGCGTCTCGGTGTCCCAGACCGCGAAGGCGAACATGCCCCGGAGCCGGCGCACGGCGTCGGCGCCCCAGTAGTGGAACGCGGCCACGATGGCCTCGCTGTCGCCCTCGGTGTGGAACCGCGCCCCGTGGTCGCGGGCGAGTTCCTCGCGGATCTCCAGGTAGTTGTAGATCTCACCGTTGAAGGTCAGCGCGTAGCGCGTGGGGTTCTCCGTCGGGCCCCAGCGCAACGGCTGGTGCGAGTGCTCGATGTCGATGATCGAGAGGCGGTTGAAGCCGAAGATCAGGTCGTCGTCGTGCCACGTGCCGTGCTCGTCGGGCCCGCGATGGCGAAGGCAGTGCATGGCCGCATCGACGCGTGCGACGGCGTCGTCGCTGGTGCCGTCGGTGGTCAGTAGTCCGAGCAGTCCGCACACGGCGTCCAATACCTCAATTCAGTCCTGGGGGAGGCTCCATGCTGGTTGGAACAGGTATGGAGCGGATTGCCGAATAGCTCTGCCGAGTATGCCGCAGACTCGCCGGACTGTTGGTTGTGACCCGAGGGTGGATGGGCGCCGGCTTTGGTCTACGCTGCGTAGTATTCGGGCTTCCCGCTGGGCTGCCCTTATTCATTTTGCGGCGATCAGGAAGGCGTGAACGTGGCGCAGAGTCGGATCCTTCGGCGAGCGGGGCTAGCAGTTTCTTTGGGCCTAGCCGCCATGCTGCTGTCGGGATGTTCGATCGACAATTCGGTGCTTCGCTTCGGATGGCCGTCGGGCGTTACCCCGCAGGCTGAGCGGATGCGTGAGCTGTGGACCTGGTCGGTCATCGCGGCCCTGTTCATGGGTGTGATCGTGTGGGGCCTGACGTTCTGGGTGGTGATCTTCCACCGGAAGAAGAAGGACTCTCCCGAGTTCCCGCGGCAGACGGCGTACAACGTCCCGTTGGAGCTCTTCTACACGGCGGTTCCGTTCGTCATCATCGCGGTGCTCTTCTACTTCACCGTGGTCGTGCAGAACTACGTCCACGAGAAGAAGGACGACCCGAACGTGGTCGTCGACGTGACGGCGTACCAGTGGAACTGGAAGTTCGGCTACCGCAGCATCGACCTGCGTGAGGGCGGCGCCAAGTACGACGGTGTGGACGTGGCGGCACAGGCCGCCGCCGAGCGCCCGGCCGAGGAGCAGGAAGTCCACGGCAAGATGGTGCCCGGCCCGATCAACGGCAAGAGCGCGAACGACCTGTCGTACCTGCGTTACGACAAGATCGAGACCGTCGGCTCGAGCAACGAGATCCCGATCCTGGTGCTGCCGACCGGCAAGCGCATCGAGTTCAACCTCGCCGCGGCCGACGTCATCCACGCGTTCTGGGTGCCGGAGTTCCTGTTCAAGCGCGACGTGATGCCGAACCCGGAGCAGAACCACTCCGACAACGTCTTCCAGATCAGCGAGATCCAGAAGGAAGGCGCGTTCGTCGGACGCTGCGCCGAGATGTGCGGCACCTACCACGCGATGATGAACTTCGAGGTCCGCGCCGTGAGCCCGGAGAAGTTCGCGAAGTACATCGCGCTGCGCCAGCCGGTCGACGAGGGTGGCCGCGGTCTGACCACCGCGGAGGCGCTCAAGGAGATCGGCGAGGTTCCGGTCGCGACCTCGACGCATCCGTTCAACACGGACCGGACGTACCGCCAGGCCACCAACGTCCTCGAGGGCGAGTACCAGTAGTCGTGCCGACGGCACCCAAGACCCATCAACCGCTGAAGGACGAGCTGATATGAAGATCGAAGCCAAGCTCTTTGAGATTTTGACGGTGTTTTTCATCCTCGTCGGAATCGTGTACGGCGTGTTCACCGCCGCATCGAGGACGGGCATCGAGTGGGCCGGCCTGACCGCCATCGCGCTGTCGGCCGGACTGACCCTGATCGTCGGAACCTACTTCCGGTTCGTGGCCCGTCGCCTCGACACCCGCCCGGAGGACTACGACGACGCCGAGATCTCCGACGGCGCGGGCGATCTGGGCTTCTTCAGCCCGGGCAGCTTCTGGCCGATCCTGGTGGCCGCGTCCGCC
Organism: Rhodococcus sp. NPDC127527; assembly: GCF_042672245.1. Taxonomy (NCBI): domain Bacteria; kingdom Bacillati; phylum Actinomycetota; class Actinomycetes; order Mycobacteriales; family Nocardiaceae; genus Rhodococcus; species Rhodococcus sp. NPDC127527. The sequence goes on from NZ_JBHXVP010000007.1 coordinate 15,713, forward strand.
GGCTTCGCGGCCGTGGCGCTGGCCTTCTTCCAGCCGTGGATGATCGCCGTCGCGGTGGTGCTGATCCTCGCCTCGGCGGCCGGCCTGGTGTTCGAGTACCACGTCGGACCCGAGAAGCACTGAGCTAGACCATCTGTCACGGCGAGGGCGCCGCACCCCCGCCCGGTGAGGGCCCACCGCCTCGGGTTAATCGCGCCAAACGTCCGCCAGAAGGCCGCGCGGTACCGGGGGGGCCAGGTAGGC
>NZ_JBHXVP010000007.1:15965-32078 GCF_042672245.1 Rhodococcus sp. NPDC127527
TTGTCGTGGCCTGCGTCTGTTGTTTATAAGGAGCTAGACCATCTGTCACGGCGAGGGCGCCGAACCCGATCGGGTTCGGCGCCCTCGCCGTCTGTTCAGGGTCGCCAGGTGCCGACGGGATCGGCCGGGTATCCGTGCGGCGACGTGATCGGACCGGTGTAGGCGGCCTGCGCGACCGGCGGCTGTTCCTGCGGCGCGGTGGCGCGCCCGTGCAGCACCAGGGCGTAGGAGAGCGACACGAAGGCGACGGTGCTGACCACCGCCCGCGCGATGTTCCAGGTGACCCATCGGGACTCGAACTGCGAACGGACCTGGTCGGCGTTCGCGATGTGCTCACCGGCGGCCGCCAGCTCGTCGTTCAGGGGCACGTTGACGGTCGCGGTGATGACGAGCATCGCGACGTAGAACACGAGCGCGACGATGATCCAGGGCAGCGCGCCGCGCGCGGAGCGCAGATGCAGCAGCAGCGACGCGACGGTCAGCACCAGGCCGCCGAGGAAGCAGGCCATGAACCAGCCGTTCAGGATCGCGACATTGATCTTCTGCATCGCCTCGACGAACGTGCGGGCATCGGTGCGTCCGAGGCCCGGCATCACCGCGTAGGCGAACGCGGCGAACAGTCCCGCCATGAGTCCGGCGGTGATGCCCGCGCCGAGCAGGGTGATGGTCTGGAGGAGCTTGGCGTTCATCCCGGTCACCCCACGTTCCAGATGCCGGTGCCGGCGGTGGACGAGGCGTACTCCGTGAAGTCCCTCGGCGCGCGGCCCAGCGCACGCTGGACCCCGTCGCCCGGGTTCACGTTGCGACCGTCCAGCACGGTGGTGAACAGGTACATCAGCAGGTCGACGACGTCGGCGGGCACCTGCTCGGCGGCGAGCGCGGCGGCGTAGCTCTCGGCGGGCACCTGGACGTAGTCGATCGACCGGCCGGCGGCAGCGGCGATGGCGGCGACGGCCTCGGCGAAGGTGATCGCCCGGGGCCCGGTGATCTCGTAGATCGCGCCGGCGTGTCCGGGCTGGGTGAGCGCGGCCAGCGCGACGTCCGCGATGTCCTCGACGTCGACGAACGGCTCGGGGATGTCTCCGGCCGGGAGGAACACCTGTCCGGCGAGGATCGGATCGAGCAGGTAGCTCTCGCTGAAGTTCTGGCTGAACCAGCTCGAGCGGAGGATGGTGGTCTCGGCTCCCGAGTCGGTGAGCGCCTTCTCGCAGGCCTGTGCCTCGATCTCGCCCCGCCCGGAGAGCATCACCAGTCGCCGGACGCCGTGGTCGACCGCCAGTTCGGAGAACGCCGCGATGGCGTCCACCGCGCCGGGGGCGGCCAGGTCCGGGTAGTACGAGACGTATGCCGCCGTCATGCCCGTCAGTGCGGGACCCCAGGTCTCGGGGTCCTCCCAGTCGAACGGGACGCCGCCGGAGCGGGTGCCGATGCGGACCGGGAGGTCCAGGCCGGTCAGTCGCTGTGCCACGCGCCTGCCGGTCTTGCCGGTGCCGCCGAGTACGAGGGTCGCGGGCTGGGGGGTGTGAACGGTCATCGTGCTCTCCTTGCTGATCGAAAGCTGTTGTCCCCTTTACGATCGTCGAGGGGAAGGCCGCCAACAACGGCAATGTGCGCAAGAATCGTTAACCTGTGGCTATACGAAGGGGGTTGCCGCATGGAGCGGCGCGACATCGAGATCTTTCTGACGCTGGCCGAGGAGTTGCACTTCGGACGCACGGCGGAGCGCCTGCACGTGTCCACCGCGCGGGTCAGCCAGACCATCAAAGCGCTCGAACGTCGTGTCGGTGCACCGCTTTTCGACCGGACCAGCCGCCGGGTGACGCCGACGCCGATCGGCAAGCGGCTCGAGCAGGACCTGCGGCCCGCGGACGAACAGATCCGCGAGGGGATCGCCAGGGCGATCGCTGCCGGGAGAGGACTGGACGGCGTGCTCCGGGTGGGCTTCGTGGGTACCGCGATCGGGCAGTTCGTCCTCGAGATCGCCGGCACCTTCCAGGAGCGGTACCCGAGCTGCCGGGTCCAGATACGGGAGAGTCACTACAGCGACGGCGTCGGGTTGCTGCTGACCGACGAGATCGACGGACTGGTCGCGGCGGCCGACGTCGGGCACATCCGCGACCTGAGTCAGAGCCCCGTGCTCCTGCGCGAACCGCCGACCCTGGCGGTGTCGGCCCGGCACCCGTTCGCGCGCCGCGATGCGGTGACGCTCGACGACCTGGCGTCGGCGAAGGTGTTGCGGCCCCGCGGGATTCCCGACGAGGTGGACGAGGCCGCGGTGCCGCGGACCACGCCGAGCGGCCACCCCGTCGAACGGGGGCCCGACTTCGGCACCGTCCAGGAGATGCTGGCGCTGGTCGGCGCGGGACAGGGGGTGTTCCCGGTGCCCAGCCACGCCGGCCGCTACGACGCCCGCCCGGACGTGGTGTACGTGCCGATCAGCGACGGCGTCGACTTCGAGTGGCGGCTGATCTGGCGGGCGGCCGGCCAGACCGGTCGGATCCGGGCGTTCGCCGAGTCCGCGGAGGAGTTCGTGGCGAGCCGGGGGAACCCGCTGCTGGGCGAGTGAGCGTCGCAAGCTCGACGGCGCCGACCCCGCGAGGACGGCGAAGGCCCCGAACCCAGTGGGTTCGGGGCCTTCGCCGTTGTGTCGAGCTAGCCGGGACTCAGTGCTTGCCGTCTTCCGACGGTGCCTGGCCGTCGGCGTAGGAGCCGTGGCCGTGCGTCTTGTCCTGGTAGTCCCGCAGGATCGCGAGCTGCTCGTGCTCCTTCTCGTGCTCGGAGGCCAGCAGCGCGGCGGCCTCGTCGCTCGGGTCGGCGACGAGCAGGCTGCCCGAGCCGGGCTTGCCGGCGGATCCGAGCTTGTTCATCTTCTTCGGAACCGGTGCGCCCTGGTACTCCAGCGGGATCGGGTGGCCGTGGTCGTCCACGGGTCCGAGCGGCTGGTGCACCTCGACGTACTCGCCGTGCGGGAGGCGCTTGATGACGCCGGTCTCGATGCCGTGCTCGAGCACCGCGCGGTCGCTGCGCTGCAGGCCCAGGCAGAACCGGTAGGTGGCGAAGTAGGCGATCGGGGGGAGCAGGACCACGCCGATGCGACCGATCCAGGTCATCGCGTTCAGCGAGATGTCGAACTTGTACGCGATGATGTCGTTGACGCACATGACGGTCAGGATCACGTAGAAGGTGATCGCCATGACACCGAGCGAGGTACGCACCGGCACGTCACGCGGACGCTGCAGCAGGTTGTGGTGCGCGTCGTCCTTGGTGAACTTCTTCTCGATCCACGGGTAGGTGATCAGCACCGTGAGCACCAGGCCCATGATGATCGCGACCGCGAACACCGCGGGCACCGTGTACCGGCCGAACGGGTAGATCTCCCACGCGGGCCACAGTCGGGCCAGGCCGTCGGTCCACATCATGTAGAAGTCGGGCTGGCTGCCGGCGGAGACCTGGGACGGGTTGTACGGGCCGATGCTCCAGATCGGGTTGATCTGCAGCACGCCACCCATCACCGCGAGGATGCCGAAGGTGAACGCGAAGAACGCGCCGCCCTTGAGTGCGAACACCGGGAGGATGCGGACGCCGACGACGTTCTGCTCGGTGCGGCCGGTGCCCGGGAACTGCGTGTGCTTCTGGTACCAGACCAGCGCCAGGTGGGCGCCGATCAGGGCCAGGATGATGCCGGGCAGCAGCAGCACGTGCGCGACGTAGAGGCGGGGGATGATCAGCTGACCGGGGAAGTCGCCGTCGAAGACCAGCCACTGCATCCAGGTACCGATCACCGGGATGCTCAGCGTGATGCCGGACAGCGCGGCGCGCAGACCGGTGCCGGAGAGCAGGTCGTCGGGGAGCGAGTAACCGAAGAAGCCCTCGAACATCGCCAGGATCAGCAGCAGGCAGCCGATGACCCAGTTCGCCTCACGCGGGCGCCGGAACGCGCCGGTGAAGAAGATGCGCAGCAGGTGCACGATGATCGACGCGGCGAACATCAGCGCGGCCCAGTGATGGATCTGCCGGACGAACAGACCGCCGCGGACCTCGAAGGACAGGTTCAGAGCGGTTTCGTAGGCCCGCGACATCTCGACGCCGCGCAACGGCTGGTACGCGCCGTTGTAGACGACCTCGGCCATCGACGGGTCGAAGAACAGGGTCAGGTACACGCCCGAGATCAGCAGGATGACGAAGCTGTAGAGCGCGATCTCGCCGAGCATGAAGGACCAGTGGGTCGGGAAGACCTTGTTGATCTGCTTCCGCATGCCGGACGCGAGGTGATACCGCGAATCGAGGTTCTCGCCCGCCTTCGCGGCGTGGACTGCGACCTTGGACTGGCCGCCAACTGTGGTTGTCATGAACGACGCTCCCAAAATCCGGGGCCGAGAGCCTCGATGAAGTCACCGTTGGCGACGAGGAAGCCCTCTTTGTTGACAGTAATAGGCAACTGCGGGAGTGCGCGAGCGGCAGGACCGAAAATCGGCTTTCCGTACTGCAGGGCGTCGAACTGCGACTGGTGGCACGGGCACAGGATCCGGTTGGTCTGCTGCTCGTACAGGGAGGTCGGGCAGCCCAGGTGGGTGCACAGCTTCGAGTACGCCCAGTAGTCGCCGAAGTTGAAGCTCTCCTGGCCCTTGCGGCGAACCGCGCGCGCGGTGTCCTCGGTGCGCAGGCGGATGAGCATGACCGGGTTGTCGGCGCGCTTGAGCGCGTGCGACAGGGCTTTCTCGTCGAACCGCTCGGTCTCGCGGAACGGGAAGACCGTCTCCATCGCGCCGGCGTCGAGATCCTCGGGCCGCACCAGGACGATGTCCTCGGGGCGGCCGGTGTTGCGACGCAGGTAGATGGTCTCGCCGGGGAAGTTCGGGGTCCAGCCCGAGGTCCACAGGTCGGACTTGTCGCCCTTGGCCCACGGGTTCTTGATCATGCCGCCCAGCGGCATGATCGCCATGATGCCCAGCGCGCCGGCACCGAAGCCGAGGCTGCGCTTGATCAGCTTGCGGCGACCGATCGTCGAGGTCTCGAGCGAATCGCTGAGCTCGGCGACGATGGTCTTGCGGTCCACCTCGGCGGAGCCGCCGTCGTGGCGGTCCTGGATCGAGACCTCTTCGGGAACGAACTTCTTGGTGAACTTCACCGCGCCGACGCCCAGGCCGAGGATCGCCAGACCCATGGTCAGACCGATCAGCGGGGTGTACAGGTTGTAGGCGCTGTAGCCCTCCTCGCCCATGCCCTTGTACTCCCAGGGCCAGAAGAGGTAGATAGCGATGAACGCGATGGCGGACACGCCCGCCAGGGCGAACCAGAAGGCGACGCTGCGCTCGGCGCGCTTCTCGGCCTTCGTCCCCTCGACCGTCCAGCGCTCGCGGCGGAACGCGACATCGACACCGTCGAGGTTGGTACCGAGTTCGACGAGCTCGTCGCGGCTCATCGCCGCGAGCTCCTCCTCGGTGTACTTCTTCGGCGTGTCGCCGTGACCGGCGTCGCTCATGACCTTGCTCCGATCCACAGTGCTGCGCCGACAACGGCAACGATTCCGATGACCCACATGGCCAGGCCCTCGGGGCCGGGTCCGAAGCCGCCGAGGCCGTAGCCGCCGGGGTTCTTCGTCTCGGTCGAGGACTTGACGTAGGCGATGATGTCCCGCTTCTCCTCCGGGCTCAGCTGACGGTCGGAGAACTTGGGCATGTTCTGGGGTCCGGTCGCCATGGCCTGGTAGATCTGCTGCTCACTGGCCGGCTCGAGCGGCGGTGCGAACTTGCCGGAGGACAGCGCGCCGCCCTTGCCGGTGAAGTTGTGGCAGGAGGCGCAGTTCAGGCGGAACAGCTCGCTGCCGCGGGCGACGTCGTCGCCGCGGAGGGAGCTGCTGGCGAGCTCGCCGTTCGCGTCACGGACCAGGGTCGGTCCACCGCCGTTGGCCTGCACGTAGGCGCCGAGTGCGTCGATCTGCTTGTCGTCGAACTTCGGATCCTTGCGCACGATCTGGGCCTCGTTGCGGGCCGCGGGCATGCGGCCGGAGGAGACCTGGAAGTAGACCGCGGCCTCGCCGACGCCGATGAGGCTGGGACCACGGTCCTGCACACCCTGCAGGTTCGCGCCGTGGCAGGTGATGCAGGAGGTGTCGTAGAGCTGCTTGCCCTCGCGGATCAGCGCTGCCGAGTCGTCGGACGCGGTGGCGACCTGCGGAGTCGGAGTCAGGGCCGAGGCGAGGAAGCCTGCACCGACAAGTCCCATCATCAGGACCAGGGCGCCGGTGACGCGCCGACGGATCTTTCGCTGACGACGGGCTTTCGAGGCAGTCGCGCTGTCGGCGGCTGCTGAAGGGGGGGATGAACTCATCTGTATCCCTTTGGTCTCGCGGGACGGACTGAACGGGCTTGGGCTGGGTACTGCGTTCAGCTTCTAACGGATGAAATAGATGGTGGCGAACAGGCCGATCCACACGATGTCGACGAAGTGCCAGTAGTAGGAGACAACAATTGCCGCGGTTGCCTGCGCCGGGGTGAACTTGCTGACCTTGGTGCGCGCGATCAGGAAGATGAAGGCGATGAGACCGCCGATGACGTGCAGGCCGTGGAAGCCGGTCGTCATGTAGAAGACCGAGCCGTACGAGCTGCTCGACAGCGTGGTGCCCTCGTGCACCAGGTGGTAGTACTCGTAGCCCTGGCCGGCGACGAAGAACGCGCCCATGATCAGGGTGATGGTGTACCACCGGCGGAGGCCGAAGACGTCGCCACGCTCAGCGGCGAAAACGCCCATCTGGCAGGTGAACGACGAGGCCACCAGCACCGCGGTGACCGGCACCGCGAGGGCCAGGTTCAACTCGGTGGGTTCCGGCGGCCAATTGCCGTGCGCCTGCGCGCGCGCGACAAAATACATCGCGAACAAACCAGCGAAGAACATCAACTCGCTGGACAGCCAGACAATGGTGCCGACGCTGACCATGTTCGGCCGGTTCAGCGAGTGCACGCGCTGGGTGATTGCGGATCCTTGGGTCCCTACTGCGCTCGTCACAGACAGAAGTATGACGCGCTGTCGTACGAGACGGCCACCCGGGTCCGCCCTGGGCGCGTCGCGGCGCACGACCAGTATGCCTGTGCCTGCCGATTGTGCAGGTCGGCGCTCGTGCGAGGGTGGGCAGATGCAACGAGTGCAGTGGTGGCGCAAGCTGTTCGGGCGTCGTCGACCCGCCCCGCTCGAACGCGAGCGGGCCGATCTGGTGGTGGTCGCATCGGGCTTCGACGACGTCGAGTCGTGCAGCGCCGCGCTCGACCGTGCGTCGGCGTCGGAGCCCGCCTGGATCGCCGACGCCGAGGCGGTCCTGCGGCACCACCTCGTGCTGCCGGCGGACCGGGTGTCCTGGGCCGTGGAGATCGCCGCCCAGGACGACTACACGGTTGCGCCGACCGACGCGCCTGCCGGGGAAGTCGCGGCCCCCGCAGACGAGGGTCTGGTGGCGCTGGTGCTGCAGCGGACCCAGGTCCTCGATGCACTGCACTGCTCGCAGGAGCGCTCCCGGATGGCGGGGCTGGCGCAGCGTGGCGGCGGGCGGGTGCTCGGGTGGGATGCGCTGCAGCCGCCGCGTTATCGGGTTGCCGACACTGACTAAGCTGCTACTTCGATTGTGCTGGCGGCGACGGAAGAGGCAGTTGCATGGGGAGTTGGCCTGAGGTTCTCGGCGCGCTGACGGACGGCCGGGATCTCGATTCCGCGACGACCTCGTGGGCGATGAACGAGATCATGTCGGACAACGCGACGTCCGCCCAGATCGCGGCCTTCGGCATCGCGCTGAAGATGAAGGGTGCCACGCCGGCCGAGGTGACCGGCATCGCCGACTCGATGCTCGCGCACGCCCGCACCATCGACCTCGACGGTGACGCCGTCGACGTGGTCGGCACCGGCGGCGACCGCCAGCAGACCGTCAACATCTCGACCATGGCCTCGGTGGTGGTCGCGGCCGCCGGAGTCCGCGTCGTCAAGCACGGCAACCGCGCGGCCTCGTCGAAGAGCGGCGGCGCCGACGTGCTCGAGGCGCTCGGCGTGCGGATCAACCTGAGTCCCGACGCGGTCGCTCAGTGCGTGCGCGAAGTCGGCATCGGCTTCTGTTTCGCGCCGACGTTCCACCCGGCGTTCCGGTTCACCGCGGCGGCGCGCAAGGAGATCGGCATACCGACCGTGTTCAACGTGCTCGGGCCACTGACCAACCCCGCACGACCCACGGCGGGGCTGATCGGCTGCGCGTTCACCGACCTGCAGCCGGTGGTCGCGGGCGTCCTCGCCGGTCGCGGGGTGTCGGCACTGGTGGTGCGCGGCGACGACGGTCTCGACGAGATCACCACCTCGACCACGAGCACCGCGTTCGTCGTCTCGGGCGGTCGGGTCCGCGAGGACCGCATCGACCCGACCGAGTTGGGGATCGAGCGGGTACCGATCGAAGCGCTGCGCGGCGGGGACGCCGAGGCCAACGCGACCATCGCCCGCGCCGTCCTCGGCGGCGAGCGCGGCGCCGTGCACGACGCGGTGGTGTTGAACGCGGCGGGCGCGATCGCGGCGTACAGCGGACTGGAGACGAGCCTCGACGGCGCCCTCCGGGACGGACTGGAGAGGGCGGTGCAGGCCATCGACAGCGGCGCAGCCGCCGCGTTGCTCGACCGCTGGGTTGCGGTCAGCGCGTCGCTGGCGGGCTGACGCCGTCCGGCGTACTTACTCGCCGATGGAGAACGCCGCCTCGACGTCCGCGCTCGCGTAGGACCGGAACGCGATGTGCGTCGTGGTCTGCACGACGCCGTCCACCTTGTTGATCGCGCCGGTCACGACCTCGGCGATCTGCTCGTGGTCGCGAACCTTCACGATGGCGATCAGGTCGACGTCGCCCGCACACGAATACACCTCGGAGACACCCGCGATGTCTGCGACGGCCTGCGCCGTTTCCGGGATCCTGCTGGCCTCGGCATGAATGAGGACGATGGCGTTGATCATCTCGCTCCTTGTACAACGGTGGGGTGAGCCTCCCGGTCGCTCCTGGGGGCTCCGCTCGCAGCCTCCGGATCGCTCCGCGGGCTCCGCTCGCGTGCCTCAGCCTAGGCTGGCGGCGCGGGCGAGCGTGCACCACTGCAGCCACGCACCTGCCCCGCGGCTCGGTTCGGCGTAGCCGGCGCTCGCGCGCACGATCCGTACTCCGGGCGAGTCCAGCCAGCTCGCGAGGAGGCCGACCTCGCCGGCCATCGCGCCCCGCAGTGGCGACGGCTCGTCGATGACCGTCTCCGCGGCGAGGGTGAGTGCGTCGACGACCGGCATCGGTGGCACCCCCCGGGCCGCCACGCCGGCCGAGGCGAGGCGTCCGGCCCGGATCACCGCGAATTCCCAGCCGCCGCCGTCGCGTGGGCGCGCGGCGACCAGTTCGTCGATCGCGGCGACACTGGTGAGCCGTTGCGCGCGCCGCAGGGCGGTGGCGAGCGCCGCGGTCCGGTCGCGCAACCGGGCCGCGTTCTCGAACAGTTCGGCGGCCGCGAGTTCGTCGATGCGCCCGCGCAGCCGGTGCAGTGGCGCGTCGTCGGCGCCGCGGATCAGCCGGCGTGCGGCCTCCACGGCGCGGCCGTACTCGTCGGGGCCCTGCGGGTCGCTCCCCGCCGGGCAGCCGCCGACCGCCGTCGCGGGGCAGTCCGGTCCGTGCTGCTGGTCGTTGCGGATCTTCTTGGTACAACTCCGGATTCGGCACACCTCGGTGAGCGTCGCCGCGACGTCGGCGGCGTCGGTGCGGTTGCCGAAAGGCCCGAGCGCGTCGGGCGCGGACCGCCGGGTCACCGACAGCCTGGGGAACGGCTCGTCGGTGGTGGTGATCCACCAGGCCCGGCGCGGGAACTTCGACCGACGGTTGTACGGCGGCGCGTGTGCGGCCAGCAGCCGTAATTCGCGCACGGCGGCCTCGAGCCCGTGCGCACACTCGACATGGTCGACGCGGGTGGCGAGCGCGACCATCTCCTTCATGCGTGCGCGGGTCTCGGAACCGGTGAAGTAGCCCCGGACCCGCCGCTGGAGGTTGACCGCCGTGCCGACGTAGAGCACCTCGTCGGACGGGCCGCGGAACAGGTAGACGCCCGGGGTGCGGGGCAGGTGGGCGGCCAGGCCGCGTTTGCCGCGCTGTGCCGCGGAGACGTTGGGGAGGTAGTCGACGAGTTCCGGATAGCTGTGCACGCCGAGGTTGCCGACCCGCTCGAAGAGGCCGTGCAGCACGTCCACGGTGGCCCGGGCGTCGTCGAGTGCGCGGTGGGTGGGACGGGTGCTCACCGCGAACAGGGATGCGAGGGCGGAGAGCTTGACCGAGGGCGCCTCCTCGCGGGAGAGCACGCGGCGGGCCAGCTTGACCGTGCACAGCACCTGGAACGGCGGCCAGCGGAGATCGCACTGGGCGGCGGCGGCCTTGAGGAACCCGATATCGAACGGTGCGTTGTGCGCGACGAGCACCGCTCCGCGAGCGAACTCGAGGAAGCTCGGCAGCACGCGCTCGATCCGCGGCGCGCCGACGAGCATCGCGGAGGTGATCCCGGTGAGTTCGACGATGAACGGCGGCATGGTCCGGCCCGGGTCGACCAGGGTGGCGAGCTCGCCGAGGACCTCGCCGCCGCGGATCTTGACCGCGCCGATCTCGGTGATCGCGTCCTCGCCGGAACGACTGCCCGTCGTCTCGAGGTCGACGACGACGAACGTGGTCTCGCGCAACGGGGTGTCCAGCTCGTCGAATGTCAGCTGGCGGGCGGCTGCGCTCTGGTGACTCACCGGTCCGAGGCTAGGTGCCGGTACCGACAGGTCGCGGATCCGGCGGTTCGGCGGGATCGACGTGTCGGACCCCCTGGCTACTTTCCGTCCCGAGGGCCTGCGAAACGCCCGGAACCAGCGAAAGAGACGAGGGTCACAGTGATTGTGGATTGCAGTGATTGCGCGGTTCGGGGTCTCGCGTGCGGCGAGTGTGTGGTGACCGTCCTGCTCGACCGGCCCGGTGTCGCCCCGGGCGGGTCGCCCTCGGCCGCAGGGCGTTCCTCCCGGACGAGTATTGAGCAGGACGAACGACGCGCGATCGAGGTTCTCGCGGCGGCCGGGATGGTGCCGCGACTGAGGCTGGTGCGGGCCGTGGACGAGACACAGACTGGTCGGTCGTTATCTGGCCGTGACACGGGAGTGGCGTAGCCGGGCCGCGAGGCCCGATCTGGGTGAATTGTCCGGCTTTCCGGGGTCGACGAGTCGACACGGTGAGTGGGCTTTCGTAATCTTCCTGAGACCTAACGGAGTCTTGCCTCGCCACACCGGCGGAGCATCGTCAGGTACCGCCTAATCGATTTCCCGCGAGGGGATCGTGCCGGGGACCCAAGTTTCCACTGGGGTGAATCCCGACGGAACGCAGCACGCGTGCCGCCGGGTAGGGCTGATCTTCCCAGCCCGAACCCGTCAGCTAACTCGGTCGGCGGAGGAATGGAAGAAAGGCCCTCCCTTTCGTGGCAACACTCAGCTCCAAGCGCTCGATGCGACGGATCGTCGTCGCCAGCGCCATGACGCTCGGCGCGATCACCGTCACTGCGGCTCCGGCGCTCGCCGAGCCGGTCACGGTCCCCGGCGTCGGCACCTTCGACATCCCGGGTGTTCCCGCCCAGACCATCCAGCTTCCCGCCCTGCCCGGGCTGCCCGGGGCGCCTGCCCTTCCGGCCCCCGCGCCGGTCGTCACCGCAGGTGAGAAGGCCGTTCAGGCCGCCGCCAGCAAGATCGGGGCCCCCTACGTGTGGGGCGCCGCCGGTCCCGACGCCTTCGACTGCTCCGGCCTCGTCCAGTGGGCCTTCAAGCAGGCAGGCCTCAACCTGCCGCGCACGAGCTACGACCAGGCCGCCGCGGGCACCCCGGTCTCGACTTCCGCCCTGCAGGTCGGTGACGTCGTCTCCTTCTACGGCGGGTCGCACTCGGGCATCTACGCCGGCAACGGTGAGGTCATCCACGCCGCGACCTCCGGTACGCCGGTCAAGCGCGCCCCGATCGCCTCCATGCCGATGGACGGCGCTCGCCGCTACTGAGCGCGCCGCAACTTCGAGCGAACGAGGGGCCCCGATCCGATGCGGATCGGGGCCCCTCGTGCATCCGCCGGCCGGGTCTGTCCGGTATGTCGATCGGGTCGAGAATCGGGTGTCCGCGTGGGTGGACACCGCCGTATGCCATTCCGTAACCTGGTCGAGACCTTCCGAACCTCCAGTTCCGACCGGAGCGGGAGCGGGGGTCGCCGCCAGAGCGGGCCCCGCGTCGAACACGGGGCCGCACCGAGAACCCAGCACTGCATCGGGTGGATCCACCGTGGAGCCACCGGGCAGCCGGCCGGGTCGGCAGCAACAGCGGAAGAAGGAGTACGAGTCTTCGTGGCGTCACACAGATCGAGGCGGTCCAGGGGCGGAGCCCTTGTGACCGGCGTGTTGTCCATCGCGTTGGTCGCGGCCGCCACGGGCACCGCGGGAGCGGACCCGGCACCCGACAGCCCGACCACTGCCCTCGAGAAGCTCTCCGACCTCTCCCGCAAGTCCGAGCAGACCACCGAGGCGATGCACAACGCGCAGATCGACCTCGACTCCAAGGTCGCCGTCCAGCGGGACGCCGAGGCCCGGCACCTCGCCGACCAGGGCGTGCTCGACGCCGCCCGGGCGAAGGTCGCGCAGTTCCAGCCCGCCGTCGACAAGTTGACCGCCGCCAACTACCAGGGCGGTCGGGTCAACCGACTGTTCGCGGTGATGGTGTCCGACTCGCCGCAGCAACTCCTCGACCAGATGTCCGCCTTGAGCGTCCTCTCCGCCGACACCGCCGCCCAGGTCGGCCAGTTCAAGGAGGCCACCGACCAGGCCGCGACCGCCGAGAAGGCGTCGCGAGAGTCGGCCGACGCCGCGCGCACGGCGACCGAGCAGGCGAAGTCGATCAGCGACGGTCTGCAGCGCACCCAGAGCGACCTGCAGGCGCAGATCGCGCAGGTGACACAGGCGTTCGGCGCGCTCACCAACTCGGAGCGCTCGTCGCTCAGCGGCTCGTCGTTCCCGCCCGGACTCGACTCCGCGACGATCCTCAAGGCGCTGGTGCCCGGTGCGAACAACGGCGCGGTGCAGGCCGCGATGACGCAGATCGGCAAGCCGTACGTGTGGGGAGCCACCGGACCCGACGGCTACGACTGCTCGGGCCTGATGGTGTGGGCGTACAAGCAGATCGGCAAGGTGCTGCCGCGGTCCAGCCAGGCCCAGGCCGCCAGCGGCATCCCGGTGCAGAAGTCGGAACTGCAGCCCGGCGACCTGGTGTTGTTCTACTCGGACGCCTCGCACGTGGGCATGTACGTCGGCAACGGAAACATCGTGCACGCGTCCACGTTCGGGGTCCCGGTCAAGGTGGCGCCGGTGGATGCGTACCCGTTCTACGGCGCCAGACGGTACTGAACGCCGAGCCGGAGATCCCGTCGCGGCCGCCGCGACGTCGGATCCGTCCCTGGGAGGCGGTGGCCCTGGCCGGGCTGCTGTGCGCCGTTGCCGCGGCCGGTGCGCTCGCGCTGCACTCGCACGAGCCGGGCGGCGGGCAGCCGGGCACGTCCGCGACCCCGACGGTCGTCAACCCGTTCGAGCAGGCGCGCCGCTCGGGCGTGCAGGACCTGCTCGACCGGTGGGCCGGGGCGGTGCGCGACGGTGACGCCGCGGCCCTGACCTCGCTGTTCGACCAGGGTGCGGTGCCGGGATTTCTCGACGCCGAGACGGCGCGCATGCACAACCTGTCCGGGGTGCCGTTGGCGGACTGGGGCTACGAGATCGGCAACGACCCCGAGACGCCGGTGCCGACCGACCTCGCCGAACAGCTCGGTGCGACCGACGTGTGGGCACCCCCGGTGTACCTGCGGTACGCGATCGAGGGCGCCGATCCCGGCTCCACCCGCAAGCCGGTCTCGCTGGTCGTCGCCCGTCGCGGCGACGTCTGGAAGCTCGTCTCGGACCGCGCCCTGCCCGAGTACGGGCGCCAGACGTGGCGGGGGCCTTGGGATTTCGGCCCGGTGATCGCGCGAAAGGTGGACACCGACTCGCACACCTCGGTGGTGCTCGGCCACCCGGACCAGACGCAGTGGATCGACGAGCTCGCCGAGGAGTTGCGCACCGCGGTGCCCGCGGTGACCGACCTGTGGGGCGATCAGTGGTCCCGCCGCGCGGTGGTGATGGTCGCGTCGAGTCAGGACGAGTTCAGCGAGCAGGTGGGTTCGGTGCACAGCGGCTCCGACATCGCCGCGGTCGCGGTGTCGGACACGCTCGCGCCGGGCGCGAGCGTGGTGACCGGACAGCGGGTCGTGTTCAGTCCGGCCTCGGCCGAGCGGCTCAACGCGGACACCAGGCGGTCCGTGCTGCGGCACGAGCTCACCCACATCGCGACGCGCAGGGCCACCACCGACGGTTCGCCGCTGTGGATGCTCGAGGGTTTCGCCGACTACTCCGGCCACCGCGGCTCGGGGATCACCGTCGCGGCGGGCGCACCGACCGTGGCCGCCGCGGTCGCGGTGCACGGTCCGCCCGTGCGGCTGCCCTCCGATGCGGACTTCGCCGCGGGCGGGGAACGGTCGCTGGTGGCGTACGAGCTGGCGTGGTCGGTCAACGCGTTCGTGGCGGACCGTTTCGGTGAGGACCGGTTGCGTGAGCTCTACCACGCGCTCGCCGCCGGACCGGTCGACCCGGCCGGCCTCGATGCACGACTCGACGAGATCCTGGGCCTGTCGCAGCACGAACTGATCGCGCAGTGGGGCTCGTGGATGGTCGCCCACCTGCAGTGACGGCACGCCCGATCATCTCGGGGCCTGCGTGCGGACGCGTCGACCCTGGCGGCCGGGCGTGGCGGGCCAACCCCTACGGTGGAACCATGCGCCGAACCCTGTTGGTGACGAATGACTTTCCGCCCCGACCGGGAGGTATCCAGTCCTACCTGCAGTCGTTCGCGAATGCACTGCCCTCGGACGAGCTGGTGGTCTACGCCCCGCGTTGGCGCGGTGACAGCCACGCCAAGTTCGATGCCCGGCAGTCGTTCGAGGTGGTCCGGCATCCCACCACGCTGATGCTGCCGACGCCGCTGGTGGCCCGGCGGGCCGCGAAGCTGGTGCGCTCGCGTGAGTGCGACAGCGTGTGGTTCGGCGCCGCGGCACCCCTGGCGCTGCTCGCGCCCACCCTGCGCCGAGCCGGGGCCGAGCGGATCGTGGCGAGCACGCACGGCCACGAGGTCGGCTGGTCCATGCTGCCCGGCGCCCGTCAGTCGCTGCGTCGGATCGGGAACACCACGGACACGGTGACCTTCGTCAGCAAGTACACCCGACGCCGATTCGCGGCGGCCTTCGGCGCGAACGCCGCGCTCGAACACCTGCCGCCGGGCGTCGACACGGACGTGTTCCGGCCTGATCCGGCGGCCCGCGCCGAGCTGCGTGCCCGCTACGGGCTGGGGGACCGGCCGACCGTCCTGTGCCTGTCCCGGCTGGTCCCGCGCAAGGGCCAGGACGTGCTGATCAAGGCGCTCCCGCGGATCCGCGCCTCGATCGACGGCGCCGTGCTGGTGATCGTCGGGGGCGGGCCGTACGAGGAGGCGTTGCGCCGACTGGCGGTCAAGGTGGGCGTCGCGGACCACGTCGTGTTCACCGGCGGCGTGCCGGCCGCGGAACTGGCCGCACACCACACCATCGCCGACGTGTTCGCGATGCCGTGCCGCACCCGCGGGGCCGGACTGGACGTCGAGGGCCTCGGGATCGTGTTCCTGGAGGCGTCGGCCACCGGTGTTCCGGTGATCGCGGGCAATTCGGGAGGCGCGCCGGAGACGGTGCGGGAGGGCGAGACCGGGCACGTGGTCGACGGCCGCAAGGTCGCCGCGGTCGCCGAATCGGTGGTCTCGGTGCTCGCCGACCCGGACCGCGCGGCCGAGATGGGTGCCGCCGGGCGGCAATGGGTCTCGGAGCAGTGGCGCTGGGACGTCCTGGCCGCCAAGCTCGGTGGCCTGCTGCACTAGGCGCTGCGCGCCCGTGCGCGGTTGTAGAGTGGCATCACACCTCAAACCCCCACCGGGGGCGGGGGCGCCGACTTGGGGTAGATTTGCACGCTTTGC
>NZ_JBHXVP010000007.1:32088-130583 GCF_042672245.1 Rhodococcus sp. NPDC127527
GGCCCCCCCGCGGGGGGGCTTGCCCCCCTGGGGGCGGGCCGCGGGGGGGGGGTTGCCGTGGCCCTCCCCCCCACCCCCGCGCACGGGCGGCGGAGCCGCCTACTTGGCGTAGATGGCCTCGATGTCCTCGGCGAAGCTCTGGTGGATGACGTTGCGCTTGAGCTTGAGCGTCGGCGTCAGCTCGCCGGTCTCCTCGGTGAAGTCCACCGGCAGGATCCGGTACTTCTTGATCGACTCGGCGTGCGAGACGAGCTTGTTGGCGTCGGCGATGGCCGCATCCACCTCGGCCACCAGGTCGACGTCGGCGATCAGGTCGGCGACGGTCGCGTCGGCGGACTTGCCGTTGCGCTCCTTCCAACCGGGCCACGCCTCCGGATCGACGGTGATCAGGGCGCCGATGAACGGCTTCTGGTCGCCGACCACGAGGGCCTGGCTGATCAGCGGGTGGGCGCGCAGGTGATCCTCGAGACCGGCGGGGGCGACGTTCTTGCCGCCCGCGGTCACGATGATCTCCTTCTTGCGGCCGGTGATGGTGATGTAGCCCTCGGTGTCGACCGAACCGAGGTCGCCGGTGTGGAACCAGCCGTCCTCGACGGCCTCCTTGCTCGCCGCCTCGTTGTGCCAGTACTCGGCGAAGACCACCGGGCCGCGCAGCAGGATCTCGCCGTCCTCGCCGATGCGAACAGCGTTGCCCGCCAACGGCTTTCCGACGGTGCCGACCTTCTGGTGGCCGGGGGTGTTCACCGCGATCGCGGCGGTGGTCTCGGTCAGGCCGTAGCCCTCGTAGATGGTCACGCCCATCCCGCGGAAGAAGTGGCCGAGCCGCGCGCCCAGCGGCGCACCGCCGGAGATCGCGAGCTGGCACTGCCCGCCGAGCGCGGCCCGCAGCTTGCCGTAGACCAGCTTGTCGAACACCGCGTGCTTGACCTTGAGGACCAGGCCGGCGCCGCCGTTGTCCTGGGCCTCGCTCCACTGCACGGCCACCTCCGCGGCCGCGTCGAAGATCTTGCCCTTGCCCTCGCCGTGTGCCTTCTGGCGTGCGGTGTTGTAGACCTTCTCGAACACTCGGGGCACGGACAGGATGAAGTCGGGCTTGAACACCCCGAAGGTGGCGACGAGGTTCTTGATGTCGGCGGTGTGGCCGACGGTGGCGCCGGCGTCGAACGCCGCGAGGCTGACGGCGCGGGCCAACACGTGTGCCAGCGGCAGGAACATCAGGGTGCTGCGGCCGGGCCGCAGCAGGTCGCCGAACCCGGAGGTGCTGATGCCGCGGGACTCGGCGATCAGGTTGGAGTGGGTGAGCTGGCAGCCCTTGGGGCGGCCGGTGGTGCCGGAGGTGTAGATCAGGGTGGCCGGGTCGGCGGCGGAGAGGGCGTCGGCGCGGGCGCGGACCTCCTCGTCGGTGACGTCGGTGCCGAGGGCCACGAGCTCGGCGACCGCACCGGTGCCGTCGCCGCCCTCGATCTGCAGCACCTTGCGCACGGCGGGCGACTCGGCGGCGACCTGACCGACGGTCGCGACGTGGGCGTCGTTCTCGACGACGAGTGCGACGGCCGCGGAGTCCTCGAGGATCCAGCGGACCTGCTCGGCGGAGGAGGTCTCGTAGATCGGCACCGTGACGCCGCCCGCGGACCAGATCGCGAAGTCGATCAGCTGCCACTCGTAGCGGGTCGCGGACATCAGCGCGACGCGATCGCCGGGCTGCACGCCCAGCGCGATCAGTCCCTTGGCGACGGTGGCGACCTGGTCCGCGAAGTCGCGGGCGGTGACGGGTGTCCAGGTGGATCCGACCAGGCGCTTGAAGACGACGAGGTCGGGTCGCTGAGCGGCGTGGGTGTAGACCGCGTCGACAGCGGATGCGTCCTCGGGAACGGTGAATGTTGAGGGAACGCTGAACTCACGCACGAAGGCCTCCGACACTGAGGATTACTGACGAGTAGGTTTCTACCCGGTCCCACTCTAACGCCTGCGGATGCGACCTGGGCCACGCCGTGCATCTCCGCATATGTGAAGCTAATCAGGTGAGCAGCATTCAGGTCGCGGACCAGACCTTCATCGCGGCGGCCCCGGCGCGGGTCGCAGAGTGGCTCGGCGCCCCCTCGAAATGGCGTCGCTGGTGGCCGGATCTCCAGGTCGCGGTGCGGGAAGACCGCGCGGACAAGGGGATTCGCTGGACCGTCACCGGTGCACTGACCGGGACGATGGAAGTCTGGCTCGAGCCGGTCCTCGACGGGACGATCGTGCACTACTTCCTGCACGCCGAACCGACCGGAGTGGGGCCCGCCGACCTGGCGAGGATGGACCTGGCAGCGGCCAACCGCACGCGTCGCGTCGCCGGCAAGGAGATGACCTTCGAAGCCAAGAAGTCCCTCGAGGCCGGCCGGGCCGCGGGCGAGGCACCCGCCCCCGTCGCGGGGTAGTCCGCACGTACGCGGCCCGGGAACCGGGCCGTCGGAAAGGAAGCGTTCGCCGCATGGCCGACAAGACCAAGATGTCGATCACCGTCGCCGCACCGCACGATCGGGTGATGGACGTGATCGCCGACTACGACGCGTATCCCGAATGGGTGGCCGCGGCGAAGTCGGTCGAGGTGCTCTCGACCGACCGAAGCGGCCGCGCGCAGCAGGTTCGATTCGTGCTCGACGCGGGCATGGTCAAGGACACCTACGTGCTCGAGTTCGACTGGGCCGCGGACGGCCTTTCGGTCTCCTGGGAACTGGTCTCCGGCGAGATCCAGAAGGCGCAGTCCGGTTCGTACACCCTCGAACCCCAGCCCGACGGCTCCACCGTGGTGACGTACGAGCTGACCGTGGACCTGAACATCCCGATGATCGGGCTGTTCAAGCGCAAGGCGGAGAAGGCGATCACCGACACCGCGCTCAAGGAATTGAAGAAGAGGGTCGAAGGCTGACCGGGCTCGACGCCGACGTGTACCCGCGGGTGCAGCTGATCGTCGGCAAGGGAGGCGTCGGGAAGACGACGATCGCGGCGGCCACGGCGATTGCACTGGCCCGCAAGGGGATGCGGATCCTCGTCGTCTCGCTCGACCAGGCGCATTCACTGTCCGACGTGTTCGGCCTGCCCCGGCATCCCGGCGGCGCGGACACGGCGATCGAGGCGACCGACGGGGTCGAGGTACTCGAGCTCGACACGTTGGCGCTGCTCGAACAGCGGCTGGCCGCGCTCTCGGCCCTGGTGCCCGCCGGCGGCGACCACGAACACGGGTCGCCGCTGTCGCTGCCGGACCCCGAGGAGCTGACCGGGCTGCCCGGCGCGCAGGAACTCGTCGGTCTGGCGGAGGTGACCCGGCTGGCCGAGTCGGGTGACTGGGACGTGGTGCTGGTGGACTGTCCGGCGACCGCGGACGCGCTGCGCCTGTTGACGGTTCCCGAGCTGGTGGCCGACGCGGTCGAGCGGGTCTGGCCGCGACACCGCCGGGTGACGGCGGGGGCGGGCGCGGCGCAGTGGCAACTGCTCGCCGCGCTGCTCGCGGACCGTCTCGTCGACTCCACGGCGCCGATCCGGGCGCTGCTGACCGACGGCAGCAGGACCGGTGTCCGGCTGGTGCTCAGCGCGCGGGCGGTCGCGGCCGCCGAAGCGCGGCGGACCGTGACCGCACTGGCGCTGCTCGGGCTGCGTCTCGACGGCGTGATCGTGAACAATGTTCTGCCGCTCTATGATTCGCAACCCTCCGGCGGTTTCGAGCATCCCGTGCTGCGGTGGTACGCCGACCGGTGCAGCGATCAGCGGACGGTCGTCGACGGGATGCGCGAGGCACTCGGCGACGTCCCGGTCCTCGTCGGAACGGACTGCGGCAGCGAGCCGGTAGGGTTGGCCTCTCTCGCCGCGCTGGCCGACGCACTCTTCCCGGGTGCGAGCGAGCCGTTGCCGGTCGGGGAGGCGGTGGCAGGTCCGACGGTCGTACTGGAATCGGGGGCGGGGGTGGAGTCGGTGTACGCGCTTCGGTTGTCGTTGCCGTTGGTCGACCCGTCGACGCTGACCGTGGGGCGGATCGAGGACGATCTGCTGATCGGCGCCGCGGGCATCCGCCGCCGGCTCACCCTGGCGTCCGTGCTGCGTCGGTGCGTCACCGACAGTGCCGGATTCGAGGGCGGCGACCTGGTGGTGCGCTTCCGCCCGGACCCCGGGGTGTGGCCGACGTGAGCGGCGACCACGCGGACCTGATCGCGGAGCTGCGCGCGCTCACCCACCTTGCCCTCGAGCGGCTCGAACCGATGCTCGACCGGGCGGCGGAGGCGGCGGCGAACGCGGCCGATCCCGACGACGGCGAACCGGGACCCTACGGCTGCACCTGGTGCCCGGTGTGCGCGCTGGCTGCGCTGGCGCGGGGCGAGCAGCACGACCTGGTCACCCTGCTGGCCTCGCAGGCCTCGACCCTGCTCACGCTGGTGCGGGCCCTGCTCGACGAACACGGGTCGCACCCCGGGCCCGGCGACAGGCCGGGCGGCGACGCGCCGGCGGGCCGGCCCCGCTCCTTCGTCCCGATCACGGTGCGGGTCGAGGACAATCCCTGAGCATGGGCACTCGCGCGGGCACCTCGGCACTGACGATTGGGATCGACGTCGGCGGAACCAGCATCCGGGCCTCGGTGGTCGACGCGGACGGGCAGGTGCTCGACTCCGCGCAGGCACCGACCCCGCAGTCCGCGAAGCCGCTGGACGACGCGCTGGACCGGAC
This sequence comes from Rhodococcus sp. NPDC127527, assembly GCF_042672245.1. Taxonomy (NCBI): domain Bacteria; kingdom Bacillati; phylum Actinomycetota; class Actinomycetes; order Mycobacteriales; family Nocardiaceae; genus Rhodococcus; species Rhodococcus sp. NPDC127527. The sequence goes on from NZ_JBHXVP010000007.1 coordinate 36,787, forward strand.
GGTGCGCGAACTGGTGGACCGGCACGAGATCGGGGCGATCGGGCTCGCGGTGGCCGGTTTCGTCAACCGTGACCGCACGCACGTGCGGTTCGCGCCACACCTGCCGTGGGCGGACGTGCCGGTGGCGCGCGAGCTGTCCGACCGGATCGGGCTGCCGGTGATCCTCGAACACGACGCGAACGCGGCCGCGTGGGCGGAGCACCGCTTCGGGGCGGCGTCCGGGGGCGGCAACGTGGTGACGGTCGCGATCGGCACCGGAATCGGTGCGGCCCTGTTGATCGACGGTGTGCTGTACCGCGGCAGTCACGGCGTCGCGCCGGAGCTCGGCCACCTGCAGGTGGTGCCCGACGGTCGGGCCTGCGCGTGCGGCAAGCGTGGGTGCTGGGAACGGTATTGCAGCGGAACGGCATTGGTGCAGACGGCGATCGAGATGCTGGCCGCGAATCCGGACGAGTCGACGGTGCTCGCTCCCGAGGTCGCCCGGGATCCCGGGTCGCTCACCGGTCGGCGGGTCGCCGGGGCGGCGCAGGACGGCGACAAGCTCGCGCTGCGCACCATGGCGGACTTCGCGCAGTGGCTCGGGGTCGGGCTGGCGATGGTCGGGGACGTCTTCGATCCCGACCTGGTGGTGATCGCGGGCGGAGTGGCCGGTTCCTCGGGGCTGTACCTCGACGACGCGCGCGAGCACTACACCCGGCTGCTGACCGGCGCGGGTCACCGGCCGCGCGCGCGGATCAGGCGCACCCAGCTCGGCGAGGCGGCGGCGATGATCGGAGCCGCGGAGCTGGCCCGCGTCGCGCTGGACTGACGCACGCACCGGGCCGGCGGCGGGTGTGAGTGCGCCCACCGCGACGGCGCTCGTGTGGTCGCCGCCGCTGCCGGCCCGGTACAGTCGGGACACACGAAAATACGGTGTGAGCGCGGCTGATCGGGGAAGGCGCCATGTGGTACTGGCTGTTCAAATACGTTCTTCTCGGGCCGATACTGTTCGCGCTCGGCCGGCCGAGCGTCGAAGGCGCCGAGCATCTTCCGACCAAGGGTCCCGCGATCCTGGCCAGCAATCACCAGGCCGTGATGGACTCGTTCTACCTGCCGCTGATGTCGCCGCGGATGATCACCTTCCTCGCCAAGAGCGAGTACTTCACCGGCACCGGGTTCAAGGGCCGGTTCCAGAAGTGGTTCTTCTCCGCGGTCGGGCAGGTTCCCATCGACCGGACCGGCGCGGACGCGGCCAGTGACGCGCTCAATGCGGGTCTGCGGGTACTCGGGGAGGGCAACCTGCTCGGGATCTATCCCGAGGGCACCCGTTCGCCGGACGGGCGGTTGTACAAGGGCAAGACCGGGATGGCCCGGATGGCGTTGCAGGCGGGCGTGCCGGTGATCCCGGTCGCGATGGTCGGCACCGACAAGCTCAACCCGATCGGTTCGAGGTTTCCCCGGCCCACGAAGATCGTGGTGAAGATCGGTGCACCGCTGGACTTCTCGCGCTTCAACGGCATGGCGGGGAACAGGTTCGTCGAGCGGGCCGTCACCGACGAGGTGATGTACACGTTGATGAAGCTCTCGGGTCAGGAGTACGTCGACATCTACGCCGCGACGCTGCGGAACCGGCCCGCCCCGTCCGGTCCGGTCGGCTCCGAGGCATCCGCAGGCAGCGACGGTGACACCGGTGCCGACCGGATCCCGGACAGCCAGGCCAGCTGACTCAGGCCGCTCCGGTGGCGGTCAGCCGACCGGGACCGGCGCCAGGTCCGTCTCGTCGACGCTGCGCGCCCGCCCCGCGGGCACCGGCGCGATCCGGACCGCGGCGATCAGGATGAGGGTCGCGACGCCCCACCACACGTACGAGGACGCCAGGAACTGGTCCCACAGTGGCCAACCCAGCCCGCTGCTGCGGCCCGGGGCCAGGCGCCAGTGCGGCGCGATCACCAGCAGTGCGACACTGCCGATCGTCCAGCCGGCCCACAGCGCCCGCCGCCACGCGTCCCGCGGCGCCGACCCGAACGCCAGGTGGCCGAAGATCATGAGGATCGGCACCACCCACACCCAGTGATGCGACCAGGACACCGGCGAGGCCAGCAGGCCGAACAGGGCGGTCGCGGTGAGCGCGAGCGCGGGCTGCCCGGACGCGAACGCGCGCCGCACCGCGATCACCGTCACGACGAGCACGAGCAGGCAGCACAGCGCCCATATCGGCGTCCGCAGCGACGGGTCGAGCCCGAGCCGGGCCAGCATCCCGGTGATCGACTGGTTGCCGGGGTAGGCGGGCTTGCCGATCCGGTTCGAGTCGATCAGGGTGTCGGTCCAGTACTGCTTCGAGTCGGAGAAGGTGACCGCGAAGCCGATCGCGGTGCCGCCGAGGAATCCGATCGCCGCCCAGACGGTGGCGCGGAAGTCCTTGCGCAGCAGGAAGTACAGCACGAACACCGCGGGCGTCAGCTTCACCGCGGCGACCAGGCCGACCAGCAATCCGCGCGGCCACGGCGTCTTCGGCAGCAGGCAGTCGGCGGCGACGAGCGCCATCAGCACGAGGTTGATCTGTCCGTAGTCCAACGTCGAGTACACGGGTTCGAGCACGAGCGCGCCGGCGAACACGGCGCCCGCCGTCCACCACGTCACCGTGCGGTCGACGAGACCGAGGGAGCGCAACGTCAGCAGGACGGTCGCGAGCAGCGCGGCCAGCGACAGCACCGTCAGCGCCACGCTGGCCTGGTCGAGAGTCAACGCGGACAGCGGACCGAACACGATCGCGGCCAGCGGGGGATAGGTGAACGGCAGCGGATTGCCCAACGCGGTCGCGGGCAGCTGACCGTAGAGCGGCACGCCGTGCGCGAACGCGGTTCCGCCGATCCGGTACACGTCGAGGTCGATCCGGTAGAAGCTGCCGACCTCGCGCAGTCGCGGGAAGCCCACCAGGTTGTACGCCACGCCCACGACCACCGCGACCAGGACGGCGAGACGGGCCAGCGCACCGGCTGCCGTCGTGCCCGAACGGCGTGCGCCGGGGTCGTCGGCGGTGCGGGCAGCGTCGGTCCCAGCGTCACGGGGAGTCTGCACCAGTCATCCTTCGGGTCGGGGGCAGTCGCAACACCAGTGTGCCGGGCGCACTACTGTGCCTGCGTGCGCTACTTCTACGACTGCGAGTTCATCGAGGATGGTCGCACAATCGACCTGGTGTCGATCGGTGTGGCCGCCGAGGACGGCCGAGAGTTCTACGCCGTCTCCACCGAGTTCGACCCCGACCGGGCCGGGAAGTGGGTGCGGGCGAACGTGCTCCCGAAACTCCCGCAGCCGTCCTCGCCGCTGTGGCGGTCCCGCGAACAGATCCGCAACGACCTGCTGAAATTCCTGATCCCGAGGCCGGGCATCACCCCCGAACTGTGGGCCTGGGTCGCCGCCTACGACCACGTCGCGCTGTGCCAGCTGTGGGGCGACATGACGGCGCTGCCGCAGTCGATGCCGCGATTCACTCGCGAGCTCAAGCAGTACTGGGAGGACGCCGGATCGCCTGCGCTGCCCGCGGCGCCCGGCGACGCCCACGACGCGCTCGCGGACGCCCGCCACAACCTGGTCAAGTTCGAGGCGATCCGCACCGCGCTGGCGCTTCGCTGACAGTCGAACGACGGACACGGCCCGTCGAATCGCACCCATCGCGCCACCGGATCGGGATAACGAATATCCTGTACCGGTGAACTGGACTGTCGACGTGCCGATCGACCGCTTGCCCCAACTCCCGCCGCTGCCCGCAGCGATGCGTCAGAAGCTGGACGAAGCGCTGAGCAAGCCCGCCGCTCAGCAGCCGTCCTGGCCGGAGGACCAGGCCGCGGCGATGCGCACCGTGCTCGAGAGTGTGCCGCCGATCACCGTGGCGAGCGAGGTGGAGCAGCTCCAGGCCAACCTCGCCGACGTCGCCCGCGGCGAGGCCTTCCTGCTGCAGGGCGGTGACTGCGCGGAGACCTTCGCCGACAACACCGAGCCGCACATCAAGGGCAACATTCGGACCCTGCTGCAGATGGCGGTCGTGCTGACCTACGGCGCGAGCCTGCCGGTGGTCAAGGTCGCGCGCATCGCCGGTCAGTACGCCAAGCCGCGGTCGGCGGACGTCGACTCGCTCGGGCTCAAGTCGTACCGCGGCGACATGGTGAACTCGCTGGTCGCCGACGCGGCCGTGCGCGAGCACGACCCGTCCCGGCTGGTGCGCGCGTACGCCAACGCCAGCGCCGCGATGAACCTGGTGCGCGCCCTCACCGGCGCCGGGATGGCGGACCTGCACAGGGTGCACGACTGGAACCGCGAGTTCGTCGCGTCCTCGCCCGCCGGTGCCCGCTACGAGTCGTTGGCCAAGGAGATCGACCACGGCCTCCGCTTCATGAGTGCGTGCGGCGTCACCGACCCGACGCTGCACCAGGCGAAGATCTTCGCCAGCCACGAGGCGCTGGTCCTCGACTACGAGCGCGCGATGCTGCGCCTCGACAACGACGACGACCACCCGAAGCTCTACGACCTGTCGGCACACTTCCTGTGGATCGGCGACCGCACCCGTCAGCTCGACGGCGCGCACATCGCGTTCGCCGAGCTGGTGTCGAACCCGATCGGTCTCAAGATCGGTCCGACCACGACGCCGGAGATGGCTGTCGAGTACGTCGAGCGGCTCGACCCCACCAACAAGCCGGGCCGGCTCACGCTGATCTCCCGAATGGGCAACGGCAAGGTCCGGGACCTGCTGCCCGCGATCATCGAGAAGGTCCAGGCCACCGGTCACCAGGTGATCTGGCAGTGCGACCCGATGCACGGCAACACCCACGAGGCGTCCACCGGCTACAAGACCCGCCACTTCGATCGAATCGTCGACGAGGTGCAGGGATTCTTCGAGGTGCACAACGGCCTGGGCACCCATCCGGGCGGCATCCACGTGGAGCTGACCGGTGAGAACGTCACCGAGTGCCTGGGCGGCGCGCAGGACATCTCCGACCTCGACCTGTCGGGCCGGTACGAGACCGCGTGCGATCCCCGGCTGAACACCCAGCAGTCGCTCGAACTGGCATTCCTCGTCGCGGAGATGCTGCGCGGCTGAGCCGTCTGTCGCCGCAGAGCGGCCCGTTCCCACGTCGGGACGGGCCGTTTCGGCTTTCTCGGTCGACCTTGTCGGTGCTCGGCGATACGGTCGCGGTGATCAGTTCGACACCCGACCGTCGTCAGTGAGGGAATCGTCATGAAGATCACCGAAACGCAGCTCGGTGCGCCCTGTTGGGCGGAGCTCGGCACCACGGACATCGACGCCGCCGGAACGTTCTACGGCGGACTGCTCGGCTGGCAGCCGGAGGCCGAACCGAACACGGAGGCCGGCGGCTACACGATGATGCTGCTCGACGAGGATCCCGTCGCCGCCGTGACGCCGCTGTACCAGGAGGGACAGCCGGTCGCGTGGACCGCGTCCATCGCGGTCGCCGACGTCGACGCGACGGTGCGCGCGGCCATCGAGGCAGGCGGGGCGGTGCTCGCCGAGGCGATGGACGTGTTCGACCTGGGACGGTTCGCGGTGCTCGCCGACCCGACGGGCGCGGTGATCTCGATCTGGCAGGGACGGGCGTTCCCGGGCGCGGGACGCCTGAACGAGACCGGCGCGCTGTGCTGGATCGAACTGCGTACCCGGGACACCGCGGCGGCACAGGAGTTCTACGCGAGGGTGTTCGGCTGGACCGTCAACGCCGGCGACGGTTACACCCAGTTCGGGGTGGCGGGCAATGACTTCGGCGGGATGATGGCGATGGGCGCGGACTTCCCGGACGGGGTACCGCCGCACTGGGCGCTGTACTTCGGGGTCGACGACGTCGACGCCGCGGTCGCGAAGGCGACGTCGCTGGGTGGTCAGGTCCACGTGCCGGGCACCGACATCCCGGACACCGGCCGTTTCGCGTTGCTGACCGATCCGCAGGGCGGTGCCTTCGCGGTGTTCAACGGGAAGGACTGAAACCGCGGCCGGTGGGTCAGCTGCCGGTGTCCCACACCGGGTAGACGAAATGGCCGGCCCCACCGCCGGGCAACGCCGACCCCAGTGACCCCGGGTAGTCCATCGCCAGCTTGACCAGCTTGTGCGGCCGGCCCTGCCGGTCCGCCTGCCAGCAGTCGAGCGTGACGCCGTGGAAGCCCTCGCACACGATGCGGGTGCTGGTCCCGTACGGGGAGGTGAGCCGGTCGGCGCTGACGAAGGGGTTCCAGTAGTCGAGGTCGGTCGGAGTGAGGAAGCTCGTGGTCTCGTAGGGGACGAGGGGAGTGGGGTAGGGCGGCGGAGTAGGCCATTCGTCGGCCGCGGCGACCCCGGTGCCGGCAAGGATCGCGGCGGCGCCGAGTGCGGTGGTCGCGGCGACCCGGGCGGTGTGGCGGGCTGCGGTGCGCATCGGTTTCTCATCTCCTCGGGCGGAGTCTCTGCTCGTCCGGAGGCCCTGCTCGTGCCGATGCCCGGTGATCGATCGTGGGCCGGGATACCTCTCGGTCGCGTCCGGAACTCCGTTCGTGCGGTGTATCGGGCTCGGTGGGGTCGGCGTTAGCGGGCTCACTCGCAGGGGACGGCCCGTGGATGGGCCGGGTCGAGGGCGTTGAGAACCAGGGCGCCTGCGCGTGCGGAGGTGGTGAGGGCGTTGTGATCCGAGTCGTCCCGCTCGCAGCCGTCCTGGACGACGATATTGGTGACGTCGTAGCCGGGCCGGCCGGGAACCATCCCCTGGGTGAACGGCACGACCTGTTCGTCGTGTCGGGTGCCGATGTTCGTGTAGGCGATGCCCTTCAGATAGGGGGTCCCGTCGGCGTTGACCTCGTTCACGAAATCGGATCCGGCGACGAACTGGCCGCAGGCCTGGCAGATCGGGAACGCGGTGGCGGGTAGGCCGAGTCGGTCGAAGAGTGCGGGAAGTCCGTCGCCTCCAAGGACTTTCGTTCCGTGCCACAGTGGTGCAAGCGAGACGTACCTGGTGATCTTCGGTTGCCCGCCCAGGACCTTGGCGTAGTACTCGGGTGCGATCGTGCCCTGTGAATGGCCCACGATGTCCACCGTCGAGGCTCCGGTCGCCGAGAGCACCCGATCGACGAATGCACCGATCTCGCGCGCGCTGCTCTCGATCGGCGCCATCCCGCCGATCGACGAGACCGGCGCGGTGGTGCCGGGAACGGCGCCGTAGGTCAGTGCGAACACGCAGTATCCGGCGCTCTTCAGCATCGGGACGTAGGCGCCCCAGGTGAGCTGCTGCCCGCCGGCCGTTCCGTGAACCAGTACCACGGGTCGGGGGTGCTGCGGCGTTGGCCTGCACTCGAAGTCGTTGGACCCGGGCAGCGAACCGCCGGGACTGGTCAGTTCGCTCCGAACGCCGGCGGCAATCGTGTCGTTCTCGGGACTCGGCTCGGCACTGGCCGCCACCGTCCACGGCGAGACCACAGTCAGCGCGATCAGCGTGACCACGAAAACCAGGGCGCGTCGCGCTCGAATCATTCTTCCCCCTCGTTGCTCGGCGCCTGAACCTAGCAACCGATTGGGTTGGAGTGCACGCATTTCGAGCGCATCGAGCCGACGCGCGCACCGCCCGCGAACGGGGGATCTCCCGCTATGGCAGTGCCACGAGCGTGACCTTGCTGCCCGGCCGGACACGTTCGCCCGCCCCGGGCGTCTGCGTCAGGACCAGCGACCGGTCGGTCACCACCGCCTGCCGGACCTGTACCTCGAGACCGAGCTTGGTCAGCTCCTCGCGCGCGGACCCGACCGTGCGGCCCAGCATCGACGGCAGTTTCACCGCATTCGACACGGTCAGCTTCACCGTCGAACCCGCCCCCACCGTGGTTCCGCCGGCAGGGTCGGTCCCGACGACGTCGCCGGCGTCGACGCCCGCGTCGAATACCTCCTCGGTGCTCGAGACCACCATGCCGATGCCGTCCAGCGCGGCCCGGGCCTGGTCAACCGACTTGCCACGGAGGTCGGGGATCTCGGCGGGCGGCGACCCCTTGCTCCGCACGACCCGAACCTGCGAGCCCACGTCCAACACCGTGCCCGGGCCCGGATCGAGGGCGGCGACCGCGCCGGTCGGCGCCTTCGTGCTGAACGCCTCGCCGCCGTCGACCGGCACGAACGTCCGGTCCTTCAGTTCCTGTTCGACACGTGTGCGGTCCTCGCCGGCCGTCAGTGCGGGAACCGCCGGCCGGCCGAGCGACACCAGCAGCGCGACCGTCCCGTTTCGGGCCACCCGCGAACCGGCGGTCGGGTCGGTGCCCAGCAGGGCGTCGACCGGGGCGGTGTTCGAGTACTGGCCGCGGACCTCGGACTCGAGTCCCGCCGACGAAAGCGTGGTCGCGGCGGTCGCCCGATCCATTCCGTTCACCGCAGGCACGGCCGTGTAGCGGCCCGAACCCATCCACCAGCCGCCGATCCCGACCGCCAGTGCCAGCAGCAGGATCACCGTCAACCACACCAGCATCGAGCGTCGCGACCGCTGCCGCTGGGCCGCGAAGTCCGGGTACTCGTACTGCGCTGCCTCCCGGCGCTGAACCCTCGTCGCCTCGGCGGGTGCCTCGTCCGAGCGGGGGGTCACATCGGTGACCACCTTCGTGTGCTGGGGCGCCACGTGCTCGACCGCAGGATGAGGGCCGAGCGCGACGGTCGCGGGCGACGCCGAGGTCACCAGGGTGGGCGCAGCATCGCCCGCGGCCGCGGCCGCGGCAGCTGGACGCTGATCCACCGCTCCCGCGACCTGCATGGCCGCGCTCAGGTGCTGCGCCGACTGGCGCGGGGCAGGCACCCGGTACGCGGGCAGCTGCAACAGGTGACTCACGGACCGCAACGCCGCGGCCATGTCGCCGGCATTGGCGAAGCGTTCGTCGGGGTTGCGGGCCGTCGCGTCGAGCACCAGCTGGTCGAACTCCTCGGGCACACCCGGGATAACCGAACCGGGGCTGGGCACGTCGGCGTTGATCCGCTGATAGGCGATGGACAGCGAGGTGTCGCCGGTGAACGGGGTTCGCCCGGTGAGCATTTCGAACAGCAGCACGCCTGTCGCGTAGACGTCGCTGCGGGCGTCCGCGTTGCCGCTGGTCACCTGCTCCGGGGACAGGTACGCCGCGGTGCCGAGGATCACGCTGGTCGACGTCGCGTTCGACCCGGCCACCGCGCGCACCAGACCGAAGTCGGCGATCTTCACCTCGCCGGAGTCGGAGATCAGGACGTTCTCGGGCTTGATGTCGCGATGCACCAGCCCCGCACGGTGCGCGACGGCCAGCGCGTCGAGCACCGGACCGGTGACGGCGCCCGCGGCGTGCGGTGGCATCGGTCCGCGCTCGCGCAGCAGCTCGCGCAGCGTGCCGCCGGCGACCAGCTCCATCACCAGGAAGGCGTGTTCGCCGTCGACCCCCTGGTCGTACACGGCGACCAGACCGGGATGGCTGAGCCGGGCCACCGCCCGCGCCTCGAACTCGAAACGGGCGACGAACTGCGGGTCCTGCGCAAACTTGGGATCCATCACCTTGATCGCGACCGGACGGTCCAACCGCAGGTCCATCCCGCGATAGACCATCGACATGCCGCCGCGCGCGATCGGGGAGTCCACCCGATAGCGGCGTTCGAGCAGTGTGCCGATCAGTCGCTGATCTCCTGGCCCCACCCGTGCATACCCCATTTCCCGTCGACAATGTCCGCATCGATGGTAGCCAGCGGCGCGGACCTGCGGCCGCACCCGATACCGTTAGCGGTGTGAGTGCCATCCCTTATTGCGACGACGTCCTCGACCCCTCCGTGGAACTGTGGCAGCTGCCCGACGTGGCGAAGCTGCTCGGCGTGGCCGTCACGCGCGTGCATCAGATGCTCCGCGACGGCGAGCTGATCGCGGTCCGCAGGTCGGGCGTGCTCGGCGTCCCCGAGGCCTTCTTCGTCGAGGAGGGCGAGGTGGTCCGCTTCCTGCCCGGGCTGCTGGTGGTCCTGCGCGACGGCGGCTACACCGACGAGGAGATCCTGCGCTGGCTGTTCACCGAGGACGAGACGCTGCCCGGCACCCCGGCGGGCGCGCTGCACACCGACTCCGCCCGGGAGGTCGTTCGCCGCGCCCAGGCGATGGCATTCTGACCTGACCCGGGTCTGGGCCCGCTGAGTTACGGTCGGCCCGCCGATTCCTGGCCGGGACCCGACCGCGCGATCTAGGCTCGACAGTCATGACCAGTCTGGCCGGCAAGGTCGTCCTAATCACCGGTGGTGCGCGCGGAGTGGGCGCCGAGGTCGCCCGACGGCTACATCGTCGCGGCGCACGGCTGATTCTCGTGGACCTGGACCGCGAACCCCTGACGGCGATCGCCGACGAACTCGGTCCCCACGCGCTTCCCGTCGTCGCGGACGTGTGTGACCTGTCCGCCATGGAGTCGGCGGTGGCGCAGGGGATCGAGCGGTTCGGCGGCATCGACATCGTCATGGCCAACGCCGGCATCGCCAGCTACGGCAGCGTTCTCGCCGTTGACCCGGCGGTGTTCCGGCGCCTGATCGAGGTCAACGTCGTGGGCGTCTTCCACACCGTGCGCGCCGCGCTCCCGTCGGTCGTCGAACGGCGCGGCTACGTCCTGGTCGTCTCGTCGGCCGCGGCGTACGCGGCCGCGCCGGGACTGGCCCCGTACTGCGCGTCTAAGGCGGGGGTCGAGCATTTCGCGAACTCGCTGCGCCTCGAGGTCGCGCATCTGGGCGTCGACGTGGGCTCCGCGCACATGGCGTGGATCGACACCCCGATGGTCCAGGACGCGAAGGCCGACCTGCCCGCGTTCCGGAAGATGCTCGCCGCGCTGCCGGGTCCGATGGGCAAGACGACGAGCGTCGAGGTTTGCGGTCGCGCTTTCGAGCGGGGCATCGAGCGTCGTGCCAAGCGGATCAACGTGCCCGGCTGGGTCGGCGTGGCCCGGTGGCTGAAGCCCCTCGCCCAGACCCCGCTCGCTGAACGCGACATCCGCAACAACGCGAGAACGCTGTTGCCCGAAATGGACGCGGAGGTCGCGGGGCTCGGCCGGTCGGTCAGTGCCCGCGTGCAGGCGCTCGAAGGGGACGGCCCGGCCGACTAGCTGACGGCTGCCGCGAGCGAAGCCAGCAGCCGTGGAGCCGCGAGCGCGACCCGCCGTCGCGTCGGCACCACCGCGCGCCGGTCGAGCACCCGGTACCCGCCGTCCTCGACCTCGCCGAGGATCGCCGCGTACAGCTCGAAGGCGGCGACCATCCCGGGCCGCACCCGGCGGTCGAGCATCGCCAGTCCGGGCTCGGCGCGCCGGTAGTAGTCGCGGGTGACGGCCACGAAATGGGCCAGGGCCCTCTCGACCCGCGGATCCACCCGGCCGGTGCGCTGGCACTCGCGCAGCAGGTCCGCGTCCACCCCGAACGCGGAGAGTTCGTCGGCGGGCAGGTAGACCCGGCCGCGTTGCAGATCCTCCCCGACGTCGCGGATGAAGTTGGTGAGCTGGAACGCCTCGCCGAGCGCCGCCGCGGCGGGCTCGGCCTCCTCGATCGTGGTGACGGTGCCGAGGACGGGCAGCATCTGCAGGCCGATGGCGGCCGCCGAGCCGTGCATGTACTCGCGGAGCTCGTCCATCGTGCCGTAGACCGCGCGGTAGCCGGGGGCGCCGGGCAGGTCCATCCGCATGGACGCGAGAAAGGCGGTGAAGTGGTCGAGTTCGATCGCGTACCGGTCGATGGTGTCGGCGACCGCCAGCACCGCCGCGCGGGTACCGTGCCGCGGCGCACCCGCGACCGCGGCGAGCAGTTCGGCCTCCACCCGGTCGAGTTCGGCGAGGCAGTCCGCGGCCGGGCGACCCGCGGCCGCTTCGACGTCGACCAGGTCGTCGACGGTGCGGGCGAAACCGTACAGCGCGTGCACCGCCGGCCGGCGTCGTTCGGGCAACAGTCGGGTGGCGAGGTAGTAGCTCTTGCCGTGCTCGGCGGCCAGCCGGCGGCAGTGCCGGTAGGCGTCGGCGAGGTCGCCGGCCGCCGGGACCGCCCCCGGCACGGCGTCGTGCAGTGCGGTCATGTCAGTCTCGGGCGGTGGCCATGCCGAGGGCGCTCGGGGACGCTGCGGGCGCGGACTCCCCGTGCCCGCTGACCGACCGGATCCGCAGCGGGTCCACGGTCACGAGCGAGCGCGCCGCCACGACCGCTGCGAACGTCGCGAGCAGCACGTGCGGCAGCGTGTACAGGCCGATCGAGCCGTCCGGCTGGAAGACCAGCATCAGCCAGGTCGACAACCCGACCAGGATCACCAGCGTCGTGGTGGACATGGCGAACCCGGCGGCGATGGCCAGCGGCCACGAGTAGTACCAGGGCAGCGCTGCGGGGGAGAGCACCACGATGACCACCAGTGCGACCAGGATGCCGAGCACGGCCTGTCGCGGGGTCTTGCGGAAGCGCCACCAGACGACCACCAGGGCGATGACCATCGCGACCGCACAGATCGCGCGGGTCACCTCGAGCACCGGGCCCAGTCGCAGGCCGGTGAACCAGGAGGTGCCCACGGTGACCATGTGCGCCATGATCGTCGGCAACGAGAGCCAGTTGATGATCTTCGCGGAGCCGGACAGTGCGGTGAGCCAGCCGAGGCCGACCCCGGCGATCAGCGAGGCGGCCGCGAAGACGGCGGCGAACACCCCGACCCCGGCCCCCGCGGTCTTCGCGAACAGCGCGATCGGACCCGGCGGTTCGCGGCGCTGCCCCGCCTCGCCCGAGGAGGCCTCGGCGCGTTCGCGCTCGTGGATCATCCAGATCCAGACCAGGAACGGCAGCGCCACCCCGGCCATCGCCTTGACCGCGACACCGAGCGCGACCACCGCGATGCCCGCGACGTGGTGCCGGTCGAGCACCAGCGTGATGCCGGCGACCATCAGGCCGACCATCAGCATCTCGTTGTGCACGCCGCCGATGAGGTGGATCAGGACCAGCGGGTTGAGCACGGCCAGCCACAGAGCCACCGTGGGGTTGCCACCGAGCTGGCGGGCCAGCCGGGGCAGCGCCCACATGGTCAGGGCGAGGCCGGGCAGCATGGTCAGGCGCAGCAGCATCGTCCCGGCGATCACGTTGTCGCCGGTGATCGAGGTGATGCCCTGGCCGAGCAGCAGCGACACCGGGCCGTAGGGGGCGGTGGTGGTGGTCCACACGTTGCTCACGTTGTCGAGCAGCACGCCGGGGTTCGCGACCGGACCGACCGCGTACGGGTCGAAGCCGTCGCGCAGCAGTGCGCCCTGGGCCAGGTACGAGTAGGCGTCGCGGCTGAACATCGGCACCGCCAGCAGCAGCGGCCCGGTCCAGGCCGGGACGATCCAGCGCAGCTCGCCGACAGTGACGTCGTCGGCGAGCGTCGCGCGGCCGAGCCGCACCCAGGCCGCGATCATGAGCAGCACGCCGATCCACACGATCGCGGTCGAGAGGACGAGGCCGTGACCGAACCGCAGCCACGACAGGTGCAGGGTCTCGAGCAGGGGGTCCTGTCGACGGACCGCTCCGGACCCGAACCCGCCGAAGGTGATCATCATCGCGCCGAGGAACCCGAGGACGGCGGCGTGCCCGGCGTCGCAGCGCAGGAAGTCCGCGACCGCGCGCGACCGGCCACCGGCGGCAGCGTCGACGTTGCAGGCAGGGCGTCCGTCGACAGCGGGTGTGGGGGACGTCATCGGTGCGGATCTTCCCCCAAGGTTGCGCGGCTCGGTCGCCGCGGGCGTCGGGGACGGCCGCGGCAGGTGTGGACGGTGCCTCAGTTTAGTAGCTCCGCGGTCGGGACCGGGAAGCGACGTGATCAGCGGCGTCCGTCGGGAGTGCCTTCGCGCAGTTCACCTGCGGTTCGTCCGGGCGACACCCGGGCGACTTCCGACGATCCGCTGCGCCGCGAGCTTGCCCGAGACGAGGACGGTCGGCACGCCGACGCCGGGTGTGGTCCCGCAGCCTGCCAGCACCACGTTCGCCGCTCCGGTGTCGAGGTTGCCGCGCCGGAACGGTCCGGTCTGCGCGAAGGTGTGCGCGGCCGCGAACGGGGTTCCCGCGGACATGCCGCGGTCCGCCCAGGTCTGCGGGGTGTCGACGAGGTCGACCCGGAAGTGCTCCGCGATGCCGGTGTAGCCGCGACGCTCGAGTTCGGCGAGCAACTCGCGGACGTACGGCCCGCCGAGGGCCGGCCAGTCCAGCGGCGCGCTGTGCAGGTTCGGGCACGGCGCGAGTATCGACAGCGGTTCGTGGGACTGTCCGTCGCGGGTCAGCAGCAGGCTCTCGTCGGTGCAGGCAGGCCGGGTCAGCAGCAGCGACGGGTCGCTCATCAGGCGGCCGCGACCGCGCCGCGCGGTGATCTCGGTGAACGTGCGCTCCCACTCGGCGCCGAAGTCGATGGTGTGGTGGCCGCTGCCGCTCCACCGCCGCGTCACCTCGACGGGGATGGTGCCGTGTGCGACCACCGCGGACGGTGAGTGCCGCACCGGCCTGCGCGGCCGACGGCGCGACGGCAGCAGCGACTGCGCGCCGCCGAGGTCGGCGGTGAGCACCACGGCGTCCACCTCGACGTTCGACCCGTCGGCGGTGTGCACCCGCCGGGCCCGGTCGCCGTCGTACTCGATGCGGGTGACCTCGGTCCCCAGCCGGAGCACCCCGCCCGCGGCCGTGAACGCGTTCGCCATCGCCTGTGCGATCGTGCGCATCCCGCCGACGGGGAAGTAGACGCCCAGCGAGGTGTCCATGTGGGCGATCACGCCGTAGATGCCCAGCGCCTTCGCCGGACTGGTGCCGGCGTACAGCGACTGGAAGGTGAACACGCGCTGCAGTCGCGGGTCCCGGACGAACCGGGCGACCTTCGGTCCGAGCCTGCCGAACCCGCCGATCCGGACCAGGGTGCTCACGTCGGCCAGCGCGGATCGCGAGTTGACCAGGTCCAGCGCGGAATCGAAGTTCGCGTCGATGAACCGGTCGAACTCGGCGGCGTACAGGCGCGCCAGCCAGGCCCGCAGCCCGCGGTACCGCGCCGCCTCCGCCGTCCCGAACACCCGCGCGACCTCCGCCGCCATGGCGTCGGGGTCGGAGTGGACCCCGAGGGCGGTGCCGTCGGCGAACCGCGCGTGGTACGCGGGTGCGAGCGGCCGCAGGCGCAGCGGTGGCTCGACGGTGGCGAAGTCCGCGCCGACCGCCGCCAGGGCCTCGGCGACGAGTTCGGGCATCGTCAGAACGGTTGCACCGCTGTCGATCTCGTAGCCGGGGCCGGAGTGCACGCCGACCCTGCCGCCGACCGTGTCGTCGCGCTCGAGGAGCGTCACCGCACGCCCGCAGCCGCGCAGGTGCAACGCCGCCGCGAGCCCGGACAACCCGGCGCCGACGACCACCACCCGGTCGGTCCGGCCGGTGACGACCCGCGTCATCAGGCGTCGCGACGGGCGACGGCCATCGCCATCGACCGCAGGCTGGACTTGGCCTCCGCGGTCGCGGACGAGGCCTCCAGCGCGCGCAGGCCCGTCGTGGTCAGCTCGTCGATGCGACGCTCCACCGCGTCGACCGCGCCCAGGTCGGTGATGACCTCGCGGAGCCGGTGCACCTGCTCGTCGGAGAGATCGGTGCCGATGCTGCGGCGCAGCACGTCCGCGGTGCCGCGATCGCTCGCGTCGGCGCGCAGCAGCGCCTCGGCGAACAGCACCGTCCGCTTGCCCTCGCGCAGGTCGTCGCCCGACGGTTTGCCCGTGACCTCGGGATCGCCGAACACGCCGAGCAGGTCGTCGCGCAGCTGGAAGGCGATGCCGATGTCGGTGCCGAACTCGCGGTACGCGGCGATCAGGTCGTCGTCGGCGCCGGCCAGCGCCGCGCCCAGGTGCAGTGGCCGCTCGATGGTGTACGCCGCCGTCTTGTACCGGTTGATGCGCAGGGCCGCCGCCACCGACTCGTCGGCGGTGACCTCGGTGCTCACGTCCAGGTACTGCCCGCCCAGGACCTCGGTCCGCATCGCCGACCACACCGGCCCGAGCCGTCGCTGCGCGGCCGCGTCAACCCCGGACTCGCGGATCATGTCGTCCGCCCAGGCCAGGGCCAGGTCGCCGAGCAGGATCGCGATCGATTCGCCGAACTTCGCCGGGTCGCCCGACCATCCGCCGCCGCGATGCCGATCCGCGAACTCGACGTGCAGCGTCGGGAAGCCGCGCCGGGTGCCGGAGGAGTCGATGATGTCGTCGTGCACCAGGGCGCAGGCCTGCACCAGCTCCAGTGCCGAGCAGGCCCGCAGCACCGCGTCGGCGTCCGTGCCGGTGGGGTCGCCGCCCGCGCCGAGCCAGCCGGTCCAGGCGAACGCCGGGCGCACCCGCTTGCCGCCGCGCAGCACGAACGACTCGAGTGCGGTGACCGCGTCGGTGAACGTCCCGCCGACGGCGTCGGTGAGGCCGCGGCGGCCGGCGAAGAACTCACGCAGAGCCGACTCGACGGCCGGGGGTACCGAGGTCATCGGGTCGGGAGGGGTACTCATGACCGACACCCTAATGGTCGCTGGAGAACGGCCCGAATGGTCGCCGGGGAACGGCCCGGACCGCCGCCACTATGATTGACCGGTGACATTTGATGCCGTCAGGGGGCGGTCCAGCGACGGCTGGGTGACGAGTACCCCCTCGATCGTGGACCGGATCCGCTCGTCGTCGGGCGGCCGGATCCCCTTCTCCGTGGAGTTCTCCCCGCCGCGCGACGCCGACGCCGAGGCGCGGTTGTGGCGCGCGGTCCGAGAGTTCGAGCGGCTCGGTCCGGCCTTCGTGTCCATGACGTACGGGGCGGGCGGCTCGACCCGCGACCGCACCGTCCGGGTGACCGGACAGCTCGCCGAGGACACCACGCTGCTGCCGGTCGCGCACCTGACCGCGGTCGGCCACAGCATCGACGAGCTGCGCTCGATGTGCGGCGCCTACGCGGACCGCGGCATCAGCAACATCCTGGTGCTGCGGGGCGACCCGCCCGGCGACCCGCTCGGCGAGTGGGTCAAGCATCCCGACGGCGTCGAGTACGCCGAGGAACTCGTCCGGCTCGTCCGCGACATGGGCGACTTCCACGTCGGGGTGGCGTCGTTCCCCGAGGGGCACTACCGCGCCCCCGACCTCGAGCACGACACGAAGTACCTGGTGTCGAAGCTGCGGGCCGGGGCGGAGTACTCGATCACCCAGATGTTCTTCGACGTCGACGACTACCTGCGGCTGCGCGACCGGGTGGTCGCCTGCGACCGCGAGCAGGGCGAGAAGCCGATCGTCCCGGAGATCATGCCCATCACCTCGCTGCGCTCGGCGCGCCGCAGCCTCGAACTGTCCGGCTCGAAGCTGCCGCCCGCGCTCGAGGAGCGGCTGACCCGCGCCGCGGGCACCGGGCCGGAGGAGAACCGCGCCGCCGTCCGCGAGATCGGCATCGAGGTGGCCACCGAGATGAGCGAGCGGCTGATCGCGGAGGGGGCGCCCTGCCTGCACTTCATCACCCTCAACTTCGCCCGCGCGACCAGCGAGGTGCTCACCAACCTCGGCATGGCCGCGACGGTGACCTAGGCGCTTCGCGCCCGTGCGTCCTTCCGGCCCGAGTGGGGCCAGAAGGGCTCACGGGTGGCGCAGCGGCCTGCCCTTCCAGCTGTGCCCGCCCCGGCGGTGGCGCAGATGGGAGTCGACGGTCAGCGCGGCCAGCCCGATCACCGACAGCGGGTGCGCGAGCGCGTCCACGCCGTCGCGGGCGGTGAGCGCTCCGCCGGACTCCGTGCGGCGCGCCACCAGCCGGGACGCGACCGCGCACCCGTAGCCGGCGAGCCCCCAACGGCGGACGCTGCCCCGGCCGAACGCGGCGGCCAGGGGAGGGGCGAGGTATGCGCTCAGGGCCGCGGCGAGCACCGCGCTCGCGCCCGCGGGTGATCCGAACGCGGTCCACAACCACCGACCGTGGCCGGCCCGTGCCTGCGCCGGCCCGTCGTACATCCGGCAGCGTGCCAGCTCGCCCGCCGCGGCCACCGCGGTCAGGCGGCCCGACCGCCGCAGGACCCGGGCCAGGTCGAGGTCCTCGGCCACGCTGCCGGCCACCGCGTGGTGGCTGCCGACGGCCCGATACCCGTGTGCGTCGAACACGAGGAACTGCCCGCACGCCACGGCCATCGACGGGCGGGTCGTTCGATTGGCGACGGGCACCGGCGCGGTGGCGAACCACGACCAGCACAGCAGCGGTTGCACCGCCCGTTCGGCCGCCGTGACGGCAGTCTGGAAGGGCCACGGGCACAACAGGTCAGCCCCCGAGGTACGGAGTTCGCCGACGGCTGCGGCGAGTGCGTCCGGAGCCAGGCGCACGTCGGCATCGAGGAACACCAGTACCCCGGAACGGTCCGCGGACAGCTCGGCGAGCCGGGCGCAGGCGGCGGGTTTGCCCACCCATCCGGGCGGCGGGTCCCCGTCGTGGCGGTGCAGGGTGAATCGGGGGTCGCCGCCGATCGCGTCGCGTACCGCCGCTCCGGTGCCGTCGGTGGAGTCGTCGTCGAGGACCAGCACGCGCAGGTCTGCGAGGCCGCGCTGGGCGCGCAGATCGGCGATCAGCCGAGGCGCGGAATCGGCCTCGTTGCGGGCGGGCACGCAGACCGTGACCGGTTCGGACACGGCGTCGCGGCCACTCAGTCGCGGCACGGTGCGGGCGTTGACCGTCGCGACGACCGCACCGGCCGCGGACAACACGGTCCCGGACCGAACCACGGCCCGCAGCAGGCGACTCACACGTGCTGCTTGTCCTTGCCGGCGCCGTCGCTGCGCTGGAAGCGCGGGGAGCGGTCGCGGGCGAGGTAGGCCATCGCGCCGACGATCACCGCGACGCCGAGCCCCACGCCGGTGACGATGCCCGCCCAGCCGGCGAAACCGCGGGTGTTCGGGTCCGCGTAGCGGACCTCCGCGCGCATGGTGTTGGTCTCGCCCGGCGTCAGCTTCCACGTCACGATCGAATCGCCGTCGCGGGTGCCGTTGGTGGTCGCGACGCGGGCCGGGAACGCGACGCTGAACTGGATGTCGCTGCCGTCGGGCACCGACTTGAGATCGGCCTTGCCGTCGAGCACCACCACGTCGCCGGAGCGCTGGAAGTTCAGTTGCAGGGCGCTGCCGACCTGACCGGACAGCGAGCCGAGCTGCTGAACCTCACCGAAGGTCAGGTCGCTGAAGAAGGCCTGACTGCCCACGAAGCCGTCCTGCTTGTACTCCTGCACCCGGATCTTGTTGGCCAGCGAGTTCGGGGCGGTCAGCTGCGGGCCCTTGTCCGCGTCGTTGGCCGGCACCGCGGCGGCGACGATCTGGCCGGACACCCGGTCGTTGGGGGACACCCCCATCGAGACCTGAACCCGCAGGCAGCCGCTGAGCAGCGGGACGGCCAGCAGCAGCAGAGCGGTCAGCGCGGCAAGTCGGGCCCGGGGGCGTCGGGCACGGGACCGTTCTTCACTGGTTCGGGGCGTCAGCACCTGGTCATGGTGCCAGCCCGGCTCAGATGCGTGAGCAGCGGCACGCCGACGACGCCCATGCCGAGCAGTCCGTACGCCGCCGACCACCCCAATTCGGGCAGGAACACCGCGTGGGCCAGGGCGGACCCGAGCCACGTCCACAGGAACAGTGCGAGCGGGACCGCATCGGCCGCCGGACTCGGATCGGGGTCGGCGCGGTCGCGGTCCAGCCAGGTCAGGGTCACGGCAATCGCGGTGGCGACGAGCAGCCAGCCCGCGTAGTTGGTCCACGGGATCGGTTCGAGGCCCGGTGGTGCCGCGTGCGCCGAACACCACCGCCACTGGCCGTCGGCGACCATCTGCGGATCCAGGTACAGGTCCCACCCGACGATCCCGACCGCGGTGAGCGCGGCCCGGGCCAGTGGACGGCCGCGGTCGACGACATGGGTGACCGCGCACCACACCGGGTAGCTGCCCGCCGTCCAGGCCAGCGGCACCAGCAGCGGAACGTCGGCGAGCGACGGTCCCAGTCGGTCGATCGCGTAGTCGTAGCAGCCGAACGGGAATCCGGTTGCGGTGCCGACGATCTCGGACAGCA
Source organism: Rhodococcus sp. NPDC127527 (assembly GCF_042672245.1). Classification (NCBI taxonomy): domain Bacteria; kingdom Bacillati; phylum Actinomycetota; class Actinomycetes; order Mycobacteriales; family Nocardiaceae; genus Rhodococcus; species Rhodococcus sp. NPDC127527. The sequence continues at coordinate 56,809 of NZ_JBHXVP010000007.1, forward strand.
ATCCGAGACCGGCGGTGACAGCGAGCAGTGCGAGCGCCCAACGGCCACCGCGCGCGAACCAGGCGTGGGTGAGCGCCGCGGCCGCGAGCGCGAGCACCACGACGACGGTCACCGCGTCCCGCGAGGTGCCCTCGACGAGCGGATAGGCGATCTGCGCGGCGACCGCCAGTGCCGCGAGCGCGGCGGGCACCAGGCGGCCTGTCATCGGTGCAGTACGCGCCGCAGCCGCCCGAACTTGGCGTCGGACAGCGCCACCGACGCCGCGCTTCGCCCGCTCGCCCCGGACACCCCGCCGCCGGGATGGGTGGACGCGCCGGTCAGGTACAGCCCCGCCGCGTCGGGTACCCGGTGCCCCGAGAGTTCGGGCAGCGGCCGCCACATGAACATCTGGTCCAGCGACATCTCCACGTGCATCACGTTGCCGCCGATCAGGCCCATCTCCGACTCGATGTCGACGGGGGACTGGACCAGACGGTGGCGTACCGAGTCGATGAATCCCGGTGCCAGCCGCTCGATCTCGGCGACGATCCGATCGCCCTCCGCCTCCGCGAGGCCGGGCCAGGTGCGGCCCCCGCTCAGTGCGTACGGGTGCCACTGCGACCACAACGTCACCTGGTGCTCGCCGGGCGGGCTCAGGCTCGGGTCGATCCCGCTGAAGCTCATCGCCAGCACCGCAGGGGTCGGCGGCAGCTCGCCGGCCAGCGCGGACCCGTGCGCGAGCCGCAGCTGGGCGCGGTCGGACACCAGTAGCTGCAGGCCGGAGGTGACGGTCGCGTCGTCGGGGGCGCTCGGATAGTCCGGCAGGGCGTCGGTGGCCAGCCGCACGACCATCCCGATCCCCGGCCCGACCCGGATCCGGCGCCGCCAGTCCGCGATCCGGGCTGCGTCGTGTCCGCCGCGCTCGAGCAGGTCGAGGGTGGTCAGGATGTGGCAGCCGGCGATCACCGCCTTCGACCGCAACTCGCGACCGGACGCGGTGCGGGTCAGCCAGCCGTCGCCGCTGCGTCGCAGTTCGACGACGGCGTCCCCGAGCCGGACGGTGCCGCCGTCGGCGGTCAGCCGCGACGCCAGCGCCTCGGTCAGTGCGCCGCTGCCGCCGACCGCCCGGCCCGGCGGCAGCGTGTGCATCAGCGCGGCGAAGCCGACCATCGGCGCGGTGCCCGGCTCGGACATCGGGGGCCCGGACTGGGCGCCGAACCAGGCCAGCGCAGCCTTGAGTCGTTCGTCGTCGAAGTAGTTGTCCAGCAAGGCATCCCCGGAGGACAGGAACTCGCGCGAGAGAGCCGCCGCGCCGTCGCCGGTGTCCAGACCCCAGAACGAGCGCACCAGTCGGCCGCCGGTCGGCGGGCCGCCGAACGACCGCATCACCGAGGCGGTGCGTGGTCCCCAGTCCGCCACGAAACGGCGGTAGGCGCGCGCGTCGGCGGTGCCGCAGGACTCGGCGATGGACCGGCACGTCCGGTCCAGGTCGCGGTGGAAGACGATGCCCGGTCGCCCGGACTCGGCCGGGGCGGGCGCGAACGCCCACGGGTCGCAGTCCAGGTAGCGCAGTCCGTGGTCGGCGAGCTCGAGGTCCTCGACGATGCCGGTGTGCCGGATCATGATGTGCGCCGAGGATCCGCGGTCGACCCGGTGGCCGGGGAAGCGTTCGACGGTCGACACTGCGCCGCCGAGCACGGTGTCGCGCTCGAGCACCTCGACCGACCAGCCGGCCCGGGCCAGATAGCACGCCGAGACCAGTGCATTGTGCCCGGAACCCACCACCACCGCGTCGATCATCAGGCCAGGCTAGCGGGGCGCTCCGGTGGGCCTGCGCCGGCGGCCCGTGGCGCTCAGAGGGGCAGGCTGCGACCGAGCACGGCGAAGGCCCGGCTGTCGCCGGTGAAAGTGAAATGCCGCACCACGTCGGTGAATCCGAGTCGGCGGTAGAGCCGCCAGGCGCGGTTGTCCTCCTCGGGTACCTCCGGGGTGGACAGCAGCACGCCGCGTTCGGGCCGGTCCGCGAGCAGGGCCAGCAGCATCGCCTCGCCGGTGCCGTGACCCTGGGCGCGGGGGGAGACGTGCAGTTCGGTCAGTTCGAAGTAGTCGCCGAGGACCTCGTGGATTCGTCGGTCGTCGGCGCCGGAGCGACTCATGCCGTCCCGGACCTGCTGATGCCACCACTGGTGTGCGGCGCCCCGGTAGCCGTAGGCGATGCCGACCATCCGTTCGTGCTGACCGGGTGCGGCGGGGGCGAGGGCGGCGACGGCGCGCCAGCCGGGCCGGGAGGTGTGTTCGGTCCACATCGGCGCGCGGTGGAACTCGGTGCCCCTGGGATATCCCATCGCCTCGACGTAGATGGCGAGGGCCTCGTCGAGCCGGCGGCGGAGCTCGTGCGCCGACAGTTCGACCAGTCGTGGGGCGGCATTGGTGTCGACCGGACTCACCCTCTCTCTTGACGACGTGTCGGTGGGTGCAGCTATATTGAATACATCGAACGGATGTTCGATGTCGGCAATCCGGCGAAGCGCGAGGGAAGCGGGCTTCTCCGGATTGCCGAGCCTAAGGCCAACCCCTGTGCATGCGGGAGGTGTGCGGAAGATGGCATTACGAGTAAACCTGCTCGATCGGGCGGACTCACTGCTTGCCGAGGCGGCCGGCGCGCGGGATCCCTCCGATCGGTTCCGGGCCGCCTATCTGGCGGCGTTGCGGGGAGCGGGCGCGGCGCTCGCCGGTCGTCGGTCGCGATCGGGGTCGCGCAGCGCCTGGGTGCGGTTGACGAAGGTGGAGCCGGCGCTCGCGTCCTGGGCCGAGTTCTTCGCGGGTCACTCCGCCACGAGAGCGGCGATCGAGGCGGGGATATCCCGCACCGTCACGGCGGACGAGGCGGATCGATTCTTCCGTGAGGTGTCCCGATTTCTCACCGCCGTCGAGGATCATCTCGGCGGTGACGATCGTCTCGATCGGGCGCCCGGATCGGTTGCGGGGAGGTCTGCCTAGCAGCGGGATTGCGGCCCTCGCGAAATTGGTCCTCATCTCATTGTCGGACTAGGTGGTACGCCGTCGCGCCTACTCGTATCATTGACGGCAGGTAGCCGCGATCGGCGGCAACCGGTCGTTTCGACCCAACGAAGCGGCCGCCACCATTTCAGTGCCGGGGGAGGTACCGTGCCACTCTCCGAGCACGAGCAGCGGATGCTCGATCAGATCGAGAGCGCTCTCTACGCCGAAGACCCCAAGTTCGCCTCCTCTGTGAGGGGAGGCCGAATGCGAGCCGCCTCGAGCAAACGACGGCTGCAGGCGGGGGCTCTCTTCGTTCTCGGGCTCGTCCTACTTGTCGCGGGCATTCCGCTCGCGGCCAAGTCGGAAGCGCTCCTGATCGTCAGCCTGCTCGGTTTCCTTGTGATGTTTGGAGCCGGGGTCCTGTTCCTCATGGGAGGAACGAAGAAGGGCCACGCGGCAGTGCGAGACGAGAAGTCCGGTCCCGCATCGGGTTCGGGTGCAGGCAAGCCCTCGGGTGGCCGTAAGGCCGGCGGTGGGTTCTCGTCGCGCATGGAGGATCGATTCAAGAGAAGGTTCGAGCAGGAGTAGCTCGCTTCGACCCCGTCCGTTCGGGCGGCCCGACGCAGCCACGGTTCGACAGGCGCGGCACCGACAGGTGCCGCGCCATTTCTCTTCTCCACGTTTCCCCCTTGCCCCACATTTCCCCCCGTGTGCACCATTGCCGCGGACCAGATTTGATGCTCCGTGGGCTGACCTGGGAGTTCGACGGCGCGACGGTCCCGCGGGCTGTCGCGTTCGGCCGCCGTGGCCGAGGCCACACAACTTTTCCCCCACCGTGCGCCACCGCCGTGAACTGCGGATTCACCTGCGAGAGGCGGAGCTTCACCGCCTGTTGGCCTTGAAAGTGGGGCAAAGTGGGGTAACGTGGTGCGCAGCGGTTGGGAAGGTGAACCGCAGGGCATAGGGCGTTCGAAATTCGATCCATCGAAGTTCGGGATACGCAGTGGGAGGTGTCGAGTGTTTCTCGGTACCTACACGCCGAAGCTCGACGACAAGGGGCGACTGACGTTGCCCGCGAAGTTTCGCGATGCACTGGCGGGAGGGTTGATGGTCACGAAAGGGCAGGACCACAGCCTCGCGGTGTATCCACGAGAAGAGTTCGCCGCACTCGCGCGACGAGCCGCCGCCGCATCGCGGAGCAACCCGGAGGCCCGGGCCTTCGTCCGTGGTCTCGCGGCCGGCGCCGACGAGCAGCATCCCGACGCCCAGGGACGGATCACCCTCTCCGCGGACCATCGGCGCTACGCCGGGTTGTCCAAGGAGTGCGTGGTGATCGGATCGGTCGACTTCCTCGAGATCTGGGACGCCCGGGCGTGGCAGACCTACTCGGAGGAGAACGAAGAAAGCTACTCCCAAGCAAGATCCGAGCCACTGAGCGAGATCCTCTAGCGCACCCACCGCTTCGGCGAGTGCCGCGAGGCCTCTGCCCGACGCCGACCCTGACGCACTTCCCCAGCGCCAGGTCCGGCTCATCGGACAGGGACCTCGAGGCATTCGCCCCCACTTCCCCTCCCAGGATCGTCAGCATCCGTAGCCACGACCGAAGACCCGGAGGTAGCAATCGTGGACGACGAGGTCACCCCGTCCCCCTCCTCCGGCGAGTTCGGTCACATTCCGGTCCTGCTCGGCCGCGCCGACGAACTCCTCGGTCCCGCACTGACTCGCGAGTCGCCCGACGCCGAGGGCGCGGTGATGATCGACGCGACGCTCGGCCTCGGTGGACACTCCGAGCACTTCCTCCGGACCTACCCCGGCCTGCAGCTCATCGGCCTGGACCGAGACCCCGCGGCCCTCGAGATCGCCGGTGCGCGGCTGGCCCCGTTCGGTGACCGGGTCACGTTGGTGCACACCAGGTATGACGGCATCGTCGACGCACTCGAACTGGCCGGCTTCGATCAGGTCGAGTCGGTCCACGGCATCCTGTTCGACCTGGGCGTCTCCTCGATGCAGCTGGACGAGGCCGACCGCGGCTTCGCCTACTCCGTGGACGCGCCGCTCGACATGCGGATGGACCCGACCAAGGGTCTGACCGCGGCCGACATCCTCAACACCTACAGCCACGGCGAGCTCGCCCGCGTGCTGAGCACGTACGGCGAGGAGCGGTTCGCGGGACGAATCGCCTCGGAGGTGCTGCGGCGCAGGCAGATCGAGCCGTTCACCACCAGTGCGCAACTGGTCGAGGTGCTCTACGCCGCGATCCCCGCGGCCACCCGCCGCACCGGCGGTCACCCGGCCAAGCGCACCTTCCAGGCGCTGCGGGTGGAGGTCAACGGCGAACTCGACTCGCTGCGGGCCGCGATCCCCGCCGCGCTGGACGCCCTCGCGGTCGGCGGCCGAGTGGTGTTCATGTCGTACCAGTCGCTCGAGGACCGGCTCGTCAAGCAGGAACTGACTCCGCGCACCAAATCCCGTAGCCCGGAGGGACTTCCGATGGAGCTGCCCGGGATGGGGCCGGAGTTCGAACTGCTCACCCGTGGTGCGGAACGGGCGAGCGCGCAGGAGATCGAGGACAACCCGCGGTCGGCGCCGGTCCGACTGCGGAGCGCCGAACGGATTTCGAGGAGGGTGACGGCATGACAGTTCCCGTGCGTGATCGCAGTGGTGCGTCGACCGTTCGGCCGAAGGTACACGGACGCGCGCCCGCGACCATCCCGTCTCGGTCGAATGCCCCCGCGAAGTCCACGAAGAAGACTGCCGCACAGCGGGCCTACGCCAAGCGCAGCCAGCGTGCCTCGACGGGCACCGCGGCCGAGGTCGTCAAGCGGGGCTCGTTCAAGGCGCGAATCCCGTTCGTCGCCAGCATCATCGGACTGCTGTCCGTCGGACTGGCCGTCACGCTCCTGCTGACCACCCGCGCGACGGAGGACTCGTACAAGCTCAGCGCGGCGAAGGCGCACAACCAGAGCCTGATCGAGCAGCGGGCCGCGCTCGAGCGCGACTACCAGACCGCGACGTCCGCACCGGAGCTCGCTCGCAAGGCCGCCGACCTCGGCATGATCCCGGCCAAGGACGTCGCTCGACTGGTCGTCGACGACCGGGGTGGCGTCCAGGTCGTCGGCAAGCCGACCCCGGCGCAGGGTGCGCCGGTGCCGCCGCTGAACAAGCAGCCCGGCAACACCCAGGCGAACGCCGGTCGCCCGGTTGCCAACCCGGCGTCACCCGCGCAGACGGCGCGCCCCGGCGCCCCGACGCCCGGCGCGTCCCGCCCCGGCACGCCGCTGGCAGCCAATCAGCCGCTATCGCCTCCGCAGGGTGAACAATTGGTTCCCATGAACCAGCCCCGCACGACCTCGGGACAGGCAGGTAGCGCGGGCGGTCAGCGGTGACCCGAGGTCCCTCCGCTGCTCCACCCCGCATCCGTCCGGCTCCGCGCGGTACCGCCCGCCCCAAGGACACCTCGTCCTTCCGGTTCCGGTACCGCACGGGCCGGATCGGCATGTTCGTCGTACTCGGCGTCGCGGTACTCCAGCTGATGTGGATCATGGGCGTCAAGGCGCCGTCGCTGTCCGCCGAGGCCGCCGACCAGCGTTCCACCACGATGATCGAGCCCGCAACCCGCGGGTCCATCACCGACCGGCACGGCAACCCGATCGCGTTCACCATGGAGGCGAAGGCTCTGACCTTCCAGCCGCCCAAGGTGCGCAAGGAGATCGAGGAGGCGGCGAAGAAGGCGGGCAAGGATCCCAAGGTCGACGATCGGCTTGCCGCCATCGCCAAGGGCATTCACGACAAGCTGGGCGACAGCGCTCCCGAGAAGGACGTGCTCGCCAAGCTGAAGAGCAAGGAGACCTTCGAGTACCTGGCGCGCAGCGTCGACCCGAACGTGGCGGCCAAGATCGTCGACGACTTCCCCGAGGTCGGCCTCGAGCGGCAGGACATCCGCGAGTACCCGGGCGGCGCGCTGGCCGCGAACCTGGTCGGTGCGACCGGCTGGAACGGTCACGGACTGCTCGGTCTCGAGGACTCGATGGACTCGACCCTGGCGGGCACCGACGGTTCGCAGACCTACGACCGCGGTTCCGACGGCGCCGTCATCCCGGGCAGCTGGCGCGACAAGCAGCCCGCCGTCAACGGGTCGGGCGTCGAGCTGACCATCGATTCCGACCTGCAGTACTACGTGCAGCAACAGGTGCAGCAGGCCAAGGATCTCTCCGGCGCGAAGAACGCGTCCGCAGTGGTGCTGGACTCGCACACCGGCGAGGTGCTGGCGATGTCCAACGACAACACCTTCAACCCGGCCATCGGTGTCGGCAACAACGGCAAGGCCGAGATGGGAAACCTGCCGGTCAGCACCCCGTTCGAGCCGGGGTCGGTGAACAAGATCGTCACCGCCGCCGCCGCGATCGAGTACGGACTGACCAAACCCGACGAGGTCCTGCAGGTCCCGGGCTCGATCCAGATGGCGGGCGTGTCGGTGCGGGACGCCTGGGCCCACGGGGTGGCGCCGTACACGACCACCGGTGTCTTCGGTAAGTCGTCCAACGTCGGCACCCTGATGCTCGCCCAGCGGGTGGGGGAGGACCGGTACGCCGACATGCTCGACCGGTTCGGACTCGGCCAGCGCACCGACGTCGGGTTGCCCGGCGAGAGCGCGGGCGACGTGCCCAGCCGCGACCAGTGGTCGGGCGGCACCTTCGCGAACCTGCCCATCGGACAGGGTCTTTCGATGACCCTGCTGCAGATGACCGGCATGTACCAGGCCATCGCCAACGACGGTGTCCGGATTCCGCCGCGGATCGTGCGGGCCACCGTCGACGCCGACGGGAACCGTACGGAGACGACGCCCCCGGACGTCGTCCAGGTCGTCAGCGCGCAGACCGCGTCCACCGTGCGGAACATGTTCCGCGCGGTCACCCAGCGCGACCCGATGGGGTACCAGCAGGGCACCGGTGCATCGGCGGGCGTCGAGGGCTACCAGGTGAGCGGCAAGACCGGGACCGCGCAGCAGGTCGACCCCGGCTGCAAGTGCTACTCGAACTCGAACTACTGGATCACGTTCGCGGGCATCGCCCCCGCCGACAATCCGCGCTTCGTGATCGGGATCATGCTCGACGCGCCGCAACGCAGCGCCGACGGGACCGGTGGCATGTCCGCGGCCCCGCTGTTCCACAGCATCGCGTCGTGGATGCTGCAGCGCGACAAGGTCCCGCTGTCCGCCGATCCGGGCCCCCGCCTGGTGCTGCAGGCGGACTGACACACGCCGAGTCCCCGTCGGGGACCGTCCGCCGGTAACCTGACACGTCGGCTTGCGACCGTGGCGTGCACCGCCATCGAACTTCAATTCTCGAGAGGAGTCACCTGCCCGTGCATGGGACCACTGCTCCGCAGCACGCGAACGGGCCGGGTGGCCTGCGACCGGCGCACCCGCCGACCACCGAGGTCGCGGCCCTGGCGGACCTGATCGGTGCCGACCTCCGGTGGATCGGGGATCCGGCCGGGGGTTCGACCGTCACCGGGGTGGAACTGCGTGCCCAGGGCATCGAACCGGGCGACCTGTTCGCGGCGTTGCCGGGGGCGCGGGCGCACGGCGCCGAGTTCGCCGGGACCGCCGTCGAGCGCGGTGCGACCGCGGTGCTCACCGACGAGGCCGGCGTGGCCGTGCTCGAGGCGGCCCGGATCCCGGGGCCGGTCGGGGTGCTGGTGCACCCGAATCCGCGCGCGGTGCTCGGCACCGTCTCCGCGACGATCTACGGTCACCCCTCCGAGCGGCTGCAGGTGGTGGGCATCACCGGCACCTCGGGCAAGACCACCACCTCGTACCTGGTCGAGGCGGGTCTGACGGCCGCGGGCCGCCGCGCCGGCCTCGTCGGCACGATCGAGACTCGCATCGACGGTCGCCGGGTGCCCAGCGCGTTGACCACACCGGAGGCACCGCAGCTGCACGCGCTGTTCGCGGCAATGCTCGAACGCGGCATCGACACCGTGGTGATGGAGGTGTCGAGTCACGCCCTCGCGCTCGGCAGGGTCGACGGCACCCACTTCGCGATCGGCGCATTCACCAACCTCTCGCAGGACCATCTGGACTTCCACACCGACCTCGACGACTACTTCGCCGCGAAGGCGCGACTGTTCGCGCCGAACTCGACCGTCCACGCGGACCGGGCTGTGGTCTGCGTCGACGACGAGTGGGGCCGGCGAATGGCCGAGGTCGCCGAGCTGGCCACCACGGTGTCGACGACCGGACCGGCCGACTGGACGGCCGCCGAGATCGAGGCCACCGACGACGGTTCGCAGCAGTTCGTCGCGACCGCACCGGACGGCTCCGCGCGACGCGTCGGACTGCGACTGCCCGGACGGTACAACGTGGCAAACGCGCTGCTCGCCCTCGCCACGCTGCAGGCCTGCGGGGTGGACCTGGACCGGGCCGTCGACGGCATCGGATCGGTGGACGTGCCCGGCCGAGTGCAGCGCGTCGAACGCGGACAGGACTTCCTCGCGGTCGTCGACTACGCGCACAAGCCGGCCGCGCTCGAGGCGGTGATCGCGACCCTGCGAGGCCAGACCAAGGGCCGCATCGCGGTGGTCGTAGGCGCGGGCGGCGACCGGGACCAGGGCAAGCGACCGATGATGGGCGAGGTGAGCGCACGAGGCGCCGACCTCGTCGTGGTCACCGACGACAATCCGCGCACCGAGGATCCGGCGACCATCCGGGCGTCGGTGCGCGCGGGCGCGCTCGGCGTGCCGGCGGACGAGCGGGCCGAGGTCCGCGAGTTCGCGGACCGCGCGGCGGCCATCGCCGACGCGGTGCGGTGGGCCGCGACCGGGGACGTCGTCCTCGTCGCAGGCAAGGGACACGAGATCGGGCAGGAGATCAACGGGGTGAAGTACCCATTCGACGACCGTGAGGTCCTCGCGGCGGCCATCGACGAGCGGCTCGGGGGTGTGTCACTGTGATCCCGATGAGCCTGGCCCGGATCGCCGAGATCGTCGGCGGCACCCTGCACGACGTACCGGACCCCGACGTCGTGGTGACCGGGACCGTCGAGTTCGACTCCCGCAAGGTCACCCCCGGCGGACTGTTCCTGGCCCTGCCCGGCGCCCGGGTCGACGGGCACGAGCACGCCGCGGCCGCCGTGGCTTCCGGCGCGGTCGCGGTGCTCGCGGCCCGCCCCGTGGGGGTACCCGCGATCGTGGTGACGCCGTTGCCGCCCACCGACACGAACGCGATGGCCCTCGAGCACGACACCGACGGCTCCGGCGCCGCGGTGCTGGCGGCGCTGGCGACGTTGGCGACCGCGGTCACCGACGAACTGACGGCCGCCGGCCTCACGGTGGTCGGCGTCACCGGGTCGTCCGGGAAGACCTCCACCAAGGATCTGCTCGCCGCGGTGCTGAGCCCGCTCGGTGCGGTCGTCGCGCCGCCCGGATCCTTCAACAACGAACTGGGCCACCCGTGGACCGCGTTGCGTGCCGATTCGAGCACCGACTTCCTGGTGCTCGAACTGTCCGCCCGCGGCATCGGCCACGTCGCTGCGCTCGCGGAGTCGGTGCCGCCGCGGATCGGCGTAGTCCTCAACGTCGGCACCGCGCACCTCGGCGAGTTCGGCTCCCAGGACGCGATCGCGCAGGCGAAAGGCGAACTGGTCGAAGCACTTCCGCCCGCCGACCGGGGCGGCGTCGCGGTCCTCAACGCGGACGATCCGCTCGTGGCGGCGATGGCCACCCGCACCCGGGCGCGGGTGGTGCTGGTCGGGCAGTCGGGCACCGCGGACGTGCGCGCAGTGGACGTGCAGCTCGACGACCAGGCCCGCGCGAGCTTCACTGTGGTCACCGCGGACGGTTCGGTGGATGTGCGGCTCGGCGTGCACGGCGAGCACCAGGTAGGCAACGCGCTGGCCGCGGCCGCGGTCGCGCTCGAGTGCGGCGCGGGCCTCGACCAGATCGCGGCGGCGCTCGGCCAGGCCCGGGCGGTCTCGGCCAAGCGGATGGACGTGCGCACCCGAGCCGACGGTGTCACCGTGATCAACGACTCCTACAACGCGAACCCCGACTCGATGCGGGCCGCACTCAAGGCGCTGGTGACCATGAGCCGGTCCGGTGCGGGCGCGCCGCGCCGCACGTGGGCGGTGCTCGGGGAAATGGCCGAGCTCGGTCCGGAGTCGGTGATCGAGCACGACGCCATCGGTCGGCTGCTGGTCCGCCTCGACGTGACGCGGCTGATCGTGGTCGGCACCGGTCGCCCCCTGCGTGGCATGCACCAGGGTGCCGTGATGGAAGGCTCGTGGGGCGAGGAGTCGATGCTCGTTCCCGACGCCGAGGCGGCCCTCGCGGTGCTGCGCGCCGAGGTGAAGGGTGACGACATCGTGCTCGTGAAAGCCTCCCAGTCGGTGGGGCTGTGGACCGTGGCCGACGCACTGCTGGCAGATCAGACGGAAACTTCGGAGGCGAACCAGTGAGACAGATCCTCTTCGCGGGAGGCATCGCGCTGGCGGTCTCCATCCTGCTGACCCCGGTCCTGATCAAGTTGTTCTCCCGTCAGGGCTTTGGCCAGGAGATCCGAGTCGAGGGGCCGGCCAGTCACCAGGCCAAGCGGGGCACCCCGACGATGGGCGGCGTCGCGATCATCGCGGGCATCTGGGCCGGCTACTGGGGCTCGCACCTGGTCGGCATCGGTTACGACGCCGACGGCCCGCGGGCCTCGACCCTGCTGGTGCTCGGCCTGACCACGGTTCTCGGCGGTGTCGGTTTCCTCGACGACTTCATCAAGATCCGCAAGCAGCGCAACCTCGGTCTGAACAAGACCGCCAAGCTGGTCGGCCAGCTCGTCGCGGCGGTGCTGTTCGGCATCCTCGCCCTGCAGTTCCGTGGCGCCACCGGTCTCACGCCGGGCAGCACGCACCTGTCGTACGTGCGCGACATCACCACCGTCACCATGGGTTCGGTCGTGTTCATCCTGTTCGTGTACCTGCTGGTCAGCGCGTGGTCGAACGCGGTGAACCTGACCGACGGCCTCGACGGCCTCGCCGCCGGGTCGATGACACTGGTGCTCGGCGCCTACACCGTCATCACGTTCTGGCAGTACCGCAACGCCTGCGAGACCAACCCCGGCAAGGGTTGCTACGACGTCCGCGACCCGCTCGACCTGGCGCTGATCTGTGCCGCGGCGGCGGGCGCGTGCATCGGCTTCCTGTGGTGGAACGCGGCACCCGCCAAGATCTTCATGGGCGACACCGGCTCGCTCGCGCTCGGTGGCCTGCTCGCCGGACTGTCCATCACCACCCGCACCGAGCTGCTGATGGTTGTCGTCGGCGCACTGTTCGTCGCCGAGGCGGCGTCGGTGGTCGTGCAGGTCGCGGTGTTCCGATCCAGCCGCAGACGGGTGTTCCGGATGGCACCGTTCCACCACCACTTCGAACTCGGTGGCTGGGCGGAAACCACGGTGATCATCAGGTTCTGGCTACTCGCGGCGATCGCGTCGGCGGTCGGCCTCGCGCTGTTCTACAGCGAGTACCTCGCCGTCGTCGGGGACTAGCGCGGTGGCACTCCAGGATTCGACATCGCCCCTGCCCACCGACCTGAGCCGCCTCGCCGGGCAGCGCGTGCTGGTCACCGGCGCGCGGGTGTCCGGACTTGCGCTGATCGCGCCGCTGCGGGACCTGGGCGCCGAGGTCGTCCTCGCAGACGGTGACGCGGGCCTTCTCGACGCGGCCGCGCGCGACCACGGGGTCGAGGTGTGCACGCCCGAGCAGGCGATCGCCGACCTCTCCCGTTTCGCGCTGGTCGTCACCAGCCCGGGCTGGCGGCCCGACGCCCCGGTGCTCGCCGCCGCGGCGGCCGCCGGCGTGCCGGTCTGGGGTGACGTCGAGTTCGCGTGGCGACTCGACCGCGCCGAGTTCTACGGACCGGCACGTCGCTGGCTGGTGGTGACCGGCACCAACGGCAAGACCACCACCACGTCGATGCTCGAGTCGATCCTGCGGGCCGCCGCCATCCCCGCGGTGGCCTGCGGCAACATCGGCCTGCCGATCACCGAGGCACTCCGGGCCGGACGCGGCGAGGACGGGTCGCCCCGCAACCAGGTGCTGGCCGTCGAGCTGTCGAGCTTCCAGCTGCACTGGGCGCCGTCGGTCCACCCGGCCGCGGGCGCGGTGCTCAACATCGCCGAGGACCACCTGGACTGGCACGGCGGGATGCGGGGCTACATCGACGCAAAGGCGCAGGCGTTGACCGGGGACGTGGCCGTGCTCGGTCTCGATGACCCGGTCGCGGCGTCCCTGGGCGACCGCGGCGGCGCGGGGCGGACCGTCGGCTTCCGGCTCGGGGTCCCGACGGCAGGCGAACTCGGCGTCGACGGCGACCGCCTCGTCGACCGAGCCTTCGCCACCGCCGAGACTCTCGCCCTGACCGAGGAGATCACCCCGCCTGGACCGGCCGGACTGATGGACGCGCTGGCCGCGGCCGCGCTCGCCCGATCGATCGGGGTGTCACCGGACGCCGTGCGTGAGGGCCTGCGCAGCTACCAGGTGGGTCCGCACCGCGCCGCGCTGGTCGCCGAGGTCGGCGGCGTCACCTACGTCGACGACTCGAAGGCGACCAACCCGCACGCTGCGCGGGTGTCGATCCTGGCCCACCCGCGCGTGGTCTGGGTGGCCGGTGGACTGCTCAAGGGCGCGAGCGTCGACGAACTTGTCGAGGAGGTCGCGGGCAGGCTGGTCGGGGCCGTGCTGCTGGGCCGCGATGCGACACAGATCGCAGCGGCTCTGTCCCGACACGCGCCGCAGGTCCCCGTGGTCCGCGTCGACCAGGGGCACGATGATCAGGTGACCACGACCGATGCGCCCGACGCCGTGATGGCGCGCGCGGTCGAGGCCGCGGCTGCGATGGCCCGCCCGGGCGACACCGTGCTGCTCGCGCCGGCAGCGGCCTCGCTCGACATGTTCGCCGACTACGGCCATCGCGGTCGCAGCTTCGCCGACGCCGTGCTGCGGCTCGGGGCGGGTCAGGGGCAATGAAGAACCCCGCGGGCCCGCGGACCCGGTTCGGTGCCTGGCTGGCCCGGCCGCTCGCCTCGTTCCACCTGATCGTCACCATCGCCACCCTGCTGACCGTGCTCGGTCTGGTGATGGTGCTGTCGGCGTCGAGCCCGGAGGCGTACGCCGACACCGGGTCGGCCTACGGACTCTTCACCCAGCAGGTGATCTTCGCCGCGCTCGGTTCGGTGCTGTTCTACGTGGCGCTCCGGTTGCCGGTGCGGGTGATGCGCACGCTCGCTCTGCCGGGGTTCGTCCTGTCGGTGGTGCTGCTGGCGCTGGTCCTCATCCCCGGGGTGGGCACCGCGTCCGGCGGCGCGCAACGCTGGTTCCAGTTCTTCGGCGTGTCGTTTCAGCCGTCGGAGCTGGCGAAGGTGGCGCTGGTGATCTGGGGTGCGCACGTGCTGGCGATGCGACGTCAGGGCGCACCGCCGAAGGAGTTGCTGATCCCGCTGCTGCCCGGAGCCGGACTGGCCTCGCTCCTGGTGATCCTGCAGCCGAACTACTCGACGACGGTCACGTTCGCGATCGTGGTCGGCGCCCTGCTGTGGTTCGCGGGCCTGCCGACCCGGTTGTTCCTCATGGCAGCGGCAGGTGGATTGGTCGCGGCCGTCGTCCTGGCCCTGTCGGCCGACTACCGCGCCGCTCGCGTGTTCGGCTTCCTCAATCCCGGCGACGACCCGCAGGGCGCCAACTACCAGAGCCGTCAGGCCAAGTTCTCGCTGGCCGACGGCGGGCTGTTCGGCCGTGGGCTGGGGCAGTCCCGGGCCAAGTGGAGCTACCTGCCCAACGCGCACAACGACTTCATCTTCGCGATCATCGGCGAGGAACTGGGCTTCCTCGGGTGCCTCGCGGTGATCATCCTGCTGGCGCTGTTCGTCTTCGCGGGACTGCGCATCGCGATGCGATCGGTCGACCCGTTCCTGCGACTGCTCACCGCCACGGCGACCACCTGGATCCTCGCGCAGTCGATGATCAACATCGGGTACGTGGTCGGCCTGCTGCCGGTCACCGGGCAGCAGTTGCCGCTGGTGTCGGCGGGCGGTACCTCGACCGCCATCACGCTGCTGATGTTCGGCATCATCGCGAACGCCGCGCGGCACGAGCCCGAGGCCGTGGCGGCGCTGCACGCGGGCCAGGACGGTCGCTTCGGCAGGCTGCTGCGGCTGCCGAAGCCGGAGCAGTACTCGCCGGAGCGGGCCGAGGCGGCCCGTCGGGCCGCACAGGCCAAGGCCGCGCAGAAGCGGGCGGCTGCGCAGCGCGCCGCCCAGCAGCGGGCCGCTCAGGAACGTGCCGCCCAGCGCCGGCTCGCCGAACCGCCGCGCAGGCAGGGTCCCGCCCGCGGCCGCCCGGCCGACCCGCGGCGCGGCGATCCGCGCGGCAGGCAGGCACTACCATCGGACGAACGGACACGACGGTCGAACGACCGCGCAGGAGAGCGAGGATTTCGTAGGTGAGCGGCACATCGGACACACCACCCGTCGCGTCACCTGATTCCGCGTCACCTGATTCGGAGACACTCCCCGTCGCTCCACTCGCCCCGGCAGCCCTGTCCGTCGTCGTCGCCGGTGGTGGCACCGCGGGCCACATCGAGCCCGCGCTGGCCGTGGCCGACGCGCTGCGGCGGCTGGACCCGACCGTCACGGTGACCGCGCTCGGTACCGAGCGCGGGCTGGAGACGACCCTCGTGCCCGAGCGGGGCTACCCGCTCGAGCTCGTTCCGCCGGTGCCGCTGCCGCGCAAGCCCACGATGGACCTGCTGCGCCTGCCCGGCCGGGTGCGCGCCTCGGTCCGGCGCACCCGCCAGGTGCTCGATGCCGCTCAGGCCGACGTGATCGTCGGGTTCGGCGGCTACGTGGCGCTGCCCGCGTACCTCGCCGCGGGCCGGGGAGTGCTGCGCAGGCGGCGTGCGATTCCGGTCGTGGTGCACGAGGCCAACGCCAGCGCGGGCATCGCGAACAAGATCGGTGCGAGGGTCGCGGCCCGCGTGCTGGCGGCGGTGCCCGGCTCCGGTGTCGCGAGGGAGGCCGAGATCGTCGGCATCCCGGTTCGCGCCTCGATCACCGGTCTCGACCGCGCCGCGCTGCGCGCCGAGGCCCGCGCGCACTTCGGACTGCCCGCGCAGGGCCCGGTGCTGCTGGTGACCGGCGGCTCGCAGGGCGCACGGTCCCTCAACGAGGCGATCTCCGGTGCCGCGACAGCGCTTGCCGCAGCGGGGATCTCCGTGCTGCATGCGCACGGCCCCAAGAACACCCTCGACGTGCCGCCGGTCAACCCGGCCGCGCCGTACGTCGCGGTGCCGTACCTGTCCCGGATGGACCTGGCCTACGCGGCCGCCGATGCGACCGTCTGCCGGTCCGGGGCGATGACCGTCGCGGAGGTGTCCGCGGTCGGCTTGCCCGCGATCTACGTCCCGCTGCCGCACGGCAACGGGGAACAGGAACTCAACGCCCGGCCGGTGGTCGGCGCGGGCGGCGGTGTGCTGGTCGCCGATGCCGACCTGACACCGCAATTCGTGGCCGACACCGTGATTCCGTTGCTCACCGACCCGGACCGGCTCGCCGCCATGGGTGCGGCCGCCGCCGGCGCCGGGCACCGGGACGCGGCGGACGCGGTCGCCGCGATCGTGCTCGAGGTGGCCCGGGCGTCGGAGAACTAGAGGGGACAGCGATGAACGAGACCGATCTGCCGGAGCACCTGCAACGTGTGCACATGGTCGGCATCGGCGGTGCGGGCATGTCCGGCATCGCCCGGATCCTGCTGGCGCGGGGCGGGCAGGTGTCCGGTTCCGATGCCAAGGAGAGCCGCACCGTGCTCGCGCTGCGGGCCCGCGGCGCGCAGGTGCGCATCGGGCACGACGGCAGCGCCCTGGACCTGCTGCCGGGCGGACCGACGGTCGTGGTCACCACCCACGCCGCGATCCCGAAGGACAACCCCGAACTCGTCGCCGCCGCCGCTCGGGGCATCCCGGTCATCCTGCGCCCCGCGGTGCTCGCGTCGCTGATGCACGGTCAGCGCACGCTGCTGGTCGCGGGTACCCACGGCAAGACCTCGACCACCTCGATGCTGGTCGTCGCGCTGCAGCACTGCGGCGTCGACCCGTCGTTCGCGGTCGGCGGCGAACTCAACGAGGCGGGCACGAACGCGCACCACGGCTCCGGCGACGTCTTCGTCGCGGAGGCCGACGAGAGCGACGGCTCCCTGCTGCAGTACGACCCGAACGTCGTGGTCGTGACGAATGTGGAGGCCGACCACCTGGACTACTTCGGGTCGACCGAGGCGTACGTCCAGGTGTTCGACGACTTCGCCGCACGAATTGCGCCCGGCGGGCTGCTGGTGGTGTGTGTCGACGATCCCGGCTCCGCGGCGCTGGCCGAGCGGGTGGTCGCGAGCGGCCTGCCGATCCGGGTGCTCGGGTACGGCAGCGGCGACGTCCACACCGAGGGCGTCGAACTGGGTGCCCGGCTGCTCAGCTGGGAGGCCCGCGACGTCGGCGGCGTGGCGGAGGTCGAGTTGTCGGGTGAGACCGGGCCACGAACCTTGCGGTTGGCGGTCCCGGGCAGGCACATGGCGCTCAACGCCCTTGGCGCGATCCTGGCCGCTCGCGAGGTGGGCACGTCGGTCGACGAGATCTTCGAGGGCATCGGTGGATTCGGTGGTGTGCACCGCCGCTTCCAGTACACCGGTCGCGAGAACGGCGTGCGGGTGTTCGACGACTACGCCCACCATCCTACGGAAGTGCGGGCGGTGCTCGGCGCCGCACGCGAACTGGTGCGCCCCGGCGGTGGCCGGGTGATCGTGGTCTTCCAGCCGCACCTGTACTCGCGGACCGCGGCGTTCGCGACGGAGTTCGGCACCGCGCTCGACCTCGCGGACGAGGTGGTCGTGCTCGACGTCTACGGCGCCCGCGAGGAGCCGTTGCCCGGCGTGAGCGGAGCGCTTGTCGCGCAGGCGGTCTCGCGGCCCGTGCAGTACCAGCCGGACCTGTCGGTCGCGCCGCGTCAGGTGGCCTCGCTCGCCCGATCGGGCGACATCGTGATCACGATGGGGGCCGGCGACGTCACGATGCTGGGCAAGGAAATCCTCGGCGCGCTCGCCGCCTCGCCGGCGCGGTCGCGGGCCGGTTCGGGACGGGCCGGGGAGCCCTCGTGAGCGCCGACCGGCGGCCGGGCCGGTCCGCGCGCGCCGGTCGGCGTGGACGTGCGGAGGCCGAGCGGTCCGCGCGTCCCGGAACCCGGCGGCAGCCGCGCCCGGACCAGCCGCGGCGCGAGGCTCCGCCCGACGAGTCGGATGCGGCCGTTGGGCCGGAACCCGGCGAAGGGGCGGATCGGCGCCGGCCGGCCGGCGCGAAAGCCGCCCCGGCGCAGAAGAAGGCCCGGCCGCGGCGCAGGCCGAAGGTCCGCCGGGGGCCGGGCCGCAAACCGATCCTGCTGACCTCCCTCGCTGTCGTGGTTCTCGTCGGGCTCGGCGTCGCAGCCTGGTTCACACCGGTGCTCGCCGCGCGCACGATCTCCGTGGTCGGGAATGTCGGCGTCTCGAGCGACGAGGTGCTCACGGCGCTCGCGATCCCGGTCGGAAAGCCGCTGTTGCGCATCGACACCGGCGCGGCGGCTCAACGGGTGGCCTCGATCGCGAAGGTCGACCATGCCCGGGTCGAGCGGGTCTACCCCTCGACCCTCCGGGTGACCGTCGTCGAGCGCACCCCCGCGGTGTTCTACGACGCTCCCGAGGGAACTCACCTGATGGATGCGTCCGGGGTCGCCTACGCCATCGAGCCGGCCCCGCCCGGCGTACCGCGGCTGAAGACCGACCGACCGGGTCGCGAGGACCCGCGCACCGTCGACGCGTTGGCGGCCCTGACGTCGCTGCCGCCGGACCTGCGCGGGCAGGTGACCGAGGTGACGGTCGGCTCGTTGGACGACATTCGGCTCGCGCTCACCGACGACCGGCAGTTGATCTGGGGGAGTGCGGCGAGTTCCGCGCGCAAGGCCGCGATTGCCCCGCCGTTGCTGAGCCAGCCGGGCAAGGTGTACGACGTGTCGAGTCCGGACCTGCCGACGATTCGGTGACCGCGCGCGACAAATCGCCACGCCCGTCGGCGCGCCTGCTGGCGCAACGTGGTCCGCGTGCATAGCGTTTCGCCTCAGTCAGCCACTTGACATAACTGTAAACCTATGGTTGAGGGTTTAGGGAATTGTCCCGACACTCGGTCGCAATATGCACGAGCGCCACGCACATTGCATCAGCATCATCAGTAACCTCAGCATCACCAGTAACGTCAGTACTGCTAGCAACATCAGTACCGCTAGCACCACCCAGCGCGAATTCACACACACGGAAGGCGAGAGCCCATGACGCCCCCGCACAACTACCTCGCCGTTATCAAGGTCGTCGGCATCGGCGGCGGCGGCGTAAATGCGGTCAACCGCATGATCGAGCAGGGACTCAAGGGAGTCGAGTTCATCGCCGTCAACACCGACGCCCAGGCGCTGCTGATGAGCGACGCCGACGTCAAGCTGGACGTCGGACGTGAACTGACCCGCGGTCTCGGCGCAGGCGCCGATCCCGAGGTCGGCCGCAAGGCCGCCGATGACCACAAGGACGAGATCGAAGAGGTGCTCAAGGGCGCCGACATGGTCTTCGTCACCGCGGGCGAGGGCGGTGGTACCGGCACCGGCGGCGCGCCCGTCGTCGCCAGCATCGCCCGCAAGCTCGGCGCGCTGACCGTCGGCGTCGTCACGCGCCCGTTCTCCTTCGAGGGCAAGCGGCGCGGCGGCCAGGCCGACAGCGGCATCCAGGCGCTGCGCGAGTCCTGCGACACCCTCATCGTCATTCCCAACGACCGGCTGCTCCAGCTCGGCGACGCCGCGGTGAGTCTGATGGACGCATTCCGCTCCGCGGACGAGGTCCTGCTCAACGGCGTCCAGGGCATCACCGACCTGATCACCACCCCGGGTCTGATCAACGTCGACTTCGCGGACGTCAAGGGCGTCATGTCCGGTGCCGGCAGCGCCCTGATGGGCATCGGATCCTCCCGCGGGGAGGGCCGGGCGATCAAGGCGGCCGAGGCGGCGATCAACTCGCCGCTGCTCGAGGCCTCGATGGAAGGCGCTCGGGGCGTCCTGCTCTCGATCGCGGGCGGATCCGACCTGGGTCTGTTCGAGATCAACGAGGCCGCCTCGCTGGTGCAGGAGGCCGCGCACATCGACGCCAACATCATCTTCGGCACCGTGATCGACGACTCGCTCGGCGACGAGGTCCGGGTCACCGTCATCGCCGCCGGCTTCGACGGCGGCGCACCGATGCGCCGGGCGGTGGAGCCCGCGCCGAACGCCGGCCGCGGCAACATCGGAGTCGGCCGGGCCGGGGAGATCGGGCGCTCGCCCGCAGGTGCTCCCGAGGAGTCCGTCGCGGCCGTGCCGCAGCAGCGCGAGCCGCAGCACAGCGCCGAGGCCCGCGAGCGCCGCGAGCCCCGCGAGACGAGTACCTCGAGCCTGCCGCCGATCCCGGTCGGTGCCCCGAGTCGGGCCGTCCCGGTCTCGGCCGAGGACGGCGAGGACGAGGTGGACGTGCCCGACTTCATGCGTCGGTGACCGCCCACGTTCGGGTCCGCCGGGTCGTCACCTCGCGGACCGGGGGCGTCTCGGCGGCCCCCTACGACACGTTCAACCTCGGTGACCACGTCGGCGACGATCCGGCGGCGGTCGACGCCAATCGGCGCCGGCTCGCGGCCGGCATCGGATTGCCGTTCGAGCGGCTGGTGTGGATGGAGCAGATCCACAGCCGCAACGTCACGGTCGTCGACGGCCCGGTCGGCGCGCCGGTCGAGGCGACCGACGCGCTGGTCACGGACGTGCCCAACCTGGCGCTGGTGGTGCTCACGGCGGACTGCGTGCCGCTGTTGCTCTCCGACGACCAGGCGGGGGTGATCGCCGCCGTGCACGCGGGCCGCGTCGGTGCGCGGATCGGCATCGTGCCGCGGGTGCTCGACGCGATGGTCGCGAAGGGCGCCGCGGTGGAGCGGATCGGTGCGTTCCTCGGCCCCGCCGCCAGCGGAAGGCAGTACGAGGTGCCGGTGGCGATGCGAGCCGACGTCGAGGCGCACCTGCCCGGCAGCGCGACCACCACCGTCCGCGGCACCCCGGGGCTCGACCTGCGCGCGGGACTGCGGAGGCAGCTGCTCGAGGCGGGAATCGGCGGGATCGCCGAGGATCCGCGCTGCACGATCGAGGACCGCACGCTCTTCAGCTACCGGCGGTCGGGAACGACCGGACGGATCGCGGGCGCGGTGTGGATGGAACCGGTCGTGCCCGAGGTGCAGGGGTGACTGACGGCGCCGCCGAGGCTCGTACCGCACAGATCGCCGCCGCGCTCGGCGAGGTGCGGGCCCGGCTGTCCCAGGCCTGCGTCGACGCGGGCCGTGACCCGGCCGGGGTGCAGCTGCTCCCGGTGACCAAGTTCTTCCCGGAGGCCGATGCCCGGATCCTGTACGGGCTGGGCTGCCGCGAGTTCGGCGAGTCCCGCGAGCAGGAGGCGACGGCGAAGGCGACCGCACTCGCCGATCTCGACGAGGTCCGCTGGCACATGATCGGCAGCCTGCAGCGGAACAAGGCCCGTGCGGTTGCCCGGTGGGCGCACGCCGTCCACTCGGTCGACAGCGCCCGGCTGGTCGACGCGCTGTCGAAGGCGTCGGTCGAGGCCCTCGCGGACGGCGCCCGGACCGAGCCGCTGCGGGTGCTGCTCCAGGTGAGCCTCGACGCCGACCCGATACGCGGCGGGATCCCGCCCACCGAGCTGCCGGCGTTGGCGGGGCGCGCGTCTGTCGCGGCAGGCCTCGAACTGGCCGGACTGATGGCCGTGCCCCCGCTCGGTGTCGACCCGGACGCGGCGTTCGCCACGCTGGCGGAACTGCACCGGGCTCTGCTGCTCGAGCATCCGGACGCGACCATGCTGTCGGCGGGCATGACCGGCGACCTCGAGAGTGCTGTCCGACACGGATCCACCTGCGTGCGTGTCGGAACCGCGTTGTTGGGCTCGCGGCCGATAACCTCGGACTGATCGGCGTCCCGACCGATTCTCCGCCACGCCAAGGAAGGTCGATCGATGAGCACTCTGCACAAGTTCAAGGCTTACTTCGGCATGGTCCCGCTCGAGGATTACGAAGACGACTACCTCGACGAGCCGCGTCGTTCGCCACGTGGCGGCCGGTACGAGGACGGTCTCGACGGCGGCTACGACGACGGCGGCTACGTCGACCGCGGCCTCGACGACATCGATCGGCAGCCCGTGCCGCGGCGGATGGAGCCGCTGCCGGCCCGTAGCCCGCGTCCCGGGGTGTCCGTCGGCGCCCCGCCGCGCGCCACCGCCACCCGGGGTGCGCTCGCGGTCGATGCGCGCACGGAGTCCCGCATCGAGAGCAGGCGCGCACCGATCTTCGACGAGGGCGGACCGCTCTCGAAGATCACCACGCTTCGTCCCCGCGACTACGGCGAGGCGCGCATCATCGGTGAGCGGTTCCGTGACGGAACTCCGGTCATCATGGACCTGGTCGAGATGAGCAACGCCGACGCGAAGCGCCTGGTCGACTTCGCGGCCGGCCTGGCGTTCGCGCTGCGTGGCTCGTTCGACAAGGTGGCCACGAAGGTGTTCCTGCTCTCACCCGCCGACATCGACGTCTCGGCCGAGGAACGTCGTCGGATCGCTGAGAACGGCTTCTACAATCAGAAGTAACAGGGCCTCGGCAGCTCGCCGGGGGCGGGCTCGGACAGGTGCGGTCGGGGTCTTCCGGCCGCACCTGGTTTTGATTGCGCCCGTTGCGTCAGGCAGAGTGGTGGAGTGCCCTTGTTCGCGGTGATCTACTTCGTGCTGTTCGTTTTCTGGTTGCTGATCATCGGACGAATCATCGTCGAGTTCATCCGGACATTTGCAAGGGAATGGCGGCCCACTGGCTTTGTCGTCGTCATTCTCGAAGCCATATTTACGGTCACGGATCCTCCGATCAAGTTGCTGCGGCGACTTATTCCATCGGTATCGCTCGGTGGAGTTCGGTTGGATCTTTCAATCATGGTCTTGCTCTTCGTGGTGTTCATCCTGATGCAAGTCGTTCAGAGGCTTGCCGTATGACGTGCACGAATCAGCTTGTGGCGCAGCCTCCGGGTCTGGTGTGACAGAATGGACGCCAGTTGCAGTGCGAATGCCTGGAGCAGCACTGGATGCGCTATAACTGAATGTTTGCTAGACCGCCAACAGATGCGTGAAGGGATCCTTCCATGCCGCTGACACCAGCTGATGTTCACAACGTCGCGTTCAGCAAGCCGCCGATCGGCAAGCGGGGCTACAACGAGGACGAGGTAGATGCGTTTCTCGACCTCGTCGAGCAGGAGCTGTCGCGACTGATCGAGGAGAACGCGGACCTCCGCCAGCGTGTGGGTGAGCTCGACCAGGAGCTCGCGGATGCGAAGAAGGCCCCCCGCCCCGCGGGCGCGGCCCCCGAGCCGGCCCGCGTCGTCGAGCCGCCGAAGCCTGTTGCGCCCGTCGCGCCGGTCGCGGCCCCCGTCGCCGCCGCTCCCGTTGCCCGCACCGGCAGCACCGAGGAAGCGAACCTGCAGGCCGCCAAGATCCTGGGCCTGGCGCAGGAGATGGCAGACCGGCTCACCGGCGACGCGAAGACCGAGTCCGAGCAGCTCGTCACCACCGCACGCACCAACTCCGAGCAGTTGGTCAGCGACGCGCGTACCCGCTCCGAGGCGATGATCGCCGACGCCCGGCAGAAGTCCGAGGCCCTGCTCTCCGACGCACAGACCCGCTCCGAGACGCAGCTGCGTCAGGCGAAGGAGAAGGCGGACGCGCTGCAGGCCGACGCCGAGAAGAAGCACTCCGAGATCATGGCCACCATCAACCAGCAGCGCAGCGTGCTGGAGGGTCGGATCGAGCAGCTCAAGACGTTCGAGCGCGAGTACCGGGTGCGGCTGAAGTCCTACCTGGAGTCGCAGCTCGAGGAACTCGAGCAGCGTGGTTCGGCGGTTCCGGTGGACGGCGGCCAGGATGCCTTCGGCAGCGAGTCCAAGCCGGGCATCGGCCAGTCCTTCGCCAAGGGAAGCAACTGATCCGGGTCCGATAGGCCCGCGCCCGATTCGGTCCACCTCAGGGGATTGTCGTGCTGGTCCTGACGCTCGCGATGGCGGCGGTGGGGTTCGCCCTACTCGTACTCGCCCTGATGACAGGCTCGGTCGTATGGGCCTGGGGATGCATCGTGGTCTGTGTGATCGGTGCCGTGTTGCTGCTCGTCGGATCGCTTCGTGGCGGTGCCGCGACCGACGAGGACAGTCGAGGGCGCCGACACAGTTCCACCTGATCACCACTCGCACCCACCGAGCGGGAGTGCACGGCTCGCTTTCATCGCGAAAGCTGCCGTGATCTCCCGTTCGGTGGTTGCGGACGCCCCTGCAGGGGCGATTGACGGGTCCGACTAGAATCGGATCCAGGCATCGATCCGGCAATCACCGGGGAGTCTTCGGAAGAACGGCGTGCGCGCACGCTCAGTAGAACCGAACGGGTGGGCCCGTCACAGCCCGTCGAGAGGTCCGTCCCGGGGTTGCAGGTTCCGGATGCGGGCAAGCGGGGTGGTACCGCGGCCAGGGCGCACAGGCGCCCGTGTCGTCCCCGTGCCAGAGACAGCAGGCACGAGGAGCACCCAGTGACCGACACCACCGGCGACCTGAACGCCACCTATCCGCGCGTGGACCTCGGCGGCGGCAAGGCCGGCGCCGGTGTCGCGTTCCCCGAACTCGAGCAGCGTGTGCTCGCGGCGTGGGATGCCGACGACACCTTCCGTGCATCCATCGCGAACCGCGCCGACGCCGAGGAGTTCGTCTTCTACGACGGACCGCCCTTCGCCAACGGCCTGCCGCACTACGGTCACCTGCTCACCGGTTACGTCAAGGACCTGATCCCGCGCTACCAGACCATGCGCGGCAAGAAGGTCGAACGGCGCTTCGGCTGGGACTGCCACGGCCTGCCTGCCGAGCTCGAGGCGGAGAAGCAGCTCGGCATCAAGGACAAGTCGCAGATCGACGCGATGGGCCTGGCCGAGTTCAACGCGTACTGCAAGCAGTCGGTGCTGCGGTACACCGACGAATGGCGCGACTACGTCACCCGCCAGGCGCGCTGGGTCGACTTCGACAACGACTACAAGACGCTCGACCTCGACTTCATGGAGTCGGTCATGTGGGCGTTCAAGGAGCTCTACGACAAGGGCCTGATCTACCAGGGCTTCCGGGTGCTGCCGTACTCCTGGTACGAGCAGACTCCGCTGTCGAACCAGGAGACCCGCCTGGACGACGCCTACAAGATGCGCCAGGACCCGGCCGTCACCGTGGACATGGTCCTCACGGCTCCGGGCTCCCCGCTGGACGGCGCGAACGCGCTGATCTGGACCACGACCCCGTGGACGCTGCCGTCCAACCTGGCGATCGCGGTACACCCCGAGGTCGACTACCTGCTGGTCGCCGGCGAGGACGGCAAGCGGTACGTGCTCGGCGCGGCCCGGGTCGGTCATTACGCGCGCGAACTGGGCGAGTCCCCGGAGGTGCTGGGCGAGTTCAAGGGCGCCGAGCTCGTCGGCCTCACCTACACGCCGCCGTTCGACTTCTTCCACGGTCCCGACAAGGGTCACGCCGAGGCGCACCGTGTGCTGTCCGCCGACTACGTCACCACGGAGTCCGGTACCGGAATCGTCCACCTCGCACCGGCTTTCGGTGAGGAGGACATGGACGTCGCGACGGCGAACGGCATCGAGATCGTCCAGCCGCTCGATCCCGGCGGCAAGTTCACGTCGATGGTGCCGCCGTACGAGGGCATGCAGGTCTTCGACGCGAACCCCGTCATCATCAAGGACCTCAAGGCAGCCGGAAAGCTGTTCCGGCACGAGACGATCGAGCACTCGTACCCGCACAGCTGGCGCAGTGGGCAGCCACTGATCTACATGGCGGTGCCGTCCTGGTTCGTCGCGGTGACCAAGTTCCGCGACCGGATGGTCGAGCTGAACCAGGAGATCACCTGGGTGCCCGAGCACATCAAGGACGGCCAGTTCGGCAAGTGGCTCGAGGGTGCCCGCGACTGGAACATCAGCCGAAACCGGTACTGGGGCAGCCCGATCCCCGTCTGGGTCTCGGACGATCCGGCGTACCCGCGCATCGATGTGTACGGCTCGCTCGACCAGCTCGAGGCGGACTTCGGGGTGCGCCCGGCGGACTTGCACCGGCCGATGATCGACGATCTGGTCCGTCCCAACCCCGACGACCCGACGGGCAAGTCGATGATGCGCCGGGTTCCCGAGGTGCTGGACTGCTGGTTCGAGTCGGGCTCGATGCCGTACGCCCAGGTGCACTACCCGTTCGAGAACCGGGATTGGTTCCAGACCCACAATCCCGGCGACTTCATCGTCGAGTACAACGGCCAGACCCGCGGCTGGTTCTACACGCTGCACGTGCTCGCCACTGCGCTCTTCGACCGCCCGGCGTTCAAAACCGTTGCCGCGCACGGCATCGTGCTCGGTGACGACGGCCTGAAGATGAGCAAGTCCAAGGGTAACTACCCGGACGTGAAGGAGGTGTTCGACCGCGACGGGTCGGACGCCATGCGGTGGTTCCTGATGTCCTCGCCGATCCTGCGCGGCGGCAACCTCGTCGTCACCGAGCAGGGCATCCGTGAGGGTGTGCGGCAGGCGCTGCTGCCGTTGTGGAACGCGTGGAGCTTCCTGCAGCTGTACGCCTCCAAGCCGGGCGAGTGGCGCACCGACTCGCCGAACGTGCTCGACCGCTACATCCTGGCCAAGCTCGCCTCGACTCGGGACGCGATCACCGAGGCCCTGGACGTCAACGACATCGCGGGCGCCTGCGACGAGCTCCGCACGTTCTGCGACGCGCTGACCAACTGGTATGTGCGCCGGTCGCGTTCGCGGTTCTGGGACGAGGACCGCGACGCCATCGACACCCTGCACACCGTGCTCGAGGTCGTCTGCCGGCTCGCGGCGCCGCTGCTGCCGCTGGCCACCGAGGTGATCTGGCGGGGGCTGACCGGCGGCCGGTCCGTGCATCTGACCGACTGGGTCGGCGAGTCCGAGTTGCCGGCGGACCCCGAACTGACCTCGTCGATGGACGAGGTGCGCTCGGTCTGCGGAGCGGTCCTCGGCCTGCGCAAGGCACAGAACCTGCGGGTGCGGCTGCCCCTGCCGGAGGTGACCGTCGCGGCGGCCGGTGCGGAGCGGCTGCGTCCGTTCCTGGACATCATCGCCGACGAGGTCAACGTCCGGAAGGTCGACCTGACCGACGACGTCGACGTGCACGGCCGCTTCGAGCTCGTGGTCAACGCCCGCGCCGCGGGCCCCCGCCTGGGCAAGGACGTGCAGACCGTGATCAAGGCGGTCAAGGCCGGCGACTGGTCCGAGACCGACGGCGTGGTCACCGTGTACCCGGGTCGCTCCGCAGGCTCCGCTCCTGCCGCGGGCATCGCGCTGCTGCCGGAGGAGTACACCCAGCGCCTCGTCGCCGCCGAGCCGGAGTCCACCGCCGCGCTGCCCGCGAACGCGGGCCTGGTGGTGCTCGATTCGGTGGTCACCGAGGAGCTCGAGGCCGAGGGCTGGGCCAAGGACCGCATCCGGGAACTGCAGGACGCCCGCCGGGCGGCCGGCCTGGACGTCTCGGACCGGATCACGGTGACGCTCGAGGTGCCCGCCGACCGGCTCGACTGGGCGCAGCGTCACCGCGACCTGATCGCCGGCGAGATCCTCGCGACCTCGCTGGAGCTGGGTACCGCCGGTGCCGGTGCCGTCGATCTCGGCGAGGGCGTGCGCGCGAGCCTGGCCAAGGCCTGATCCGAGCCGACGTGTCGGTGCGGCGGCGTAGGTTGCTGCCATGAGCACCGGCAGGGAGACGGTCGCGTACGTCCTGGGGCAGCTCGAGCCCCTGGACGTACGCGCCCGGGCGATGTTCGGCGAGTACGGGTTGTACTGCGACGAGAAGATGGTCGCGATGATCTGCAACGACACCGTGTTCGTGAAGCCGACCGAGGTGGCCGGGGAGTACCTCGGCGCCGAGGCGTTGGCGCCGCCGTACCCGGGCGCGAAGGACCACTTCGCCGTCCCGCAGGCGCGGCTCGCCGACGTCGACTGGCTGCACGCGTTCGTCCAGCGGACCGCGGACGTACTGCCCGCGCCGAAGCCGAAGAAGCCGAAATCGTCGAGGCCGAAGCCGGAGAGGAACCCCACGCCTGGATGACCCGACCATCCACGTCCCGTCGATGGGTACTGCACCTCGACATGGATGCGTTCTTCGCGTCCGTCGAGCAGCTGACCCGGCCGACACTGCGCGGGCGGCCCGTCCTCGTCGGTGGCCTCGGCGGCCGCGGCGTGGTCGCGGGCGCCAGCTACGAGGCGCGTGCGTTCGGGGCGCGCTCCGCGATGCCGATGCACCAGGCCCGGCGGATGGTCGGGGCCGGCGCGGTGGTGCTGCCGCCTCGCGGTGGCCTGTACTCGACGTTGAGCAAGGCCGTGTTCGACGCGCTGCGAACGAGGATGCCGGTGCTCGAGATGCTGTCGATGGACGAGGCGTTCGGGGAGCCGGCCGAACTCGGAGGCGCGGACGCGGAGACGGTCCGTATCTTCGCCGAGGAGTTGCGGGCGCTGGTCTTCGCCGAGACGGGCCTGGTGGCGTCGATCGGCGCTGGATCCGGCAAACAGATCGCGAAGATCGCCTCCGGGCTGGCCAAGCCGGACGGCGTGCGGGTGGTGACGCCCGACGAGCAGGGCCCGCTGTTCGAGGCGTTGCCCGTGCGCAAACTCTGGGGCATCGGCCCGGTGGCCGAGGAACGTCTGCGTCGCCTGGGTGTGGAGACGATCGGTGGCCTGGCCGCGACGTCGGAGGCCGAGGTCGTCTCCGTACTGGGCGCGACGATCGGACCGGGCCTGCACCGGCTCGCCCGCGGCATCGACGACCGGCCGGTGGCCGAACGCGCGGACGCCAAGCAGGTCAGTGCGGAGACCACCTTCGCCGCCGACCTCGTGACGCTCGACCAGTTGCGGGCGGCCGTCGACCGAACGGGAGCCAGCGCGCACGCGCGACTGCTGCGCGACGGTCGCGCCGCGCGGACGGTGGTGCTCAAGCTGAAGAAGGCGGACATGTCGGTCGTGACCCGCTCGGCGACTCTCCCGTACGCGACCGCGGACCGGCAGACGCTGGTGGCGACGGCGCAACGGCAGGTGATCGACCCGCTCGAACTGGGTCCGGTGCGGCTCGTGGGGGTCTCGCTGGGCGGATTGTCCTCGACCGCACAGGGATCCCTGTTCCCTGACCTCGAGCACGGCGTCACGACCGAGGAGGCTGTGACTCTCGACACAGTGTCGGTACCGCAGTCGGTTCAGTCCGCCGCACCGGCGGCGGAGACCGGCTCGCGATGGCGTCCGGGCCACGACGTCGCGCACGAGGAGTTCGGTCACGGCTGGGTGCAGGGCTGCGGGCACGGAGTGGTGACCGTCCGATTCGAGACCAGGTCGACGGGGCCGGGTCAGGCCCGGACCTTCGCGGAGTCCGACGCGGCGTTGACGATCGCCGATCCCGCCGACAGCCTTCATTAAGGAAGCCCTTATCTTCTTCCTGTTAACTATCGTGACAGGCGTCCGTGGGTGGACGGCGCCAGCCGTGACCACCCGCGCGACCCGAGCAGCGCAACCGAATCGCCCTGGGGTAGAAACGAGCGCCCCGGAAGTTCGTCAGAAGTAGTTCATCCGAAGAGAAGGACAAGCAATTGATGCTCCGTAAGACCCTCGTCGCCGGTGCCGCCCTGGCCGCCGTGTTCGCGCTGGGCGCCTGCAGCTCCGACGGCGACAGCACTGCAGCCACCACCACCAAGAAGACCACCACCTCGGCCGCACCGTCGGTCGAGACCCCGCCGGTGCCGTCCGCCGCCGATCTCAACGCGATGCTGGCCAAGGGCCTCGACCCGGCCACCCCGGTCGCCGAGAAGATCACCCTGGTGCAGGACGGCGCGGCCGATCCCGGACTGTTCGACCAGGTCGCCGCTGCCGCCAAGCAGTCCAACGCGACCGTAACCGTCGTCGACCCGATCCTCGACAACGGCGACGGCACCCTCACCGCCACCGTGAACATGGACATCGGCGGCCAGGTCAACCCGGGCACCGCCACCTTCGTGGTGGAGAACGGCAAGTGGGTGCTCTCGAAGGAGTACGCCTGCAACATGGTCAAGCTGGCCGGCCTCACCTCGCCCGCCTGCGCCTGATCTACCCGAGCGGACTACTCCGTTCACCTCGACCGAATGCCGGTGTCCCGTACGGGGTGCCGGCATTCGGCGTTCCGAGGCGATGCTCGACGTTCGGGGTCAGCCCGCGACGGCCGCGCCGCGGATCCGGTCGGCCGCGGTGCGCGCCAGGCCCGTCAGGACGGCGGGCTCGACCGGCCGCTGACCGGACGCGACCACCTGCAGCACCGTGGAGCCGACGACCGCGATGATCACGTCCGAGGTCATCGTGACCCCGTCACTGGACGTGGTCAGCCGGACCGCGGTCGAGGCGTCGCCGATGGTCGGCTGGTCGAGGCCGCCGAGCCGGTAGTCGACGTGGACGCCGTCGGCGTCGGTCCCGCTGTAGGTGGTGCACTGCGTCAGAGTCGACTGGACGCGCGTGAAGGCTTGCGCCGCACCGGTAGCGGGATAGCTGGCCGCGTCGGTGTCGACGCTGGCGAAGTCGGGGCCACCGAAGCGGGCCGCTGCGCGAGCGAGCGAGCCGGGGGACTGGTCGGCCACCTCGCGCAGCACCTGTGCGCACTCCTGGGGCGTGGTGCTCGACTTGTCGGCGCCCGCCGCCGTGGTCGCGGGCGGCAGACCGAGGTCGTGGACCGGGTCGGGCAGCGCGACGAATCCGGCAGGCAGTTCCGCCGTGGTGAGCAGCGCGGCCTGCAGCCGATTCCGGTCGCCGATCGGTCCGGCATTCGGGGTGGCGGGCGCGGTGGCGGTGAGCACCGGCGCCGACGCGGCGGGCTGCGCCTCGCTGCCGCCCCCACAGGCTGTCAGGGAGAGGGTGAGAGCGGTCAGCGCGATGGAGCCCGCCCCGACGTATCGCTTCCGGATCACTGGGTGACCCACGAGACCCGGCTCGAGGTCGCTTGCCGCAACCGGGTGGTGCTGTTCGGATCGCTGTAGGTCTGCTCGCCCCCCACGTCGACGGTGCCGTCGACCGGCAGCGGCGCGGCCAGGTCGAAGACCAGGGTGCCCTTGCCCGCCATCACATAGGTGTCGACATTGAGGGTGCCCGCCTCGCCGGGCAGGTCCCACACCTTCGAGACCGGGGTCTGATTGACGGAGACGTCGACGGTGAGCCGGTCGCCGTTGCGGGCCGTGAGTGTCGCGGTGGTCACCTGATTGAGGGCGATGCCGCTCGTCACCTGCTGCTGCACGGTCCACACCGCGCCGACGCCGATCTCGGTGTCGGGGAACGCGACGGTGCGGTAGACGGCTTGGTAGAACGCCTGCTCGACGGCCGAGCGGGCGATGTCCTTGGAGTCGGGCGCCGGGGTGATGCGCAGCGCGGTCACCGAGCCGGACGGCGTGATCGTCAAACCGGCCTTCGACCCGTCCGACGGCTTCAGCGCGTCCTGCAGCCGGGCGTCCGGCGTGGTGAGGGTGCCGAGCGTCAGGTCGACGGAATGCGCGGGATCGTGCTGGCCGCCCTCGACGACCGCGGTCAGCGGCATGCCGAGTTCGGGGGTGGAGAAGTCCTGCTGCGGCTGGTCGTCGATCTGCTGGTACACCTGCGAGGTCGTCGTCAGCAGGACGTGCTGCGGGGCGTCGGCGTTCGGGTGGAAGGTGACCTTCTCCCGGGGCTCGGCGCCGGGATCGAGTACCTGGGTGGTGACCGCGGAGACCGGGACGGTGGTCTCGTTGGAGGTCGACGCCGCGGAGGTGGTCGGTGCGGAGTCGTCGCCGGCGCCGCACGCGGTGACGAGGGTGGCGGCGGCGAGCGCCGCGGCGACGAGCGAGGGCACGGACCGATTCGGGAACACTGGCACCCGACCAGGTTAGCCACGGCTCGGGTGGGCTGCGTTCGACGACGCCGCGATAAGGGATGATGGCGGTGTGAGTGAAGCGGATAGAGCCGAGAAGTACGGACCGGAGGAGGTGTCCGGCGCGGCACCGCTGCGGATGCGACTGCTGATCGCGATCGCCGTGGTGGTCCTCGGACTGGATCTGGTCACCAAGATCGCGGTCGTGCGGTTCGTCGAACCGGGCAAGCCGATCCGGATCGTCGGCGACGTCGTCACCCTGAACCTGATTCGCAATCCCGGGGCCGCGTTCTCGATGGCCACCGGCATGACCTGGCTGCTGACGCTGGTCGCGATCGGTGTGGTGATCGGCGTGATCAAGATCGGTCGCACGCTGCGTTCGCCGTGGTGGGCGCTCGGTCTCGGGCTCGTCCTGGGCGGCGCGCTGGGCAATCTGATCGACCGCATCTTCCGGGCTCCCGGTCCGTTGCAGGGGCACGTCGTCGACTTCGTGTCGGTGGGCTGGTGGCCGGTGTTCAACGTCGCCGACTCGGCGATCGTGTGCGGAGCGGTGCTGCTGGTCGTGCTGACCCTGTTCGGGTTCAACCCCGACGGCACGCGCGGCACCGAGCCGGACCCCGAGGACAGCGCTGACACGAACACCAGCACCGACACGAACACCGAGGAGAACTCCTGATGCGCGAGACACGGTCGATGCCGGTGCCGGACGGGCTCGAGGGCATGCGGGTCGACGCCGGACTGGCGCGTCTGCTCGGACTGTCCCGGACCGCGGTCGCCTCCCTCACCGACGAGGGTGCCGTCCTGATCGACGGGAGCGCGGTGGGCAAGTCCGACCGGCTGCCGTCCGGCGCGTGGCTCGAGGTCGAACTGCCGGAGCCGGCCCGACCCCTGACGGTCGAGGCGCAGCCGGTCGAGGGGATGGACATCCTCTACGCCGACGACGACATCGTGGCCGTCGACAAGCCGGTGGGTGTCGCGGCGCACGCCAGCGTCGGCTGGACCGGCCCCACCGTCGTCGGCGGCCTGGCCGCCGCCGGCTACCGCATCTCCACCTCGGGCGCCCACGAGCGGCAGGGCATCGTGCACCGGCTCGACGTCGGCACGTCCGGGGTGATGGTCGTGGCGACCAGTGAGCGGGCGTACACCGTGCTCAAGCGGGCGTTCAAGCAGCGCACGATCGACAAGCGGTATCACGCCCTGGTCCAGGGGCACCCCGACCCGAGCAGCGGCACCATCGACGCGCCGATCGGCCGGCACCGCAGCAACGACTGGAAGTTCGCCGTCACCGCCGACGGCAAGCCGTCCATCACGCACTACGACACGGTGGAGGCCTTCCAGGCGGCCAGCCTGCTCGACATCCACCTCGAGACCGGTCGGACCCATCAGATCCGGGTGCATTTCGCCGCCCTGCGTCACCCCTGCTGCGGTGACCTGACCTACGGCGCCGACCCCCGGCTCGCGGAACGTCTCGGCCTGGAACGGCAGTGGCTGCACGCCCGCTCGCTCGGCTTCGCGCATCCCGCGGACGGCCGCTGGATCGAGATCACCAGCGAGTACCCGAAGGACCTGCAACACGCGCTCGAGGTCCTGCGGGGTGCGTGACGGCGACTCGGTCGCTCCACAGGCTCCGCTCCGGGCCGGCGTGGCGACGAGCGTCGCCTGCGCCGTCGCCCTGGTCGTGCTCGTTCTCGTGCTCGGTGTGCTGAGGCCGCCCCGGCCGTCGTCGATCGCGACCGACCGGCTCGGCCCCGACTCGGGCGAGCAGGTCGCCGAGTACCTCGACCGCGCCCGCACGAGCCTCGCGGGCCCCGACGCCTCGAGCCCGCGGTGGGCGCTGGTCTCGTTCGATCCGGAGCAGACCGCGGCGCAGGCCTACCGGACCGCCGACGGCGTGCGGGTCTCCCAGGTCCTGTTCCGGGTGCCGCTCGACCGGATCCAGACACAGCTGATCGTCGTCGACGTCGCCGGCGAGGAATCGGTCCTGCGGGCACCGGCGGTCGCGGCGGGACGACTGTCCGGCAGCACCGGCGAGTGGGACCGGCAGGCCCGCATCGACTCGGTGTCGTCGTCGCGGCTGGCGCAGGACTGCCCGTGTGTGGTCGGTCTGACCGTGCGTGGCGACCCGGACCGGCTGCGTGCCCTGGCCGCGGCGCCCGGGGTGCGGGCGGTCGAGGCGCTGCCCGCGGACGGCGTGTTCGGCCGGTTCGCGGTCAACCCGTTGCTGCCCGAGCAGACGCAGACGGCCTCGCCCGGCCCCGACGACGGCGAGGTGCCGGCGCGATGAGCGTCGACGCGTCGAGTTCGGCGCGGCGGTCCGACGCCGAGATCGGCGTCGCCGCGGGTGTGGGCGCGCACCTGATGTGGGGGATGTTCCCCATCTTCTTCGGCCTGCTGGCCCCGGCCGGTCCGGTCGAGATCCTCGCGCACCGGATGCTGTGGACGCTGGTGCTGATGCTGGCGGTCGGCCTGGTCGCCCGCCGGATCGTCCGCTTGCGGTCGTTGACGCCGCGATCGATGCTGCTGGTCGCCGCCGCGGCGGCGATGATCTCCCTCAACTGGGGTGTCTACATCTACGGCGTCACGTCGGGCCGGGTCGTCGAGACCGCGCTCGGCTACTTCGTCAACCCGCTCGTCAGCGTGGTGCTGGGCATGGTGATCTTCCGGGAGCGGGTCAACCGGTGGCAGGCGGGCGCGTTGGGCCTGGCTGCGGTCGCGGTGCTGGTGCTCACCGTCGACTACGGCCACCCGCCGTACATCGCGCTGACGCTGGCGCTGTCCTTCGGCGCGTACGGGCTGATCAAGAAGGTGGTCCCGCTCGATCCCGTCACCAGTCTCACCGCGGAGGGATTGGTCACCGCCCCGTTCGCGATCGGATACCTGGTCTTTCTCGGGGTCACCGGTACCGGCACGTTCGTCGGCCACGGCGCCGGGCACGCCCTGCTGTTGATGACCGCGGGCGTGGTGACCGCGGCGCCGCTGCTGCTGTTCGGTGCCGCGGCCCAGCGGGTGCCGCTGGTCACGCTGGGGATCATCCAGTACCTGACGCCGTCC
This sequence comes from Rhodococcus sp. NPDC127527, assembly GCF_042672245.1. NCBI lineage: Bacteria > Bacillati > Actinomycetota > Actinomycetes > Mycobacteriales > Nocardiaceae > Rhodococcus > Rhodococcus sp. NPDC127527. The sequence continues at coordinate 91,943 of NZ_JBHXVP010000007.1, forward strand.
CTGCAGATGGCCTGGGGTGTCGCGGTCCTGCACGAGGACATGCCCGCGTCGCGCTGGGTCGGGTTCGCGATGATCTGGCTGGCGCTGGTCGTCTTCACCGGCGACGCGGTGCGGCGCGTGCGCGCCGCCCGCCGAGGGGTGCTCGAGCCGGTGCCGTGATCCGTCAGCGGGTGTGCTCCCGCAGGAACGTCACGGTCCGGTCGAGGGCGCGCAGGCCGTCCTCGTTGTCGAGGTTGAACTGGTACTCGTGCGGCAACGCCGGCTCGTGGTCCTCGGGATAGAACAGTGTGGTGACCGGAACGTCGAGTCCGGCGAGCTTGTCTGCGAGCGGTTCGGACTGCGAGTTCGTCAGCGGGTCGGCGTTGCCGCCGCTGAGGTAGGTCGGCGGGAACCGGTTCGTGACGTGCCCGAGCGTGGACATCTGGTCGGCGGGGGTCGAGCCCGCGTAATCGCGCAGGCCCGTGTACGCCCACATCGACCGGTCGACGCCCCAGCCGATGATCCCGGGACCGCCCGTCATCCGGCTCACGTCGTAGATGCCGCAGTTCAGCACCACGCCGCGCAGCTGATCGGGGTGCAGCGCCGGGGTGATCCCGAGTTCGCGGGCGTAGTCCGGGCTGGTGACGAGGGTGGCGAGCTGGCTCGACAGCTGGGCGCCCGCGGAGTCGCCGGCGAGCACGATTCGCGCCGGGTCGACGTGCAGCCGGTCCGCGTTCGCGAGGAGGTACGCGTGCGCGTCGTTGAGCTGGTGGACGGCGGTCGGGTAGGTGTGCTCCGGTCCGAGCGAGTAGTCGAGGGAGATCACCGTGAACCCCTGCGCGGCGATCAACCGGTAGTAGGGCGCGTAGTCGGTCTTGTCGCCCGAGATCCAGGCGCCGCCGTGGGTCCAGATCACGGTCGGCAGCGCGCCCGTGGTGCCGTCCGGAAAGTACACGTCGAGGAGGGCGTCACCGTCGCCCGGCCGGTACTGCTGGTCGGCGATCGACGCGACGCCCTCGGGAGCGTGCTTCTCCAGGGCCGCGGTCGTCCGGCCCGCGTCCCGGTCGAACACCGCGCGGACGACCAGGGCGCCCGGTCGCGGGCTGAGGGTGAAGGCGAGCACGACGGCGACGACGAGGGCGGTCAGCAGTCCGAGCGACCACCGCAACCAGCGGCCCGAGAGGATTCGCATCGGCCGAGTATCGCGCACCGCTTCGGCGGCGTCGGACATACCACGCGCGAGTTCGCGCACACCCCGGCGCGCATGCCCGAGGCTGTCGGAGCCACCGCCTACACTCGGGGCACCCCAGTCCTCCCCGGTCGACGCGACCGGTGACACCGAGCACGGAGAGGCGCGCGTGGCTGACTCGTTCGTTCATCTGCACAATCACACCGAGTACTCGATGCTCGACGGCGCGGCCAAGGTCGGTCCGCTGTTCAAAGAGGCTCAGCGACTGGGGATGACGGCCGTCGGCATGACCGACCACGGCAACATGTTCGGCGCCAGCGAGTTCTACAACGAGGCGAAGAAGCACGACATCACGCCGATCATCGGCATCGAGGCGTACATCGCGCCGGAGTCCCGCTTCAACACCAAGCGGGTGCTGTGGGGCGACCGCAGCCAGAAGTCCGACGACGTTTCCGGTAGCGGCGCCTACACGCACATGACGATGGTCGCCGAGAACGCGACCGGCGTCCGGAACCTGTTCAAGCTCTCCTCCCGCGCCTCGATCGAGGGCCAGCTCGGCAAGTGGGCCCGGATGGACGAGGAGATCATCGCCGAGCACCACGAGGGGATCATCGCGACCACCGGCTGCCCCTCCGGCGAGGTGCAGACCCGGCTCCGTCTCGGCCACGACCGCGAGGCGCTCGAGGCCGCCGCGAAGTGGCAGGAGATCTGGGGCAAGGACAACTTCTTCCTGGAGCTGATGGACCACGGGCTGTCCATCGAACGCCGGGTGCGCGAGGGCCTGCTCGACATCGGTCGCAAGCTCGGCATCCCGCCGCTGGCCACCAACGACTGCCACTACGTCACCAAGGACGCCGCGGAGAACCACGAGGCGCTGCTCTGCATCCAGACCGGTAAGACCCTCAGCGATCCCACCCGGTTCAAGTTCGACGGCGACGGCTACTACCTCAAGTCCGCCGAGGAGATGCGCGCGATCTGGGACGACGAGGTGCCCGGCGCCTGCGACTCGACGCTGCTGATCGCCGAGCGGATCCAGCCCTACGACGAGGTGTGGGAGCACCGGGACCGGATGCCGATCTTCCCGGTGCCGGAGGGTCACACCCAGGAGAGCTTCCTGCGCGCCGAGGTGCTCCGCGGACTGGACCGGCGCTTCCCGGACGGCCCGCCGCAGGAGTACCTCGACCGCGCCGACTACGAGATCGGCGTCATCAACAAGATGGGCTTCCCGGCCTACTTCCTGGTGGTCGGTGACCTGATCAACCACGCGAGGGAGGTCGGCATCTGGGTCGGTCCGGGACGTGGCTCGGCCGCCGGTTCGCTGGTGGCCTACGCGATGGGCATCACCAACATCGACCCGCTTCCCTACGGGCTGCTGTTCGAGCGGTTCCTCAACCCCGAGCGCATCTCGATGCCCGACATCGACATCGACTTCGACGACCGCCGTCGCGGTGAGATGGTCCGCTACGCCACCGAGAAGTGGGGCAGTGACCGCGTCGCCCAGGTCATCACGTTCGGCACCATCAAGACGAAGGCCGCGATCAAGGACTCGGCTCGGGTCCAGTTCGGCCAGCCCGGCTTCGCGATCGCCGACCAGATCACCAAGGCGCTGCCGCCGCCGATCATGGCGAAGGACATCTCGGTCTCGGGCATCACCGACCCCGAGCACGAGCGGTACAAGGAGGCCGTCGAGGTTCGGACGCTGATCGACACGAACCCCGACGTCGCGAAGATCTACCAGACCGCGAAGGGCCTCGAGGGCCTGATCCGCAACGCGGGCGTGCACGCCTGCGCGGTGATCATGTCCTCCGAGCCGCTGACCGACGCGATCCCGGTGTGGAAGCGCGCGCAGGACGGCGCGATCATCACCGGCTGGGACTACCCGTCGTGCGAGGCCATCGGCCTGCTCAAGATGGACTTCCTCGGCCTGCGGAACCTGACGGTCATCGGCGACACGCTCGAGAACATCAAGACGAACCGGGGCATCGACCTCGACCTCGACTCGCTGCCGATGGACGATCCCGCCACGTTCGAGCTGCTCTCGCGGGGCGACACCCTTGGTGTGTTCCAGCTCGACGGCGGCGGCATGCGCGAACTGCTGAAGCTGATGCAGCCCACCGGGTTCGGCGACATCGTCGCCGCCCTGGCGCTGTACCGCCCTGGCCCGATGGGTGTGGACGCGCACACCTCCTACGCCAAGCGCAAGAACGGGCTCGAGGAGGTCAGCCCGATCCATGCCGAGCTGGAAGAGCCGTTGGCGGAGATCCTCTCGGAGACGTACGGGCTGATCATCTACCAGGAGCAGATCATGCACCTGGCACAGAAGGTGGCCGGCTACTCGCTGGGTCAGGCCGACCTGCTGCGCCGGGCGATGGGCAAGAAGAAGAAGGAGATCCTCGAGGAGGCCTACGGCGGCTTCCAGCAGGGCATGCTGGACAACGGCTTCTCCCAGCCCGCCATCACCGCGCTGTGGGACACGGTGCTCCCGTTCGCCGGCTACGCGTTCAACAAGTCCCACTCGGCCGGCTACGGGTTGGTCTCGTACTGGACGGCGTACCTCAAGGCCAACTACCCGGCCGAGTACATGGCCGGCCTGCTCACCTCGGTCGGCGACGACAAGGACAAGTCGGCGGTCTACCTCGCGGACTGCCGGAAGATGGGCATCACCGTGCTGCCGCCGGACGTCAACGAGTCGGCGGTCAACTTCGCGTCGGTCGGCAGCGACATCCGCTTCGGCATGGGCGCGGTGCGCAACGTCGGCGCGAACGTGGTCGCCTCGATCATCAACGCGCGCACCGAGAAGGGGAAGTTCACCGACTTCTCCGACTACCTCAACAAGATCGACGTGATCGCCTGCAACAAGAAGGTCACCGAGTCGCTGATCAAGTCGGGGGCGTTCGACTCCCTCGAGCATCCGCGCAAGGGCCTGTTCCTGATCCACACGGACGCCATCGAGTCGGTGCTGGGCACCAAGAAGGCCGAGGCGGTGGGGCAGTTCGACCTGTTCGGTGACGCGGGCGGCGGCGACGAGTCGCTGTCCTCGGTGTTCGCGATCCGCGTACCGGACGAGGAGTGGGACACCAAGCACCGTCTGGCGCTCGAACGGGAGATGCTCGGCCTCTACGTGTCCGGGCATCCGCTCAACGGTGTCGAGCACATCCTTCGGCAGCAGTCCGACACCTCGATCGCCTCGATTCTCGAGGGCGAGGTCAAGGACGGCGCCCAGGTGACCATCGGCGGCATCGTCGCCTCGGTGGACCGCCGGGTCAACAAGAACGGTCTGACCTGGGCCATCATCCAGCTCGAGGACCTCGTCGGTGGCATCGAGGTGCTGTTCTTCCCGCAGGCCTACGCGGTGTACGGGATGGACATCGCGGAGGACTCCATCGTGCTGGTCAAGGCGCGGGTCTCGGTCCGTGACGACCGGCTCTCGCTGATCGGCAACGATCTCGCGGTGCCCGACCTCTCGGCGGTCGGGGTGGCGAAGCCGATCGCGGTGACCCTGCCGACCCGGCTGTGCACCCCGGACAAGGTGGGGGCGCTCAAGCAGGTCCTGACCAGGCACCCGGGCACCTCGGACGTGCACCTGCGACTGATCAGCGGCAGCCGGATCACCATGCTCAAGCTCGACGACAGCCTGCGGGTCGAACCGTCGTCGGCACTGATGGGCGACCTGAAGGCCCTCCTCGGACCGAGCTGCCTCGGCGGGTAGCTCCTGGCGCCCGATCGTTTCTCCAGGACGCAATCAGTCGGAGCGGCCGGCCCAGTACAGGCGGCGGGCCCACCACACGGCGACCGTCGCGGCGGCGGCCGCGAGGACCGCGGGCTGCAGCGTCTGCGCGACGACGAGCACCACCAGGAACGTCAGCAGCCCGACAACCAGTGCCTCGAGCTTGTACAGCGGCCACCGCGTGCCGGCGATGTCCACGGTCGCGCCGGGCCGCACGGTGCCGCGGTGCGGCGCGGGAGAGTATCCGGCGGTGGTCATCAATTCAGGCTACAAGCAGATTCGATTTCGGTCTACCGAACAATTGTCTTCCGGCCGGCTGGATCGGGGTGTCGGGCTGCGCGGGTCGGCGTCCTGGTGTTGACTGGCGAACATGCCTCTCACCGGTGAGTACGAACCGAGCCCGAGCGCGTGGGCCGCAGACCAGGTCGATCTCTACGAGCGGTCCGGAGGTCGGGAGGGGACGGTGATGCAGGGCAAGCCCGTCGTCATCCTCACGACCAAGGGTGCCAAGTCGGGCAAGCTTCGCAAGTCCCCGCTCATGCGCGTCGAGCACGGCGGCGAGTACGCCGTCGTGGCCTCGCTCGGTGGCGCGCCGAAGAACCCGGTCTGGTACTACAACGTCGTCGCCGACCCGCACGTCGAACTGCAGGACGGCCCGGTCAAGCAGGACATGACCGCGCGCGAGGTGACGGGCGAGGAGAAGGTCGTGTGGTGGGAGCGGGCCGTCGAGGCCTGGCCGGACTACGCGAACTATCAGCTCAAGACGGACCGTCAGATCCCGGTGTTCGTGCTCACCCCGCGGTAGTCCGGTAGCTTCGGCCCCCGTCGTCGGGCGGTTCGCTCCCGGAAGGATGGTCTCATGGCTGCGAAAACCGTTGCGGAACAACTTGTTTCCCAGCTGATCGACGCGGGCGTGCGACGCATCTACGGAATCGTCGGGGACAGCCTCAACCCGGTGGTCGATGCGGTCCGCAAGTCCGGCGGGGCGGCGGCCGGCGGCATCGACTGGATCCACGTCCGGCACGAGGAGGCGGCAGCCTTCGCCGCCGCCGCCGACGCGCAGCTCACCGGCGAACTCGCGGTGTGCGCGGGCTCCTGCGGTCCCGGCAACCTGCACCTGATCAACGGTCTCTACGACGCCGACCGCTCGGGTGCGCCGGTGTTGGCGATCGCCTCGCACATCCCGAGCGCGCAGATCGGCAGCGGATACTTCCAGGAGACCCATCCCGACCGGCTGTTCGTCGAGTGCGCCCGGTACACGGAGCTGATCAGCACCGCGGAACAGGCGCCACGGGTGGTGCACACGGCCATGCAGCATGCGATCGGACTTGCCGGCGTCGCGGTGATCATCCTGCCCGGCGACGTCGCGGACTGCCCGGCCCGGGGCACCGCACCTGCGTTGGTGCGCACCGGACCGCCCGCGGTGGTCCCGGCCGAACAGGACGTCCGCGCGCTCGCGGACGCCGTCAACGCCGCCGAGCGCGTCGCGATCTTCGCCGGTGCCGGGGTGTGCGGCGCCCGCGACGAACTGATCGCGCTGGCCGAGACGATCGGCGCACCGGTGGGGCACACCCTGCGCGGCAAGGAGTGGATCCAGTACGACAACCCGTTCGACGTCGGGATGACCGGGCTGCTCGGCTACGGCGCCGCGCACGACGGCATGCAGGACGCGGATCTGTTGCTGCTGGTCGGCACCGACTTCCCGTACGACCAGTTCCTGCCCGCCGACGTGCCGACCGCGCAGATCGACGTCGCGCCCGAGAAGCTCGGCAGACGAACCAGTCTCGACCTCGCCGTGCACGGTGACACGCTGAGCACCCTGCGGGCGCTCGCGCCTCTCGTGCGCCGCAAACCCGATCGAGCCTTCCTCGACAGCCAACTGGCCAGGCACCGCACCCTGATGGAGAAGGTGGTCGGCGCCTACACCACGCCGGTCAAACAGCGCACACCCATTCACCCCGAGTACGCGGCGTCGATCCTCGACGACCTCGCCGCCGAGGACGCGGTCTTCACCGCGGACACCGGGATGTGCAACGTGTGGACCGCGCGCTACCTGAACCCGAACGGATCCCGTCGGTTCCTCTCCTCGGCGCTGCACGGGTCGATGGCGAACGCGCTGCCGCACGCGATCGGCGCGCAGGTCGCCTGCCCGGGCCGGCAGGTGATCTCGGTGTCCGGCGACGGCGGACTGTCGATGCTGCTGGGCGAGCTGGTCACCGTCGCGGCCTACCGGCTACCGGTCAAGATCGTGGTGTTCGACAACTCGACCCTGGGCATGGTCAAGCTCGAGATGCTCGTCGACGGCCTGCCCGACTTCGGGGTCGACGTGCCCGCGGTCGACTACGCCGCCGTCGCCGCGGCGCTCGGAATCTTCTCGCGCCGGGTCGAGGATCCCGCCGACATCGAGTCCGGGCTGCGGGCGGCTTTCGAGCACGACGGTCCCGCGCTGGTGGACCTGGTGACGGACCCGATGGCGCTCTCGCTGCCGCCGACGATCACCGGCGGGCAGGTCAAGGGATTCGCCCTGGCCATGTCGCGGATGGTGATGAACGGAGGCGCGGGTGAGGCGGTGAAGATGGCGAAGTCGAACCTGCGCAACATTCCGCGTCCGTCGCAGTTCGACCCGCGCGGGTGATCCGTCGGGTCGATTCGCCGCACCTACCGGTCGAGTGGCAGCATTACGGGGGTGTCCAACATGCCGGAACTCGCTGACCTGAAGGCCGCGCTGCCGCTCGACGCGCGCGAAATCGATGCTGCCGCGGCGCGAATTTCCGACGTCATCGAGGCGACCCCGCTGCAGTACAGCGCGCGCCTGTCCGCGGTGACGGGCGCGAAGGTCTACCTCAAGCGCGAGGACCTGCAGGTGGTGCGCTCGTTCAAACTGCGCGGCGCCTACAACCTGATCGTGCAGCTCACGGACGAGGAGCGTGCCTCCGGTGTGGTGTGCGCGAGCGCCGGAAACCACGCCCAGGGCGTCGCGTTCGCGTGCCGCACGATGGGCATCCGGGGCCGCATCTACGTGCCCACCAACACCCCGCGGCAGAAGCGCGACCGGATCCGCGCGCACGGCGGCACGTTCGTCGAGTTGATCGCGACTGGGGAGACCTACGACGCGGCGGCCGCGGCGGCCGCAGACGACGTGCGCCGCACCGGCTCGGTGATGGTGCCGCCGTTCGACGATCCGCGGACCGCGGCAGGGCAGGGCACCATCGCCGCCGAGATTCTCGACCAACTCGGCGAGGAGCCCGGCACGGTCATCGTCCCGGTCGGCGGCGGCGGGCTGATCGCCGGCATCGCCACCTACCTGCACGAGCGTTCGCCGAGCACCGCGATCGTCGGCGTAGAGCCGAGCGGTGCGGCGTCCATGACGGCCGCGCTGGTCGCGGGGGCACCGGTCACGCTCCCCGAGATCGACCCCTTCGTCGACGGGACGGCCGTTCGCCGGATCGGCGACCTGCCGTTCGAGGTGATGTCGGCGCTCGGCGCGGACGTCGTCTCGCACGGCTCGCTGCCGCTGGTGGCAGAGCCGCGGTCGGGGGCGAGCGCCGGAACGTTCGCGATGATCCACGCCGACGAGGGCGCGGTCTGCACGGCGCTGCTCGAGCTGTACCAGAACGAGGGCATCATCGCCGAGCCGTCCGGTGCGCTGTCGGTCGCGGCGCTCGAGCTGGTGAAGGTGCGGCCGGATTCGACGGTGGTCTGCCTGATCTCGGGCGGCAACAACGACGTCTCGCGCTACGGGGAGATCCTCGAGCGTTCGCTCGTGCACCTCGGCCTCAAGCACTACTTCCTGGTGGACTTCCCGCAGGAGCCGGGCGCGTTGCGTCGCTTCCTCGGCGAGGTGCTCGGGCCCGACGACGACATCACCCTGTTCGAGTACGTCAAGCGCAACAACCGCGAGATCGGCGCCGCGCTGGTCGGGATCGAGCTGGGTGCGGCCGACGGGCTGCCGGCGCTGCTCGAGCGGATGGCGGGTTCGGGGATGACCGTCGAGCAGCTCGAGCCGGGTTCGCCGGCGTACCGCTACCTGACCTGAGCCGCACTCGACCGGGGTCTGGACGGCTCGGGCGGTCAGCGGGACTGCCAGGCGATGGTCGCGAGCAGCAGTTCCGCCCGCACCCGGGCCACGTCGAGTCGGCAGTCGAGCAGGGCCTCGACCCGGGCCATCCGGCTGCGCAGGGTGTGCCGGTGCACGCCGAGATTCGTGGCGGCGGACTCCCAGTGGCCGTTGGCATCGAGGTAGGCCCGCAGTGACACGACGAGCTCGGTGCCGTGCAGCCGGTCGTGTTCGGCGAGACCGGCGACCGTGTCGCGGGCCAGGTCGTCGAGCACCTGGCGCGAGGTGGGCGTGGCGAGCAGCGCGTTGCCGGTCAGCGCGGAGAACTCGAGCGGTGTGCCGCCCGACGTCGCGGCAGACGCCGCGAGGCGGGACTGCCCGACCGCGGCGCTCGTCTCGTCGAGCGGCAGGGCCGCGCTCACGCCGACCCGGAGTGATCGCAGCACCGGCGCGGGCAGCCCGCGCAGCAGCTTCCGGGCCGAGTCGGGTGTGTCGGATCCCCGGAGCAGCACGGCGACGTCGCTCTCGCGGCTGACCAGGAACAGCGGCCGGTCGGCCTCGCGCATCGCCCGGTCGAGGGCGCCGGCGACCCTGGGGACCGCACTCGGTTGCTCGCACATCACCGTCAGCGCGCGGACGGTGTCGCCGTCGTCTGCGGCGGCGCCGAGCAGCGACCGCGCCGGGGAGGTGACTTCCGATTCGGCGAGCACCAGGGCCAGGGCGCAGCCGTTGAGTTCGTTCTGCGCGGCGAGCAGGTGCTGCGGTTTCTCGTAGTCGAGGGCGAGCAGGGAGTTGGCGTGGCCGAGCAGGATCTGGTCCACGCTGCTCAGTGGCGCCGGGCTGAGCAGTGCCAGGTGGCCGTGCGTGGTGGTTCCGACGCCGATGCGCTGCACCGTGATCGACGAGCCGGACCTGCCGACCGAGACCCCCGAGGAGGCGGAACCCGTCTGCGTGGTGAGCACGGCCCGGATCTCGGTGGCGGTCGCCTCGTCGACCCGCGCCGGATGCGACGCGACGGATCGTCCTCGGCGGTCCAGGAGCACGGCCGTCGCACCGGTCGCCCCGGCGAGCTCGCGCAGGATCGCCGCGGCGCCGCCCTGCACGACGGCCCGGGTCATGCGGGGCTGGGCCCGGGAGGCGCGCAGCACGGCCTCGTACTGCAGTTCCGCGAGCCTGCCCATGATGCGTTTGGTGACCGCGGTGAAGGGCGTGGGCAGGGGCACCTCGAGCAGGGGCAGGCCCAGGTCCTCCGCCGTCGACACCATGTCCGCAGGCACCGTGGGGTGGGTCAGCCCGGTGCCGAAACCGACTGCGGCCACGCCGGATTCGTGGAGCCGGGCCAGGTAGCGCGCCCGGCCGGACCGGGTCAGCGGCAGCCGGAGTCCGGTGGTGAGGACGAATTCCCCGCCGGAGAGCCACTGGAACGGTTCGGGCAGTTCGGTGGTCAGGGCCAGCGTCACCTCGCGGTCGAGCCCGGACGTGCCTGCCTTGAGATCGAGCGCCAGTTCGCGCTGGGCGAGGATCCATCGCACCGGGACCGCCATCATTCCTCCTGCTCTCGCCCCGCCGGGCGTCAGCGCAACCGCGTCAGCGTCGCAGCGGGCCGACACTCGACGAAACGGAGCGAGAAGTGGTTTCGCACGCTCCATTTTGGCACGTGTCGAGGGCAGTGACGTGGCGCACACTTGTCACAACCCGCCACCGCGGATGCTGCTGCTGTGCCCGCCATCGGCCTGGAGGAATGGAACCCATGGGAACCGACCTGCTCGAGAACTTCATCAACGGCGAATTCGTGCCCTCGACCGCGGCGGAGACGATCGAGGTGATCAATCCGGTCGACGAGACGGTCGTGGCCAGGTCGCCGATCTCCGCGAAGGCGGACATCGACCAGGCGGTCGACGCCGCGAAGAAGGCCTTCGTCGCGTGGGGCAAGACCACGCCCGGCGCGCGGCAGGCGGCGCTGCTCGCGCTGGCGGACGCGATCGAGGCGCACAGCGACGAACTCGTCGAGGCGCAGAGCCGCAACACCGGCCAGCCCAAGGCGGTCATCGCGGCGGAGGAGGTCAAGGTCGGTGCGGACCAGCTCCGCTTCTTCGCCGGCGCCGCCCGGATGCTCGAGGGCAAGTCCGCGGGCGAGTACATGGAGGGCTTCACCTCCTACGTCCGGCGCGAGCCGATCGGAGTTGTCGGCCAGGTCACGCCCTGGAACTACCCGTTCATGATGGCGATCTGGAAGATCGGCCCGGCGCTCGCGGCGGGGAACACCATCGTGCTGAAGCCGAGCGACACCACGCCCGAGAGCACCCTCGTGTTGGCGCGTCTGACCAAGGGGATCCTGCCCGACGGCGTGCTCAACGTGGTGCTGGGCAACGGCGGCACCGGCGCGACGCTCGTCGAGCACCCGGCGATCGGCCTGGTCTCGATCACGGGGTCGGTCCGGGCCGGTATCGCGGTGGCGGTGTCGGCCGCCAAGCAGCTCAAGCGGGCGCACCTCGAACTCGGTGGCAAGGCTCCGGCCGTGGTGTTCGGCGACGTCGACGTCACGAAGGCCGCCGACGGGATCGCCGAGGCAGCGTTCTTCAACGCCGGTCAGGACTGCACCGCGGCGACGCGGGTGCTCGTGCACGAGTCGATCCACGATCAGCTCGTCGACGCGCTGGTCGCCAAGGCGAAGACGCTCAAGACAGGGCTGCCCGACGACCCCGAGACCTTCTACGGCCCGCTCAACAACGTCAACCACTTCTCCGCGGTGACCGGCAAGATCGCCGCGCTGCCGCCGTACGCCAAGGTCGTCACCGGCGGAAATCGGATCGGGGACAAGGGCTTCTTCCTGGAGCCGACCATCGTCACGGGTGTGCGTCAGGACGACGACATCGTTCAGGAGGAGACCTTCGGCCCGGTGTTGACGGTGCAGTCGTTCACCGACGAGGCCGAGGCCGTCGAGCTGGCCAACGACGTCCGGTTCGGGCTCGCGTCGAGCGTGTGGACCACCGATCACGCAACCGTGCAGCGACTCTCGGCCGCCCTGGACTTCGGTGCGGTCTGGGTCAACTGCCACATCCCGCTCGTCGCGGAGATGCCGCACGGCGGATTCAAGTACTCCGGCTACGGCAAGGACCTGTCCGCGTACGGGGTCGAGGACTACACCCGCATCAAGCACGTCATGAGCTCGCACGACTGACCGCGGCGACGAATGCCGCACGGCTACTTCCTATTCGAGGGATGAATCAATGACTGACATTCGCTACCGCCTCCCGCAGAAGCGGGCACTCGTCACCGAGCTGCCCGGACCGCGCTCGCTGGCCCTCACCGCCCGGCGCAAGGCCGCGGTGGCGGCGGGCGTCGGGTCCAGCGTGCCCGTGTACGCGGCCGACGCCGACGGCGGCGTCGTGGTGGACGTGGACGGCAACTCCCTGGTGGACCTGGGGGCCGGCATCGCCGTGACCAGCGTCGGCGCCTCCAATCCCGAGGTGGCGCAGGCGGTCTCGGAGCAGGCCGGTCACTTCACGCACACCTGCTTCATGGTCACGCCGTACGAGAGCTACGTGCGGGTGGCCGAGGAGCTGGCGGCGCTGACACCCGGCGATCACGAGAAGCGCTCGGTGCTGTTCAACTCTGGCGCCGAGGCGGTGGAGAACGCGGTCAAGGTGGCGCGACTGGCCACCGGACGCGACGCCGTCGTCGCGTTCGACCACGCGTACCACGGCCGGACGAACCTGACCATGGCGTTGACGGCGAAGTCGATGCCCTACAAGGCGCACTTCGGCCCGTTCGCCCCGGAGATCTACCGGATGCCGATGTCGTACCCGTACCGCGACGAGGCCGGGCTGACCGGTGAGCAGGCCGCGCGCCGGGTGATCAGCCAGATCGAGAAGCAGATCGGCGCGGACAGCGTCGCGGCGATCATCATCGAGCCCATCCAGGGTGAGGGCGGATTCATCGTCCCGGCAGCGGGATTCCTGCCGACCCTCGTCGCTTGGGCACGGCAGCACGGCGTCGTGTTCATCGCCGACGAGGTGCAGACCGGCTTCGCCCGTACCGGCGCCTGGTTCGCCAGCGAGGACGAGGACATCGTCCCGGACATCGTCACGATGGCCAAGGGCATCGCCGGTGGCATGCCGCTCGCCGCGATCACCGGCCGCGCGGAGTTGCTCGACGCGGTGCACCCCGGCGGACTCGGCGGCACCTACGGCGGCAACCCGGTCGCCTGCGCCGCCGCACTCGCCGCCATCGACTTCATGCGCGAGCACGACCTGCCCGCCCGCGCCCGGCACATCGAGGAACTGGCGACAAACCGGCTCCGCGCCCTCGCCGCCGAACTCGACGTGATCGGGGACGTTCGAGGTCGCGGCGCCATGCTGGCCATGGAATTCGTCGAACCGGGCGGCACCGACCCGGACCCCGACATCACCAAGGCGATCGCGGCCAAGGCGCTCGAGCAGGGCGTCATCCTGCTCACCTGCGGCACCTACGGCAACGTGATCCGGCTGCTGCCGCCGCTGGTGATCGGCGACGAACTCCTCGGCGACGCGCTCGACGTCGTCGAGGCCACCATCCGCACTCTGGCAGGGAGAAACCGTGGCTGACACCTTCCACCCGCTCGACCCGCTCGTCGCCGAGGAGTTCACCAAGGTCGCGGCCGTCCTTTCCCGCGCGCACGGGGTGGGCCCCGGCTGGCGGTACGCATCGATCGAGCTCGCCGAACCGAGTAAGGCCGCCGTCGCCGCGTTCGACGCCGACGGGGCGGTGCCGGACCGGCGGGCGCACGTGGTGTGTTTCGAGCGCGCCGAGAACAAGACCTACAAGGCGCTGGTCTCGCTCACCTCGGACTCGGTGGTGTCCTGGCAGCACGTTCCCGGTGTGCAGGCGAACTTCACCGTCGACGAGTGGGAGGAGTGCGACGAGGTCCTGCGCAACCACCCGGCCGTCGTCGCGGCCCTGGCCGAGCGCGGCATCACCGACATGTCCAAGGTGTTCATGGACACCTGGACCTACGGCGAGCCGGTGATACCGGAGCGGTACAAGGGCCGCAGGCTCGGCTGGTCCGACACCTGGGTCAAGGCGGCCGACGGCGCGAATCCCTATGCCGGACCGGTGAACGGCTTCCACTGCGTGATCGACGTGAACAGCATGGAGTTGCTCGAGATCGAGGACACCTTCCGCGTCGACCGTCCCGAGATCATGGGGGAGTACGTCCCACGGCACATCCCCGAGCGGATTCTGGGCGCCAGTACCCGGGAGCCGCTGAAACCCCTGGAGATCACCCAGCCCGAGGGGCCGTCGTTCACGCTCGAGGGCAACAAGCTCGAGTGGCAGAACTGGTCGCTGCGGGTGGGATTCAACTACCGCGAGGGAATGACGCTGCACGCGGTGTCGTACAACGACAACGGCCGCCGGCGCTCGATCGCGAACCGGCTGTCCTTCGCCGAGATGATCGTGCCGTACCGCGACCACTGCGACGACCACTACCGGCGCACCGCGTTCGACATCGGCGAGTGGGGCATCGGATTCATGACCACCTCGCTGGAACTGGGCTGCGACTGCCTCGGTGAGATCCGCTACCTCGACGCCACGCTGCACAACAGCAAGGGCGAGCCGTACACGATCAAGAACGCGATCTGCATCCACGAGGAGGACAACGCGGTCCTGTGGAAGCACGTCGACCACGACGGCGCCGAGGTCCGCCGGATGCGCCGGCTGACGGTCTCGTTCCACGTCACCGTCGCCAACTACGAGTACCTCACCTACTGGCGCTTCTACCAGGACGGCAACATCGAATGTGAGGTCCGGGCAACCGGAATCATGGTGGTCAGCCACTTCGACGAGGGCGCCGCGCATCCGCACGGCACGCTCGTCGACCGGCGCACCTACGCGCCGTACCACCAGCACTTCCTGGTCGCCCGGATGGACCTGGACGTGGACGGCACCGAGAACACCGTCTACGCCACCGAGACCGAGATGGTGCCGATGGGCCCGGACAACCCGTACGGCCTGTCGCTGCGGCAGAAGAACACCCCGCTGCGCACCGAGGAGGAGGGCAAGCAGGACTACGACTGGCAGTCGCAGCGGGCGTGGAAGGTGGTCAACGACAACACCGAGAACGGTCTCGGCACCTCGCCCGCCTACAAGCTGGTGCCCGGCGGGGCGATCCCGTCGATGTTCGACCCGGCCTCGCCGATTTTCCAGCGCACCCAGGTTATCGGGCACACCGTGTGGGTCACCCCCAGTGCCGAGGACGAGCGTTGGCCCGCAGGCGAATTCGTCAACCAGAGCGGCGTCGACCACGGACTGCCGGAATGGACCGAGGCCAACCGCAGCATCGAGAACACCGACGTGGTCCTGTGGTACGTCTTCGGCATCCACCACATCACCCGGCCCGAGGACTGGCCGGTGATGCCCGCGGACACCGTCAACTTCTGGCTCAAGCCGGTCGGCTTCTTCGACCGCAACCCCGCGCTGGACGTCGCACCGACGCCGCCCAAGGCCTGCCATGTATCCGAGCCGTGTCATGCAAAGGAAGATCATGAGTAACTTCGACGAACTCCTCGCGACCGTGCCGACCGGGCTGTGGATCGACGGCGGACCGTCCGACGCCGTCGACGGCGGCACCTTCCCGGTGCTGAATCCCGCCACCGGCGAGACGCTGGCCGAGGTCGCGGACGCGACCGGCAAGGACGCGCTGCGCGCGTTGGACTCGGCGTGCCGGGTGCAGCAGGAGTGGGCGGCCACCGCGCCGCGCAAGCGCTCGGACATCCTGCGGGCGGCATGGGAACTGGCCACCGCCCGCGCCGACGACCTCGCGCTGCTGATGACGCTGGAGATGGGCAAGGCGCTCGCGGAGAGCCGCGGCGAGGTGGCCTACGGCGCCGAGTTCCTGCGCTGGTTCAGCGAGGAGGCGGTGCGGATCCAGGGCCGATTCAGCGCGGCACCGTCCGGGAACGGGCGGATCCTGGTGACCAAGGCACCGGTCGGCCCCTGCCTGGCGATCACGCCGTGGAACTTCCCACTGGCCATGGGCACCAGGAAGATCGGGCCGGCGCTCGCGGCCGGCTGCACGATGATCGTGAAGCCGGCGGAGGACACCCCGCTGACCATGCTGCTGCTCGCGGAGATCTTCGCGGAGGCAGGGCTGCCGGCGGGCGTGCTGTCGGTGCTGCCTGCCTCGGACGCTGCCTCCGTGACGGCGCCGCTGCTCGCCGATCCGCGGTTGCGCAAGGTCACCTTCACCGGGTCGACCAGGGTCGGCAAGCTCCTGATCGAACAGTCCGCGCAGCAGGTGCTGCGCACGTCGATGGAACTCGGCGGCAACGCGCCGTTCGTGGTGTTCGATGACGCCGACGTGGACGCCGCGGTCGACGGCGCGATGGCCGCGAAGATGCGCAACGGCGGTGAGGCCTGCACCGCGGCCAACCGGTTGATCGTGGCCAATTCCGTGCGCGAGGAGTTCACCGCCAAGCTCACCGAGAGGATCGCGGCGATGACCGTCGGCGCGGGATACGAGGACGGCACCCAGATCGGCCCGCTGATCAACGAACGCCAGCGTGGCAGCGTCGCCGCGCTGGTGGACGACGCGATCGCGGCCGGGGCGCGGGTGCGAACCGGCGGCGGCGCCGTGGACGGGCCGGGGTTCTTCTACCAGCCCACCGTCCTCGACAACGTGCCCGCCGACTCGCGGATCGTCGCCGAGGAGATCTTCGGGCCGGTCGCCGCGATCACCGGCTTCGACACCGAGGACGAGGCGATCGCCGCGGCGAACGGCACCGAGTTCGGCCTCGCGGCCTACATCTACACGCAGAACCTGGACCGGGCGATGCGGGTCGCGGACGCGCTCGAGTCCGGGATGGTCGGCGTCAACCGCGGTGTGATCTCGGATCCGGCCGCGCCCTTCGGCGGCGTCAAGCAGTCCGGCCTCGGCAGCGAGGGCGGAACCGAGGGCATCGAGGAGTACCTCGACACCAAGTACGTCGCACTGACCCCGTAGTCGTCCCGTCGGGACGACTACGCCCCCTACCGATCGACGAAGGTTGGCCGACATGCGTTTGGTCGTTGGATATCTCGCCACCCCGAGCGGCGCCGACGGTCTCGCCCTCGCGGTACTGCTGGCCCGCAGCCTCGGGGCGGAGATCGACATCTGCCTCGTCCTCCCGCCGGAGGAGCCGGTGGGCGTGCGGATCCCGACCGAGGCCGCGTACGAGGACCTGCTCGCAGACCAGGCGGTGGAGTGGTTGGTCGAGGCCCGCGCCACCGTCCCGGACGACGTGGTGGCGCGCACCCATCTGCGGTATCACGAGTCCTTCGCGCAGGGTCTGCTCGATGCGGCTCGGGAACTGGACGCATCGGTGATCGTCATCGGCGCGGCCGGGGACGGGCTCCTCGGCCGGCACTCGATCGGCTCGGTCACCGGCGAGCTGCTGCACTGTGCGCATCTGCCGATGGCGTTGGCGCCCAGGGGGATGCGGCACTCGACCGCGAAACGGATCGGTCAGGTGACCTGCGCTCTGGGCACCCGCGCGGGTGCCGACGTGCTGCTGCGGGAGGCGGTGCGGGTCACCGAGCTCTCCGGGGCGCCGCTGCGGCTGGTGTCGCTGGTGTCGCTGGACGCGTCCACCCGCCGCCGGTCCGACACCCAGGCCTCCGCGCGCGAGCGCAGCCTCGCGCATGCCGACGTCGTCCTCGAGACGGCGAAGTCCGCTCTGCCGAAGGGGATCTCAGTCGAATCGCAGGTCGCGGACGGAACCAGCGTGGAGTCCGCGGTGAGCAAGCTGGAGTGGACGGACGGGGACGTGATGATGGTCGGCTCGAGCCGGCTCGCGCGGCCGCGCCATCTCTTCCTCGGCTCGACGGCGGCCAAGATGCTCCGTGTCGTCCCGGTCCCGATGATCGTCGTCCCGAAAGAGGAGTACTCCGACCATGACTGACGACAGCGAACGCGAATCCACCGGGCTGGTCTCCAAAGGACTCGCGGCCGGGAAGGTCGGTACCCTCTCCGGCGCGATCATCGGGATCTCCTGCGTGGCACCCGGTTACACGCTGACCGCGAGCATCGGCCTGATCGTGGCCGCGGTGGGGCTGAAGATGCCCGCGATCTTCATCGCCGGATTCATCCCGATGTTCCTCACCGCCTACGCGTACCGGGAGCTCAACTCCGAGTCGCCCGACTGCGGCGCGTCGTTCACCTGGTCCACGAAGGCATTCGGGCCGTACGTCGGCTGGATGTGCGGGTGGGGCATGGTGATGGCGACGATCATCGTGCTGTCCAATCTGGCCGCGATCGCGGTGCAGTTCTTCTACCTGTTCCTGGCGAGGGTCTTCGACCAACCGGGCATCGCGGACCTGGCGGGGAACAAGGCGGTCAACATCGCCACCACGCTCGCGTTCCTCGCGCTGGCCACCTGGATCTCGGGTCGGGGCATCACCACCAGCGAGCGGCTCCAGTTCATCCTCGTCGGATTCCAGATGGTCGTGCTCCTCGCGTTCGTGATCACCGCGTTCGTGCACGTGGCGAACGGATCAGCGCCCGCGAACCTCAGCTTCAGCCTGTCGTGGTTCAACCCGTTCAGCGGTCTCGCCATCGGGGCCTTCGTGGTCGGGGTGACCGGCTCGATCTTCGCCTTCTGGGGCTGGGACACCTGCCTGACGCTGGGCGAGGAGTCCAAGGACCCCAAGAAGACGCCCGGCCGCGCCGGCCTGCTGTGCGTGGTGTCGATCCTGATCACCTACCTGCTGGTCGCGGTCGCGGTGATGATGTACGCGGGGGTGGGGGAGGACGGGCTCGGGCTCGGCAACCCGGACAACTCGGAGAACGTCTTCGGTGCACTGGCGGAGCCGGTGCTCGGGCACTGGCCGGGGTTGCTGCTGTTCCTCGCGGTGCTGGCCTCCTCGGCGGCGAGCCTGCAGACGACGTTCCTGCCCGCAGCCCGCACCATGCTGGCGATGGGTGCGTACCGCGCGTTCCCGAAGAAGCTCGCCGAGGTCAACCCACGGTTCCTGGTGCCGACCTACGCCACGGTGGTGGCGGGCGTGGTCACCGGCGTGTTCTACACCGTCGTCACGTTGCTCTCGGAGCGAACGCTGCTCGACACCATCGCGGCGCTCGGCATCATGATCTGCTGGTACTACGGCATCACGGCATTCGCCTGCGTGTGGTACTTCCGCCGTGAGTTGTTCACCAGCGCACGCAACTTCGTGTTCAAGTTCTTGTTCCCGTTGCTCGGCGGGCTCATGCTGGCCGCGGTGTTCGTCATCTCGATCGGGGAGAGCATGAACCCGGACAACGGCAGTGGCGCGTCCATCGGCGGCGTCGGGCTGGTGTTCTTCATGGGATTCGGTGTCCTGCTGCTCGGCGCTGTGCTGATGGTGATCATGCGGATCAGGCAGCCCGACTTCTTCCTGGGCCGGACGTTGACCCGCGACACCCCCGCCCTCGTGGGCGAGGAGGATGTCGCCGCGGTGACCCGAGGCTGAGCGGATGGACGTTCTCGCAGGTCGGGCCGCCGCGGCGACGAGCGGTGTCGCGGCGGGCGCACACCTGGTGCTCGCGGTACTGCTGCTTGGTCAGTCTTTCGTCCTGGCAACGGTTCTGGGTGCGATGGCGGGCTGGTGTCTGAACTGCGCGCGGCATCTCTGGCACGCGCCGAGCCTGCGCACGTGGACCGTCGCGGCGGCGGGAGGGGCGGCGATGCTCGTCGCCCACGCCGGGTCGATGGCGGTGATGCCGTTGTTCTCCGGGCCCGGCGCGAGGCATCACCACGGCGGATCCGCCGTGTCCGCGGCGCCGAATGTCACGACCGGTCGGGTGGTCGACCTGGGCGGGCTGATGTCCGCGTCGATGTGTGCGGTCCTGGTCGCCGAGGCGCTCCTGCTCGCCGGCGCCGCGGTGATCGCGCTGCGGAACAGCCGGTCGAACCGGGACACCGTCGCGGCGAAGGGTCGCGCACACCGAGGTGCTGTCAGATCTTCGGGTCGATCTGACCGCCGGTTACGTGCTGTCGGCCGCCGGGTAGGTTCCGGGGCCTGGGCGCGGCCTGCATAGGCGTGCGCACGGTCGAGCCCCGCAGCGCCGTTGGTGGCAGTGCGGGGCTCGTGGTAGCCGTGGGTGTCAGTTGTTGGTGACGGTGAAGCCCTTACCGACGGTGCTGGGATGGTCGGGATGGTTGATGCTGTCAAGGATGTTCTTGGCCGAGGTGTTGACCCAGAAGCCCGCACCGAGGGTGGCCGTGATGATACCGACCCACTTGCCGGTTCCCCGCATGACAACCGGACCACCGGAGTCGCCGTGCTGGAATCCGGCGAGACTGTAGATGATTCCGCTGCTGGTGACCGAGGTGACGACGCCCCAGTTGGGAGCCACCGCATTGGCCGCCGGCCACGGGACGCGCGCCGACCAGGCCCCGAAGTTCTCGATACTGTTGATCAAGGGTGTCGGGAGCGCGGGCGCGCTGTTGGAGCCGTAGACGGAGTTGACTTTGAAGAGCTTGCCCCCGCCCGCCGTGCTCGTGACTGCCTTCCCGTCCTTGTCCAGTACCTGGCTGGACAGTTGTACCCCGGGTGCGAATTCGATCACCGTGTAGTCGGTGCGGCTGTTGACGTTGACGTCGGTGTCGGAGTAGCCCTTGTCGTAGTAGGTCGCCATGTCGGTGATGGCCTCGGCTGCCGGATCGCGCGGGCACTTCTTCCCGTCCGGACCCGTGTCTCCGGCCTTGCAAACATCGCCGTCTACCCAGCGAATCCACCCGATGGGTGGCACCGTGGTCCCTTGGTCGCGGGCGTAGAGGACTGCGTTGTGGTCATACACGGGATGGTCGTTGTCGCTGACGGGTACGCCGCGGGGGGCGCCGACGTACTTGGGGATCATGACATTCGAGAAATCGGGGGTGTTGTTCCTTTGGGTGGTCTTGGGGTTGCAGTGTCCAGCGGTGATACCGACATTTCGACCTGCGGAATCGGTGCCGACCACTCCGAGGGTGCAGGTGTTCCCGACCATGCCGGGGCTCGAATCCCCGTCGAAGTCGATGTACATGCCAGGAAACGCGGTCGGCGTTGCTGGCGGCGGGTAGGGCGTGGGTTCGTCCTGCTTCGGTTCGGCCAGGAGAGCACTGGCCGTCGGGGCGACCGTGGTGGTGACCCCCATCGTGAGTGCGAGGGCGGCGAGGGATCCGGCGAGAACTCTGGTGACGCGCTTCATCCAAATGTCCTTCTGTGGTCGGCAACGAGCGCGACAGTACCGACCGGTCTTGTTTCTGGGCTGAAATGTCGAAGTTGCGATCCGCCTGCGATGCTGCCGCCTGAACCGCGTCGTCGAACTGCGGGGCGCAGACCGTCGTCCCATGACTGGGTCATGACGATGACCGCTCGCTGCACCTGGCTGTCGTAGTCGAAGGGGTGCCCTGCTCGACCGGTGGAGCGGCACATTCGTGGCGCGGGTCGGGGAAATGCGGCCCCTATGTGGATGCGCCGCTACGTCTGTCGCCTTCCCGATCCAGCAGCCGGTTCACCACCTTGCGATGAAGCTCGGGGTCGGGCTGCGGCAGGCCCATCAGCGCGGCGAGGTAGAGGCCGTCTCCGACGAGTCGCACGATCTCGGCTTGGACCGGGTCGGCGATCTCGGACCGTAGACCGTCGTCCCACGACCGCATCATGTCGATGACCGCCTGCTGTACCTCGCCCTGCTTCCCGTCGACCGACCGCAGCGCCGCGATGGTGGACTGGAACAGGGCGAGCTCGTTGGTGGTTCCGGCGTCCAGGGTCTGCAGGTACCACTCGGCTACCGAGGATCCGGACTCGGCGAGTTGCTGGTCGGACCGTTCGCCGAGTCGCCGCACCATGCCCGCGAGCAGCGCCTCCTTGCTGCGGAAGTGGTAGAGCAGCCCGCCCTTGGAGACGCCTGCCTCGGCGGCCACGGCCTCGAGGGTGACCTGGGAGAGCCCGCGCTCGAGCAGTAGTCGTTCGAGGGCGTCGAGGATTCGGTCGCGGGTGCTCGCCGCGGGTGTCGCTGTCACAGACATCACTGTACCGGCTGGACGGTTCACTGCTAACCTGGTGCGGTCACTGTACCGGCTGGACGGTTCAGTGCGGATTCTTCTGATATCGAGCTGAGTGGGAGCAACCGTGTCTGTCACCACAGACAAGAAACCGATCGACCACGCGTCCGACGTCCGGGCGAGCGGCCGCGACTGGCTGGGCCTGATCGTGCTGGCGCTCGCCGTCTTCCTGATCTCCGTCGACTCCACGGTCCTGGACCTCGCGCTGCCGTTCCTCAGCGCAGATCTCGCGCCGAGCAGCACCCAGTTGCTGTGGATCATCGACATCTACTCGTTCGTCCTCGCCGGACTGCTCATCACCATGGGCACCCTCGGCGACCGGATCGGTCGCCGCCGGTTGCTGCTGATCGGAGCCGCCGGATTCGGTGTCGCCTCGGTGATCGCGGCGTTCTCGGCGAGCCCGGAGATGATGATCGCGGCGCGCGTTCTGCAGGGCGTCTCCGGCGCGACGCTGATGCCCGCGACGCTCGGCCTGATCCGGACCATGTTCGTCGACCCGCGTCAGCGGACCACCGCGATCGGCGTGTGGGGAGCGATGGCAGGCGGCGGCGCCGCGGCCGGACCGTTGGTCGGCGGTTGGCTCCTCGAGCACTTCTGGTGGGGTTCGGTGTTCCTGGTGAACCTGCCGGTGATGGCCGCGCTGGTCGTGTTCGGACCGATGGTGATCCGGGAGTCCAAGGATCCGAACCCCGGTCGTTTCGACCTGCCGAGTGCCGCGCTGTCGATGCTGACGATGGTGCCCCTCGTGTACGCGGTCAAGGAGTCCGTGGCACACGGCCTCGACCTGACCCTGGCGGCGGTCGGTGCGGTGGGCCTGCTCGCCGGCTACGCCTTCGTGCGCAGGCAGTCGCGGCTCGAGAACCCGATGATCGACCTTCGGTTGTTCCGTCGCCCGGCCTTCACCACCGCGGTGCTGACCAACCTGCTCTCGGTGTTCGCGCTCGCCGGTGTGCTGTTCTTCGGCTCGCAGTACCTGCAGTTGGTGCTCGGCAAGACTCCGCTGCAGGCCGGGCTGCTGATGCTCCCCGGAACCGCGACGAGCATCGTGTTCTCGTTGCTGGCCGCGTGGTTCGTGCGCAGGTGGCGACCGGGAACGGTGCTGTCGATCGGGCTCGCGGTCGCCGCTGTCGGTGCTGCCGCGATGATGTGGCTGCGCGCCGACGGCGGCCCCGCGATGTTCGTGGGCGGCTTCGTGCTGATCGGATCCGGTGTGGGCATCGCGCTGACACTGACGTCCGACCTGGTGGTCAGCTCGGTCGAACCCGAGCGGGCCGGTGCGGCGTCGGCGGTGTCCGAGACGGCGTACGAGCTCGGCGTTGCGCTCGGTGTCGCGATCCTCGGCAGTGTGGTCCTCGCGATGTTCCGTCGGGGACTGGACGTCTCGGCGCTTGCCGACGATGCCGGGCACGCCGCGCAGGAGACCCTCGGCGGTGCGGTGGCGGTCGCGCAGTCCGCGCCGCAGGAGATCGGGGCCGCCCTGGTCGAGTCGGCGCACCAGTCCTTCGTCAGCGGTATGCACGTGGCCGCCGCGATCACCGCGGTGATTCTGCTCGTCACCTCGGTGCTCGTTCGCCGGTTGATGCGGACCGGTCAGTGACCAAGGTTCGCTAGTTCGCGCCCAGGATCACGAACGAGTGGCCGGGAACGACGGTGGCCGCGGCGGTCTGGTCCTGGGTCGGCGGGTCCCACCACAGCAGTGGGCGCCCGCCGACCGGGACCGTCACCGGGCCCGATCCGAGGTTGCAGGCCAGTCGGATGTCGCCGCGCTGCAGCACGATCCAGCGTTCGTCCTCGTCGTAGTCCACGACGAGGTGTTCGAGCCACGGATCGGTGAGCTCGGCTCGCTCGGCTCGGAGTGCGATGAGCGCGCGGTAGCAGTCGAGGAGGCGCCGGTGATCGGGCTCGGCGAGCTCGCCCCAGTTCAGCTTGGACCGCAGAAAGGTCTGCGGGTCCTGCGGATCGGGCACCGCGTCGCTGTCCCAGCCGTGCTCGGCGAACTCCGCGCGCCTGCCCGCGGCGGTGGCCACGGCCAGCTCGGGTTCCGGATGCGAGGTGAAGAACTGGAACGGGGTGCTCGCGCCCCACTCCTCACCCATGAACAGCATGGGGGTGTAGGGCGACCCGAGCACCAGTGCCGCCTTGGTCGCGAGCTGGCCCGCCGACAGGTAACTCCCCGGACGGTCGCCGACCGCACGGTTGCCGACCTGGTCGTGGGAACAGGTGTACGCGAGCAGTGCGCTGGCGGGGGTGCGTCGCACGTCGAGCGGGCGGCCGTGGGCGCGGCCGCGGAAACTGGAGTAGGTGCCCGCGTGGAAGAAGCCCTGCCGCAGGGTGCTCGCCAGACACTGCAGCGAGCCGAAATCGCCGTAGTAGCCCTGCCGTTCGTCCGACACGGCGGCGTGCACAGCATGGTGGATGTCGTCGTTCCACTGTGCGTCGAGGCCGTAGCCGCCCGCCGACCGGGGCGCGATCAGGACCGGATCGTTGAGATCGGACTCCGCGATCAGCGTGAGCGGCCTGCGCAGGTGGGTCGAGAGTGCTTGCGTCTCGACGGCAAGGTCCTCGAGCAGGTGCGTGGCGGTGCGATCGTCGAGCGCGTGTACCGCATCGAGGCGCAGACCGTCGATGTGGAAGTCGCGCAGCCAGCGCAGCGCGTTGTCGATGATGTAGCGACGCACCTCGCCCGAGGACGGCCCGGAGATGTTGACGCCTCGACCCCACGGGTTGGCGGTCTCGGACAGGTAGGGCCCGAAGCGGTCGAGATAGTTCCCGGACGGGCCGAGGTGGTTGTAGACCACGTCGAGGATGACGCCGAGACCGCGGCGGTGGCAGGCGTCGACCAGGCGCCGCAGGCCGTCCGGGCCGCCGTACGGCTCGTGCACCGTGTACCAGAGGACGCCGTCGTAGCCCCAGCCTCGCTCGCCGTTGAAACCGTTGACGGGCATCAGTTCGACGAAGCCGACACCGAGGTCTGCGAGGTGGTCGAGGTGCTCGATCGCGGCGTCGAATGTGCCCTCGGCGGTGAACGTTCCGACGTGCAGTTCGTAGACGACGCTGCCGGCGAGTTGGCGTCCGGTCCACTGCTCGTCGGTCCAGGTGTCTGGGTCGAGTGTGTGCCGTTGCGAGGCGGAGTGCACCCCGTCGGGCTGTCGCGGGGACCTCGGGTCGGGCAGCACCGTCGGATCGTCGTCGAGAACGAAGCCGTACCGACTGTCGTCGCGCGCGGGAACATCGGCGCGCCACCAACCGTCGTCGCTGCGGGACATGGGGTGCAGGCCGCCGTCCAGGTGCAGCTGAACTCGGCTTGGAAGTGGTGCCCAGACCTCGAATCGGTGCTGGGTGGCTGTCGCGCCAGATTCGGTCACGGTGCCAGCATGCCGCACTCGGCGGAGCAGCGCAGGCGAGCGGGGCTACCGAGTCATGGAGACGTTCAGGGGAATTCCTCGTGGTGGACGGGTTCGGCGATGACGGTCGGCTCGGCGCGACCCCTCAGCGTGACGCTCCGGTCGGTCGTCCAGTGTTTCGCCTCTTCGTCCGCTGCCGCCGCCACGGCGTGCCCCGACGCGAAGGTCCGGGTGCCGCACGTCTTCGCGATGCCGGACAGTCGCGCGGCTTCGTTGACCGGATCGCCGATGACCGTGTACTCGTAGCGCTGCTCGGCTCCGATGTTGCCGGCGAAGACCTCCCCGAACGTGACACCGATTCCGAAGTCGATCGTGTGGAGCGCGCCCAGGGTGCGCCGGAGGCACCGAGCGGTCGCGAGGGCGAAGCCCGCCGGGTCCAGCACCGGTCGCGGGGCGCCGAAGATGGCGAGCGCCGCATCGCCCTCGAACTTGTTGACGAAGCCGTGGTGACCCTCGACCGCGGTGACGACGATCCGAAAGAACTCGTTGAGTACGGCTGCCATCGCGGCCGGCGGCCGGGTGGCCGCCAGTGAGGTGGAGCCGACGAGGTCGAAGAACAGAATCGCGGCCTCGGTGATTTCGCCGCCCGCCAGGGCGTCGCCTTCCTGCAGTGAATCGTGTTCGAGTGCCAGTCGCGCCACGTCGCGCCCGACGTGCCTGCACAGGAGGTCGTGCAGGCGCTCCCGCTCGGCCAATCCGCGCACGACCTCGTCGAACTGCGCCGCCTCGTGAGCGGCGTCGTGTCGTGGGAGGGTCGGGTCGATGACCGTGGTGAGGTAACGCTCGTGGCTGAACATTGCCCCGACTTCCTACTCGTGGCGGTATCCGGACAGGTCCGGGATGCTTGCAGGTCAATCGTGGGCCGGAGGTGTCGGGATGTAGCCAGTAGTCGACTACTCCAATCGCGGCCCGCACATCGGCCGGCCGCTGCGTAGTCGACCCCGGCCGCCGGCCACTCACCCGCAGTCCTCAGAACGGTGGCGGGTCGTCCGCGGTCTCTGCGTGCTCGGGTATCGGTGGGGCGGCTCGCCGGGTCGTGACCCTCGGCGCGGGCGTCCCCGGGTCGGGGTGGCCGTGTACGGCGGCGGGGAGTGTGACGGCGCGGGTGCCCGTGGTGGTGGAGGTCCAGAGCAGTGCGTGGCCGGTGGTGGCGGGGTGGCCGAGCGCGGTAGCGGTCCAGAATCCGAGTGTCTCGAGTTGGTGGTGGAACGCGCAGAGGCATTGGAGGTTGGTGACGACGGTCCAGCCGCCGCGGATGGGGTCCCGGTGGCGGTATTCGACGATGTGGTCGAGTTGGCATCCGGTGGCGGGTCGGTGGCAGCCGGGGAACCTGCAGTGGCCGTCGCGGGCGCGGACGAGTGCGGTGGTGGCGGCGTCGGGTCGGTAGGTGAGGGCGCGGGGTGGTGGTGTGAGGAGTCCGCCGTGTCCGTGGCGGAGTCCGGTGGCGAGGGTGGGGGCGGCGTCGACGGCGGCGAGGATGGCGTCGGCGAGGGTGCCGACGCTGGTGGGTGCCGCGGGCGTGATCGCGGCTGGCGGCGCCGCGGTGGGTGGGAGGTGTCCGGCGCGGCGGCGACTGCCTCGGGCGAGGAACGTGCGCACGGTGAAGTGCGGTGTCGAACTGGTCGGGGCGACTGGTGGTGGCGAGTTCGGCTCGGCGACAGGATCGTTGGATCGTTCGTTGTCGTTGTCGTTGTCGTTGTCATTGTCGGTGTTGTCGAGGAGGCCGAGGTGTTCGGCGAGTTCGAGGGTTTCGGTGAGGAGCATCTGCCAGGTGCCGTCGGTGGCGAGCTGGCGTGCGAGGTCTGGGTCTATGGGTCCGTGGCCGTGGAGGTGAGCGGGTTCGGAGAGCAGGCCGAGGAGGGTTTCGACGCTGACGGTGATCTGGGTGAGGGGTGTGCGTCGGCCGGGGGCGGCGTCGGGTCCGGTGGCGGTGCAGTCGTTGCGGCCGCATGCGCAGGTGAGGTGGCGTTCGCCGTGGACGAGGGCGAGGACGGCGTCGACGAGGGCGCTCTGGCGGCCGCGGTGGTCGTGGGGGCAGATGGTGGCGGCGATCTCGGTGAGCACCTGCATGGTTTGTTCGGCTTCGTCGGGGGAGAGGCCGACCTCGATGGTGGTCGAGGTGCCGCGGGAGCGTTTGACGACCTTGCGGGTTTGGCGGAGGTCTTCGTCGCGGGCGGCGGCGGCCTCGTCTGGGGCGTGGCGTGTGATCAGTCGGGTGATTTCGGCGGCGAGGGGTCCGGGGGTGAGGTGGCGGGCGGCGGCGACGACTTCGGGTTCGAGTGTGGTGAGGGTGTCGGGTGTCAGTGCGGTGGTTTCGCGGCAGATGACGCGGACGCGGGCGAGGTCGAGGTCGCCGGCCTCGAATCGTTGCCGGGTTTCGGGCAGGCGGAGCCGCAGGTCCATGCCGATCTCGGCGTAGGCCTGGGCCGTGGTGCGGGAGCAGCCGAGGCGGACGGCGATCTCGGCGATGGCGCCGTTGCCGCAGTCGACGATGTCGCCGGAGCCGAGGCGGACGTCGCGTTCTATCCAGTTCTCCCAGAGGCGGGCGGCCCAGGTGATCTTGCGGGCGGCGGCGCGGTTCTCGTCGCGGGCGTGGTCGCTGATCGCGGTGAGGGTGGTGGTGTCGGAGAGGATCTCGGCGACGGCGCCTTCCATCCGTGAGCCCATCGCGGCGATCGCGTGGTCGCTGTGGACGGTGGTGCGGAGGGGTTCGGGGTCGATGGTCAGGTCGGTGAACACGCGCCAGGACGACCCCTGCCCGGTGTGGGCGGTGATGACGACTCGACCACGCGACTCGAACATGTGTGCGAGTCTGCATGTCGGTGCCGACACTGTCCCGGTTTCGCCGAAGATCGCCGCTGTAACGGCGGGCGAGTCGACCAACTCGTCGTCAGCCGAAACGGAAATTGCAGTCTGAGGTTTCCCGTCTGGGCGAGGCTGTCGCCTGCCGCTCCGGCCCGCACACGTCGGGCGTCTCGTCGGATTCGGCGAGTGGCGGGCTCGGTCGTGTCGAAGCGGGCTAGATTCCGGGTATGAGCGAGCGGGTGTCGATCGCTGCCGGTGAGTTGGCGCGCCGGCTGGGCCGCATCGAGGCCGCGCCGGGCTCGGACGCCGAGGTCGCGGACCGGATGCTGCGGGGGTCGGGCCTCTCGCTGCGTGGGACCGTCGTCCAGCTGATTCACAGTGCGCTCGATCACCTGGACCTGGCAGGCCGGGACGCGGACCCGCACGAGTTCGCACACCCGACCCTGGTCCGCTCCGCCATCACGACCGCGGCCACCGCGCTGTGGCTCATGGCCGGTCCGATCGACGAACAGTGCTATCGCACACTGCAGTTCGGCTACCGCGACCAGGTCTACCGCCGTCAATACCTGGAGACGAACCGCGCTGCGCCGGGCGAGTGCGCCGACGCCGACGCGAAACGTGCGGAGTTGTTGGCCGCCGCCGGGACGCTGCGTCCCGGACTGAGTGAGCGCCGCTTCCGCGCCATCGACTCGGACAGTTTCATCGTCGCCCAGGCCGGCTTGCTGATGCCGCAGGATGCGCTCGGCGGGCCCGATCCGGCGACGGAGGTCACCGCTCAGTGGAACCTGCTCAGCGCCTACGCGCACGGCCGGACCTGGGCGGCTGTCGAGACGGGCGACCGGGTGGACAACGCCGAGGTCGCCCTCGCGGTGGCACAGGCGGCGGTGGCCCGACTCGAACGGCTCAGCACCGCGTTTTGACGCGTGCCGGGCGGGATCGCGAAACCGTTTCGAGTGCAGCCGGTTTCGACATGTTCGACGACGAGCCGCCGACCGGACGGCTTCCGGTCGGCGGCTCGGCGGACGTCGACGATGCGGCGTTGCCGTTCGGCCGCGTCAGCGGGCGGCGTTGCCCAGGTCGATCGGCATGTTGATGCCGGTGATGTGGTGCGCCTCCTCGGAGCAGAGGAACGCGACGACGTTCGCGACGTCCTCGGGCTCGCTGAAGCCGTAGGGCAGCGAGGGCATGAACGCCGGCGCGAGGGTCTCGGCGAACCGCTCCATCAGCGGGACCACGTCGGTCATGACCATGCCAGTCGCCACGCCGTAGGGGTGCACGCTGTTGACCCGGATCTTGTGCATGCCCAACTCGTTGGCCATGGTCCGGGTCAGCCCCGCCATGCCGGCCTTGCTCGCGACGTAGTGGCCGAAGAAGGGGGCGCCCTTGAGGCTCGACACCGAGCTGGTCAGGACGATGGCACCGCCCTCGCCCTGCTCGATCAGCTTCGGGATCGCGGCCTTGCAGGTGAAGAACGCGCCGGTCAGGTTGACGTCGATGGTCTCCTGCCACTGTTCGGGGGTGATCTCCCAGGACAGCGCCGCCGAACAGATGCCCGCGTTCGCGACCACGGCGTCGAGGCGACCGAACGCCTCGATGCCCGCGTCCAGCGCGGCGGTGACGGCGGCGAAGTCACGGACGTCGGCCTTGGTGGCGACGATCTTGCGGCCCTGCTCCTCGACGAGGCGGACGGTCTCGGCGAGGTCCTCCTCGGTGGCGCCTTCGTAGGGGGTGGAGGCGAACTTCGTGCACGCGTCGAGGGCGATGATGTTCGCGCCCTCGGAGGCGAACTTGACCGCCTCGGCCCTGCCCTGACCGCGCGCTGCGCCGGTGATGAATGCGACCTTGCCCTCGAACCGATTACCCATGTGCGGAGTTCCTTCGCGTGCGTCGTGAACTGTGTCTCCGGTCACGTTAGGTGGTCATTCGTCATCGTGTGACGAAATGTCTCGGCCAGTGGAACGTCACTGGCGCTCGCGCACGAAGAGCGCTACCCCGCGTCGCGCGAAGAGGGCCTCGAGATCGACGGCGCCGCTGGCACGCCGGCCGTGCAGTCGCTCCGACCAGGTTCCCGGCGGCAGGTGCAGCACGGTGCCGCCCCAGCCGTGTTCGGCGAGGGCGACGGTCAGCCGCGTCGCGACGGCGATCACGTCCTCGCCACGGGCGAACCCGACGAGGTGTGCGGCGGCCGGGCCGTCGGCGAACACGGGCCGGTAGCCGCCGCCAACGAAGCTGTCGGGTCGCTCGCGGCGCACCCGCAGCGCTTCCCGCACGACCAGAAGCTTCACGGAGTCGTCGACGGCAGTGTCCGGGTCCACCGCGGCGAGCAGCCTGCGCCGGAGGTCGAAGTCGACCCCGCGGCGGTTGTCCGGGTCGACCAGGGAGTCCTCCCACAGCTCGGTGCCCTGGTACACGTCGGGAACGCCAGGAGCGGTGAGCTGGAGTAGCTTCTGGCCCACCGCAACGGCCCGCCCGTGCGGGGCGAGGCGGCGCACCAGCGTCGACATCGATTCGGCCACCGGACCGTCGAACACCGCGTCCAGCCACTCGTGCACCCGCGACTCGAAGACCGAGTCCACTCGCTCCCAGGAGGTGTGCACGCCTGCCTCGCGAACCGCCTTCGTGGCGTAGTCGTGCAGCCGGCGCCGGACCTCGGCGTCGGGTCTGCCGTCCGCGGGCCAGACGCCGAAAACGTTCTGCCACAGGAACAGTCCGGTTGCGCCGTCCGGGCTGGGCGTCGAGGACTCCCATTCGGCCACCGCCTCCGACCAGTGCTCCGGGACCTGCGAGAGCACCCCGATGCGGGCGCGCACGTCCTCCCCGCGCTTGGTGTCGTGGGTGGACAGGGTCGTCATGGCCGCCGGCCACCGGCGCGCCCGCTCGGCCTGCGCCAGGTGGAACTGGGCGACGGGCACGGCGAAGGCGCCCGGGTCACCGCCGACCTCCTGCGTCGACACCAGCCGCGCGGTCCGGTAGAACAGGCAGTCCTCGACGGCCTTGGCCCTTGCCGCGCCGCACACCTGCTGCAGCCGGGCAGCGGCCTCACCGTTCGCGAGGACCGCCGCCGTCAGCGCCGAGAGCGGCTCGGCCAGGGTGGGATCGGACGTCGCGGCGCGCGCGAGCGCCGCGCCGAGCATGCCGGCGAGCGGGCCGTAGTCGGTTCGGTAGGCGGGCACCTCGGCGACGGTGGCGACGACCGCGCGGGTCAACGCCGCGTCGTCCGCCGAGGTACCGCTCTCGCGGCGCACCGCACGAACGAGCCGGCGTACCTCCGGGGCCAGCGCGGTGCGCAGCACCTCGCGCTCGAGTTCGTGTGCGCTTCTCGCGAGCGTCTGCGCGTCGCCGGGGTCACCGGCGCGTTCGACGTGCAGGCGGCCGAGTTCCTCGGCGCCGGACGGGTCCACGAACACGCCACCGAACTCGGCGAGCGCGTCGTACCCGGTGGTCCCGTCCACCGGCAGTGCGGGGTCGAGGGGTTCTCCGGGGGCGAGGATCTTCTCGATCACCAGCCAGCGATCGGGGCCGAGCAGCCCGCGCAATCGGGTCAGGTAGTCGGCCGGGTCGGCCAGTCCGTCGGGATGGTCGACCCGTACCCCGTCGACAAGATCGTCGGCGAACCAGGACGCCGGCTCGCGATGCGTCGCGACGAACACCTCCGGATCCTCCTGGCGCAGGGCGGCCAGGGAATTCACGGTGAAGAAGCGGCGGTAGCCCACCTCGCCCGAGCGCCAGTGCACCAGCTCGTAGGCCTGGCGGCCGTGCACCCGCAGCGGGTCGCTCCCCTCGGTGCCGGGGGCGATCGGGAAGCGGTGCTCGTGATAGGCGAGCATCGGCTCGGGGCCGTCGTCGTCGATCACGACCGCGGCGAGACCGTCGTCGCCGAGCACCGGCAGGGCCAGTCGGCCGCGTTGCCAGTCGATGTCGAAGTACGTGGCGTACTCCGAGCCGCGGCCGTGCATGAGCACGTCCCACCACCAGCGATTCTGCCGCGCGTCGGCGATGCCGACGTGGTTCGGGACCAGGTCCACCACCACACCCATCCCGCGACGGCGCAGCTCGGTGACCAACGCCACCAGGGCCTTCCGGCCGCCGAGCGCAGTCGAGACCGTGGTCGGATCGGTGAGGTCGTAGCCGTGTGTGGAATCGTCCGCGGCGGTGAGCACCGGCGACAGGTACAGGTGCGAGACGCCGAGGTCGTCGAGGTAGTTGGCCAGGCCGCACGCGTCTCGCAGGGTCAGCACGTCCGCCCGAAGCTGGAGCCGGTACGTGGCATTGATCGGCTGCACGCTCACCGCACCCGGCGCAGCACGGTCAGGGCACGGGCCTCGACCTTCAGGCTCGCCCCTGAGCTCACGACATCCTCGGAATGTCCTGTGGGAGTGGCCGTGTCGAGCACGCTCACCCAGCGCGCGTCGTCGTCGCCGGGGACGGTGAATTCCAGCGCCTCGTCGTGGGCGTTGAAACAGAGCAGGAACGAGTCGTCCACGACGCGCTCGCCTCGACCGTTCGGCTCGGCGATGGCGTCGCCGTTGAGGAAGGCGGTCAGCGACCTGCCGAACCCGCTGCCCCAGTCCTCCGCGGTCATCTCCACCCCGGACGGGGTGAGCCAGGCGATGTCGCGAGCCTGCTCGCCGGACCGGGTCGGCCTGCCCTCGAAGAACCGTCTGCGCCGGAACACGGGATGCGCGGTGCGCAGCGCGATGGCGCGGCGGGTGAACTCGAGCAGGTCCGCGTTGGACTCCGCGAGCGACCAGTCCATCCACGACAGCGGTGAATCCTGGCAGTACACATTGTTGTTGCCCAGCTGGGTGCGGCCGATCTCGTCGCCGTGCGCGAGCATCGGGGTGCCCTGGCTGAGCAACAGGGTGCCGAGGATGTTGCGCCGTTGCCGGGCACGGAGTTCGAGGATGGCCGGGTCGTCGGTGGGGCCCTCCACGCCGCAGTTCCAGGATCGGTTGTGGCTCTCGCCGTCCTTGTTGTCCTCGCCGTTGGCCTGGTTGTGTTTCTCGTTGTAGGACACCAGGTCCGTGAGGGTGAAGCCGTCGTGGGCGGTGACGAAGTTGATACTCGCACTGGGGCGCCGCCCGGTGGACTCGTACAGGTCCGAGGAGCCGGTCAGACGGGAAGCGAACTCGCCCAACGTCGCCGGCTGCCCGCGCCAGTAGTCACGGACGGTGTCGCGGTACTTGCCGTTCCACTCGGTCCACAGTCCCGGGAAGTTTCCGACCTGGTAGCCGCCCTCGCCGACGTCCCACGGTTCGGCGATCAGCTTGACCTGGCTGACCACCGGATCCTGCTGCACCAGGTCGAAGAACGCGGAGAGCCGGTCCACGTCGTGCAGTTCCCGTGCGAGGGTGGAGGCGAGGTCGAAACGGAAGCCGTCCACGTGCATCTCGGTCACCCAGTACCGCAGCGAGTCCATGATCAGCTGCAGTGTGTGCGGGTGCCGGGCGTTGAGACTGTTCCCGGTGCCGGTGTAGTCCATGTAGTGCTCGGGTTCGTCGTCGACCAACCGGTAGTAAGCGGCGTTGTCGATGCCGCGGAAGCTGATGGTCGGGCCCTCGTGGTTGCCCTCGGCGGTGTGGTTGTAGACCACGTCGAGGATCACCTCGATGCCCGCCGCGTGGAAGGCCCGCACCATCGCCTTGAACTCGGCGACCGCGCCGCTGGCCTTCGCCGCGGACGAGTACTCGACGTGCGGTGCCAGGAAACCGAAGGTGTTGTAGCCCCAGTAGTTTCGCAACCCCTGGTCGAGCAGGATCTGGTCGTGCATGAACTGGTGGACCGGCATCAGCTCGATCGCGGTGACACCGAGCGAGGTCAGGTGGTCGATGACCACCGGGTGCGCGAGGCCGGCGTAGGTGCCCCGTAGTTCCTCCGGCACACCGGGATGCGTGGCCGTCATCCCCTTGACGTGCGCCTCGTAGATCACCGTCTCGTGGTAGGGCCGTTTCGGGGCACGGTCGGACGCCCAGTCGAAATACGGGTTGATCACCACCGTGGTCATGGTGTGGCCGAGGGTGTCCGCCCCGAACGTGGTCAGCGACCGATCCCCGTCGAAACTGCCGTCGAAGGCCTTCCCGTACGGGTCCAGCAGCAGCTTGCTCGGGTCGCAGCGGTGCCCGGCTCCCGGTTCGAAGGGGCCGTGCACCCGGTAGCCGTACCGCTGACCCGGCACCACCGTCGGCAGGTAGGCGTGCCACACGTGGCCGTCGACCTCGGTCAGCGGCACCCGGACCTCGCTGCCGTCGCGGTCGATCAGGCACAGTTCCACCGCGTCGGCGACCTCGGAGAACAGTGAGAAGTTGGTGCCCGCGCCGTCGTAGGTCGCGCCGAGCGGGTAGGCGCTGCCGGGCCATACCGACGGTGGGCGGGTCGCATCGTTGCCGGGCAGTGCCATCCCTCGACCCTAGCGGCCGGTTCGGCTCGCCCGCGCGTTGTCACCCACGGCACAGCGCGTTCGAGCCGGCGGTGCGCCCGTAGCTCAGGACCCGAAGAGAGTGCCGACCGATCCGTCGAGGCTGCCCGTGCTGCTGCCGCCGGTGTCGCCCGAGTTGATGGTCTGGAGCACGGTCAGGGTCCGCGGCGCCGATGCGGAGTCGACAAATCCTGCGCCGCCCGTGAACTCGGCGGTGACGTAGTAGGTGCCCGGGCCTGTGAACGTGGTCGCCAGCGTGGCGACGCCGCCGACGACCGGCACCGCGTCGCCTCGCGCAGTGGTGCCGATCCGGAACTGGACGGTGCCGACGGCGCCCACCGGATCGACCGTCGCCCGCAGCGTCACCGACTGACCGTTGTCGACGGTCCCGACCTCGTCGAGCGTGGTCGTGGTGGCCGTTGCCCCTGCGGGTACGGCGGTGACGTCGACCGGGAAGGCGGGTGCGACAGACGCATCGGTGCTCGGGCCACCGGTGTATCGAGCGACCGCGCTGTGGGCGCCGGCGGCGGTGAAGGTGTAGGAGACGACCGCCGCACCGTCGGTTCCGAGCGTGCCGGTCACCGTGTCGCTGCCGTCGACGGTGAACTCGACGGTGCCGCCCGGCACGGCGGGGGCGACCGTGGCGTGCAGGTTGACGGCCTGGCCGACCTGCGCACTCCCGGGTGCTGTCATCGTCGTCGTGGTGGCCCGGCGCACGGCGCTGACGGCGTAGGTGGCGAGGACGGCCTTGTGATCGGTCGGCCACGGCGTCGGCGAGGCGGCGAAGTTGTCCTGACCGGTCTCGGCCACTCGTTGGTTGCGCACGATCGTCGAGCGGGGTCCGACGATGCCGGCGTCCGACAAGGTCAGCATCGAGGCATTGTCGGTGAAGATGTAGTCGATGCGGTCACGTTCGTCCGCCGTCGGTGCCCAGGTGAGCTGCGATGTCGATTTGGCGGGATTGTCCGACGGCCAGGTGAAGCCCGGATGGGTCACCGGATCCGGGTACCTGCTGCGGTAGGCGTCGACGAAGCCGGCGTCGTGCAGGTGCTGCGTCGATGCCCACGGGACGACGACCCCGTTGTGGTCGAACAGGTCCTTCGTCGCGTCCGTCCAGTCCAGGGTGGACGGCTCGTTGAAGTCGCCGCCCATGATGATCGAACGGCCCCTGGCCTTCTCCCGCTCCGCATCGGCGATGAAGTTCGTGACGGCCAGGGGGCGGCCGGAATTGACGTTGACGCGCTGGACGGTCTCGACGTCGGTGACGGGTGCGGGCATCTTGTTCCAGCCGTACTGGGAGAACTCGCCCGAGGGAACGCCGGCTCCGTATCCGCGGGGCAGGTAGGTGGCGTACGAGGTGTAGTTCAGATGTGCGGCATACGTCGCGATTTGAATGTCGTCGACGGTGATGACGGTCTTGGTCATCGAGTCCAGGCTGGATGTCTCGGAGATCGGGAACTGGGAGAGGATGCCGGTGTCGGACGAACCCGCCGCGTAGAACTTGGTGCCCGCGTTGGTCAGCCTGGTCGCAATGGCGTTGGTTGCGCTGCTGTTCGACTCCGTGAGCAGCACGACATTGGCGCGGGTGGCGGTGATGATGTCGGCGACCATCTTCTGGCCGCCCGACACGCTCGTTCCGTTGACCCAGATGTTGATCGCCAACACGCGAATCTCCGTGCCGGGGGCGGCCCCGGCGAAGGAAGTTCTGGTTCCCAGTGCCACCGCGCCTGCGGTGACGGCCACGGCCTTGAACATCTGTCTGCGCGTCACACCATTCATCGAAAGTCAGCTTCCGTCGTTTGAGGGGTAGGTCAGCGGGGTGCGAGTCAGGAGCCGAAGAGGTTCTCCAGGCTGCCCAGTCCGCCGCCACCAGGGTTGCCGGGACCGGTGTCGCCCGGCACGGTCAGCGTCTGCGGGGCGGACGCCGAGTTGACGAAGCCCGCCGAGGCGATGAATTCCGCGGTGACACTGAAGGTTCCGGACGCCGCGAAGGTGGTCGACAGCGTCGCGACGCCGTTCGACACCGCCACCGGACCGCCGAGCGGGGTGTCGCCGAGCTTGAACTGGACCCTGCCGTTGGCGCTGATCGGATCGAGCTTGGCCCGCAGGGTGACGGGGGTGCCCTTCTCGACGGTGCCGACCGGGTCGAGCGTGGTGGTGGTCTGGACGTCGGTCGGCGGCGCGACGGTGACGTCGACCTGGAATTCCGGCGCAACCGAGGCCTCGGCACCGGTGGTGCCGGAGTACCGGGCGACCACGCGGTGGATGCCTGCGGCGGCGAAGGTGTACGGCGCGACCGCGGTGCCGTCGGTGCCCAACGTGCCGGTGACCTTGTCGCCGCCGTCGACGGTGAACTCCACGGTGCCGCCCTGGACAGTGGGGGACACCGTCGCGTGCAGGTTCACGTCCTGACCGGCGAACGCGCTGCCCGGCGCCGTCATCACGACGGTGGTGGCGACGGGGTCGGTGCCCACGTTGACTTGTTTGACCTCGGAGGTGGAACCGACGAAGCCGGGCGATCCGGAGTACACGGCCGTGATCGAGTGGGCGCCGTTGGTGTCGAAGGTGCGCGTGATCGAGGCCGTGCCGTTCGTGACCTCGACCGGTCCGCCGAGAGGTGTTGTGCCGTCGAGGAACTGGACGGTGCCGCCCTGTGCGGCCGGATCTATGGTCGCCGTGAGGACGACCTCGGCGCCGTTCTCGGCCGAGTCGGGGGCCGCGACGGTGGTGCTCGTCTCGACATCGGGGGTCGCGGTGTTGATCTGGTAGACCGCGAGAACCGCCTTGTGGTCGGTCGGCCAGGAGGTCGGTGAGGTGATGAAGTTGTCCTGGCCGGTCTCGGTCACTCGCTGGTTGCGCACGATGGTCGAGCGAGGCCCGACGATGCCGGCCTCGGTCAACGAGAGCTTCGACGCGCCGTCGGTGAAGATGTAGTCGATTCGGTCGCGCTCGTCGGCGGCCGGTGCCCAGCTGATCTGTGACGGAGACTTGGCGGGGTTGTCCGAGGGCCAGGTGAAGCCCGGGTGGGTCACCGGATTCGGGTACTTGCTGCGGTACGAGTCGACGAAGCCGGCCTGTTCGAGGCGCCGGGTGGTCTCCCATGGGATGACCACGCCGTTGTGGTCGAACAGGTTCTTGGCCGCGTCGGTCCAGTCGAGGGTCGACGGTTCGTTGAAATCTCCGCCCAGGATGATCGAACGCCCCTTGGCCTGCTCGAGTGCGGCGTCGTTGATGAAATTGGTGATGGCTTGCGGTCGGCCGGAGTTGATGTTGACACGCTGGACCGTCGTGACGTCGGTGACGGGCGCCGGCATCTTGTTCCAGCCGTACTGGGAGAACTCGCCCGAGTCATTGCCCGGCCCGTATCCTCGCGGGAGGTAGGTGGCGTAGTACTTGTAGTTCAAATGTGCTGCATACGTGGCAATTTGAACGCCGTCCACGGTGATCACCGTCTTGGTCATCCAGCCCAGGCTGGACGACTCGGAGATCGGGAACCGCGAGAGGATTCCGGTGTCGGACGTGGACGTCGCGAAGAACTTCGTGCCGGCGTTGGTCAGTGTGTTCGCCACCGAGTTCGTTGCACTGCTGTTCGACTCCGTGAGGATCACCACGTTGGCACGCGTGGCGGTGACGATGTCGGCGACCATCTTCAGGCCGCCGGACACGCTCGTTCCGTTGAGCCAGGTGTTGATCGCCAGTACGCGAATCTCCGTGCCGGGGGCCGCCCCCGCGATGCGCGTGCCGGTGCCCAGCGTCACCGCGCCCGCCGTGACCGCCATGGCCTTGAACATCTGTCGGCGTGTCAAACCATTCATCTTCGAACCAGCTTCCATCGTTTGCGCGAGAGTTATGAGGACATGGGGCCGCCTTCACGGTTGGTGACGGAGGTGCTGCGGAGGGAAAGCTGGCGCCGGGGTTGTGGCCAGCTGCCGCAGTTGTGCGGAGGGCGCCGAGGGCGGGTTGGGGGGCGGGCCCGCCGGCGAGGGGGGAGATAGCGGCGGTGCCGGCGCGGTGGGGGCGGGGCC